>DGUV01000073.1 GCA_002395775.1 Prevotellaceae bacterium UBA4301
CATGTAAATTCCGATTTATCTGTCTCGCTTTATAAATGTGTACATAAACATTGGTACGATTAAAGCAAACAATCGTCACAGCATAAAACGCATAAAGCGCTATTAGCCCCATTTCAATGAAATCGTTGACAAAGTCTTTCATCTTCTTAGTTTTTTGCAAAGGTACAAATAAATTATGAGAAAAACAAATTGGAAATGGAGTGTTAAATTCTTCTACAACTAACTGGGAAGCAAACAAAAAAAATCAGAATTTATTGTAAGATTTCTATCTTTATGAAGATAAGTATAGGCGAAGGAGGGGTAGCACATAGGAAGGAGAGGCAAAACTTGCAGGTATCGGAAGTTTTTCCTACCTTTGTGGAGACAACCGTACAGCCATGAAACGAACCCTGCTGCTATACCTATTTATATATGCGTGCGCGTGCGCGACGATGGGACAGCCCTATCGCGATGCGACGCTGACAACGGACGAACGCGTGGAAGACTTGCTCGGCCGCATGACCACCGAGGAGAAGGTGGGCCAACTGCTGTGCCCCCTGGGTTGGGAATACGACGAGCGAGGGGACTCGGTGGGCATAGGCTCGCTCTGGGCCGTGATGCGTGCCGACCCTTGGACTGGGCGGACGCTGGACAACGGACTGACGCCGCGCACTGCAGCACGACGGGCCAATCAGCTGCAACGTCATGCAGTGGAGGGGACGCGACTGGGCATTCCCCTGCTGCTACTGGAGGAGGCACCGCACGGACACATGGCCATCGGGGCCACCACCTTCCCCACGGGGCTGGGACTGGGAGCAACCTTCTCCCGTGAACTGATGGAGCGCACGGGCAGGGCCATACGGACGGAACTCACGGCACAGGGGGCCCACATAGGGCTGGGGCCTGTGCTCGACCTCAGTCGCGACCCGCGCTGGAGCCGCACGGAAGAGACCATGGGCGAAGACCCCATGCTGGCCGGAACGCTGGGTGCGGCACTGGTGAGGGGCATGGAGGGGCGCTGCGTGGTGAAACATCTGGCGGCTTACGGCATGGGCGAGGGCGGACAAAACGGCGCAGGCATACACTTGGGTCAACGCGAACTCCAGCACACCTATCTCCCACCCTTCCGCCAGGCCATCGAGGCCGGGGCCATGGGGGTGATGACAGCCTATAACGCCATCGACGGAGTGCCCTCGACCACCAATCCCTGGTTGCTGCGTCAGGTGCTGAGACAGGAATGGGGCTTCGGGGGGATGGTGATTTCCGACCTCTACAGCATCAATGTGGTGCACAACACGCTCCACGCGGCGGCATCGCTGCAGGAGGCGGCCTTGATGGCCCTCATGTGCGGAGTGGACATCGACCTTGGGGCAAGCGCCTACACTTCCAAACACTTGGAGGGAAAGACTGCGCTGGTGGACGAGGCTGTGCGCCGCATCCTGCGCGTGAAATTCAACTTGGGGCTGTTTGAGCATCCTTACGTGGATGAGACAAGGACCGATGTGGTCCACAATGACGAACATGTACGGCTGGCACGCGAGGTGGCAAGGGCAAGCATCACATTGCTGAAGAACAAAGACAACCTCCTGCCACTATCCCGCAATGCGAAGATTGCCGTCGTGGGGCCCAATGCCGACAACCCCTATGCCCAACTGGGCGACTACACGGCTCCGCAGCCCGAGGGCAAGGTCATCACCATCAAGGAGGGGCTGCAGGAGAAGGGTTTCCAATTAACCTCTGTAGGAAATGCCGATGTCATTATTGCCGCTGTGGGTGGTTCGAGCAGTCGATACAAAACCCAGAATATCGAAGAGAACTCCGCACTGGATTTCAAAGATACAGGAGCAGCCCTTCCCCCGACGGGGGGAGTTGGAGAAGGGGCCCCGGATAGCGGCGAGGGGCTGGACCGCCTGTCGCTGGACTTGCCAGCCAACCAGCAGGCCCTGCTCGAAACCCTGAAACTGACAGGCAAACCGCTCGTGGTCATCTACATCGAAGGCCGCCCCCTGCTGAAGAACTGGGCCGACGAGCATGCCGATGCCCTGCTTACGGCCTACTACCCCGGTGAACAGGGGGGCAGCGCCATTGCCGACGTGATGGCCGGCGACTGCAATCCTGCGGGCCGACTGCCCATGAGTCAACCGCGCAGCGTGGGCCAACTGCCCGTGTATTACAATCGGCCTTGGCCCTTGGCACACGGCTACGTGGACGGCAGCGCCCAACCGCTCTACCCCTTTGGCTACGGTCTGAGCTACACGACATTTGAATATAGTAATCTGAGGACCTCTCCCCTTCCCTACTCCCAAGGAGGGGGTGTGGAAATTTCCTGCACCATAACCAACACGGGAAAGCGTGATGGCGAGGAGGTGGTTCAACTCTACGTTCGACGCAACAAGACGGGAATCGTCCTGGCCGAACGCCAGTTATTTGATTTCCAACGAATCTTTATTCCCCAAGGAAAGAGTCAGGACGTCACCTTCAGAATCGTAGGAACTGAGCCTTGCGACTTCATGATTGGTGCGTCTTCGCAAGATATCCGGTTGTCGGGCACATGGACAAGCGGACAAGCAGACGAACCGACCAAGCGAGGTGACATCGTAGAACAGGACGATGGCTACGTGTGGCCCGAGGACTCGCTCGTCATGAGGAAACTGCACAAGTGGCAAGACCAGAAATTCGGTATCCTACTGCACTGGGGCCTGTACTCGGTGCCGGGGATTGTGGAGTCGTGGTCAATTTGCGACGAGAGCTGGATTCGGCGCGACACCACCCAGACCTACGACCAATACAAGCAATGGTACTGGGGACTGGCACGCGACTTCCGCCCGACACAGTTCCAGCCCGACCAATGGGCACGACTGGCTCAGGAGGCTGGCATGCGCTACATGATATTCACCACCAAGCACCACGACGGTTTTTGCCTGTTTGACAGCAAGCAGACCGACTTTACCACGGCCCACTATGCCGGCAAGGACTACCTCTGGCCTGTGCTCGAGACCTTCAGGAAGCGCGGACTGATGACGGGCACCTACTTCTCGAAGCCCGACTGGCACGCTCAAACCTACTGGTGGGACGTCTATCCCACAAAGGGGCGCAACGTGAACTATCCCATCAGCCAATATCCCGAACGCTGGGAACGGTTCAAACGATACACCTACTGCCAGATTGAGGAACTCATGTCCCACTACGGACAGGTAGATATCCTGTGGCTCGACGGCGGATGGGTGTGCAAGGAGAACGGGCAGGACATCGACATGCCACGAATCGCACAAATGGCAAGAGACCACCAGCCGGGCCTCATCATCGTGGACCGCACCATCAGAGGTCCCTACGAAAACTATCAGACTCCCGAGCGCACCATTCCCGAAAGACAAATGACTCATCCCTGGGAGAGCTGCATCCCACTGAGCGACGACTGGGGTTGGGTGCCGCGCCCCCGATGGAAATCGGCTCAAAGGGTGGTGAACACCCTCATGGAGGTGGTGGCCAAGGGGGGCAACCTGGTGCTGGGCATAGGACCGACGGCCGAGGGCACCATCCAGCCCGAAGCGGCAGAACGCATGCAGCAAATAGGCCTCTGGCTTAAAAGGAACGGCCGAGCCATCTACAATACCACCACAACACCCAACTACCACCAAGGCAACCTGTGGTTTACGGCCTCGAAGGACGGAAAAAAGCGCTTCGCCCTGCTGGCACTGCCCGAAGGAGAAGAGTTGCCCGCCACCCTGGAGTGGAAAGGCAATGAGCCGAAGAGAGGGAGCAAAATAGTGGTTCTGGAGACAGAACAACGGCTGAAGTGGACTGAAAGAGAGGGAGTTGTCACCGTGGTGCTGCCCCAGGGCCTGAGCAACCAACCCCTGGCCTTGGAATATGAGGTGGAGGGAGAGTGAAACTTTTTTGAAACTTTTTCAGGAAAAGGTTTGGCAGATTCGGGAAAAGGTTGTACCTTTGCACTCGCAAACAAGAAAGATGCGTCCTTAGCTCAGTTGGTAGAGCAATTGACTCTTAATCAATGGGTCCAGGGTTCGAGCCCCTGAGGGCGTACAAAGGAAGCCCCTTCGCAACAACAGCGGAGGGGCTTTCTTATTTACCATTTCACATTTGCCATTTGACATTTCACATTCGACATTTGCCATTTGACATTTGCCATTTGACATCTACTTAGAACGGCAGACCGACGGCAAAGTGGAGGGCGAAGTCGCGCTTGAAATTGGGATGGATGATGGGATAGTGGTGACGCGAATCGGAATAGGCCGGATTGATGGCCTTCATACCGCTGTCGAGACGAAGGATGAAGTAATTGAAGTTGAGTCGCAGGCCCAGTCCGTAAGAAACGGCTATCTGACGCCAGAACTTGTCGAAGCGGAACTGTCCGCCCGGCTGGTCGGCATAGTCACGGAAGGTCCAGATGTTACCGGCATCGGCATAGACCGCCCCATCAATCTTCCAGAAGAGATGGGCACGATACTCAAGATTCATGTCGAGCTTGATGTCGCCCGTCTGGTTGATGAAGTCGATGCGACCACCACTGCCCTGAAACGAACCTGGGCCAAGCCCGCGGACCGACCATCCGCGCACACTGTTGGCACCACCGCTGAAATAGCGCTTCTCATAGGGCAGAATCTTGCTGTTGCCATAGGGGAAAGCCACGCCCAGACCAAAGTGGACGGAAAGGGAATTGTCGGGCGAGAAGCGGAAACTCTTGGAGAAATCGAAGTCGCCCTTGGCATACTGGGCATAGGCGATGTTGAAGAGCGTGTACTGTCCCTGGCTGTTCTGGTTAGTGCCAAAGAGAGTGGTGAGTCCGTAGAGCAGATTGCCGGCCGTCTCGACACTGAAGCGGATGCTGTAGGCATTGGTGCCGTAGTTGCCATTGGCACCGGAGAGGGGCTGTGAACTATAGCTGAAGGTGTAGCCCCACTTCATGATGAAGAGGTCCTCATAGTTGTAGCGCAGAATGGCATTGCGCGACGTGGCGTCGTCGAGATAGTCGCGACGGAAGGTTGAGGATATCCAGGGCATGAAGACGTAGTTGAGGTCGATGAGGTCGATGCGATGCTGCCGCTGTCGGTTTTGCTGACTCCAACGATAGCGCCATGCCCCAGTGACCACTCGGCGATGGAACTCGGGACGGTTCTGACTGTTGTACATGAGCGATATCTCGCTCAGCGCATGACTGCTGCGGCGGAAGTCGCGACTTATGCCCGGGAACTTGAAGTCGGGAAAGGCCAAGGAGACCTCGGCGCCATATTCGATGTAGTTCTGATTGCGACTCCCCTCCTTCACCTCGTAGCCCTCGAGTTTCTTGATGGCTTCGTAGGCACCGCGCAGACGCACGCTGAATAGCTCGGAACCACGGAAGAGATTGCGATTCTGATAAGAAAGCACCACGGCGGCCCCCAGGTCGCCCGACGTGTTGGTGCCCTCAAGCTCGGCATTGAGCGAGTGACGCTTGTTGGTGCTGACGGACACCAAGGCCCTCAGCCGGGTGGAGTCGGCAGTGTCGGGGAGCATGGTCACAGTGGAATTCATCACTGCCCCCAAGGCAGAAAGGTTGCCATAGGTCTCCTGGACATGAGCCTCGTTGTAGAGTTCGCCGGGGCGAATGGCATTCTTCACACGCAAGACATTCTCGCGAAGCAGGTTGTGGGAAGAGGTATCGACGGCAAAGCCTATGTCAGAGACACGGAACTGGCGATGGGGAGTGCGCTCGGGCTGCTGCACGGAGCGATAGTTATCGACCACCAGCGAAAGGGCTACCTGATTGTTGCCCAGCGTGGTGTCGGCCTCGAAGCGGACAAACTCCTTGTTGAACTGATAGTAGCCCTGATTGCGAAGCAGGCGATTGATGCGCGAACGCTCGGCATCCAGCTCGTTGAGGTCGAAGGGCATGCCCACGTGCAAACGGGACTCGGCCCGCGCACTGTCGATGAGCTGGGCCACATGCTCGTCGGCTATGTCCTCGTCAATCTCGGCCACGATGTAGCGTTCGCCAGGGTGGATGTCATAGAGGGCATTGAGTTTGAATCCCTTCTTGCGCTCGAGCAGATCGACATTGGCCCGCAGGTAACCCATGTTGCGCACGGCGGCTTCAATGTTCTCACGCGTCTTCATGGCCTTGGCCTCACTGTAGATGACAGGGGCCTCGCCCACCCGTTGCAGGAAACGGTTGATGCGCTTCGTGGTGTCGCGCCCACTCATCAGGTAGGGAGCCATGGGCACCTTCAGTACGCTGAACCACCGGGAATTGGGATGCTGCTGCACATAGCCTTGCAACTGACTGGGGGAGACGGCTTTGTCGGAGGTGCGCATCTTCACGTCGTTGAGCAAATACTCGCCGTCGGGGATAAAGCGCGAAACGCTGCAACTGGCCATCAAAACGATGACGGACAGCCCAAGAGCCAGGCGAAATTTGTCGCAGTAACGTTTCATCTGCGCAAAAGTACGAAATAATTCTCAAATTTCCACTCGGCTTAGCAGCTTTTCCAAAAAAAAGAACCTACAACTTTTAACTTTCAACTTATTATCGTATCTTTGCGCCCACAATATATAATAAGGAATAAAGAATATGGCTAAGAAAAAGAAGATTGACCTGGTGTTGGATTCGATTCTGGACTTGAACTCAAACAATGTCTGGAGCCTGAATGAGGAGCAAGTGGCTGGTTTGTGGGAACGCGACCGCAACGACGAAGACTTTGCCACGTCGGAAGAAAGACTGCTCAACATCATTCGTCTCTGCTTTGAAGTGGTGCACTATAACCCCGATGACGAGCGCGACGTGAACAAATATGAGAAGATGGGATGGGTGCATTTCTCACGCACCGATGAGAAGAAGGGACGCGTGGCCCTGCGTCGCAAGTACATCCAGCGCATCACCGACCTGAGTTACGAAAACGTGCGCCACATCACGGCTGCCATGTTGCTCGAGCTCATCGACCGTAACTTCGGCGGCGGCTGGGACAGCATACCCCTGAGCATTAAAGACATCATCGAATCGAGCTTTGAAATATCGACCACCCAGCTGCCCACGAGCCGCATCCACGCCAAGGGCGGAACGCTGGAGAAGAAGGTGGCACAGGGATTCGAGGTGCTGGAGATTGAGAAGGGAACATGGACTGAGGCCATCTTTGCAAAGAAGAAGGAACCCGTTCAGAAGGTGCGCTGCAACAGCGACTCGAAGTATGACGAAGACGGAAACCTCATCACCGACGACCGCGACGAAGACCTGGAAGACAACGACTCGATGGACGACCCCGACGAGCAGGAGGACGAGACCTTCTACTCGTCATACGCCGCAGAGGCCGAGGTGAAGGAAGAAACCGAAGAGGGATTCCCTATCGAAGACTAAGCCCGACGAAATTCGGCACAAACGATGGCGGTGGCAATGGCCACATTCAGGCTCTCGACCGTCGTGCGATGGGCCGGATAAGGAGGAATGAAGAGGCGGTGGCTCACCAGAGCTGCCGTCTCTTGCGTTATGCCACGCCCTTCGTTGCCCATGACAATGACGCCGCAGGAGGAGAGCTGTTGCTCATAGATGTTCTGCCCGTCGAGGAAGGTGCCATAGACCGGCGAGCCGACAAGCCTGAGCTGCTCGGGGAGATTGATGTAGTGGACCGCGACGCGAGCCAAAGCCCCCATGGTGGCCTGCGTGGCCTTGGGGTTGAAGACATCGGCCGAATCGTGAGAGCAGAAGACATGGCGAATACCAAACCAGTCGGCCAGACGGACAATGGTGCCCAGATTGCCGGGGTCCTGCACGCCGTCGAGCGCCAACACCAGTTCGCGCTCAGCCACATCGGCCAGGCGAACCTGCGACTCAGGGATGGGAAAGAGAGCCAAAACTTGCTGAGGATGTTGCAGGAGGCTGGCGCGCTGGAGTTCCTCGGCGTTCACTACATCGATGCTCACTCCATGCAAATGCGCCTCGTTGTCCCTAAGCCACTCTGCCATGGCGGCCACATAAACCGGCCTTGATGTCTGCAACAGCTCGCCCACCAACTTGGGACCCTCGGCCACGAAAAGGCCCTCGGCCAGACGACACTTCTTGCGTTCCAGCCCTCTAATCTGCTTAATTCTTGCCTTTGTAATCATAATCTTTGGCAAAGATACGAAATAATTCTCAACTTTCAGTTTCCAACTTTCAACTTATTGTCGTACCTTTGTCTGCTGATATGAAAGTATTTCCTTGCGCAAAGATCAACTTGGGTCTGTATGTGACCGAACGCAGGAGCGACGGCTACCACAATCTGGAGACCGTGTTCCTGCCCATTCCACTCTGTGACGAACTCAGCATCGAAGAGGCACAAGACGATGAATTCCAGCTTGGAGGCATCCCACTCGAAGGCGACGCGACCGACAACCTGGTGATTCGGGCCCTGAAACTGTTGCGCGACGAAGGGCACAGCGTGCCACCCTTGTGCATCAGGCTGGTGAAGAACATCCCCTCGGGAGCCGGCCTGGGAGGCGGAAGCAGCGATGCCACAGCCACACTGGTCACGGTGAACCAGATGTTCCACCTGGGGCTGAGCGACACGCAACTCGAACGGCTGGCCGCACGGCTGGGTGCCGATTGCCCGTTCTTCGTGTACTCACAGCCTGTCCTGGCTACGGGAATTGGCGATATCTTCCATGCCATACCCGACCCTCTGCCCGAATCGTTGCACCTGTTGCTGGTGAAGCCCGACGAAGGAGTCTCCACCCGAGAAGCCTATCAGGGAATCAAACCGAAGAAACCACAGTATGACCTGCGATGGGCACTGCAGCAACCCATAGGGGAATGGCAGAACATCATCGCAAACGACTTTGAGCAGAGTGTGTTTCCCCTGCACCCCATCATTCGCGACATTAAGGAAATGTTGCTTGCCGAGGGGGCTGTATATGCAGCCATGTCGGGCAGCGGAAGTGCAGTCTTCGGTCTGTTCCAAGGCCAACCCCGTGCAGAAACCTTGGATAGGTTTGAAGGCCATTTCGTGTTTTCCGCCCAACTATAGGAAAATTCCTCTCCGCGAATAGGGAAAATCCGTTTGCCACCCCGCAGAAAGTGCCTACCTTTGCCGTAGATAAACCAATAAACCCTACGACTATGAAAAGAAATCTCATGACTCTGGTACTCGCACTTGGCACCTGGATGGGCCTGAGCGCAATGGATTACGAGACTGCTCGCGAGCGAGCCTACTACCTGACTGACAAGATGGCCTACGAGCTCAACCTCAACGACCAGCAGTACAACGATGCTTACGAAATCAACCTCGACTATCTGCTCTCGCTGAACACCGAGGCCGACCTCATGGACGGACGCTATCTGGCCTATCGCAACGATGACCTGCGCCACATCCTCTATGACTGGCAGTGGACTGCATTCGCAGCTGTCGATTACCTGTTCCGCCCCGTATGGTGGCTCTCAGGCGGATGGTACTTCCCCGTGTTCCGTCACTATGCCCACGGCTACTACTTCTATCATCGCCCCACCATCTTCTGGGACTATCGCGGTGGCCACGGACGATTCTACTTCTCGACGGGCTTCTATCACAACCGTCGTCCCATGTGGCACGGAGGTCTGCGCGGCATGCACCGCTCCATGATTGGGCATCCCAACGGGCACGGCGGTCAGCGCTATGGTGAGCCTGGTGGCGGTCGTGGAGGATTCCGCCCCGAGAGAAACGGTGGTCGCTCGTTTGGCCGCAACAGGAATGACAACTTCCGTCCCGAAGGCAATGGCAACCGTCATGACGGGCAGATGAACGGACAGCAGCGTCCCGAAGGCCAGATGAATGGCAACACCCGCTCGGGCAACACCAACCGCGACGCATACACTCGCGGAGGCCGCACCGAAGGTTATAGGAGCGATGGCTCTCGCTTGGGCAACCGTGGAGGCTCGCTTGGAGAACTTAACAACAGAGGTTCGCGAAGCACAACCAGTGACATGCGCTCGAGCAGCCGCACCACCGTGCGCTCCGGCAACTACACCACTCCAAGCACCTCGCGCAGCAACTCCGGCAGCATGCGTCCCTCTGGCAGCAGCATGAGGTCAAGCTCAAGCAGCATGCGTTCCTCCGGCAGCATGCCCTCACGTTCAAGCAGTTTCTCAAGCACTCCCTCGCGCTCGTCGGGCAGCAGCTTTGGCGGTAGCAGTCGCGGAGGTTCGATGAGCAGCGGACGTTCGGGTGGCGGATTCTCGGGTGGAGGCTCACGCGGAGGAGGCGGTGCCAGCCGTGGAGGCGGCCGCAGATAACCCACTACGGATTCCTAAAAAAATCTTGGGCAGCAGAAAGGGCAACAAACCTGATTTGCTGCCCTTCTTATTTCTGATTGTGGGGGAAATAGTAATATGTCCAGTAAGTGCCTGGGAACTGCTCGCGACAACGCAACTCACACTCATCGGGATTGGCCGAAAGGACCAGACGAAGACTGTCGAACTGAAGGAAACAGGCCGAAAGCTCTTCATCGACAAGCGTATCGGAGGCCAACGGACGCAACTGCTGCTCAAGGAGCAAAGCCTCGCGGTAGTGGCGTGGCAAAGCGGCTGAAAGCGTGTCGGACTCCAACAGAGAGGAACGGAAATCCGGAAGGTTCCTGTCGAGCAGCAAAGCACAAAGCCAGTAGTTTCGCAGGGCCGGCTTCACATGAGGCCGACGGAAAGCAGCCTCATAGAAAAGGGAATCGGGGGTGCGGTCAGTCTTCAGATAACCCAGATGATTTCCTATGCTTCGGACATAAGGGGCAAAAAGCAAGGTGTCACCCCGCTGGGGCAACAAGCCACTGGCACCAAAGGGCTGAGGATAAGCAAAAAGTTGTTCGCCCAACAGTCCTTGCTGACTGAGCGCAAAGGCTGTGGCTGCACTGAGTTGGCGGGTGGGATGTTGCTGATTGTGGGCGATGAGCAAAATCTGGTCATAATTGCCTTCTGCGGCCAGACGAATAGAACGGAGCGTGTGATGGAGCCGTTCGTCAGTGTTGCTTAACGATACGGTCACTAATGAGAACAATGCCAACAACAACAGATTGGGCCAGACATAGGTGGAGGCCGTCTCGCGTTCCTTGCTTGAGTCCATGAAAATGTCGCCCAGCAAGAGCATCACGCCATAAGCCACCACAAGCACTCCCAAGTAAATCCATGAGGGAGAACTTCCCAAATCGCCATATTGTGGGAAACGCCAATGGGTGAGCAACCCCAGCAAGAAGAAAGAAGGAAACCAAGGAGCTGCCTTCAGTCGCAAGGGGAGCCAATGCATGAAACGTGCCAGCAAGACACCCAACCCCATGAGCAGCAGCGTGCAGAGCGAAGCACCCACCAGAGGATGATAGAGTTCCTCGCCCTCGGAAAACTGATATTGCGCCTGTGCCAGTACATCGCGCTGCAAAAGCAGCAGATAGACAAAGGCAAAGACCACAAAGTAGAGGGCACAGAGGACTGGAAGCCTCTGTGCCAATCTACGTATCATGGGGTGACTATACTTCATTCTTCCACACTGCGACGGAGGACGCAAGCCGAACGGGCAGGCAAGTAGAGCTGGAGCCAGCCCTTATTGTCGCGGGCAAGCTGGGCATCGTAGTTGGTGAAGTGGCGAACCGTGTCGTCATTGAGTCCATTGCCGCCAAAGGCTGGGGAGTCGGTGTTGAGCACATAATCGTAAACACCCTGGCGAACCATGAATCCATAGCCATCGTAACTGCGGTTGGGGCTGAAGTTGAAGAAGAAGAGCAGGTCGCCACGCTGGAATGCCAGAATCTGGTCGCCATCGTTGTGCCAAATCTCCACAATGGGAGTACGCTGGATGTTCTTCTCCATCTTGAGCACCTCGAGCATGGCCTTGTCGAAATCACCCAGGAAATGGTAACACAGTTCGGGATTGTCAACAAGGTTCCACTGGCGGCGGGCATATTTGTGGCTCCAGCCATTGCCCTCGCGCGGGAAATCAATCCATTCGGGATGTCCGAACTCGTTGCCCATGAAATTGAGGTAACCGCCGTTGATGGTGGATGCAGTGAGCAGACGAATCATCTTGTGCAAGGCAATGCCTCGGTTGGCGGTGAAGTTCTGGTCGCCAATCTTGAAGTGCCAATACATGTCGGCATCGACGAGGCGGAAGATGATGGTCTTGTCTCCCACCAAGGCCTGGTCGTGGCTCTCGCAGTAGGAGATGGTCTTCTCGTCAGCTCGACGGTTCTTGACCTCCCAGAACATTGATGAAGGTTTCCAGTCTTCGTCCTTCAGTTCCTTGATGGTCTTAATCCAGTAGTCGGGAATGTTCATGGCCATTCGATAGTCGAAGCCATAGCCACCGTCCTTGAAAGGAGCTGCAAGGCCGGGCATTCCGCTCACCTCCTCTGCAATGGTGATGGCCGAAGAGTTGACCTTGTGGATGAGTTCGTTGGCCAGGGTCAGGTAGCAGATGGCATTGTCATCCTGATGGCCATTGTAGTAGTCGGCGTAGCCCATGAAGGCTTCGCCCAGACCATGGCTGTAGTAGAGCATGGAGGTGACGCCATCGAAGCGGAAGCCATCGAAATGATATTCCTCAAGCCAGAACTTGCAATTGGAGAGCAGGAAGTGGAGCACCTCGTCCTTGCCATAGTCGAAGCAGAGGCTGTCCCATGCGGGATGCTCGTGGCGGTCGCCGGGATAGAAGTACTGGTTGGGGTCGCCAGCCAGATTGCCGAGGCCCTCGGTTTCGTTCTTCACAGCATGGCTGTGCACAATGTCCATGATGACGGCAATGCCTTGCTCGTGAGCCGCATCGATGAGCGACTTCAACTCCTCTGGCGTACCAAAGCGCGACGAGGCAGCAAAGAAACTGCTCACATGATAGCCAAACGAGCCATAGTAGGGATGTTCCTGAATGGCCATTATCTGGATGCAGTTGTAACCATCCTTGACGATGCGAGGCAGCACGTTGTCGCGGAACTCCAGATAGGTGCCCACCTTCTCAGCATCCTGGGCCATGCCGATGTGGCATTCGTAGATGAGCAGGGGGCTGGTGTTGGGATGGAACTTGCGGACGTGCCACTGATAAGGACGTTCGGGAGCCCACACCTGTGCACTGAAAATCTTGGTTTGGTCGTCCTGCACCACACGAGTAGCCCAAGCGGGGATGCGCTCGCCCTGACCGCCGTCCCAATGGATGCTGAACTTGTAGAGGTCGCCATGCTTGAGGGCATCGGCTGGCAGAGTCAGTTCCCAATTGCCCGTACCACGAAGGCGTTTCATGGCATACTTCTTCTTCTCCTGCCACTTGTTGAAGTCTCCGATGACGAAGATGGCCGTGGCATTGGGTGCCCACTCACGGATGACCCACGAACCATCGGCCTGACGATGGAGCCCGAAGTAGAGATGGCCGTCAGCAAAGTCGCTTAGCGTGATTTCTCCACCACGAGTCAGGTGATTGATTTTGTCGAGTGCAAACTGATGGCGTCCCTTGATGGCATCAGCATACTCGGCCAGATACTTGTCATTGCGCAAGAGACGCAACTCTGGTTCCTGAGGCACAGCCTTCTTGTCGGCAACCTTCTTGGTGCCTTTCTTCGTAGCCTTCTTTGTGGATTTGGCTTTAGTCTTACTGCTTTTTGCAGTACTTTCTTTCTTTGTTGTAGCCATTTTCTTATATATTTAGAATCTTCAGTTCTCAATATCATGGACATAAGTGACCTTGCGCACATGTGTGCCTTCGCGCACGACAAAGGGGCCGTCCTTCATGTCACGATGGAACTCACCCTCGTAGCGCACCCCGTTCTTGTCCTCCAGCACTCCGTGGCCCTCTTTCATGCCTTCGCTGAACGAACCTTTGAACTTGTCGCCATCCACTTCGCGAAGCACGCCCTCGCCATCCATCAGCCCAGCTTTCCACTGGCCGTCGTAGGTGTTGCCGTTGCTCCAGGTGTATTTGCCCCGGCCCTCCTGCTTACCAGCTTTCCACTGGCCGTAATAGGTGGAGCCATTCTTCCAGGTGAAGGTGCCCATGCCATCTTGCTCGCCCTTAAGGTAGTGGCCTGTATATTTGTCGCCATTGGCAAAGGTGGAGATACCCTCGCCCGTGCGCTCGCCATTGACATAGGTTCCTTCGAAGCGGTCACCATTCTTATAGACATAGATGCCTCGGCCATGGGGCATGTTGTTGAGCCATTCGCCCGTATAGGTGTCGCCCGAGGCATAGGTGTAGGTGCCGCGTCCACTCATTTGGTTGTTCTTCCATTCACCTTCATAGACATTACCATCGGCCCAGTCAAACTTGCCCTTGCCCTGCTTCAGGTCGGACACCCATGTGCCTGTATAAAAGGCTCCGTTGGCATAGGTGTAAGTGCCAAGGCCTTCGCGTTTGTCCTCCTTCCAATTGCCTTTGTACATGTCACCATTGTAATAGAACATGGTACCGTGGCCTTGCTGCATGTCGCGATACCAGAGGCCAACGTATTTGTTGTTGTTCTTGAAATAGTATGTACCGTTGCCATGCTGGTGGTCCTGCAGCCAGTCGCCATCGTACTTTTCGCCGTCGGCAAACTGGTAAACGCCTTTGCCTTCGCGCTTGCCCTTGACATATTCACCTTGATGGACATCGCCATTCCGAAAGGAGGTGGTGCCTTTGCCCCAAGGTTTCCCCTTGAACAGTTCGCCTTGGTACTGTGCCCCGTCGGGATAGGTGTAGGTGCCAACGGTTATGCTCTGGGCCTGCAGGGTTGAAAGCTGGAAAGCTCCCAACAAGGATAACAAAATGATTCGCTTGTTTCTTATAATTCGTGTCAATATCGGTGTCTTGCTCATGTCTATATTACTTCATTGTCTCATTTTCAGGAACTTCTCGGCCCGTGCCAGGTCGGCAGGAGTGTCGATGCCAATAGTCTCTACCTGCGTCTGTCCCACACGGATGACGTAGCCATTGTCCAGCCAGCGCAGCTGTTCCAGACTCTCGGCCTTCTCCAAAGTGCTTTGGGGAAGTCGGGTGATTTCGCGAAGGGCATCGGCCCGATAGGCATAGAGCCCAATGTGCTTGTAGAAGGTGTGCTTACTGAGCCACTGTTCAGGTCCGACTCCACGCAGGAAGGGGATGACGCTTCGGCTGAAGTAGAGGGCACGTCCGTCGTCGCTCACCACCACCTTTGGGGAGTTCGGATTTTGCAAAGCTTCTAAGCCGTCGGCCTCCGTAAAAGGCTTCACAAGAGTGGCTATCTGCGTCTGAGGGTCGTCAAAGCAGGCCATGAGTGTACGAATCTGTTCGGGCTGGATGAAGGGTTCGTCGCCTTGGACATTGATGACCACATCACATCCCTCCCCCACTCTTTCGTAGGCTTCGAAACAACGGTCGGTCCCGCTTTTATGGTCCTCACGCGTCATGACAGCCTTTCCTCCAAAGGAGAGGACGGTTTGGAGAATCTGTTCATTGTCCGTGGCCACGACCACGTTATCAAGAGCCTTGCTCACTTGCTCATAGACGCGCTGTATGACAGGGCGCCCTCCCAGCATGGCCAGGGGCTTGGCCGGGAAACGCGTAGAAGCATATCGGGCAGGTATTATTGCTATAAATTTCATTTCGGGTCTTTTCTTAATTATCAATAGTTCATCAAGTCATTCATCGGGCCATCGGTCGTCTCCTCGCCCACCATCTCTATGATTTCGCCCGTCTCGCCATCGTCCACGATGCCTCCGCTGCACAGGCTGAAGCCTTCGGGGAACTTGAACTTCTCTTCTTGCGAGTATGGCAGGCGCTCGTCGGCAAACACCTTCTGCAGGAAGAGAGCCGCAATGGGCAAGGCTGCCGAAGCACCCTGACCATAGGACATGCTGTTGAAGTGGATGTCGCGTTCTTCACCACCGACCCATGCGCCGAAGGTCAGCGAGGGGGTGTAACCCACAAACCAACCGTCGGAGTTGTCGTTCGTGGTACCTGTCTTTCCTCCCATCTGGGCAGTAATGCCATAGCGGTTGCGCATGCGTCGGCCCGTGCCGCTGTCAATGACGCCCTGCATCAGGTCCACCATCTTGTAGGCGGCATCCTCACTCAGCACCTCGCGGGTGTCCGTCTCATCCTGCTCGTTCTTCTTCACTTGCAGGCTGCTGACCTCGGCAAGTATGTTGCCCTCCGAGTCGGTAATCTTCGTCACGAACACGGGTTGCACACGCGTACCTCCCTTCGGGAAGGTGGTATAGGCAGTAACCATTTCCAGAACACTTACTTCACAAGGTCCCAGGGAGAGGGCCAACGAGGGCTGTATATTGCGGTTCTTGATGCCGAACTTGTGGAGGTATTTCACGAAGAGTACGGGATTCATGGAGTTGAGCAGATAGGCCGAAATCCAGTTGTTACTTTGGGCAAGTCCCCATTTCAGTGTCACCATCTGACCATAGCGGGCCCTGCTGCCGTTACGCGGAGTCCAATTTCCATAAGTTCGCTGAACGTTGGGAGCCACATCGCAGGGGGTCCATCCGTTCTCCATAGCCATAGCATAGAGGAAGGGCTTGATGGTTGAACCCACCTGGCGGCGCCCCTGACTGACCATGTCGTACTGGAAGTGGGCATAGTCGAGTCCGCCGACATAGGCTTTCACATAGCCCCGGGCATTGTCGATGCACATAAATCCGGAGCGCAGGAATCCCTTGTAGTAACGGATGGAGTCCATGGGAGTCATCAGCGTATCGACATCGCCGTGAGCCGTATAGACGGTCATCTCAACGGGTGTGGAGAAGGCCTTGTCAATCTCTGCATCCGAGCATCCGTCGGCCTTCATCTTGATGTATCTGCCGCTTTGGCGCTTAGCGCGAGCCAGCAGTCGGCGCACGTCGGCCTCCGATACACCAGCTCCGTAGGGAGCCTTGCTTGAACCACGACGTTCGGCATTGAACTGAGGCTGCAAGGTGCCCACCACATGGGCACGCATGGCCTCCTCGGCATACTTTTGCATGCGGCTATCGATGGCTGTATAGATTTTCAGACCGTCCTGATAGAGGTCATAGGGCTTGCCTGTCTTCTTGTTGATGTTCTTGTTGCACCAACCATAGAGAGGGTCGTTGCGCCAAGCCAATGAGTCTTCATAGTACTTCTGGTCCTGCCATGAAGCATAGTTCGAGCGTATGGGTTCCTTGGCCGTGAGGATGGTGCGCAGGTATTCGCGCAGGTAGGTGGCGTGGCCGTCCTTGTGATCTTGGCGATGGAAGTTCAGTTCTATGGGCAAAGCCTTGCACGAATCGGCCTCTGCCTTTGTCAGCGTTCCGGCCTTCACCATCTGGTCGAGCACCACATCGCGACGGCCGCGTGACTGTTCAGGTCTGCGGACAGGATTGAAGAGCGAGGGATTCTTGCACATGCCCACCAAGGTGGCGCACTCGTTGAGATTCAGGTCACGGGGTTCTTTGTTGAAATAGGTCTTTGCGGCGGTCTTGATACCGACGGCATTGTGCAGGAAGTCGAAGTAGTTGAGATACATGGTGATAATCTCGTCCTTCGTGTAATAGCGTTCCAGCTTCACGGCAATCACCCACTCGATAGGCTTCTGCATGGCACGCTCATAGATGGTGCCGGCCTTTGCGCTATAGAGCTGTTTGGCAAGCTGCTGGGTGATGGTGCTGCCACCACCTGCCTGTTTCTGCCTCATGACCACGCGCTTGACCACCGCACGCATCACGGCCTTGAAGTCGATGCCACTGTGTTCGTAGAATCGCTCGTCCTCCGTTGCCACCAGGGCTTTGATGAGGTAAGGCGAAAGTTGGTCGTAGCCGGTGTAAATGCGATTGGCGCGACTGTAGCTCCACGTGCCCAGCAAGGCACCATCGTCCGAGAAGACCTGACTTGCATACTTGTCAACAGGATTTTCAAGTTGCTGCAGGTCGGGCATGTATCCTATGGCACCACACGAAATCAAACCAAAAGTTATGGCCACAACGGCGATTACGCCGAAGAACAAGGCCCACAGGGTTGTCATTACTTTTTTACGCATCTCTTATCAAAGACTTTGAAGAGTGCAAAGTTATGAAAAAAAGAGAACTTTATCAAGCGATTAACGCAAAATTTCACTTTTATTAAAAGTATTGCGCGCGAGAATTGCATGGTTCCATAAAATAAGTTAATTTTGACACGCAAAAAAACATATCCAACTCATTTTGTATGGAAAAACGAAGTCTGGTCACCATTGCCGACCACAGCCGGGAGAAGATAGAATATCTTATCCAAATGGCCCAAGAGTTTGAGAAACACCCCAACCGCCGATTACTGGAAGGACGCATCGTTGCCACCCTCTTCTTCGAGCCCAGCACACGCACGCGTCTGTCTTTCGAGACTGCCGCCAACCGTTTGGGGGCACGTGTCATTGGCTTTGCCGACCCCAAAGTCACCAGCGGCACCAAGGGTGAGACTCTGAAGGACACAATCATGATGGTGTCGAACTATGCCGACATCATCGTCATGCGCCACCACTTGGAGGGTGCAGCCCGATATGCCTCGGAGATTGCCCCCGTGCCCATCGTGAATGCTGGCGACGGCGCCAACCAACATCCTTCGCAGACAATGCTCGACCTCTACTCTATCTACAAGACGCAGGGCCGACTGGACAACCTGGACATCTTCCTCGTAGGCGACCTGAAGTACGGCCGCACCGTGCATTCCATGCTCACGGCCATGTACCACTTCAGCCCCACCTTCCATTTCATTGCACCCGAAGAATTGGCAATGCCCGAAATATACAAACAGTTCTGCCGCGAACACGGCATTCGCTATGTCGAGCACACGGACTTCAATGCCGATGTCATTTCAGGTGCCGACATCCTGTACATGACGCGTGTCCAGCGAGAGCGTTTTACCGACCTGATGGAGTATGAACGCGTGAAGGACCGCTACTTGCTGAAGTTGGACATGCTCTCGAAGGCCCGTCCCAACATGAAGATTCTCCATCCCCTGCCCCGTGTCAACGAAATCGAGTACAGCATCGACGAGAACCCCCATGCCTACTATTTCGAGCAAGCCCGCAATGGGCTATATGCCCGCCAAGCCCTTTTGTGCGACGCACTGGGCATCACCCTCGACGACATTCGTAACGACAAAACCATAATAGAATGAAGAAGCAACTACTGGTGGCCGCCATCGAGAACGGCACCGTCATCGACCATATCCCTGCCGAGAAGCTTTTTGCCGTAGTCAACCTGCTCCACCTGGAGGACATGAAGACGGCCGTGACCATTGGCTACAACCTGCAAAGCCAGGAACTGGGCACAAAGAGCATCATCAAGATTGCCGACAAGTTCTTTACCGACGAGGAGCTTAACCAGCTTGCAGTCATCTGCCCCAACCTGACGCTGTGCATCATCCGCGACTATGAAATCGTGGAGAAGCGCACCGTGGCCCTGCCAGACGACCTGCGAGGCATAGTCAAGTGCGCCAACCCAAAGTGCATCACCAACAACGAGCCCATGCTCACCCACTTCCATGTCCATGGACAAGATCGTCGCGCCCTGATGTGCCACTACTGCAACACCATCATCCCGCTCGACGACGTGCAGATGGTGGAAAAGTGACCTTAAAGACCTTAATGTCCTTAAAGTCCTTAGAGACCTTTAAGTCAAAAAACAATAACCCAAAATAACATGCGAAACGACCAAACCGTATTCAAACTGATTGAGGCCGAACGCCAGCGCCAGATGCGCGGTATCGAACTGATTGCCTCCGAGAACTATGTGAGTGACGAAGTGATGGAAGCCATGGGCTCCATCCTCACCAACAAGTATGCCGAAGGTTATCCCGGCAAGCGCTACTATGGTGGTTGTCAGGTGGTTGACCAGGTGGAACAACTGGCCAT
The DNA here is from genome assembly GCA_002395775.1 of Prevotellaceae bacterium UBA4301. Lineage (GTDB taxonomy): Bacteria > Bacteroidota > Bacteroidia > Bacteroidales > Bacteroidaceae > Physcousia. The sequence continues at coordinate 19,756 of DGUV01000073.1, forward strand.
CGACCGCGTCTGCCAGCTCTTCGGAGCCGAGTATGCCAATGTGCAGCCCCACTCCGGTGCACAGGCTAACGCCGCCGTCTTCCTGGCCGTACTGAATCCAGGCGACACCTTCATGGGCCTGAACCTCGACCACGGAGGCCACCTCAGTCACGGTTCCCACGTGAACACGAGTGGAATCCTCTATCACCCCGTCGGTTACGACCTCAATAAGGAGACAGGCCGCGTCGATTACGACGAGATGGAACGTCTGGCTCTGGAGCACAAGCCCAAGCTTATCGTAGGTGGTGGTTCGGCCTACAGTCGCGAATGGGACTACAAGCGCATGCGCGAGATTGCCGACAAGGTGGGCGCCCTGCTCATGATTGACATGGCCCACCCCGCAGGTCTCATTGCCGCAGGTCTGCTCGACAATCCCCTGAAGTATGCCCACATCGTGACCAGCACTACCCACAAGACCCTTCGTGGTCCGCGTGGCGGCATCATCCTCATGGGCAAGGACTTCCCCAATCCTTGGGGCAAGACCACTCCGAAGGGCGAGGTCAAAATGATGTCGGCCCTGCTCAACAGTGCTGTATTCCCAGGCATTCAGGGCGGTCCTCTGGAGCACGTCATTGCCGCCAAGGCCGTAGCTTTCGGCGAAGCCCTGCAACCCGAATTCAAGGAGTGGGCCAAGCAGGTGCAGACCAACGCCCGCGTGCTGGCCGACGAACTGATGAAGCGCGGTTTCCACATCGTATCGGGCGGAACCGACAACCACTCCATGCTGGTTGACCTACGCTCGAAGTATCCCGACCTCACCGGCAAACAGGCCGAGAGGGCTCTTGTGGACGCCGACATCACGGTGAACAAGAACATGGTGCCCTTCGACTCTCGCTCGGCATTCCAGACCTCAGGCATCCGCTTGGGCACACCGGCCATAACCACCCGCGGAGCCAAGGAGCCGCTGATGGTGAAGATAGCCGAACTCATCGAACGCGTGCTCAACGACTTCGAAAACGAAGAGAACATTGCCGCTGTGCGTCACGAGGTGAACGAACTGATGAAGGACTATCCCCTCTTCGTGTACTAATAACTTAGAACGTCACCCCCCATACAACAGGAAAGGGCGAGCACCGATGAGGTGTCCGCCCTTTACTTATTCTGGGAGAATGGAATCAATTCAAATGGAAACGGGAGACGAAGTGGAGGTGGAGACCGAAATGGAGTTAAGCGAGTCGAGACGAGCCAACGAATCGCGGCAGGCAGCAGCCCTGCGAGCCTCAGCCTGAGCCTTCTCGCGCTCCAACTGCTGACGCAGAATCTCAGCCTTGTCGATGTAGAAGCCATCGGGGTGGACGGCCAGATAGTGGGTGACGGCCTCCAACTTGTGCGACTCCTTGGCCGAAGCCCAGTCGAGCGAATCGATACGGTCCTGCGCCATCTTCACATAGGGGCTGGTGGGATGTTGGCGCACGAAGGCGTGCAGTTGGTCGCGCGTGCCCTGAGTCACCAGACGCTGCCACTCGTTTTGCTGGGCAGCAACCACCTTGTAGCGACGACGCACGTCGTCGATATACTTACTCTTGGGAAAGCGGGCCATGAAGTCGTCGTAGAAGGCTGGGTTGGAGCAGTCCTGCAGCAGTTCGTAGGCATGCTCCTCACGCAGTTGATTGGAACGGTAATCATAGAAGTACAGGCCACCGATAATCAGGCCCAGCAGCACTACGATGCCCACAAACCAACCTGTAGCCGATGCCTCCTTAGGCTCTGCGACCTGCGGGGCAGGCTCAGCCTTGTGCGGCTCCTGCCTCTCGGGCTCAGGCTCTTCGGCCTTGGGGGTACGGTCTTCGGAGGTAACTATCTCCTCACCATCAGCTTCCACGGTGAAGGGCACCTCGTCCAGTTTTTCCAGTTCCTTCTTGGCTTCGGCCTCTGCCCACGCGGGGTCGATGGGGCAACCACATTCAGGACATGCCTTGGCCATCGACGAGATGTGGTGGCGGCATTCCGGACATTTAATCATTGTCATGGGTTTGCGTCATTAAGTTTTCTCGCTACAAAGTTACTAATAATTGTGAATTGTGAATTGTGAATTATGATTTTTTTCGTATCTTTGTCGAAAATAATTAACTTTTCTGCTATGAAAACCCTACGCATCATCATGTTTGCGCTGCTTGCCGTGCTCTGCACATCGGCCGATGCAGCCAAGAAAACCGAAACATTCGGAGTCGGGAACAAGACGTTCCTACTGAACGGAAAACCCTTCGTGGTGAAGGCTGCCGAAGTCCATTACCCGCGCATCCCAAGACCCTATTGGGAGCATCGAATAAAGATGTGCAAATCGCTGGGAATGAACGCCGTGTGCATCTACATTTTCTGGAACATCCACGAGCAGCGTG
>DGUV01000002.1:0-135 GCA_002395775.1 Prevotellaceae bacterium UBA4301
CCACCTGCTTGCCGTCCTTCCACTCCGTCTTTTTGCCGAAGGCTACGGGGATGGGCAGGAATTTGCAGTATTTGTGAAGCAGACCTTCGAGTTTGTTCTTCTCGAGGAAGTCCTTGCAGTCGTCGTCGATGTGCA
>DGUV01000002.1:190-351 GCA_002395775.1 Prevotellaceae bacterium UBA4301
CGTCGATGTGCATGACGATGTCGGTTCCGCGGTCGGCCTTGTCGCACTCCTCAAGGGTGAATTCGGGGCTGCCGTCGCACGACCATTTCTGTGCTACTGCGCCCTCCTGGTAACTCTTGGTGATGATGTCCACGCGCTTGCTGACCATGAAGCTGGAGTAG
>DGUV01000002.1:486-32945 GCA_002395775.1 Prevotellaceae bacterium UBA4301
ATCTGGTTGATGTACTTGTCAATTTCTTCGGCAGTCATGCCGATGCCGCGGTCACTGACCGTGATGGTGCCGGCTTCCTTGTCGATGCTGACGGTGACCTTCAGGTCGCCCAGTTCGCCTTTGAAGTCGCCTTTGCCAGCCAGTGTCTTCAGTTTCTGGGTGGCATCGATGGCATTAGAAACGATTTCGCGGATGAATATCTCGTGGTCTGAATAGAGAAACTTTTTGATGACGGGGAAGATGTTCTCTGTGGTAACCCCAATATTGCCTTTCTGCATAGTATGTATTTTTAATAATTAACAATTATCTTATCGCCTTCGGAAGTTGCAGTGAGTGCTGCACCCTCCTTGGGGGCGTTGTCGCTCATGAGAAGTTCGCAGATTGGGTCTTCGAGCATGGTTTGCAGGGCACGCTTCAATGGGCGGGCACCATATTGCACATCATAGCCCTTCTTGGCCAACAGCATCTTGGCTTCCTCTGTGAGTTGGAGCGTGTAGCCCATCTCCGCAATGCGCTTTGTGAGCGGGCGTGCCTCAATATCGACGATATGCTTGATGCTTTCCTCCGATAGCTGGTCGAAGAAGATGATGTCGTCGAGACGATTGAGGAATTCGGGAGCAAACTGCTTGTTGATGCTCTTCCGTACAATACCCCGAGCGTATTCCTTGTCTTTACTGAGGTCAGATGATGTGGCGAACCCAATGCCCTGGCCAAAATCTTTGAGTTGGCGTGTGCCAGAGTTCGAGGTCATGATGATGACGGTGTTTCGGAAGTCGATGGTGGCACCGTTGCCATCCGTCAGTCGGCCTTCGTCCATCACTTGCAGGAGAATGTTGAATACATCGGGATGAGCCTTCTCGATTTCGTCGAGCAGGACGATGGAGTAGGGCTGGCGACGAACCTTCTCGGTGAGCTGCCCACCTTCTTCGTATCCTACATAGCCCGGAGGCGCGCCCACCATGCGGCTGACGGTGTGCTTTTCGCCATACTCCGACATGTCGATGCGAATGAGCGCCTTGTCCGTGCCGAACATTTCTTCGGCCAGTTTCTTAGTAAGGTAGGTTTTGCCGACTCCTGTGGGGCCGACAAACATGAAGGTTCCGATGGGTTTCTGGGGATCTTTAAGTCCGATGCGACTGCGTTGGATGGCACGCACCAGTTTGTCGATGGCCTCGTCCTGACCGATGACCTCAGACTTCAGTGTGTTGCCAAGGTTACGCAGGCGTGCATTCTCCTCACTGCCGATGCGTTGCACGGGTATGCCCGTCATCATGGACACTACGTTGGCAATCTCCTCCTCGCCCACAGTCTCACGTTCGTCCTTCAGCGAGGCTTCCCATTCTTTTCGCTTCTGTTCAAGGGCAATCGACAATGTCTTTTGCTGGTCACTGTATTCGCCAGCCATAGCATATTGCTCGGCCTTGATGGCACGCCGCTTCAGTTCTTCGAGTTCTTCAACTTGCTTTTCCATGAACTCTACGTCGTGTGAGACGGGGATGTTCATGATGTGAGCCCGCGAACCAGCCTCGTCCATTGCATCAATGGCCTTATCGGGGAATGCACGGTCGCTAATGTAGCGTTCGGTCAGTCGTACACAGGCCTCAAGCGCCTCGGGTGTGTAGGTGACATTGTGATGGTCCTCGTATCTGCCTTTGAGGTTCTGCAGAATTTGCAGTGTCTCTTCTGTCGTGGTGGGGCTCACCATTACTTTCTGGAAGCGGCGTTCCAAGGCTCCGTCCTTCTCGATGGACTTGCGATACTCGTCGATGGTGGTGGCTCCGATGCATTGGATTTCACCACGCGAGAGGGCGGGCTTCAGCATGTTGGCTGCATCCATGGTACCGGCAGCAGAACCTGCGCCGATGAGGGTGTGAATCTCATCGATGAAGATGACCACCTCGGGATGCTTCTGCAGTTCGAGCATGATGGCCCGCATGCGTTCCTCAAATTGTCCGCGATATTTCGTGCCAGCCACTACGGCGCCTAAATCGAGCACAACCACACGTTTGTCCCAGAGGGCGCGTGAGATGCGATGCTCCACAATGCGCTGGGCAAGACCTTCTACAATGGCGCTTTTGCCTACGCCAGGTTCGCCGATGAGTATGGGATTGTTCTTCTTCCGTCGTGAGAGAATCTGTGCGACACGCTCTATTTCACGTTCACGTCCCACTACGGGGTCGAGCAAATGTCGGCTGGCAGCCATTGTCAGGTCGGTACCAAACTTGTCGAGTACGGGAGTCTGATCGCCAGGTTGCTGTTGGGCAGTGACGGTCTCATTGCCGGTTTGTGCCGAGGCACCTCCAGTGTCCTCGTCATCCTCGTCTTCAGTGAAGCCATAGCCGTCCTGCACTTCACGTTCGGGATAGAGTGTGCGGATGAAATTCTGATAGGTTACCTTCTGCTCGCCAAGTGCCTGCGCTGCTTCGTTGTTGCCCTCACGCAGGATGCCCAACATGAGATGCTCAACATTAATGACATCGCTCTTCGTGACCACAGTTTCAAGTATGGTCAGCTTCATCACCCGATTAGATGCAGAGTCGAGTGTAATCTCGTCGGTGCTGCTTGGCATGGGCCCATCGGGCTTCAATGCGACCTGTTCCAACCGGTGGCGTAACAGGTCGATGTCCACTCCTAATTGGTGTAGCACTTCCAAAGTATTGCCTTGCCCTTGGCGCAGGATGCCCAGCAATAGGGTGGCGGGTGTCACTTTGTCATTATAGAGACGGAGTGCCTCGTCGCGGCTCAAGGAGAGCACGGCAGTAACTTCAGGGGAGAATCGCTTGCTTATCATCATATCCAAAAAAACTTTCTAATTGTGCCACATACAAAAGCTGTGCCAAAGTAGGGGGAAGATGACAACCCCCCGTGGAAATATTTACAGAAACTTTTCCTTTGTGCAGGGCTACATTCTCCATGCTTTAAGGTAGAGCTGGGCCACATGGATGGGATTGTGATGCCGACGGACATAGGTGACACTATCCCGGGAGAGTTGGGAAATGGCTTCTGGGTGAGCAAGGAGTCGTTCCTCTATTTGCCGGACCACATCGTCTTCGGTAGGCAGAACATTGATGATGGGACGTAATTCGGTCTCTCCCATGAGGTCGTAGTGTTCGGGTTCAGCTCCGCCCACCACAATCAGACCTTGAGCCATGGCTTGGAGGGCGTTCATGGCTGGGGTGTAGGAATAGAGCTGGTCGAGCAGGACATGGCTCCCCTCCATCATTTGCTTGTATTGGGCAAAGGGTATGTTCTCTGCCCGGAGTATTTCCATTTGGTCGGGATATTTCTCCTTCAGCCGTTCCAAGGCGCGTAGCATGATGTCGGTGCCTTTGTATGCCGAACGCTTTTGCTGTATGCCAATGAAGAACTTGATGGGAGAGTGAGTGTCATTCCCTCCCTCCTGTTCATCGGGCGCTTTGGTGTTGTGCAAAGCAATGGGGAAGGGGATGAAGTGGAGTTTCTCGCCATATTTGGGCAGGCAGCAACGATAGTTCTCGTAGAGGCTTGCGATGATGGCGTCGCAGTCGGAGGCAATGTAGTCAAAGAGTTCGCCTTTGGGACCTTGCAACCAGTCGGCTACCATTTGTTGGGTGTCGGCATTGTCGCGACGCTGTCCGAACAGGTAGAAGTCGCTATAGCGGAAGGTATCGGGCTTCAGACCTTCTTCCACCCAGGGCTTGTCGATGCCAAAGGAACCAAGGAAGACACGTCCGTTTTGTTTGCGCAGTTGCTTGTAGTAGGGGAGTATGCGCTCGGCGCGCAGGTCAAGGAAGACGGGGTTGATAAGTTGCACCACATCATATCCCTTGAGTCGAGGCCATAGGCATTTGGCCTGTAAGATATAGCGTATAGTGTCGAAAGGCCTAAGGCTTTTGCGTCGAAGGTCTATATCTCGACGATAGTTCTTCCAATGGTCGCCGTCACTTACCACAATGGCCTCATGACCAAGAGCCCGTAGCCCTTCGGCCAAAGTCCAATGGACATTGCTGTATTCGCCTACAAGCAATATTTTCATAAGCCAAAGCTCCCTTCCTTTCTCCCCGAGAGGGGAAGGAAATATACTATTTTACAACTTTCTTTCCGTTGACTATATACACTCCCTTCTTCGTGGGAATGGTGATCTTGCGTCCGCTCAGGTCAAAGATTTCATGTATAGTTCCTGGCCTTTCATTCTTAATTATTCCAATCCCGTCTGGGAGCGGAGGCAGGTATTGCCACTGAAGTCCGAAATCATCGGCACTCCACCAACCGCTTCCGCCAGTGATGTTGGCATTCATGGTCAGCCGGAGAGTGTCGCCCGGACGAATATTGACGTAGGGCGTTTCGGCCAGCAGCCAACCATTCTTGTAAGGCGAATCGGTGGCAGAGGTGTTGCCTGTTGGGATAATCTTTTCTGTGGCTTTGTCAGCCTCGGTGCCGTCAGCCTTGATAACGGATGCGGTAAGCGTGATGTCAGCAGCATCATTGCCTCGCAACAAGGCTGTAGCAGCATATTGGCCTTCGGGCAGGAAGGTGATGTCCTGACTCATCGTGCTGGTGAAGGCGCTTCCCTTCCAGAGATTCCAATAGGCATTGCCCGACAGTCCGTCACTTGCCTCGCCAGTGTTCGTGCCCGAGTTGGTGACTGTCCACCCATAATCGTCTTGTCGCTGGCAAGCAGGGTTGATGACATAAGCCGAGGCATCGCTTCCGTCTTTGAAAAAGTGGGCGCGAGCAAACTCTTCGGCCTTTTGGCGAGCAAGCATATATTGCCGGTGGCTGTCGTTGTCGAGGTCGCCTGTGCGAACGAGTTTAAATTCATCACCGCCAGCCCATCTGGCCCCCATCTCTCCCAGATTCTTGATGCCAATACGCATTTTTCCGTTCAGTACCACAATGCCATGGATGGTCAGTCGCTTGTCGTAGTCGATTTCGTGGTCCTCGGTAACGGGTATGAGATACTGTACGGTGTCGGCCTGGGCATAGAGAACAACGGCCCCATTGACCTTGGCATCGGAGACATTGTCGGAAGTGTTGAAGACCGCAGCCGAGAGCTCGTATATGCCTTGCGGCAGGTCGTTGATGTCCTGGTAATAGTCGAACTGCATGCCGGCAGCTGTTGCATTCCATACCTCCAGATATGTGTCTCCAGTGCCTTTGGTGAAACCGGCCGATGCACTCTTTTGCAGCTCCCAGCCCTCTACGGCAGACTTGCTGTTGGTTTGTATGTTGGGATTTACGACATATCCGGTCGTGGCATCGAGACTGGTCACCTCGTCGCCCATGAGTCGTCGCACATAGACGCGCAACTGCCCATTGGACGTGTCGAAGTCGGAAATCGGGAACGTGTATTGCAACGTGTCGTTGTCAAACAGATAGCGTTGTGTCTCGGTATAGTAGTCTTCCCACTGACCCGTTGACTCATTGTAGCGCTGCAGCGTGAGCACATCCGTGAGGTCGCCATTGGGGTTGACAACAGTGATGGCGAGTGAGGCATCGGCCTCGTTGATGGCGGTCTTCAGTGAAGGTGTCTTCAGTGAGGGAGTCCACCAGACAGGAGTGAACTGGACGTTGGCATTGTAGGCAAAGTCCGATTTGGAATCGCGATAGACCTTTCCTGCCGGCAATACGTTGCCGTCATCCCAGTTGATCATGGCTCGGTAATAGGTGTCCCAGTTGTAGATGGCATAGCGCTCGACGAACGAGCAGGTGTCCAGTACATTTAGAATCTCCTTGATGGCCTTGCGCTGCTTCTCCAATTTATCGCTGTAGCCGCTGGGCCAACTCTCTGTGGTCCACGATGCACCGTTGTTCCATTCGGTTATCCAGATGGGGCGCTTCGTGTTGTTGTAGATGCTCTTCAGCTGATTGTACCATGCTTGTGCATTGGCCGCTTCATTGGTGCCCCAATAGGAATGGATGACCACGAAGTCACAGCGGTAGGCCATGTCGTTGCAATGCCCGATGTATTCCTTCAGCCATGAGGCGTCGGTGGGTGCAGGGCTTCCTATGCGCATGCCTGTTTCCAGAAAATCAGGTGTTTTGGTGCAGGCCGTCCAGGTTGAGATGACCCCGCCGCAGGAACACTTGTCGCTGGTGTGCTGTTCGCTGTGTTCAGGTTCGTTGAACGAGAGGCAGGCTGTGGCATCGGTGTGGCCGGCAATCTGCGAGATGGAGGGCCAATAGAGATGTTGCCGGATGGGTATGTACTCGGTGTCGTAGGTGGACTTCCGGTCGGCACTCCAAGTGTAGAACCAGGTGGCACGCATCTTCTTTGTTTCGGCAGCGATGGCGCTGTTTGATGTGGTGCTGCACCATCCTTTCTTGCTTACATATTGCCACTTCTTGACCGTGATACTTGAGATGCGCCCATAGAGTGCTTTAGGAAGGACGGGTACTTCGATGTCGTTGTGGTCAGCCACATAGACGCGGCTGTATCCGCTGCCCGAAGGGCCTGTGGCCAGCGTGGCCATGTATCCTCGTTTCAGACGGAACGAGCGAATGCGGTTGCAATTCTTGGCGATGTTTTTGTGCATGCCCACTCCGTACTTCATTTCCGAGCCCGAGTATTGTTCTCCTTCGTAGCCAGTGAATACCTTATCTTGGGTGGAGTATGGCATTACCAATGCTCCGTTGAGATAGATGGCTACTCGGCAGTTGGTGCCTTCGCTGGCCTTCTTTCCGTTTATCTTGATTTGTGAGAGATAGTTGTTGATGACATCGGAGGGCAAGGTGTTGTCGAAGATTAGCCATGCTTGATCGCCCACAAGGTTGATGCTGCACTTGGTCAGCGGCGCGGATTCGGAAATGATGTGGAAGTCGATTTGTCCCTCCAGGTCCATGGTCGTATTGGTGAGCGAGACCACGGTGCGGGTGTTGTTGCCGTGTTTGTCCACGGTGATTTCTCCACTTGTCGTGACGGCCTTAGATGAACTGAGCAATTCGGGCAGACCGCTGCCCATGCGACTCTTGCGTATGATGGTCCATTCGGCTTCGGTGCCCTGTGCGGTCAACTGCGGAACGAAGTTGGTGAGCAAGGTCTGACTGAGTTGCCCATCCTTATAAATTCGGATTTGGGCATTTTGATAGACAAATGCATAGTTGCCGCTTTCTCTAATGGCAAAGCGGGCGCCTCGACCTTCCTTGTTGCGGATGAGTACATAGACTGAATCTTCGGGATAGCTCTCTGATAATGTAAAGTCGCTCAGTCCCAAAGAGAAGGTGTCTCCCATTGAGGCCATTTCCGTGGCTGTGAGCAAGACGGTACTTTCGTAGCTGGTCATGATACCCAATGAGTCGCGAAGGTTATTGGCCTTCTCCTGCAGTTGGGCTTCGCTCATCGTGTTTGAATTCTCCAACCATTCACTTGCCGTCTGGGCACTTGCTGTCAGGCGATTGCGATAGAAGACGGGATAGCCCGTGCATTGCACTTCCTGCAGAATGTAGTCAGCCACATTCTTCAATTCTTTCTGAATCCAGTTCTTTCGGCTTGATTCCAGTCCCTTTCCATCACTCTCGAAAATGAAGAAACGGCTGGTCTCTGTGTCTTGCGACTTGTCGTACCACACACCGATGTAGTCACCACTTTCTTCAGTGTCCACACCCAAGGCGGCGTCCTTGTCCCTAAGGCTCACCAGTTGGCCGTTTGAGCCAGGTCGCACTCTCCATTGCGCGGCATTTCCTGTGCCTGCGGTTGCGCTTAGAGATACACTATAGCTATTTGATGTACTTGCAGTTATGTATTTCCCACTTGATTTATGCTTTAGGGTGAAATAACCAGCGGTTGAAGCCTTCGTTGCGGTGAACAGATATTGTTCGTCCTGCCCGCTTTGGTAGTTTACAAGACGCGGCTGCGAAAGGTCGGCATTTGCACCTAAGGGACGCTCATAGTAGGTGTTGAAGATATAGTAGTCATGGCCTTCAATGAGGTCGTATATGCTATTGTCCTCAGCTTGAATGTTGCAAATGCCAGCCAAAAGGCAGGATAAAAGTAAAAAGAAATGTTTTTTCATATTTAGAGAGTATTTGGGACAAAAGTACAAAATAATTCTTAATTCTCAATCTTCAATCCTCATTTTATTCGTATATTTGCAGACAATTATGGAGAAGAGAGAACAGGACGACAGTTATCGGCATGTGCTGAAATATACCGGTGTCTTTGGTGGTGTGCAGGGATTGAGAATCCTTGTCTCCATGCTCCGTAACAAGCTTACGGCAAAACTTTTGGGCGAAGCCGGCATGGGCTTGAACAAGCGTTTCCTCAATATTTCGGATGTCATCAATGCCTGGACTAATCTGGGAATCTCGTTCTATGCCGTCCGGCAGATTTCTGAACTCTATGAGGAGGGTACCGATGAGGAATTGCGCCATTTCGTGGGTGTCATCCGAACGTGGAGCGTCTGGTCGGCACTTGTGGCAGGAGCCATCTGCTTCTTTTTCGCTTCGTGGCTCAATGATTATTATTTCTCAGCAGGCGAGCAGCACCAGATGGAGATTATGTTTCTCTCCCTATTCGTGGCATCGTTGCCCATTGAAGCTGTCGAGTGTGCCTTGCTCAAAGGCTTGCGACGATTGCGGACGGTGGCGTTCATCGAGGTTATTTCGGCCTTTTCTACATTGCTGTTCACGGTTCCCGTTTATTTCCTCTTCGGTTTCCGTGGTATAGTGCTTTCGTTGGTATTGTGCGGTTGGGCCACAGCGTTCATTCATCTCTATTTCTCTGTCCAGCTCTATCGTTATCGTGTAAGCATCTTCTCGCTTAATGTGGTGCGTGAGGGCTGGCCTCTGATTCGCATAGGCATCCCTTATGTGCTGGCGGGCGTAGCGGGGGCTATGGCTACGGGTGAGGTGTTTAAGTATCTGGGCGACGACAGTGTCATTGGGCTCTACACCGTAGGCTTTGGTCTCATGGTCACCTATGCGGGCATGGTGTTCCGGGCAGTTGACACAGACTTCTTCCCGCGCCTTTCCAGTGTCAATCACGATACCCTCCGGCTCAATCATGCCATCAACCAGCAGATAGACGTCTGCGTGCTGCTCATCACCCCCATCATGATTGTTTTTGCCCTGTTCATGCCGCAAATCATCAGTTTGCTTTATGACAGCAGGTTCTTGCCGGCTACGACAATGGCGCTATGTGCCGTATTCTATATGTTCTTCAAGGCCATTGCCACCCCCATTGCCTACATATCACTGGCCAAGGGCGATTCGTGGATGTATCTCATCATGGAGAGCATCTATGATGTGGTCTTTGCCATTTTGCTTTGCTATGCTTACTCGCGGATGCAACTGACTGGGGCTGGTATAGCCTTGTCGGCGTTGTCCTTGTTCGACTTGCTGATGATTTCCTGTGTCTATGGGTTCTACTACCATTTCCGTATGCGTTGGCGCACGTTTCTCCTGCTCCTCCCTCAGGCCTTTTTGCTTGGCATAACGTTGTTGGCCTGCCTGTTTGCCCCCTCAGTGTGGAAGTTCGTCATTAGTGGGCTTTGCCTTGTAGCCTCACTGCTGTTCTCCTGGAGAATGCTCTCGCCTTCGGTACCTATCGTGCAGAAGATTCGAAATAAGTTTGGTTGCTGATGGCTGCGCCTGTTGTTTCTATTTTGATGTCGGTCTATAATGCCGCGCCTTATCTGGATGAGGCCTTGGCTTCGTTGCTCCGGAATCAAATATTTACTCGTGTGGAAGTATTGGCTGTTGACGATGCCTCCACCGATGCTTCGCTCTCCATTCTTAAGCGGTGGGAGGCCAGCGATTCGCGTCTGCGAGTGTTTTGCCAACCCTCCAACCAGGGACAGGGCGTGGCTCGTAACATAGCTCTTGGGCAAGCACGGGGGGAGTTCATCACGATGGTTGATGCCGATGACTGGCTTTCGCCCGATGCCCTTCAGGCGGCTGTCGATGTGTTCCGCCATTGGCCAGAGACTGATTGTGTGCTCTTCCGGCTTATGCTTCATTGGCAGGAGAGCGGAAGGGAGGAGGCTTTTCCCCTCGATTTCTCTGTTCCTTATCTGAGTGGGGAGGAGGCTTTCCGGCGGAGCCTGGGATGGAAGATACATGGGCTTTGCCTTGTGCGACGTGAGTTGCATTTGCGTTACCCTTATGACACGCACTATCGCCTGTATAGTGACGACAACACGTGCCGGCTCCATTATTTGCATAGCCGCGAGGTGCGTCTGTGTGAGGGCATATACTACTGGCGTCGTCATGAAAAGAGCAGTACCACCCAGTTTTCGGCCGACCGTTTTCTGCACATGATGGCTAATCTGGATTTGCAGCGCACGCTCGAGAATGAGAACGTGGCGCATGACGTGGTCGATGCATATGAACAGATTCGCTGGCACAATTATCTCTCCCTCCTTTGGTTGCGCTTTGCCCGCCTTCGTGAGCTGAAAGAAGAGGAACGCGCCCGCGTGCGTGAGGATTTTCGACAGGTCTATCGTTCCTTCCATCGCTCTGTTCCCTATGCCCTGCATGTTGCTGGCCAGTGGTTGCGCTATCGGCTCCGTCGCCTCTTGGCTCGTTTTTCCCGTCAGTCATAAACTTATACATCTTTCATTTATATGACCAATCTTGTTATTCTCGATGGCTATCCCGTCATACATGAAGACCTCACATGGGGCGAACTGGCCCAGTTTCCTGATGTTTCCCTTACAGCCTACGACTTCACGCCGGCTTCCCAAGTGGTGGAACGGTGTCGCGAAGCCGATGCCGTGCTGACAAACAAGGTGGTCTTCTCACGCGAGGTCATCGGCCAACTGCCTCGTCTTCGCTACATTGGTGTGTTGGCTACGGGATATAATGTGGTGGATGTCGATGCGGCCCATGAGCGTGGCATTACGGTGACTAACGTCCCTGCCTACAGCACGGCCTCTGTGACACAGATGGTGTTTGCCCACTTGTTGAATGTGACTAACCGCGTGGCCCACTATGCCCGTGCCAATCGCGAGGGGGCTTGGGCCCGCAGCCGCGACTTTATGTGGATGGACACGCCACTCACGGAATTGCAAGACAAGACGTTTGTAGTGCGTGGCATGGGCAACATCGGGCGTCAGGTGGCTCGTGTAGCTCAGACATTCGGCATGCGTGTGCTGGCTGTTACCAGTCAGGATGTGCTGCCCGATGGCATTGAGAAAGTGGGGTGGGAGCAGGGCCTTAGGCAGGCCGATGTGCTTTCGCTTCATTGTCCGCTCACGAAGGAAACAGAGGGGATGATGGATGCCTCTGCACTGGCCTTGATGAAACCGACGGCCATACTCATCAACACGGGGCGGGGACCTTTGGTGGTGGAAGCCGATGTGGCGCAGGCTTTGCGTGACGGACGTTTGGGTGCCTATTGTGCTGATGTCCTGAGCCAGGAGCCTGCCCGTGCCGACAATCCCTTGCTTTCGGCTCCCCATTGCCAACTGACTCCCCACATTGCCTGGGCAAGTTGCGAGGCACGTCAGCGCCTCATAGGTGTGGCTACTGACAACTTCCGGCGTTTCCTTGTCGGCAAGCCTGTGAATGTTGTTTAAATGAAATTGACTTCGGGCTGAATGTCGATGCCGAAACGCTCGCTCACATCGTGGCGAACGGCTTCTGACAGTTCTGCGATGTCACGTCCCTTGGCTCCGCCCAGATTGACCAGCACGAGCGGTTGCACATCGTGCACGGCCGCAGTTCCCATGGACTTTCCTTTCCATCCGCATTGCTCGATGAGCCAGGCCGCAGGAATCTTGACGTGTGTATCGTCAACTTCGAAATGAGGTACACGCTCGTAGTGCTTCACGAGTTTTTCATAGACGTCACGCCCTACGATGGGATTCTTGAAGAAACTGCCCGCATTGCCTTGCACGCGAGGGTCGGGCAGTTTGCTGCGCCGGATGTCGATGATGATGTCTCTCAGTTGCTGAGGGGTAACCTGTTCGGGCTTCAGACTGCGGTGTTCGAGTTCCTCGCGCAGTCGGCCATAGCTGAGGTTGGGCGTGAAATGGCGCGACAGGCGCAGGTTGACGTATATCACAGCCCATTGGCCCCATGCTTCGGCCGATTTGAAATAACTGTGCCTATAGGCGTAATGACACTCGTCGTGGGCAAACGTCCGGCGTTCTCCGGTCTGGAGGTTGATACACGTTACGCTTTCAATGAAATCTCCCGCTTCTGCCCCATAGGCTCCGATGTTTTGCACAGCAGCTGCACCCACGGTGCCGGGGATGAGCGAGAGATTCTCAAGTCCATACCACCCATGTCGCAGTGTGCTTGCCACAAGTGTGTCCCACTTGAGGCCACCGCCCACTTGCAGCCGGATTTCGTCAGGTCTGTCGCTCTGCAGCTGGCGTGTCTGTCTGATGGCCGACCGCAGCACTACGCCGTCGTAGTCTTTCAGGAACAACAGGTTGCTGCCTTCTCCGATGTGAAGATGGGGCAGGTTGCGAAAACGTATGTCCTTGATGAAGCTGAGCAGGTCCTTGATGCTCTCATACTCCACCATCAGCCGGCAACTCGCATCGATGCCGAAGGTGTTGAAATGTCTCAGATTCTGGTTTTCCTTAATTTTCATAAGATGTGAGTTTCCATTGACCCTCGTTCTGCTGGAAGGTGAAGATGTCCATCATACTGTTCGAGATGCCGCACTTGAGCAGCAGGATGCGGTGGGGATGGGCTATGACTTGGCCGAAATCGATGTTGACAAACTGGCCAGACGGCATTTCGGGGCGGAAGACGGGCCACTGGTCGCGGTCAATGGTTCCCTCGATGCCCTCCTCTCCGTCTTCGGGATCGTCCATCGTGAGTGCCACCTGCTGGGCCAGCCTGTCTTGCTGGAAGACAGTGTCGGTGACGAACTGGTGGTAGAAGTGCATAAAGTCCACTATCTGTGGGTTGATGTGAGTGTGGGTACGGCTTTCTAGATACCACCGGCCGTCGGTGCGACGGAAGTTGTAGTTGAGGCTTGTCATGTCCTCCGTGGAGAGAATTTGCAGGGCTACGTGGGTGAGCATGCTGTCGTTCTGGAAGACATCCATCTGGTAGCGGTTGCCCAGGATGAGAGTGTAGTAGTCGTTGCCAGGCAGCTGGAACTCGCTGCGGAATCGCTTCCCGCTCCGTATGGCATCCTCCGAGCCATCGAGCTCCACCACATGCAGGGGGAAACGTATGCGCTCGGCTTGGAAGCGCCCGTTGTGGGTGAAGGCAAAGATGAAGTCGCCAAATACCTCTATCTCGCGCTCGCCAAGCGAGAGCCCGTCGTCCAGCTCAGCCAGGAACTCGGTTGTGTCCTCGTCCAGTGAGTCTTCCATTTGCAGGGTGTCGGTCGTTTCTCCTTCTGCGCTTGTGTTCCCATGCCCACAAGAGACTGCTGTCAGTACAAGTGTCAGCACACTCGCAACGGCCACCTTTCGTACCACCGTCATTTGTTTCATCAACTAATTTTATGCAAAGGTACAAAACAAATAACAATTGACAACTGCCAATTCACAAATATTTTGTATCTTTGCCAAGATTTTTATAACACTCACTATGATAGAGAAAATCCAAAGCCTCCTTGAGGAGGTAAATGCGCTGCAGGCCCACAATGCGGAAGAGGTGGAAGCCCTGCGAATCAAATATCTCAGCAAGAAGGGCGAGCTCAATGCCTTGATGGCTGATTTTCGTAATGTCCCGGCCGAGATGAAGAAGGAGGTGGGCATGCGGCTCAACGAACTGAAGAATACAGCCCTTGAGCGCATCAACCAGTTGCGCGATGCCCTGCAGGTGGCAGAGGTGGCAGGCGATGATGTCGATCTCACCCGCACGCCATATCCCGTACGCCTGGGTTCGCGCCATCCGTTGACACTTGTGAAGAACGAGATTGTGGACATCTTCTCCCGTTTGGGCTTTACCTTGGCCGAAGGGCCTGAGGTGGAGGACGACTGGCATGTCTATAGCTCGATGAACTTTGCCGACGACCATCCCGCGCGCGACATGCAGGATACCTTCTTTGTTGAGGCCCATCCCGACATTATCTTGCGCTCGCACACGAGTTCGGTGCAGGCACGTACGATGGAACGTCAGCAGCCTCCCATCCGTGTCATCTGCCCGGGGAGGGTCTATCGCAATGAGGCCATATCCGCCCGTGCCCACTGTTTCTTCCATCAGGTGGAGGGGCTGTATGTAGATAAGAATGTGTCGTTTGCCGACTTGAAGCAGGTGTTGCTGCTCTTTGCTCAGGAAATGTTTGGCACCGACACCCAGATACGTCTCCGCCCAAGTTACTTCCCCTTCACCGAGCCTTCGGCCGAGATGGATGTCTCTTGCACCATCTGCGGTGGCAAGGGTTGCTCCATGTGTAAGGGTTCGGGCTGGCTCGAGATTCTGGGCTGCGGCATGGTGGACCCGGCTGTGCTTGAGGCCAACGGCATAGACTCCACCCAGTACACCGGCTATGCCTTCGGTATGGGCATCGAACGCATTGCCAACCTCAAGTATCAGGTGCGCGACTTGCGCCTGTTCTCCGAGAACGATGTGCGCTTTCTCGACGAGTTCCAGAGCGGAAATTAAGAGGACAGGTTGACATACATCAAGAAAAAAGGGCATCCGCGGAAATCGGGTGCCCTTTTCTTTGCCAGTTATGAAAAACCGTGTACCTTTGCATCAACAAAAGATAGTTAGTTAGTTTTTAAGGTAAGTTAAGATTGTTTTCATGAATGACGCCTAATCGTCGCGAGACGCTCAGGCGTTTTTTTTGTCCTCAATGTTTGCTTCTTTCCCTGATAAGTTGTAACTTTGCATTCGGTTTCAGGAGATTAAGTATTGTTTAACCAATATAAAATGAGAAAAAACATGAAAAAGATTCTTTCAATGGTTGCAGTAATGTTGCTGAGTGCAACATCGCTGATGGCTCAGAACCCCGACAAGGGCCTCTCTTTTGCCGTAGAGACTGGTATCGGTTCGGAGTGGGAACTGGGTGCTCGCGCTCAGTACAACTTCAACAAGTATGTAGCTTGGGACGTCCTCAACCTGAAGTACGCTCTGGACTACAACGACGGTGGCAACTGGAACGAGTTCACTATCCAGACTGGCGTACGCGCCTTCTCGCCCACCTTCGGTCCTGACATGAAGGCTTTTGCTGCCCTTGACCTCGGTTATGGCAACATGTGGAAGCATGGCAACACCAGCTGCTTTGCTCTTGACTTCACCGTTGGTCTTTACCTCTACAAGGGCCTGTATGCCGGTTACGGCTTTGGCGGTCTCTTCAACGACGGCAGCCACAAGGATCACCTGCTGCGCATCGGTTACAACTTCACGTTCTAAGAACCGTCTCTACAGTTGACGCACAGCTCCCCAGTCTCACATCCGAGGCTGGGGAGCTTTTTTGTCACCTTGTCCAATCAGGGCTTCGGGGTTGGGCACCCCCGTGGGCAGGATTGATATAGGTGAGGCTTGCGTTAACGTTTAACTGTAGAGAAGGAAGGGTTGGGTCTTTATTCCATCACAAGCTGGAAAAGCAGAGCGTCGGTCTGGCCCTCTATCCAGCGTTTGAGGCTCCCCACCTCATGATAGCCCAGTCGGCGGAAAAGACCCTGTGCGGGGAGGTTGTCGCTTGCTACAAAGGCAGAGAGCGAACGTAGGTGGAGCCGATCGTGGGCATACTGGGCCAGCTTCTGCAAGGCTTGAGTGGCTATGCCCTTGCGGTGGTGGCTGCGAAGTACCACGATGCCCACCTCGGCCCTGAGGTGGCGGGGCGAGAAGTCAGTGAGGTCGGCCACTCCCACGGCCTCGCCGTCGGCCACAATGGCGAGACGCAGCTGGCGGTCGCGGAAGATGTCGCCAGGCTGTTCGGCCAGATACTGACGGATGGCGTAGCGCGAATAGGGACGGGCGTCTTCTGACCAGGGCCAGAGTTGTGGGTCGTTCTCTATCTGATGGATGAGGTCAAGGTCTTCGGGCTCAAGGTCGCGTAGTTCAACGGAGTATGTCATAGGGCAGGATGATGGTGTGGGTGTCGGGGTTGTAGGTGCCCAATGCTGTGCGGCCTCCCTGGCCTGCTTGACCGATGAGTTGGCGCAGCATCTGGCCGTAGGTGTATTCCGAGGTGTCGAAGACCATATAGTTTGCACCTTCCCCATAGGACAGTCTCGGGACGAAGTTGTTGTCTTGGCAGATGCTGCTCATCTGGGACTGGTGGTCGGGTGTGGCCAGCAGCAGACATGTTTCGGGCTTGCCTGGGTGCTGGGGAAACAAGGCGCGGAGGCGGCGTCCCAGTCGGTGCAGGAGGCGCTTGAGCATGTCGAGGGCGGCTCGCAAATAGACGGCGAGGCGGATAAACAGGGCAATCAGCCGATAGCGATGGCTGAAATGCTTGTCGAAGAAGATGAGCATGGCCTCGTAGAAGATGTGGACATAGCGGTAGGACGACTTCTGTGTGCTCTCGCCCTTGTAGTGCAGGATGGGGGTGGGGACATAGGCATTCTTCCAACCTGCCTGCAGCAGGCGGTAGGAGAGGTCAATGTCCTCGCCATACATGAAGAAGGTCTCGTCCAGCAGTCCCACTTGTTGCAGGGCCTCGTGGCGCAGCATCATGAAGGCTCCGCTGATGATTTCGATATAGTTGGCCTGCTCGCGGTCGAGATAGCGCATGTAGTAGTGCCCCAGGCGGCGGCTGTGGGGGAAGAGGGCAGTGAGACAGGTAATCTTGCAGAACGAGGTCCAGGGGGTAGGTACTCCGCGGCGGCTCTCCCAGGCAAAGCGGCCGTCCCAACCATACATGGCGCAGCCGGTGGCTCCCACTTCGGGATGCTGGTCGAGATAGCTGACGCAGTCCGTGAGCGTCTCTTCGGTGACTATCGTATCAGGGTTGAGCAGCAGCTGGTAGCGGCCAGTGGCCAGGCGCAGAGCCTGATTGTTGGCACGCGAGAAGCCGCGATTTTCGGAATTTTGGATGTAATGGACTTGCGGGAAGAGGAGAGGTATGCACTGGGAGGTGTCGTCGGTGGAGGCGTTGTCCACGACAAACACTTCCATCTCCAGGTCACCTTGTGCCAGGAATACGGAGCGCAGGCATTGTTCGAGATAGTGCCTGACGTTATAGCTGACAATGATGATGCTGAGGTCAGTCATGATTCTCCTTTCTCCGGCTGAACATGACGAAGAAGACGCCCCATAGGCCGATGAGGGCAATGAAGATGCCGTTGTTGCCCTTGAAGGCAAGGGCGTAGGCCACGCCTATGACCACGGGACACATGGCCAGGGCCAGGCGGTGGGTGCGCTTGATTGATTTCTTGCTCAGGGCAAAGGGCAGGGCCAAGAGGCTGAGCAGAGAAAGGACTTGTAGGATATATTCGTAGGTCATTACTGATTAATGTTAAAGGGGGTTCGGTTGACAATAGAGCGCCCGAGGGTGACTTCGTCGGTATATTGCAATTCGTCGTTCTGGGCCACGCCACGGGCAATTACGGTTATCTTCACGTCCGTGTCGGCCAGTTTGCGATAGAGGTAGAAGTTGGTGGCGTCGCCTTCCATTGTGGGCGAGAGGGCAAGGATGACCTCCCGGACATCGCCCTGATGGACGCGCTCTACGAGACTGGCAATCTGCAGGTCGCTGGGGCCAATGCCGTCCATGGGCGAGATGACGCCTCCGAGCACATGATAGGTTCCGCGGTACTGCTGGGTGTTCTCGATGGCCATCACGTCCTGAATGTTCTCCACGACACAGATGGTCGCGTGGTCGCGGCGCGGATTGGCACAGATGTCGCACAGGTCGGTGTCGCTGATGTTGTGGCATTGGCGGCAGAACTTCACTTCCTGGCGCAGGCGTATGATGCTTTGGCCAAAGGTTTCAACAGCCCTCACGTCCTGCCGGAGCAGGTGGAGCACCAGTCGCATGGCGGTCTTCGACCCAATGCCGGGGAGCTTCGAGAACTCATCGACGGCACGTTCGAGCAATTGTGACGGATAGTGTTGCATAATTCTCAACTTTCAACTCTCAACTCCTCACAACACACCCTTGCTTGAAGGCAACTGCATGTGTTCCACATCACGGCGTAGGGCCATCTTGAGCGCCCGGGCCATACACTTGAAGATGGCCTCGGCTTTGTGGTGCTCATTCTCTCCCTGGGCATGGATGTGCAGATTCATCAGGGCTGCATCGGAGAAGCTCTTGAAGAAGTGCATGAGCATCTCGGTGGGCAGGTCGCCAATGTGTTCACGATGGAATTCGGCATCCCACACCAGCCAGGGTCGCCCGCCAAGGTCCAGGCTCAGCTGACACTGGCAGTCGTCCATGGGCAGGCAGTAGCCATAGCGCTCTATGCCACGCTTGTCGCCTAAGGCCTTGCGCAGACATTCGCCCAAGGCAAGGGCGGTGTCCTCTATGGTGTGATGCTCATCGACGTGAAGGTCGCCCTTGCAGCTCAGAGTGAGGTCGATGGCTCCGTGGCGGGCTATCTGGCAGAGCATGTGGTCGAGAAATCCGATGCCCGTGTTGATGTCGGCCCGTCCCTCTCCGTCCAGGTTGATTTGCACGTCTATGTCAGTCTCGTTTGTAGTGCGGCGGACGTGGGCGGTGCGCTCTCCGGCACATACGATTTGCCGTATGCGTTCCCAGTCGGTCTGTTCGCTCAGTATGAGCGCCTTGGCTCCCAGGTTGCGGGCCAGTTGGGCATCGGTCTCACGGTCACCGATGACATAGCTCTCCTTTAGGTCGAAGTCGCCCTCGATATAGGGCGTGAGCATGGCCGTGCCAGGTTTGCGTGTCGGGCGGTTGTCCTCGGGCATGGTACAGTCTATGTGCTGTGCGTCGAACTCCACTCCTTCGCCATGCAGAATTTCGAGCATGAGGTTGTGGGTGGGCCAGAAGTCGGCCTCGGGATAAGAGGATGTCCCCAGTCCGTCTTGGTTGGACACGAGCACCAGCAGGAAGTCGGTGTGCTGGCTTATGAATCGCAGGGCCGAAATGGCTCCCGGGACGAACTGGAACTTCTCGAACGAGTCGATTTGCTCGTCTGCAGGTTCGCGCAGGATGGTGCCGTCGCGGTCGATGAATAGAATCCTTTTCATGCTTTGTATTGTCTGAGTGCTGCAAGCAGTTCACAATTCTCTTGCGGAGTACCCACGGTTATGCGCAGGCAACCCTGACACAGGGCCACGCGATTGCGGTTTCTGACCACGATGCCACGTTCCACAAGGTAGTGGTAGAGGCGGTCGGCATCGGCCACCCGCACAAGGAAGAAATTGGCATCGGTGGGATAGACCTGCAGGGCCAGGGGCAGTTCGGCTACGGCTGGCATCAGGTGGGTGCGTTCGTTGAGGATGGTTGTAAGCCACTCGTGGAGCTTTCCCTTTTGGCGTAGCATGTCGCTGGCCTTCTGCTGGGTGAGTAGGTTCACGTTATAGGGATATTTCACCTTGTTCATCAGGCCTATGATATCGGGTGAGGCAAAAGCCATGCCCAGCCGGATGGCAGCCGAGGCCCAGGCCTTGCTCATGGTGTTGAGCACGATGAGGTTGGGGTAGAGGGGAAGGTCGGCACGGAAGGGGCGTTCGTGTGAGAAGTCGCTGTAGGCTTCGTCGATGACCACAATGCCGGGAAACTCGCGCAGGACGCGTTCCACCTCGCTGCGTTGCAGGCAGTTGCCCGTGGGATTGTTGGGCGAACAGAGCCAGATGACCTTCGTGTGCTCGTCAGTTGCTGAGAGCAGGCGGGAGGCATCGAGCTGGAAGTTCTTGTCGAGCATGACGGAGCGATACTCCACGTCGTTGATGTTGGCACACACTTCATACATGCCATAAGTGGGGGCGATGGCCACCACATTATCCTTCCCGGGTTCGCAGAAGACGCGATAGACCAGGTCGATGGCTTCGTCACTTCCGTTGCCCAGGAACATGTATTCGGCAGGCACGCCCTTGGCTTGGGCCAGTTCCTGCTTCAGTTGCTCCTGCAGAGGGTCGGGATAGCGGTTGAGTGGTGCGTTATAGGGGTTCTCGTTGGCATCGAGAAAGACGCTGGCTTTGCGGCCGCGAAACTCGTCGCGAGCACAACTGTAAGGGGTCAGCCGCTGTATGTTGGGACGAACCAGTTCCGTAAGACTCTTCATGGTTTCTTGTTTTTTCCTATATAGTCGATTCTCAGGCTCATGGCGCGGCGGTGGGCTTCCAGTTGTTCGCCTTCTGCCATCAGTTCCACTGCATGGCCTATGGAGCCAATGCCCTCGGGGGTGAGTTCCTGGAAGGTGACCTTGCGCTGGTAGCTGTCGAGGTTCACTCCGTTATAGGCTACTGCATAGCCGTTGGTGGGCAGGGTATGGTTGGTGCCGCTGGCATAGTCGCCGGCACTCTCGGGCGTGAAGCTTCCCAGGAACACACTTCCGGCATTCACCACTTTGGCGGCCAGTTCCCTGTAGTTCTGGGTTTCGATGATGAGGTGTTCGGGAGCGTATTGGTTGGTGAGTTGCATGACCTCCTCGTCGTCCTTGAGCAGCACTATCTTGCTGTGCTCCAAGGCTTGGCGGGCTATCTCCTTGCGAGGCAGAAGGGCCAGTTGGCGATCCACCTCGGCTTGCACCTGGGGGATGAGTGTTTCGCTGGTGGTTACCAGCAGCACTTGGCTGTCTGTCCCGTGCTCGGCTTGCGAAAGCAGGTCGCTGGCCACAAAGGCGGGATGCGACGAGCCGTCGGCCACTACTTCCACTTCGCTGGGACCTGCCGGCATGTCGATGGCCACGTCGTGGAGCGAGACCTGTTGCTTGGCACACATCACATACTGATTGCCAGGGCCGAATATCTTAAAGACCTTAGGTACAGACTCTGTCCCGTAGGCCATGGCCCCGATGGCTTGCACGCCGCCAATCTTGAACACGCGGCTGACGCCTGCAATGCGGGCTGCCACCAGGATGGCAGGGTGGACCTTGCCTTTGCGGTCGGGAGGGGTGCAGAGCACTATTTCCTGGCAACCGGCAATCTTGGCGGGGGTGGCCAGCATCAGCACGGTACTGAACAGGGGGGCTGTGCCTCCGGGGATGTAGAGTCCCACGCGCTCGATGGGGATGGCGCGTTGCCAGCAGGTGACTCCCGGGGCCACCTGGCAGGGCTCTCCCTTGAATTTCTGGGCCGAATGGAAGGTGTGGATGTTCTTATGGGCCAGCAGCAGGGCTTGCTTCAGTTCGTCACTCACCAGGGTCTCGGCTTCTTGCATTTCGCTCTCGCTTACGGCAAGTGAGGAGAGTTCAACGTGGTCGAATTGGGCCTCGTAATCGCGTACAGCCTCGTCGCCACGCTGCCGCACGTCGCGGAGCACCCGGGCCACCGTCTCGTTGAGCTGTGTGGCATCCTTCACCGGCCTTTTGAGCAAGGCTTCCCATTCGTTTGGCTGGGGATATTTAATTGTGGTCAGCATTTCTTGGAGTAATCAGAGAGGGGGTCAGAGAATCATTTTCTCAACAGGAATCACCAGGATGCCTTCGGCTCCCAGATCCTTGAGTTGGCTGATGATTTGCCAGAAGCTCTTCTCGTCGATGACCGTGTGGACACTATTCCATCCGGGTGTGGCCAGGGGCATCACCGTGGGGCTCTTCATGCCAGGCAAGACGCGTATGATGGCGTCGAGGCTTTCGCTGGGAACGTTCATCAACACATATTTCTTGTCCTCGGCCTGTTTCACGGCTTCGATGCGGAAGAGCAGTTCGTTCAGCGTCTGGCGCTTTTCTTCGGAGAGGTTCTTGTTGCCGATGAGCAGGGCTTCGCTCTTCATGACCACCTCCACTTCCTTGAGGTTGTTGCTCACCAGGGTACCTCCGCTCGAGACGATGTCGAAGATGGCGTCGGACAATCCTATGCCCGGACTGATTTCCACACTGCCCGTGATGACATGGATGTCGGCTTGGATGCCTCGCTCCTGCATGAATCGGCGCAGGATGTTGGGATAGCTGGTGGCAATCTTTCGTCCTTCGAACCATTCGAGTCCCGTGTAGTCCTCGTTCTTTGGGATGGCCAGCGACAGACGGCAACGGCTGAAGCCCAGAGGACGGATGATGTCGGCATCCTCGCCTCGCTCTTCCAGTTCGTTGCGTCCCACGATGCCCAGGTCGGCCACTCCCGTGGCCACGCTTTGGGGGATGTCGTCGTCGCGCAGGTACAGCACTTCGATGGGGAAGTTGGTACTCTCCACCAGCAGCGTGCGCTTGCTTCCGGGAATCTTGATGCCGGCTTCGGCAAGCAGGTTCATGGTGTCTTCGAAAAGTCGCCCTTTCGATTGTACGGCTATTCTAATCATCTTTTTTACCTTTGTAATACACAATAATGGGCACAAAGGTAGTGAAAATCAGCCGAAGATTAAAATAAATGCTTATTTATTTTTCTCCACGAAGGTGTGGAAGGAGTGGGGCGGGAGTGTGGAGGCGAGATGTCGCTTGCCCAGTTTCACGCTGATGGGCTTTGGTTCGGAGGCGAAGTTGCCAGCTATGATGATGCGCTTTCCGCCTGGTGTGACGAAGGCGATGACGGGCGTCTCTCGGCTGGCTTTGTAAGCCACCATGCGGCTGCCGGGTTCCACAAACCTTGCAAAGTGCTTGACGGCAAAGTATTCAGGTGTCAGTCGGTAGGTCTTCTGCTGCTCGTCCACCTGGATAAGGGCGTTCTGTCGCCAGCCCCAGGGGCTTTGTCCGTTGCCCGTAAGGATGAAGTTCCAGATGTAGTATTCTTCACATCCGCGTCCGATGTAGTCGCACATCAGGCCGAACGTGTGTTCGCCTGCAGGCCAGTCCATCGAGCCGTTGCCACACTCGCTCTCGGTCTGTATGAGTCGCAGCTGGGGATAGTGCTGACGGAAGTGGTCAAGGTTTTCGCGTGCCTCCCACTGGAAACCAAGTCCCTCCACGTCGCCCTGCAGTTGGCCTACAATCTTGTCCACGTAATCGAGTCGGTTGGTGTTGAAGGTACCCAGATAGAGGTGCACTTCGGGATGCTTCTGACGGAGGGTGGGGGCCAGGTAGTCGTGGTTGAAGCGCACGGTTCCCTCTGCCGTCCAGGCACATCCGGGATAGGGCGTGTAGGAGTAGGCTTCGTTCTGATACATCACCATGTCGATGGGGATGCCCTCTTGCTTGTAGAGCTCGATGAAGCGGCAGAACATGTTGGCATAGGCCTGCAGGTAGGCGGGGTCTTGGATGAAATAGTCCTTCGTAGCCAGTCGCCTTGGGAAGACTCCTTGGCGGTCGCCCAGCAGTTTCATCTCATCGGGGTCCACCTTGGCCTCGTCGCTGTAGAGCAGGTAGTCCTGCCGCTTGTCCATTTTGTTGTATCGGGAGGAGAGCACGGGATAGTCACCGTTGATTTTCATCCATGTGGGAGGGCTCCATGGCGACATCCAGAAGGTGAGTTGGGGCTGTTCGCGTTGTGCCATCCTGATGAGCTGTATGACGTTCTCCTTGTCATGTTCGATGTTGAAATATTTCAGTTCCAAGTCGCCCCACACGTCGCTGCAGGAGTACCATTCACGGCTGTAGTCGTTGGCATTCATGGTCAGTCGGCCTCGGGTGAATCGAAGGTCGCCTTGCGGGGAGTACAGCATCTTCATAATGTCCTTCTGCTCAGTCTCTTTCAGAAGTTTGATGGCGTCGAGG
Source organism: Prevotellaceae bacterium UBA4301 (assembly GCA_002395775.1). Classification (GTDB taxonomy): domain Bacteria; phylum Bacteroidota; class Bacteroidia; order Bacteroidales; family Bacteroidaceae; genus Physcousia. The sequence continues at coordinate 24,039 of DGUV01000002.1, forward strand.
TCCAATTCGTTGAAGCACGTCCCCCAGGCCTTGAACTCCATGCCCTTCTCGTCCCCGCTGATGGTGAGCAAGGGAGTGGTCTTGGGTGCCTTGCTTGTCAATTTTATTCTTGACTCTTGCCAGAAGGCATTGTCCACACTGGTATAGTGGGTGAAGGTCTGTGCCGACAGGACCATGGGTGCCAGACACAGGAAGAGGGAAATAAGTTTTCTGCTCATGACGGGACAAAGATACAAATTATTTTTGTAATTTTGCAGAAAATTCAGCAATTATGTTTTCAGGAATCGTAGAAGAAACCGCCCGCGTGGTGGCTATTGAGAAGGAATTGGACAACCTGCACTTCACCCTGACTTGCTCGTTTGTCGGAGAGTTGAAGATTGATCAGAGCGTGGCCCACAATGGAGTGTGCCTGACCGTGGTGCGCCTGACCGACGACACCTATACTGTCACGGCCATGCGTGAGACGCTTGAGCGTTCCAACCTGGGTCTGCTGCGTGTGGGCGACGAGGTGAACGTGGAGCGCTCCATGATGATGAACGGCCGGCTGGACGGCCACATCGTGCAGGGTCACGTCGATACCACAGCCCGCTGCATTAGCCTTGAGGACCAGCAAGGGAGCTACGTCTTCCGCTTCCGTTACGAAGCCTCCAAGGAGATGGCCCGCAGGGGTTATGTCACGGTGGATAAGGGGAGCGTGACGGTCAACGGCGTGAGCCTTACCGTATGCCGCCCCGACGACGACAGCTTTGAGGTGTGCATCATTCCCTACACCTTCGACAATACCAATTTCCACGACATCAAGGTGGGTTCGGTGGTCAACTTGGAGTTCGACATCATTGGCAAGTACCTGAGCCGCATGATGCAGTATGTCCATGACTAAGGCCATCATCTTCGACCTCGACGGCACGCTCACCTACACCCTCCAGGACCTCTGCAACAGCACCAACCACGCCCTGCGCCAGATGGGTTGGCCCGAGCGCTCGCTGGCCGAGGTGCGCCAGATGGTGGGCAACGGGGTGAGGACGCTCATCCGCAGGGCCGTGCCTCAGGGTGTCAGCGAGGCCGATTTCGAGCTTTGCTTTGCCCACTTCCGCCAGCACTATCTCCTTCATTGTCAGGACAACACCAGCCTCTATCCCGGCGTGGACGAAATGCTGCAGGCCGTACATCGGCGGGGACTCAGGACAGCCATCGTCAGCAACAAACTTCAAGCAGGTGTCGATGAGCTGTATGAGACCTACTTCCGAGGCGTCATAGACGTGGCCATAGGTCAGCGCGAAGGTGTGCCTTTGAAGCCGGCCCCCGATATGGTGGAACTTGCTCTCAGTCAACTCGGTGCCAACAAAGGCGAGACCGTCTATGTGGGCGATTCGGAGGTCGATGTTCAGACAGCCCGTAATTCAGGTCTCCGCTGCATATCCTGCCTCTGGGGTTTCCGCGATCGCGAACAGCTGGAAGCAGCTGGAGCAACGCAGTTTATTTGTCATCCCAGCCAATTATTGTCCCTGTGCTTTTAATAATAGTGTCCTTGTCCGAACTTTGTAAATTATTATTGGCGTGATGAAGAAAATACTGTTTGGGTTGCTATTCATGGCCCTAACCATGACGGCACAAGAACGGCTAATTAAATATGACATTGAAACGAAGACCAGTCATAGCGGTTTACTCTTTAAACTATATGATGGAGAACGCCAACGGTTATTGGTTCCGAAATATGCGGAATTTTTATGTCAAATCAGGCCAGCTTTTTACGCAGAGAGCTCATTGAGTTATGATTCGGTAAATCATGAGTTGGTTTTTGTCGAGGCGGATACTTCTATTTGGTCTCGTGTTTATGGAGCAACTCATAAACATAAGTATGACAAAGAACAATCAAAAAAAATGGGAATGAAAGTATACAAAGAAGTCCCTTTGAAGAAAGCCAAGCGTTATAGGGCACCAAAGACAAGGCAGTGGCGACTCGCTGTTTCGGATGAGTTGGCCAATGATTTGGTTCTGCTGATTCGTCGAGCAGTAACCACGTCGGGTGAGCGGGACATGCGTAATGCCATTCTTGATGGATGTACATGGGAATATGTTATTGACGGCCATCATGCCCAAACGAATAAGACTCCATCGCCTCGACTTGATGGAACCTCGAATGTTGACCGACTAATCAATCTTACTCTTAACTTGCGAGATGCCATACGTAGTGGCGATAGAATCTCCATAGAGAAACTTCATCCTGAAATTAATGCTCTCAACCAATTATTTTCAAAATAGGCACTTGGAAGAGGGCTGTTACATGTCCATATTGATTAAGCTTTTATTTGGGAAAGCAAAAAATGCAGGACGGATGAAATAATTTCAAAAAAAAAACGTAAATTTGCAACTTGTTAACACATTATAAAGCGAAATCGTAAATTGTCAGATTATAAATATGTATAGAACAAAAACCTGTGGCGAGCTTCGGCTGGCCAATGTTGGAGAGAGCGTGACCCTGAGCGGATGGGTGCAGCGCACCAGGAAGATGGGCGGCATGACCTTTGCCGACCTGCGCGACCGCTACGGTATCACTCAGTTAGTGTTTGATGAGCAGACCGATGCTGCCCTGTGCGAGCGGGCCAACAAGATGGGCCGCGAGTGGGTCATCCAGGTGGTGGGCGAGGTGAGCGAGCGTCAGTCCAAGAACCAGAACCTGCCCACTGGCGACATCGAAATCATAGTTCGCCAGCTCGTTGTGTTGAACGAGGCCCAGACGCCCCCCTTCACCATCGAGGACCAGAGCGACGGCGGCGACGACCTCCGCATGAAGTACCGCTATCTCGACCTGCGCCGTTCCTGCGTCCGCAAGAACCTGGAACTGCGCCACAAGTTTGCCTTCGAGGTGCGCCGCTATCTCGACCAGCAGGGCTTCATGGAGATTGAGACCCCCGTACTGGTCAACTCCACTCCCGAGGGTGCCCGCGACTTTGTTGTCCCCAGCCGCATGAATCCCGGTCAGTTCTACGCTCTGCCGCAGAGCCCGCAGACGCTGAAGCAGCTTCTCATGGTGGCAGGCATGGACCGCTACTTCCAGATTGTGAAGTGCTTCCGCGACGAAGACCTGCGCGCCGACCGCCAGCCCGAGTTCACCCAGATAGACTGCGAAATGTCGTTCGTAGAGCAGGAGGACATCCTGCAGATGTTCGAGGGCATGAGCCGCCACCTCTTCAAGACCATTCTCGGTATCGACATTCCCACGCTGCCCCGCATGACCTGGGCCGATGCCATGAAGTACTATGGCTCCGACAAGCCCGACACCCGCTTCGGCATGAAGTTTGTCGAACTCATGGACGTGCTGAAGGGCACCGGCGAATTCTCCGTCTTCAACGAGGCCGAGTACATCGGCGGCATCCTCTGTGAGGGACAGGCCACCTACACCCGCAAGCAGCTCGACCAGCTGACCGACTTCGTGCGCCGTCCGCAGATTGGTGCCAAGGGCCTCGTCTATGCCCGCGTCGGCGAGGACGGAAGCGTCAAGTCCAGTGTCGACAAGTTCTACCAGCCCGAGGTGCTCGACCGCCTGAAGCAGGCCATGCAGGCCAAGCCCGGCGACCTCATCCTCATCATCTCCGGCCCCGACACCCTGAAGGCTCGCAAGCAGCTGTGCGAACTCCGCCTCGAGATGGGCACTCGCATGGGCCTGCGCCCCAAGGACAAGTTCTCCTGCCTCTGGGTCATCGACTTCCCCATGTACGAGTGGAGCGACGAGGAGCAGCGCCTCATGGCCATGCACCATCCCTTCACCTCGCCCAAGCCCGAGGACATACCCCTCCTGGATACCGACCCTGCCTCCGTGCGCGCCAATGCCTACGACATGGTCATCAACGGCGTCGAGGTGGGCGGCGGCAGCATTCGTATCCACGATGCCAAGCTCCAGCAGAAGATATTCGAGATTCTGGGCTTCACGCCCGAACAGGCTCAGCAGAAGTTCGGCTTCCTGATGAATGCCTTCAAGTACGGCGCTCCCCCTCACGGAGGTCTTGCCTACGGACTCGACCGCTTCGTCAGCCTCTTTGCCCAGCTCGACTCGATTCGCGACTGCATCGCCTTCCCCAAGAACAATTCCGGTCGCGACGTCATGCTCGACGCCCCAGGCATTATCGACCAGAGCCAGCTCGACGAACTGCACCTCCAAGTCGCCCTGCCCAAGGAATAGGGTAGGAATGTCGATTAGGACATACACAAATCAGGGGCTCTCCGCAAGTGTCGGGAGCCCCTGGATTCGTTTTTAGTGTGTCCTTCTTCCCGCTTGCGCGGTCTTCTTGATTAGCCATCAAAAAAGAAAAGAAAATATCTCCCTCTTAACTCTTTTTGCTGAGCCGTTCGTGCATGGCTTTCAGGCGCTCAAGTTCCTCCGTGAGTTGGTCCAGTCTTTCCTGCCGTTCTGTGGCAGAGGTCTCGCGCAGGAATTCCTCCAGTTCCTCGTCTTCGATTTCGTCTTTCAGGTCTTCGATTTCATCCTCCAAGTCGTAGATTTCGTCTTCCAGATCCTCCTCCAGTTCCTCGTCTTGGTCGTCCAAGGTGCCGAGTACGGGCTTTGTGGGACTGCCCAGGGGCTCTTGGGGCTGCACTTTCGTTGGCTCCCCTCCGCCTGATGAGGTGAATAGCCACACTATGCCCAGCACGAAGACGAGGGCATAGAAGATGAGTATCCGCCAGCCAAAAACTAATGCGCTAAAGACAACTACCACAAGGAATAACATCACTCTGGGGAAGTAGAAGCACAGAATCTTGATAAGATAGTCGAACATGGCGTGGCGCGTTAAGGTTTACGAGGCAAATTTAAGAAATCCTGCTGAAAAGGACAACTCTTTGAAGGAATTTTATTCCCTTTGTGCCATTGATGGCACAGCCCTGTGCCACTTGTGGCACGACTCCGTGCCATTGATGGCACAACCGTCTTTTCCAATGATGAAGTTGTCACCCTCTCCGCTCCAGCAGGACTACGTTCTCGACGTGCTGGGTGTGGGGGAACATATCGACGGGCTGAATCTTCAGTACCCGGTAGGCCTCGTCCAAGAGCTGGAGGTCGCGTGCCTGCGTGGCGGGGTTGCAGGAGACATAGACTATCCTGCGGGGGGCGGCGCGGAGGATGGTCTGGACAACGTCGGCATGCATGCCTGCGCGAGGGGGGTCGGTGATGATGATGTCGGGGCGGCCGTGTTCGTGGATGAACTCGTCGGTGAGGATGTCCTTCATGTCGCCGGCAAAGAAGTGGGTGTTGGTGATGCCGTTGAGCTGGGAGTTCTCCTTGGCATCCTCTATGGCTTCGGGCACGTACTCGATGCCGATGACCTTGCGCGCCTGGCGTGCCACGAAGTTGGCAATGGTGCCTGTTCCCGTATACAAGTCGTAGATGAGGGGCTTCTCGGCATTCTCTGCGTCCTCTGTCTTCTCTGTGCCCTCTGTGCTCAATAACGCAAAGTCGCGGGCAACCTTGTAGAGCTCGTGGGCCTGCTCGGTGTTGGTCTGGTAGAAACTCTTGGGGCCTACCTTGAAGCGGAGGTCCTCCATGAGTTCGTAGATGTAGGGGGTGCCGCAGTAGCAGCGGACGTCCAGGTCTCCGAAGGTGTCGTTGCACTTGGGGTTATAGACGTACATGAGGCTCGAAATCTGGGGAAACTGCTGGTGCATGGCTTCCATGAGGGCCATGGCTTCGGGGCGGTTGAAGAGACTCTCCGTGCGACATTCCTCCTCGGCGGCTTCGCGGCTGGCTTCGACGTGGGCCTTGGGACCGAACTGGAGGGTGGCCATCCACTGGCCCGAGAGGGAGTTGCGCAGGATGAGCCCGCGCAGGAGCCCCTGCTGGGCGCGAAGGTCGTAGAAGGTGAGCCCGTGATCGGTGGCATACTGGAAGAGCCAGTTGCGTATGTCGTTGTTCAGAGGGTCCATAAGGCTGCAGGAGGTGATGGGCAGCACCTTGTCGAAGGCTCCGCTAATGTGGAATCCTATACCGGGGTGGAAGGGTTCGCCTTGGCGCATTTGTTCCCAGGTGAGCCACTGCTTGTCGGAGCAGGCGAAGTCCAGCTTGTTGCGGTACTGGCTCGTCTTGCGGCTGCCCAGAATGGGCTGGCAGGGAGGCAGTTCCACCTTGCCTATGCGTTCCAGGGCATCCATTACCTGCTTCTGCTTCCAGCGCAACTGTTCGTCGTAGGGCAGCATCTGCCACTTGCAGCCGCCGCAAACACCAAAGTGGGGGCAGAAGGGCTCGGTGCGCCGTTCGCTGTACTTGTGGAACCTGACGGCCTCTGCCTCGGCATAGTGGTGCTTCTTCTTGCGGAGTTGCAGGTCAACAACGTCGCCAGGCACCACCCAAGGCACGAATACCACAAGGTCATCGACTCTCACCAAGGCCTTGCCCTCGGCGGCCACATCGGTTATCTCAACTTGCTCCAGAAGGGGCAGTTCTTTTCGTTTTCGACTCATAATGTTTTGTTTGTGGTGCAAAGGTACGAATTTATCGGCAAACCGACGCTCCCCCTTGCACATTATTTCCTATCTTTGTGGCAAGAATAATGTAAACAGACAAGATTAGGTATGAAACGGTTTTTCTTTTTCATGGCGGCACTTTCGTGCCTTCTCCCCCTTGGCCTCAGGGCCCAGTCGTCGCCCAACGGGCGCATCAGCATGGAGCACCGCGACGGGCGCTTCGTGGTGTCGTACAGACACGAACCAGTGCTGGAACTTGCCGACGTGGGCGTAGAGACAACGCGCAAGGGGCGCCAGCTGCAGTTGCAGAAGGTGGAACGGACAGGGCGTGTGCGGACTGACTACGACATGCCGACGGGCAAGAGAAGCCACTGTCGTAACAGGGCGAACCAGTATGTGTTTCATTATCTCGACAGTGAGGGACAAAGGCAACGTTTGGTGGTAAGGCTCTACGACGACGGCCTGGCCTTCCGCTACGAACTGGAGGGACTCGAGGGCGAACGGTTGAAGGCGGAGCACACTGCTTATTGCATACCGGAAGGCGTGCGGCGCTGGATGCAGTCGTGGACAGACGGCTACGAGGGTTTCTTCCCTAAGTCGGTGACAGGGGAGGGACGCAACCACCGCTGGGGCTACCCCGCTTTGCTGGAACCCCGTGACGGGGTCTTTGCCCTCATAACGGAGTCGAACATCGAACGCCGCCAGAGCGCATCGTCGCTCATGAACGACCGGGAACCCTCGCTCTACCGCGTCTTCAACGACCAGAATAACGCCGAACTTACGGGCGCTTGGCACACACCTTGGCGCGTGGTTATCATAGGTTCGCTGGCCGACATTGTGGAATCGACCATCGTGACCGACGTGGCAGAACCTTGTAAGATGAGGGACACCGACTGGGTGAGTCCGGGTGTCGTGTCGTGGGTCTATTGGGCTCATAACCACGGTTCGAACGACGTTGACATACTCAATCAGTACACCGACCTTGCTGCCGCACTTCGGTTGCCATATATGCTCATCGACGCCGAGTGGGACCACATGAAGTCTGGGCAGTATATCGAGGATGCTTTGGCCTATGCTCATCGCAACGGCGTCAGGCCCATGATTTGGTACAACTCGTCGGTGGGGTGGGTCGATGGTGCCCCTGGACCTAAGTTCCGGCTCAATGACCCCGAGAAGCGCGAAAAGGAATTCGGCTGGTGCCACAGAATGGGCATTGCGGGCGTAAAGATAGACTTCTTCGCAGGCGACACGCAGGCCAACATGGACTACCAGATGGACCTCCTCGAAGCGGCTGCCCGCCACCATTTGCTCGTCAACTTCCACGGTTCCACCATCCCCCGCGGCTGGCAACGAACCTATCCCCACCTGATGAGCACCGAGGGTGTCTATGGTGCCGAATGGTACAACAACGTGCCAACCTTCACCACTCGCGCCGCCCGCCACAATGCCACGCTGCCCTTCACCCGGAACGTCATCGGACCGATGGACTACACGCCCTGTGCCTTCTCCGACTCCCAGCATCCCCACATCACAACTCATGCCCACGAACTGGCACTGACCGTCCTCTACGAATCGGCTCTGCAACATCTTGCCGACCGACCAGAGAGTCTGCTTGCCCAGCCACTTGAGGTGCAGCGCTTCTTCTCGCAGTTGCCCACGGCGTGGGACGACATCCGCCTTCTGTCGGGTTATCCTGGCGAGTCGGTTGTCATTGCACGCAGGAAGGGGGCGAAGTGGTACATAGCAGGCATCAACGGCACTGACTCCGAGCAGACCCTGCAACTTTCCTACGCCCGGCTTAAGGTTTCGCCCCACAACATCCAGGCATTTTTCGACTCAGGTCAGTCGGCCCAGCCTTGGGACATCAAGTCGCTCCGTCGGTTGCCTTCGTCGGTAACCCTCCAACCACGCGGCGGATTCCTGCTGGTAGTGGAGTAGGGGGGCGTCATGTCTCTGGCAAAACCCTTGCAAGTCACCTCCGTTTTCGGCGTGAGTTTTCCCCCTGACAATTCCCATTGGTAAAAATTATCCTCTATTCCTTACTATGGATTTGCAAGTATGAAATATTATTCGTATCTTTGCCGAACTGATAAAAAAACCATTCATTAATTAATATTATTAAACACATGAGTCAAAAGAGAGTTTACACCTTCGGTAATGGACAAGCCGAGGGTAACGCCCAGATGCGTGAGCAGCTGGGTGGCAAGGGTGCCAATCTGGCTGAGATGAACCACATTGGCGTCCCCGTTCCTCCTGGTTTTACCATCACCACCGACGTCTGCAACGAGTACTACGAGGTGGGTCAGGAGAAGATTATGGAGCTGCTGAACGACGACGTGATGGCTGCCGTTAAGCACATCGAGACCCTGATGAACTGCAAGTTTGGCGATGCCCAGAACCCCCTGCTCGTGAGCGTACGTTCGGGTGCCCGCGCCTCTATGCCTGGCATGATGG
>DGUV01000046.1:0-35822 GCA_002395775.1 Prevotellaceae bacterium UBA4301
CTTTCGCCCTTCAGCTCAAGTGCGTGGGTTGCCTCCTGGTTGTAGAACTGGATGCCATGCGTGCCATTGGCCTCCACGCTGGTGCCGTCCGTCAGCGTCAGTGTCCCCGTGTCGGGGTTGTAGGTCACCTTTCCGCTCTTCACGGCGGGGAATCCGCCTGCGGCCGAGATGTCCTGATAGTTGTCCTTCGTGACCTCCACGCCGCCAATCCGGATGCCGTACTTCTTCTCTGCGGGGGCGATGACCACTTCCTCCGTGCAGACGTTGCCGTTGAGCTTCACCGCGCCGCCCTCGATGACGGCGCCAGCGGGAGAGACTATCTCGCACCCCTCCAGGGTGATGCTCTTGAGGTCGCAGATGGAGCCTTCCCTGCCTTTGGCCCTCACATTGGCATTGGTGAGTTTTAGGTTTCCTTCTATGTCTGAAGGTCCTGAAATGCCCCAATTCCCTTCGAGTTCCATTTGGCCGGTATTCCTTATCTCAAAAGTATGATTCCCATAAAAGTAGAAAGCGCAGTCTATCTCAGAGGAGGTCTTCAGCGAGCCGGGTCCCTCTATTACTGCGTCGCCATTGGCAATTGCAACTGAAGCACGTCTTGAAGTTATTTCATTCTGGCCTTCCAATCTTAGGGTAAACAGACTGGTTTCAATGTTTGACTCCTCCTTGTTATAACGCACTGGTGCTGTTATCACGGCATCCTTCAGCGTGAGGGTGTTGGTCGCGGGGTCGAAGGTGACGGTTCCGCTCTTAATAGCGCTGAAGCCGTTGGCGGCCGAGATGTCGGTGTAGTTATCTGAGGTGACCATTGTTTCATCGTTTCTTTCACCAAAACTGATGCCGTACTTCTCTGCGGGGGCGATGACCACCTCTTCCGTGCAGACGCTGCCGCCGAGCTTCACGCTGCCGCCGTCAATCACTGCTCCGGCGGGCTCTCGCAGTTTGCACCCCTCCAGGGTGATGGCCTCGAAATCGCAGATGGAGCCGCGGGTGCCTCGGGCCTTCACTCGGACGCCGTTGATTTTCAGTCTGCCTTCTGCTCTGTTGTTTCCTGCAATGCCCCATCGTCCTTCGGCCTCAATGCCCCCCTGATTCTTGATTTCCAGGGTGTGTTGCCCGTGCAAGTAAATGCCACAGTCGTATGGGGCCGAACATTTCAGCGAGCCAGAGCCAGATATGAGTGCGTCAGCTAAGAGGTGGATTGCAGCTTGGGATGCATCGCTGACGCTGTTCTCGCCTACGGGGTTGATGGTGAGTTTATCAGTGCCATGGTAATAAACCATTCCCTCCACCACGGCGTCCCTCATCAGCAGTAGGTTCATCTCGGGGTCGTAGGCCACCTCTCCGCTCTTCACGGCGGGGAATCCGCCTGCGGCCGAGATGTCGAGGTAGTTTTTCGTCGTTACCTCCACGCCGCCAATCCGGATGCCGTACTTCTTCTCAAAGGGGGTGATGACCACTTCCTCCGTGCAGACGTTGCCGTTGAGCTTCACCGCGCCGCCCTCGATGACGGCGCCAGCGGGAGCGTCAATCTCGCACCCCTCCAGGGTGATGCTCTTGAGGTCGCAGATGGAGCCTTCCCAGCCTCGGGCCTTCACTCGGGCGTTGGTGAGTTTCAGGTTTCCTTCTATGTTTGAAGGTCCTGAAATGCCCCATCGCCCTTCGAGTTCCATTTGGCCGGTATTCCTTATCTCAAAAGTATGATTCCCCACAACGTAGATACCGCAGTCTTTCTCAGAAGAGGTCTTCAGCGAGCCGGGTCCCTCTATTACTCCTGGGCCTCTGCCAATTGCAACTGAAGCACCACGTGAAGTTATTTCATTCTTGCCTTCCAATCTTAGGGTAAACAGACTGGTTTCAATGTTTGACTTCTCCTTGTCATAACGCACTGGTGCTGTTATCACGGCATTCTTCAGCGTGAGGGTGTTGGTCGCGGGGTCGAAGGTGACGGTTCCGCTCTTAATGGCGCTGAAGCCGTTGGCGGCCGAGATGTTGGTGTAGTTCTCTGAGGTGACCATTGTTTCACTGCTAGTTTCACCAATCATGATGCCGTACTTCATTGTGCGGGCGATGACCACTTCTTCCGTGCAGATGTTGCCGTTGAACATCACATAGCCGCCGTCAATAGTTGCGCCAGCCGGAGAGGTTATCTTGCAGTCCGTGAGCTCTATCGAGTTAAGGTCGCAGATGGACCCCTCCCTGCCTTTGACCTTCACATTGGCATTGGTGATCTTTAAGTTTCCTTCTAAGTTTCCTTCTATGATTAAAGGTCCTGAAATGCCCCATCTCCCTTCGAGTTCCATTTGGCCGGTATTCCTTATCTCAAAAGTATGATTCCCCCGAACGTAGATACCGCAGTCTTTCTCAGAAGAGGTCTTCAGCGAGCCGGGTCCCTCTATTACTCCTGGGCCCATGGCAATTGCAACTGAAGCACCACGTGAAGTTATTTCATTCTGGCCTTCCAATCTTAGGGTAAACAGACTGGTTTCAATGTTTGACTCCTCCTTGTCATAACGCACTGGTGCTGTTATCACGGCATTCTTCAGCGTCAGGGTGTTGGTCGTGGGGTCGAAGGTGACGGTTCCGCTCTTAATGGCGCTGAAGCCGTTGGCGGCCGAGATGTTGGTGTAGTTCTCTGAGGTGACCATTGTTTCACTGAGATATTCACCAAATTTGATGCCGTAGGAAACGACATCCCCCGGTGCCTTGTGTCTGGCATTTGCTGCCTTCGTGGAGGAAGGGCCACGTTGGTCGGCATCGTGCTGAGTGCGACTGGCGGATTTTCCATAAGGACTTGCAACGCTGGCGGCGTCTGTCCCTCCGCCCACTGTTTTTTGGGCAAACAAACCCACTGGTTGTGCCATGGCCATGGCCAAGGCAAGAACCTTGAATAAGTTTTTCCTTTTCATAGTAAACAGGTTTTAGGGGTTATTACTTTTTCAGCACTTTCTGCCCGCCGCGGACATAAACGCCCTTGGGCAGGCGGTCGAGTTCGGCTTGCTGGCGCACACCCTTCAGGCTGAAGGTGCCTTGGGGCTTTGCCGTTGCGTTGGCTGGTGTGGCCTGGATGGCGTTGGTGTCCATCTTGCGGATAATCACCTCGTCCGTCACCACGGCGTCGCTGAGGGTGTGGCAGATGGCGCCCTCCTCGGCGTTCCACGCGGCGTCCTCGGGCTCCACTATCTCGCAGTTGCGCATGTAGAAGGCTGCCAGGCCCGACACCGAGCCGCCCTCGCCCTTGGCGCGCACGTTGGCGTCTTCCACCATCAGCGTGCCCAGGCGGCCACAGCCCGAGATGCCCCAGAAGCCCTCGGCCTCAACGGAGCAGCTGCGGATGCGCATGGACTTCAGGATGCCGATGGCCTCGCGCCCTTCCGAGACGATGCTGAGCACCGCATCGGCATCGCCCTTGACGATGAGCACCTCTACGTCGGCCAGCAGGCCGGCAAAGTGGGAGACCACCTTGTTGTCGCCTATCAGGCTGAGGGTCCATTCGGCGTGATGCACGGCGGTGTTTCCGTCAATGGTGATGGCCGTGCTGTCGCCGGCGTGCTTTATCACGGCATTGTCCAGGGTGAGCGTCTGCGTGCGGGGGTCGAAGGTGACGCGGCCCTCTCTTACACATTCGAAACCGCCCTCTGGCGTGATGTTCTCATAGTTGAGGTTGGTCACTTCCACACCGCCAATCTTCAGGCCGAGAGGCACCACGCGGCGGATGACCACCTCCTCGTTTGTGGCACTGCCCTCGACTCTCACTTCCCCGTTCTCTATGTAGGCCCCGGGGGGAGAGGTAATCTGGCAGTTGTAGAGCGCAATGTCCTGGAAACCGCTCACAGAACTGCTGCGCCCCTGGGCCCAGACGTCGGCGTCGTAGATTTCCATGTGTTCCGTGCGGGTGGTGCCGCGGATGCCATGCTGCCCTCCGTGGGCCTTGATTTGGCAGCCGCCGATGATGAGCGTTACGCCGTTTTTGACTTCGATGCCCGCTCCGCCCTCGGCGTTGAACGAACAGATGTCGCCTTCAATGATGAGCCTGACCGACGTGGACAGGGCCGAGTTCGGACGGCCCTGGGCCGACACCTTGCTCTCGCCGTGCAGTTGCAGCGTGTAGCGCCGCACGCCTTCGCCGTAGAACTCAATGCCATGCGTGTTGGCCGACTCTACGGAGGTGCCTTCGGTCAGGTTCAGGGCGTTGCTCCCGCGGTCGAACTTCAGGTATCCCCTCTTCACGGCAGGGAACCCGCCCTCGGCCGAGATGTTCTGATAGTTGGCTTCGGTGAGCTCCACGCCGCCGATGCGGATGCCGTAGCGGTCGGCGTAGCCAATGATGACCTCGCCCGTACATACCTGTCCGTCGAGCATGACCGAACCATAATTGGCCACAGCTCCATGGGGCTGGATGACTTCGATGTCGTCGTACAGGTAAATTCCGTTGAAGCCCAGGATGCACCCCTGAGTGCCGCGGGCTATGAGGCGTGCCTTTTCGGAAATGCGCAGTTGTTCCCGTCCGTTGTCGGCTTGCAGACCGTAGGACGTGCCGTTGGCTTCGAGCATGACGGCATCGGCAAGGATGAGCGATTTCAGGTTGGTGACCAGGAAAGCACCGGACGTGTTGTCGCCCATGCCGGCCTGCACCACTCCTCCTCCGTCGATGCTGAGGTCTGTAGCCGTCACTATGGAGTAGGGGCTGGCCGAATAGACCTTGTTGATGCCCGTTGCCGTCAGGGTGGCATTGAACATTGCTGAGGTGAACTCGATGGCGGTCTCCTCGCCGCCGTCAATCGTAGCATTGGAGAGCGTCAGCTTTCGGCTTGTGGGCAGAAATTTCACCGTGCCGCTCTTCACGGCAGGAAACCCGCCCGCGGCCGAGATGTCCTGATAGTTTTCTGAGGTCACCTCCACGCCGCCTATGCGGATGCCGTAGGTCTCATCTCCCGTCTGGGCTTCCGTGACCATGGCAATGCCGAAGACGAAGCCCAGCAGGAGCATGCACTTGACGGTGGTGTTGTGGCTCACCACCATGCTCAGCAGTTTGGTGACGGCCGTGGCCCCGCAGATGGCGCCCAGCAGCGTCAGCAACTTCTTTCTTTCGTAAGGGTTTTTCATAAGCTTTGGATTTTTGAGGGTTAATAAATGTTGGTGGTACATTAATTGATTGGGGGGGAGGAGGCAATTGCGGCAGTTGTCCCTTGAGGCTAATAATCATCCAGGTCTAACATGCCCTTGAAATTGATGCTGATAGTGTGCTCCTTACCATCGCCGAAACCCTCCTTTCCCTTGACCTTGCCATCCTTGAGCCTTATCTCAAACTCGGCACCGAAGCCCGTGCGCTTGATATAGAAGGTGCCAGTCTGAAAGACAGGATAAGGGGTCCCTGGCTTGCCATAGGTATCGATAATTTTCTCTGGATAATAAAATTCCACAGACCAGTACCAACCGTCGTGCTTTGGCTCCTTCTGGGTGAGGTCGGTGGTCTTGCCATCGTGGTGCAAGGCACTGGCATCTAGTCTGACCCCTTTGGTCTTCTCCTCCGAAATGTACAAAACAATCTGATAGTTGCCATCATCCAACTCGTCTTTGTCGATGCCGGCCGAGAGGATAAGGTGCGATACACCATCGAAGGTGACCGTGTTGATTTCGGGCTTTCTGGTTTCGGGTTCGTCGTCATCCTTGCACGAGGTGAAGACGAGTGAGATGCACGCCATCGTAATGGCTGCACACAATAGAGTGGAAAGTTTCTTCATAGCAGTTTGGTTTTTAAGTGGTTAATAATGGTTGTATTCCTTTATTAGTGTTCTTGATTACGGATGTGCTTATGCCTTTATGTAGTAGGATGTATGTCTCCCCATGTCTGTTTAATTCCCTGCAAGACCTTTATAGATTCATCTAATGGATGGATGAAAAGTGTGTATGCCCCCATAATAAGCAAGAGAACATATATCCATGGGCGAGCGATTTCATATTTGCTTTTTTTCATAAGACGACAGGTTGACCAGACAATTTGTATGGGGAGGTACATGATGGAAATCAGTACATATAAATACAGGATTTGCAAAAGAAGGATTAAATAGTTCATGATTCATGATTCATATTTCATATACTTAATATTCCATAACAAGCACCAAATTCAACTGCACACCAAATTGCACCAGCTGGCCCAATGGCTTTTTGAGGGTCAATAATAATGGTTATGGCTTGCGCGCAATGATGCACAGATATTGGCGCTTCGCTTCGTGGAGCACCTCGATGTCCTTGAACCCCGTTGACCGCAGGTGGTAGCTCAGCTCCTCGGCCGTGTAGTAGGGCATGTCGAGCGAAAGTTGCGACAGCTTGATTACTTCGTCGCCCCGGTCTCTGTACTCGTTGTTGACAATGAGGAAACGACCGCCGTGGCACAGCACCTCCCACACCTGTCGGAAGGAACGGGCAGGGCCTGGCCACAGGGGCACGGAATTGAAGGCGGTGACAAGCGAGAACGTCCCGTTGGGGAAAGGCAGACTGGAGACGCAAATCTTCATCAGGTCGCACCGTTCTTGTGTGATGGCCTTCTTGTTGTAGGCTTCTGACATGGAGATGGCGCACGATGATATGTCAACGCCCATGGCATAGCCGTCAGGAGAGAGGGCGAGCATGCGCTTTATGTTGGCACCGCCGCCGCAGCCTATGTCGAGGATGGATTCGCTTGGCCCGATGGTCAGATTCTTCAGTCCCCAGCGAGCCATGGCCGCGCTGCTGCCATGGTTCATCTTTGTCAGCATCAGCTTGCCCAGGATGCCTGAGGGATAGCAGTAGTTGGAGCGAATGCTCTTCTTGATGTTCCGCACGATGTGTTTGGGTGATAGGTTCATTTTGTTAAGTTGTTTTTAATTTGGTTACAGTGTGTGTGTTGATATAGTGGGCTGATGTCGGGCCCCGTGGGCGGGGCGTCGGGTCGCTTCACATGTCCATGGCCAGACGTAGGCCTACGGTGCCCAGTTTGCCCGTGGGCCAGAGGAAGGAGCGGCTGGCAACGCGGCACGTCGTGGCACGGTCGCTGAAGCTGCCGCCGCGTATTACATGGAAACTGCCCGTGTCGGGACCTTTGGGATTCTCCTCGGGCGAAATCATGTAGTAGGCAGTCGAATACCAGTCGCTGCACCACTCGCTGACGTTGCCCGACATGTCGTATAGCCCCAATTCGTTGGCAAACTTCATGCACACCTCGTGTGTGGCAGCAGTGCTGTTGTTGAAGTGCCAGGCAACGTCGTCCAGCTGGTTGCTGCCCGCATAGCGGAAGTCGCGGGACAGTTGTCCGCCTCTGGCAGCATATTCCCATTCGGCCTCCGTGGGCAGGCGGAATTTCTCGTGAAACATGTCGCTCAATCGTTTTATGAAGCGCTGGCAGTCGTTCCAGCTTACCTGTTCCACTGGCCGATGGCCCCCCTTCCAGTTCGAGGGGTTGGAGCCCATGACCATCTGCCACAGGTCCTGAGTGACCAGGGTCTGGCCGATGTAGAAGTCAGAGAGTCGGACCAGGTGGGGAGGCTTCTCTTCGCTGTAGGAATATTTGTCGCCGTCCCGGGCACCCATGAAAAAAGATCCACCTCTGACCGGAGCCATGGTAAACGACACTGCGTTGTTGCTAAATGATTTTAATAATTCTTTGTCTGACGTTGTCTGAGTCGTTTTTTCCATGATTCCAGTTCTTTAGAGGTGGATACTTTATTTGGTTGTTGTCCGGATGGGAAAACAATATCATACAGGCGTAAGTGCCTTGTTGAAAACGTTATAAACCCATGAGACGGCACTTCCCTGCCCCATAGTGGCGATAGGTAGCATGGTGCCATGTATGATATTGTGTGTTCCCATCAGAGAGAGAGTTTCGTCGTTGACACTTTCTTCCCCTTGGTGACACGGATGCCCTTTCGGGGACCGGACACGCGGCGTCCGCTCAGGTCATACTGCACGGAACCGTCGTTGGGGGAGCTGAGGTGCAGCTCTTCCACGGGCGTGGTGTCGTCGGTGTCGGCCATGAGGACGCTGTTGAACAGCGACACGCCGCTTGGGCCTCCGCCCGTCTTGGTCAGATAGGCGCGATAGGGGCGGATGTAGGCCGAGGTGTTGCTCGACTTCACCTGCTTCCACTTGTTGCCCGTCTGGAAGATGTAGATGCCTTGGTCGGCCACTTCGCTGTTGGGCATGGTGCGGAAGGTGCCGCTCATCGTCACGTGGGTGCCGTCCTTCAGGGTGGTCTCCACCGTCTCGGTGCCATCATACGAAGTCAGTTGTGTGGTGCCCTCAAGGTCGTAGTAGTCGATGGTGTTATCAACCTGAACGGCACTGTTCATTCGCAACTGCGGGAGTGCAAGATTCCCCCAGTTGGCTATCAGGTAGGGCGTGTTGGCAAGCATGGGCTCGCCTGCTGCCATTTCCTGGAAGTAGATGATGTCGTCGGTCACCTGTCCGGCGCTTCCCTTCATGCGATAGGCCTTCATGCCTGTGGGCACGTCGAAGTCGCAGGGAAGCATGATGGTGTTGCCGTTGCCGCCCGTGGCAATGGTGCGGAAGTAGGTAATTGCATTTGCCATGAAGGGATAAGGAAGGCGCAGGTCGCGATTTCCGTCGTAGAACCTACAATCCACGCAGGTGAATCCGTTTTCGCTGTCACCTATGATCAGGTTATTAGTTTTTGTGCCGGTAATTTTATCGAGAGTTGTAGCGGGAATGTCAGAGGGCACATATACGTATACCGTGTCTGTTTTATCCAAAAAATTAAGAATGTTATTGGCTCTTGAGAAATCAAAGCCCGTAAGGTCGAGGTAATACAATTGATTACAATTATTGAACATACCTGCCATTCTGTCCACTTTCTCAGTATTGAAGTTTCTTACTTCCAGTTCCTTCAAACTACTACAGTAATAAAACATCTGGCGCATATTGCTCACGTTCTCAGTATTGAAGTTGCTCACGTCTAAACTTGGCAGTTTGCTGCAACCTGAAAACATAGCTTCCATATTTGTCACTTTCTCAGTATTGAAGTTGCTTACATCCAACGAAGTTAAACCATTGCAATATGCAAACATGCTGCTCATGTCTGTGACCTTAGAGGTGTCGAAGTTGCTCACGTCCAAGGTTTGCACCTTCTTGCAATCATTAAACATGTTGGCCATGTTTGTTACGTTCTGGGTGTTGAAGTTGCTGACATCGAGTTCCATCAGACTGCTGCAACTACAAAACATGCTCTTCATCGATATCGCCTTTGAGGTGTTGAAGCCAGACACGTCTAATTCGGTAAGCGTGCGACAAAGCATGAACATGGCAGTCATGTCTTTCACATTTTGGGTGTCGAAGTGGCTGACGTCGACGTACTTAAGCTTCAAGCATGCGTGGAACATGCTTGTCATGTTTGTTACCTTTGAGGTGTTGAAATGGCTGACATCCAGGTCTTCCAGTACAAGGCAACTGGCAAACATCGAACTCATATTCGTCGCGCTTGATGTGTCGAAATTCGATACTATTAGAGACGTTATCTTTGAGCATGACTGGAATGTCTGGTAAAAGGTTGTTACCTTTGAGGTGTTGAAGTGCGATAAGTCGAGTGACGTTAGGCTTTGACACCAGCCAAAAGTCGTAGCCATGGTGGTTACGTTTGACGTGTCGAAGTTCGATATGTCCAATGTCTCCAAGGTACTACAGGCGTAGAAAGTACTTTGTAGGTTTGTCAGGCTGGGGGTGTAGAAGTTGCTCAGGTCGAGACTTTTCAACGCCTTGCAATTGCTGAACATGCTTTGCATAGAGACAACCTTGCGCGTATCGAAGCTCGATACATCGACTGACGAAAGAACATGGCATCCAGCAAACATGTATTGCATGCCAGTCACTTTTTGCGTGTCGAAAGCAGAGAGGTCGAGTGATGTCAGTGAAGAACAGTCGTTGAACATAGAGTTCATACTATTCACATTACTCGTCTGGAAATGGGAGAGGTCGATTTCCGTAAGACTCTTACATCCAGAGAACATGCTTGCCATGTTGGTTGAACTGGAGGTGTTCAGGTTCTCTATTCCCACAATGTTGGTCAACGATGTGAATTTGGAAAACCATTGGTAGTTGGTGGTGGGGCGCGCGGTACTGAAACTTGCGTCGAAAACCACGGTGGTTGCTTTCTCTTTCACGTCAACACCACTCGCCTGCCATGTGGGTGTCGTATTGTTATATACCTGTATTATTTTGTACACGCCGGTTACCGTCTCTCCGTTGAAGGTGTCGCCTTCGGCATAAACGGTCTCGTCGTTGATGAAGGTCAGGGTGGTATTGCCTTCCGTCCAGATGGCCTGAGGGGTTTTCTCTGCCATTGCCATCAGAGGTTGCAGGGCAACCAAGATTGCAAGAATTATTTTTTTCATAATCGTTATCATTTAAGTTGTTACATCCTTTATTTCTCTCTTTCTTCCCGAGGGGCTTTCTGTTCCATAGATGCTTTTGTATTTATAGTTTTGCAGAACGTCACTCGTGGCTATGAGTTCGGTCGTATCGTTCTTACAGCCTAAATCTGCGGCGAGTAGGTGAGGTTTTTACGTGTTTGCTGCAATTATTCATGGAGTATGCTTATTGCCACGTAGCAATCTTCTTCCCATCTATGATGTATGTTCCGCGTCGGGGCGACGTCATGCGGCGTCCGCTCAGGTCGTAGGTCTGCCCGTTCCCTTTATTGCCATTGGTCGTAACCTTGGCTATGGCCGTGCTCTCGTCTTTGTCAACAAATATACTTTCGTATTTTACTCCACTACTTGTTCCACTTCCTTCCTTCACCAGATAGGCACGATAGGGTCGGATGTAGGCCGAGGTGTTGCTCGACTTCACCTGCTTCCACTTGTTGCCCGTCTGGAAGATGTAGATGCCCTGGTCGGCCACTTCGCTGTTGGGCATGGTGCGGAAAGTTCCACTCATCGTCACGTGGGTGCCGTCCTTCAGCGTGGTGCTGATGGTTTCAGATCCACCCGTTTCGGGGTAGTAAGAAATGACGTGATGGTCAAGGTATTCGTAGTATGAGACGGTGTTGATGACGTGCGTGGCACTCTTCATCTCCATCTGGGCGACATCACGAGTCCCCCAGTTGGCAATCAGGTAAGGCGTGTTGGCCTTCATGGGTTCACTTTGATCCATTTCCTGGAAATAGATGATATTGTCTCTTACCTGACGTTCGGCAGGGCGCAACTCGTAGGCTTTCATCCCTTGGGGCACGTCGAAGTCGCAGGGCAGCATGATGGTGTTGCCGTTGCCGCCCTTGGCGATGGTGCGCACATAGGTCACTTTGTCGGCATCGAAGGGGTAGGGGATACGTGGCTCGCGCATGTCGTAGAGCCAGCAGTCGTTGCAGGTGAATCCATTGGTTTCGTCGCCTACAATCAGGTTCTTCGGCTTGGTAGATGCTATACGCGCACCCGTGGTGGCGTTGGTATATACGAATGTGGTATCCGTTGGCGAGTCAAATTTGCCCCCAAACATTTCTGTGACTATAACCGAGTTAGAGGAAAGATTGAAGTTTGTCAGGTCGAGATAGTAGAGAAGTTTGCAAGAAGCAAACATACTTCTCATGTTGGTTACCTTAGAGGTGTCAAAGTTCCGAACTTCCAGATAGGTAAGTCCGGCGCACCCCTGGAACATGTAGGACATATCGGTAACCTTTGAGGTGTTGAAATTGGTGACGTCGAGCGATGTTAACTTATTGCATGTTGAAAACATAGAATTCATTCCTGTCACCTTTGCTGTGTTGAAGTTGCTGACGTCGAGTTCTGTCACTGAGCTACATCCCGAAAACATATTGCTCATTGTCGTGACGTTGGATGTGTTGAAGTTCGATACGTCGAGATTTCGTACATTCATACAGTGAGCGAACATAGAATTCATTTTTGTCACCTTTGCTGTATTGAAGTTACTTACGTCTATAGTGTCAAGTTTATTGCACGACGAGAACATAGCACCCATATCCGTAACATTCGAGGTGTCAAAATTGCTAACATCAACATGCTGGAGTGCCATACACGCATTAAACATGTTGTTCATTTTCGTTACCTTGGAAGTATTGAAGTGGCTTATATCCAAGCTTCTCAGTTTAAGGCAACTGGAAAACATCGAATTCAGAGCCGTAGCACTCGGCGTGTCGAAGTCTGTGGATAGCTTCAGAGTTGTCATGTTCGAGCATGACTGAAATGTCTGAGAGAAAGTAGTAACTTTAGAAGTGTTGAAGTTCGAGAGGTCGAGGCTTTCGAGGCTTTGGCACCAACCAAATGTTGTGGACATGTCGGTAACATTTGATGTGTCGAAACTCGAGAGATTCAGCGTCTTCAGGGCAGAGCAATTATAAAACATGCCTCTCAAACTCGTGACGTTCGGAGTCTGGAAACTGCTTAAGTCAAGTTCCACCAGAGCACTGCAACCAGAGAACATGCTTGCCATGTTGGTGACCTTGGATGTCTGGAAATGTGAGAGGTCGATGGCTGTCAGTTTGCTGCAATTCATGAACATGCCATCCATGTTTTTCACTTCTGAGGTGTTCAGGTTTTCCATTCCCACGAGACTGGTCAAAGAGGAGCAACTTGAGAACCATCTATAAGTTAAGATGGGGCGCACTGAACTGAAACTGCTGTCGAAAACAACTGTCGTAACACGATTGTTTGGCCAACCTGGATTGGTAATGTTTGTTACGGCATCCCCCTGCCACACGGTGGTGACTTCCTGTCCGTTGTAGCTATCGCCTGGGGCATAGACCGTCTCGTCGTTGAGGAAGGTCAGCGTGGTATTGCCTTCCGTCCAGATGACCTGTGGGGTCTTTTGCGCCCACGTCATCAGTGCGGTGGCAATGACAAATAGTGAGGTTAGAAGTCTTTTCATTTTCTTACTTTATCAATTATTTACATCTATTATTAAGAGAAGTGGATGAAACAGCGACTGCATTCTTTTATAAAACAACGAAAAAGTAAAAGTAGGCTAAAACCGACTACACTAATGAATTTATTGTTTTGCGCCTAACATTAGCCGTCTGCTTCATCCACATTGGGTATTAAGAGCCGCTTGCTGTTCTTACCATTCCTCGTCCCAAAGACTTTTTCTGCGCACAAGCGAAGGTTCGTCTGCAGGTTCATCGTCATCGTCGTCGTAGGTCTCCGTACCCTTGCTTGTGGTGATGAGTTGCATGACGTCCTCTTCGCAGCCAATTACAATGGCATGAGCCAAGGGGCGGACATAGAGTTTCTTCATGTGTCACTTTCTTTAAAAAACTCCTGCAACACCCCAAGACAGGAAAATCAGTTCGTTAAGTCGTTGGCATTAAAACAAAAAAGAAGCGCGGGTGTCGTATCGACTCGTCCCGCGTATAGAGGCTCTCGCATAGCCCATCTAACCGAACGATCAACACGCAGAGCCCACGCAGATAGTACATACACGTCCTATGCTCGCATTCACTTTCACAGGGAGCCTCCGACGCAAATAACCTACCACACGAAGCTATCTACCGTTGCCATTGTCTTGGTTAGATTTGAGAATTTGCGAGATTCCTATACGCCAAGAACGAAGCGCAGATAAACGCTTTTTTCCATTAAAATGCATCCCCGCGTCTGACTCCTTTTATCTAAGAACCCTTCTGCAAGGACGCGACAAAGTTAATGAGTTTTTGGTTAACTGCAAAAAAAAAACAGAAAAAGATGAAGAAAAAACAAAAAAAAGAGGTTTAACCTGCGGTTTTAAGTACTTCCGCTCGACGCTCGGCATCCCGAAGGGTGACGCTTTCAGAGCGAAGCGGGGAAAGAAATACTCAAACAAGTTTGGCATTTTGCTCACTTATTCGTACCTTTGTGGCGCATTTAAATTTGCTGTACAAAAGAAGATGAGCGTTAAGGACCTCACCAACCAATTGGGAACGGCCGTCCGGGAACTTTCGGACAAGGACAGCATGGGCGGCATGTTCCATGAGCATCGCGATGGTGCTCCGCTGCCTTCGGGCCCTGCCTTGCAGGAGATTGTAGAACTGTGCCGTGCCATTCTTTTCCCTGGTTTTTACGGAAACTCGAATCTGAACTCGCAAACGCTGGAGTATCACATCGGCGTGGCGGTGGAGCGACTGTGCCATCTGCTTTCCGGGCAGATCCTGGCAGGGCTGTGCTTTTGTCAGGAGACTGACGCCCCGTGTCCGACTGAACGGGCGCAGCAGTTGGCCGCGGAGTTCATCGGCAGGCTGCCCAAGTTGCGCCGTGTGCTGGCCACTGACATCGAGGCGGCTTACAATGGCGACCCTGCTGCCACCAGTCGGGGCGAGGTCATCAGTTGCTATCCCGTCATCAAGGCCGTGTCGAACTATCGCATTGCCCACGAACTTCACTTGCTGGGCGTGCCCCTCATTCCTCGCATCATCACGGAGATGGCTCACAGCGAGACGGGCATCGACATCCATCCCGAGGCCCAGATAGGTCACCACTTCACCATCGACCATGGGACGGGTGTGGTCATCGGGGCTACCTGCGTTATTGGCAACCATGTGAAGTTGTACCAGGGCGTGACGCTCGGGGCAAAGAGTTTCCCGCTGGACGAGGACGGCAACCCCATCAAAGGCATTCCCCGACACCCCATCCTGGAGGACAACGTCATTGTCTATAGCAATGCCACCGTGCTGGGGCGCATCACCATAGGCCGGGGGACGGTCATTGGCGGCAACTTGTGGGTGACGGAGAGTACGGAGCCTGGCGAGCAGCTGGTGCAGGCCCGCAAGCGAAAGAGCCACACCGTGCGTCCGGAGGATTGGGGAGGATTGTAATGATTGATAATTGATAATTTGGAAATTGATAATTTATTTATATAGTTAATGGAATTTGAGATGATTGCCAAGACCTTTCAGGGCTTGGAAAATGTGTTGGCAGAAGAACTGACCCAACTGGGGGCCAACAACATAAAGGTGGGACGCCGCATGGTGTCATACACAGGTGACAAGGAACTGCTCTACAAGAGCAACTTCTGCCTGCGCACGGCCATTCGTGTGCTGAAACCCATCAAGCACTTCCGTGCCACCAGTGCCGACGAGGTGTATGAGGCAGTGAAGGCCATCGACTGGAGTCAGTATCTGACAAACGACACCACGTTTGCCGTTGACAGCGTGGTTTATTCCACCGAGTTCCGCCACTCGAAGTTTGTGGCCTATAAGGTGAAGGACGCCATTGTGGACCAGTTCCGCGAAAAGACGGGCAACCGCCCCAACATCCGTGTGTCGAATCCCGACTTGCAACTGAACATGCACATTGCCGAATATGACTGCACGCTCAGCCTCGACTCTTCGGGCGAGAGCCTGCACCGGCGCGGCTATCGACAGGAGGCCGTGGAGGCCCCGCTCAACGAGGTGTTGGCGGCGGGCATCATCCTGATGACAGGGTGGCGCGGCGAGACGGACTTCATCGACCCCATGTGCGGCAGTGGTACGCTGCCCATAGAGGCTGCACTGATAGCCAAGAACATGGCTCCGGGCCTGTTCCGTCAGGGTTATGCTTTCGAGAAGTGGCCAGACTTCGATGCCGAACTGTTTGAGCGAATCTACAATGACGATTCCCAGGAGCGCGAGTTTTCCCATCACATCTATGGCTACGACAACAACCGTCAGGCCGTAGCCATTGCCGAGCGCAATGTGAAAGCTGCGGGTCTGACAGGTGACGTCAGCATTCAGTTCCAGGACTTCAAGGACTTTGTGCAGCCTGCCGAAAGGGCCATCCTTGTTACCAATCCGCCCTATGGCGAGCGCATCAAGCCCGAAGACCTGCTGGGCTTGTACAAGATGATAGGGACTCAGTTCAAGAAACAATTTGTCGATAACGAGGCTTGGGTGCTCAGCTATCGTGAGGAGTGCTTTGATGCCATCGGGCTGAAGCCTTCCCTGAAGGTGCCCCTCTACAATGGTTCGCTTGAGTGTGAGCTCAGGAAGTACCAGATGTTCTCGGGCCGTTACAACGACGTGCGTTCAGAGGGCCGTCAGATTAAGTCGGATGACGAACGTCGCCAGATGGCCGAGAAGCGTCGGTTCAAAGAGAAACGTTCCGTAAAGCAGCGGTTCGACGAGAGTGACGAGGACTTCCAGAAGCGATTCGAACGCCGCCCGCGCCACGACGACCGTGAGGAGCGCCCCCGTCGTTTCGGTCGTGACGAGCGAGAGGAACGTCCGCGCCGCTTTGAAGGCGGCGACCGTTCGGCTGGTGATTACAAGCGCGCCGGACGCGATTTCAAGAAAGGAGATTTCAAACATGGCGGCCGCGACTTCAAACGTGGCGGCCGCGACTTCAAACGTGGTGGGCGTGACTTTAATAAAGGAAAGGGAAATAGATATGAGGACTAAATTTCTTCTTGTTTTGATGCTAATGGCGAGTACCGCAATGGGGCAGAAGCTCTTGACGCTGGAGGATGTCATGGGGAGTGGAAATAACATCTACAACCTCATTCCCAAAAACAAATACACCCAGTGGTGGGGCAACGTCCCCGTGGAGACCACCCACGAAGAGGTGCGTGAACTGCTGACAGGTCAGTCGCTCGTTACAGTGGAGCGCATCAATGAGATTGCCGGCGAGAAGGTAGTCGCCAGCGGACATAACATCCTGCTGCCCTATGGGCGACAGACCATTGCCCAGGTGCAGACTGGCTCAAAGCGCATGCTGGTGGACTGGAAGGAGGGGCGCATTGTATGGAGTCAGCCCATACCTGCCGATGCTGCTCATCAGGACTTCAGCCAGCAGTCGCGAAATCTGGCCTTTACTCGTCAGGGGAACCTCTATGTTATGACGGCAGAAGGACAGGAACTGCAGGTGAGCAAGGACGGAAGTACCGACGGCTCCAACGATATCGTCTATGGACAGAGTGTGCATCGCGATGAATTCGGCATCACGAAAGGCACCTTCTGGAGTCCCAACGGTCAGCGTCTGGCCTTCTATCGCATGGACCAGAGCATGGTGGCCGGCTATCCGCAGGTCGATATCTCGCAACGCATAGCTGCTGTCACTATGGACAAGTATCCCATGGCCGGAGAGACGAGTCATCAGGTCAAGGTGGGCGTCTTCGACGTGAAAACGCAAAAGACCACATGGCTGCAACTCATCGGGGCACCCGATGATTATCACACCAACCTCTCTTGGGCTCCCGATGGGAAATTGCTCTACATTTTTGAACTGAATCGCGAGCAGAACCACATGCAACTCGTCGCATACGATACGGAAACAGGAAAGCTGGAGAAACGCTTACTGGAGGAACGACACGAAAAATACGTGGAACCCATGCACGGCCTCGACTTCCTGCCTTGGGACAACTCGAAGGCAGTCATGCAGAGTCAACGTGACGGGTGGAACCACCTCTATCTGCTCGACGTGACTACCGGTGAGACAGAGCAACTCACCGTCGGAGAGTGGGTGGTGCAGGATTTCTTGGGTTTCAACGTCAAGTCTAAGAGTCTGCTCTATCTTGGCAACGAGAGCGATCCCCGTCGTAGTTGCATTTACCGTTACGACTTGAAGAATCGCCGGACCACCATGCTTGGCGCCGACGATGGTGTGCACTATGCCTCGTTGAGTGAGGACGGTTCGATGCTCATCGACCGTTATTCTTCGCCCACCGTGCCTCGTAGCATCAATCTCATCTCTACGCAGCCCACTCGTGGCCGACGCCCCAATATGGTGAGCAACATACTTACTGCCACTGACCCCTGGCAGGACGAGGGCTACAAGATTCCCGAAATTACCAGCGGAAGCATTAAGGCTGCTGACGGGGTGACCGACCTTTATTATCGTATGGTGAAGCCCGTTGACTTCGACCCGTCGAAGAAATACCCCACCGTGGTCTATGTGTATGGCGGACCTCATGCCCACAACGTGGATGCCCGCTGGCACTGGTGCTTGCGCGGCTGGGAAGCCTACATGGCCAGCAAGGGCTATCTGCTCTTCATCCTCGACAACCGTGGCAGCGAATGGCGCGGACGCGATTTCGAGCAAATCACTTTCCGCCATCTGGGCGAGGAGGAAATGAGAGATCAGATGGAGGGCGTGAAGTTCCTGAAGTCCCTGCCTTATGTCGATGCCGAGCGGATGGGCGTACACGGCTGGTCGTATGGTGGTTTCATGACCATCAACCTCATGTGTACCTATCCCGATGTCTTCAAGGTGGGCGTGGCCGGTGGGCCGGTCATCGACTGGAAGTACTACGAGGTGATGTATGGTGAGCGATACATGGACACACCGCAGCAGAACGCCGAAGGCTATGAGCGTTGCAGCCTGCTGAACAAGGCCAAGAACCTGAAGGGGCGCTTGCAGATAATCTTTGGCTACAACGACCCCACTTGTGTGCCTCAACACACCTTGTCGTTCCTGCGTGCCTGTGAGGATGCCGGCACTCAGCCCGACCTCTTTACCTATCCCGGCGCCGGTCACAACATGTTCGGCCGCGACCAGATACATCTTCATGAGCGTATAACCCGATATTTTGACGACTTTCTGAAATGAAAATTCTCCTTTTAGGCTCTGGTGGCCGTGAGCACGCCATAGCATGGAAGTTGGCTCAGAGCCAGCGACTTGAGAAACTGTTTATTGCTCCTGGCAATGCCGGAACGAGTGAAGTGGGCGAGAATGTAGCCCTGAAGGCCGACGATTTCCCAGGCATCCGTCAGTTTGTGCTCGACAAAGGCATAGACATGGTGGTCGTAGGCCCTGAGGACCCCCTGGTGAAAGGCATCTATGATTATTTCAAGGCTGATGCAGACCTGAAGGATGTGCCCGTCATCGGTCCCTCAAAGCAAGGGGCGGTCCTGGAGGGTTCCAAGGACTTTGCAAAGGGCTTTATGCAGCGGCACAATATCCCGACGGCACGCTATCAGACATTTGATGGCGAACACCTTGCAGAGGGCCTTGCTTTCCTCGAAACCCTGCAGGCACCTTATGTGCTGAAAGCCGACGGTTTGTGTGCAGGCAAGGGTGTGCTCATCCTCCCCACGCTGGAGGAAGCCAAGAAGGAACTTCGTGAGATGCTTGGAGGCATGTTCGGAACGGCGTCAGCCCGTGTCGTGATTGAGGAATTCCTGAGCGGTATCGAGTGCTCAGTCTTTGTCCTCACCGACGGACGTGACTACAAAATCCTGCCCGAGGCCAAGGACTATAAGCGGATTGGCGAAGGCGATACCGGCCTGAATACGGGTGGCATGGGGTCAGTTTCTCCCGTACCTTTTGCCACCAAGGAGTGGATGCAGAAGGTGGAAGACCGCATCATTCGCCCAACGGTCAGTGGACTGGCCGAAGAGGGCATCGACTACAAGGGCTTCATCTTCTTCGGTCTCATCAATGTGGAAGGAGACCCGAAGGTCATTGAGTACAACTGCCGTATGGGCGATCCGGAAACCGAGACCGTCATGCTTCGCCTGAAAAGCGACCTCGTGGACTTGCTCGAAGGCGTAGCTACGCAGACACTTCGTGAAAGGGCCATAGCGTTTGACCCACGTCCTGTGGTCTGTGTGATGCTCGTTAGCGGCGGCTATCCACAGCAGTATGAGAAAGGTAAACCCATGACCGGGTTTGACCAGGTGGGGGAGAGCATCCTCTTCCATGCGGGAACAGCCTTGAAGGATGGCCAGATTGTGACCAACGGAGGCCGTGTCCTGGCTGTCAGCAACTATGGCCAGACTCAGGCCGAGGCGCTGGCCAAGAGCATGAAGGGTGCCGAAGAGATACAGTTCGAAGGAAAGTATTATCGTCGCGACATCGGTCAGGACCTTGCGTAGAGCCAAACTACATAACCGCATTGGTCGCAGCATTGCCACGTTGCCCGTCTGCTCGTTGCTGGCTTTGGGCATGTGGTGGTTGCCGGAGCGCCGCTTCACCCCCGACCTCGTCGCCGGGCTGTTGCTTGTGGCGCTGACGGCTTATGTCGTGATGGAGACGAACAATACCTATCAGGTCATTCGTGTCCGTTCTCGCATGATGTCGTCGGTGTGGTTGTTTCTTTCGGCAAGCGTCATTCCTTTCCATTATTTCAGTCCAGTCCTTCTGGCCACGTTCTGTCTGGCCGTGAGCATTTATCTGCTCTTCCGCACCTATCAGCAGCCTCAGCCGGTGGTGGATACCTTCCATTCCTTCCTCCTGCTTGCCTTGGGAAGCATCGTCTTGCCGCAGATGGCTCTGTTTGCTCCCTTCTTTCTGTGGTACTTCATCGTGTTCATGCGGGCTATCTCCCTTCGCAGCTTCTTTGCGGGCCTGTTGGGTCTTGTGTTGCCTTTTTGGTTCTGGGCAGCGTGGCAAATCTGGATAGGCGACCTCGGTCCGTTGCTGGCATGGTGGCGCGACCTGCTCAGCACTGTAGATGAGGGGTTGGTGCCTCTTGTGCAGGCTGGTGGTTGGCAAGCCGTCTGGGATAAGGTGAGCGCGTGGCAGTCCGATTTCTACCTGTCGAATGCCACTTTCCTGCTGCTTTTCTTCTTGACGCTTTGGACTTCAGTTTACTATCTTGAGAACAGCTTTGACGACAAAATTCGCACTCGCATGATGATGTATGTCTATCTGATGCAGTCGTGGCTGATCATCATCTTGTCGGTTGTCACTTTCCAGTTTACGGCATTCACCCCCTTGCTCATGTTCTCTGTCACCCCTCTTTTGGCTCACTATTTCACCTTGCGTAACACGTGGGTTGCCCTTATCGTATTTCTGCTGACCGTGGCAGTTTTTATCATAATCTTTGTTAATCCGGCGACAATGATGGAATATTTTTTGTATCTTTGCCGGACATTTCAGGAAAATTAATCATACCTATTAAATATGAAGCATTTCAGACTGATAGACAACGTGCTGGGCTGGCTGACCTTTCTGGTTGCAGCATGGGTCTATTGCACGACCGTGGAGCCTACGGCAAGCTTCTGGGACTGCCCCGAGTTCATAACCACAGCTTATAAGCTGGAAGTTGGTCATCCGCCAGGTGCCCCATTCTTCATGCTCACGGGAAATCTGTTCACTCAACTGACTAACGACCCAACCCAGGTGGCCTATATGATAAACATCATGTCGGCCTTGATGTCGGCCTTGTGCATCCTGTTCCTGTTCTGGAGCATCTCTCATTTGGCCCGCAAATTGGTAGGTACGAATGGCGAGGTGGCAACGTTTGGACAATTGGTGGCCGTGGAAGCCAGCGCCCTGGTGGGTGCTTTGGTCTATACGTTTAGCGACACCTTCTGGTTCTCGGCTGTAGAGGGTGAGGTGTATGCCTACAGTAGCCTGTTCACAGCCTTGGTCTTTTGGCTGATGCTGAAGTGGGAGGACCATGCCGACGAGCCCCATTCTGACCGCTATCTGGTGTTGATTGCCTATCTGACGGGCTTGTCTATAGGCGTCCACCTGCTCAACTTGCTCTGTCTGCCTGCCATTGTGCTGGTGTTCTACTATCGCAAATTCCCCAATGCCAACCTCAAAGGGTCTTTGGTGGCTTTGTTGCTCTCGTTTGCCCTGATAGCCGTGGTGCTCTATGGCATCATCCCAGGCATCGTGAAGGTGGGCGGATGGTTTGAGCTCTTCTTTGTCAACACCCTCTCGCTGCCCTTCAATACGGGCCTGATTATCTACATTCTGGTTGTAATCACCTCCGTTCTGTGGGCCATTTGGGAAACCCATCGTGAGGCTCAGAGCCGCATGCGCATGATCGTTTCCTATGCGTTGAGTGTGGGTCTGCTCGGTATTCCCTTCTATGGCTATGGCTGGACCAGCCTGGTCATTGGCATCTTGGCACTTGGGGCTTTGGTCTTTGCCTTGCAGTATCGCAAGGAGAACGGATTCCTCATCTCGCCCCGCTTGATGAACACCTCGCTCCTTTGTATGCTGCTCATTATGGTCGGCTATTCGTCGTATGCGGTCATTGTCATCCGTTCGACAGCCAACACTCCCATGGACCAGAACTCGCCCGAGGACATCTTCACGCTGGGTTCTTATCTGAGCCGCGAGCAGTATGGCGACCGGCCTTTGCTCTACGGCCCAGCCTACAATTCTCAGGTGGAGATGAAGGTAGAGGGCGACTACTGGGTGCCTGTGTCAAAGAAGGGTTCGCCTGTCTATCAGCGCAAGGAGAAGGCATCGCCCGACGAACCAGACCGCTATGAGCTGCTGCGCCATAACATTGATTATGTCTATGGTCAGAACATGCTCTTCCCCCGCATGTATAGCGACCGTCATAAGCAGGCCTATGAGGACTGGATGGGCGGCGTGAAGGGTCACACTGTTGAGGCCAACGTAGCTGGTCGCACCCAGCAAATCAAGATGCCGACGATGGGCGAGAACCTCTATTTCTTCCTGTCGTACCAGATGAATTTCATGTACTGGCGCTACTTTATGTGGAACTTCGCCGGTAGGCAGAACGACATCCAAGGCAATGGCGAACTGGAGCATGGAAACTGGCTGACCGGTATCAAGTGGTTCGACAACTGGCGTCTGGGTGACCAGGACAAGTTGCCAACCGAACTGAAGGAAAACAAGGGACACAATGTCTTCTATGCCCTGCCGCTTGTGCTTGGTCTGCTGGGCCTCTTCTGGCAGGTTTACAAGAACAATGGTCAGCAGAACGATGGCGTCAAGCAGTTCTGGGTGGTGTTCTTCCTTTTCTTCATGACGGGTTTGGCCATTGTGGTCTATCTGAACCAGACACCCATGCAACCGCGTGAACGCGACTATGCCTATGCAGGCTCGTTCTATGCCTATGCCATTTGGGTAGGTCTGGGCGTTGCAGCATTGGCTGATTGGCTGCGGAAGGTGCTTCGCAATGAGACGATTTCGGCTTTAGTAGCCTGCGTTTGCTTGTTTGTTCCCGTGCAGATGGCCAGTCAGACGTGGGACGACCACGACCGTTCGGGCCGCTACACGTGTCGCGACTTCGGTCAGAACTATCTGCAGACCTTGCCCAAGGGCGTCAATCCCATCATCTTCACCAATGGTGACAACGACACCTTCCCCTTGTGGTACGGTCAGGAGACTGAGGGCACACGCACCGATGCCCGCGTTTGCAATCTTTCGTATCTGCAGACCGACTGGTACATCGACCAAATGAAACGTCCGGCATACGACTCTCCCGGATTGCCCATCGCCTGGAAGCGTATTCAGTATGTGGCAGGAACCCGTGAGGGCGTCCGCGTCTATCCCGATGCCATCCAGCAGGTGATGGAGTACTACAAGGACGACCCAAAAGCCATGAAGGAAGCCCTTGGTGAGAATCCTTACGAGCTCACCAACATCATCGACCGCTGGATACTCTCCGACAATCCCGACTTGCAGATTATCCCCACAGACTCGATTGTCATCACCATCGACAAGGAAGCCGTGCGCAAGAGCGGTATGATGATAGCTGCCGACTCCATCCCCGATGTAATGCACATTTCGCTGAAGGGCCGTGGTACGGTGTACAAGAGCGAGCTGATGATGTACGAAATGCTTGCCCGCTCAAATTGGGAACGCCCGCTTTATGTTGCCATCACTGTCGGCGAGAACAACTACGGAGACCTTGGCAAGAATTTCGTCCGCGAAGGACTGGCCGACCGAATCACTCCTTTCAACACGGAGAAGTCGGGCAAGACCGTCGATACGGAGAAGATGTATGACAATGTCATGAACAAGTTCAAGTTCGGTGGTCTCGACAATCCCGACATATACCTTGACGAAACCGTGATGCGCATGTGCTACACCCATCGCCGCATCTTTGGTCAGCTCGGTATGCAGCTCATGCGCGAGGGCAAGAAGGAACAGGCACTCAAGTTGATGGAAAAGGCCGAAAAGGCCATTCCGGCCTACAATGTGCCTCATGGCTGGCAAGGCCGTTCGCTTGACCTGGCACGCACCTGGCTTGCACTTGGCAAGACCAAGAAGGGCGAGGAGATTGCATCCTATGTGGCAAAGACCTCGTGTGAGTACCTTGACTGGTATCTTTCCCTTTCGAACCGCTATGCCAATCGCTCTTCGTTTGACATCCGCACCAACTTCGTCACCTTGCAGGAGGCTGTGGAACTGCTTGATGCAGCCAATTCGAAGGAAGCGAATAAGTATCTCCAGCGTTTGCAGTCTTACTATCAGAGTCTTTCAGGCAGCACTGCTGACCAGTAATTCTGTAGTATGTTTATAGAACAGCCTGCACGTTTTCTCCGGTGGCTCTATCCCCACGCAGTGTGGCGGATGAGCCCCAAGGAGCGTGCCGTTTACCTTACGTTTGACGATGGTCCCATCCCGGAGGCAACTCCTTGGGTACTTGATGTCCTTGACCAGTTCGGGGCAAAGGCCACATTCTTCATGGTTGGAGACAATGCACATCGCTATCCAGACTTGTTTGAGGATGTGCGTCGGCGCGGACATGCCATCGGCAACCACACCTATAACCATGTCGGAGGTCTGCGATGGACCAGTTGGAAGTATCTCTACAATGTCCACAAGGCCAACGAGATACTGCAAACCAAGCTCTTCCGTCCGCCACATGGTTGGATGAGGGCCGTGCAGTACCGGACCATGCGCATCTTTGGCTACAAGGTGGTGATGTGGGACTTGGTGACGCGCGACTACAGCCGCAGACTCACGGCCGAGGACGTGCTTGCCAATGTAAAGAAATATGCACGCAACGGCAGTATCATTACCTTCCATGATTCGCTTAAGAGCATCGACAAACTCAAGGTGATGTTGCCCGAGGCCCTTCAGTGGATCAAAGACCAGGGATATGAATTCCGCACGATTACAGAGTGAACAGTTGAAAGCCGAGGCCCTCCGCCTTGGCTTTTCGCATTGTGGGGTGGCGCCGGCAGAGCCTGTCGAGGAGTCTTTCATGTCCCATTTCGAGCGGTGGCTGGCCCAGGGGCGGCAGGCCGAGATGCACTATATGGAAGGCAACATGGCCTTGCGTCGCGACCCTCGCTTGCTGTGGGATGGGGCAAAGACGGTGGTTTCCTTGGCCATGAGCTACAATCCTGGCCACGAACAGACACAGCCTGCCATAGCATGGTATGCCCAGGGTAGGGACTATCATGACGTCATTCGGCAACGGTTGCGCATTTTGTTGCAGGTCCTGGGCATCGAGGGACGCATCTGCGTAGATACGGCTCCGGTGATGGAGAAGTATTGGGCATGGCGTTGTGGACTTGGTTGGATTGGTCGCCACACCCAGTTGGTGATACCTCATGAGGGGAGTGCCTTCTTCCTGGCAGAACTGCTTCTCACGCAAGAGGCCGACCAGTATGACCAGCCTCGCTACCCCCATCCCTATCATTCAGGCTGTGGACGATGTCACCGATGTCAGGACGTTTGTCCCACTCAGGCTCTTTCCGACGATGGCATGGACGCACGTCGGTGCATCAGCTATCTCACCATTGAACATCGCGGCCCATTGCCCGAGAGCGTCAAGCCCCATTTAGCGGAATGCTTCTATGGTTGCGACCGCTGCTTGCGGGCTTGTCCCCATTTGTCGCACGATGCCACTCCGGTTGACGACTTCCGTCCCTCGGCAGAACTTTTGTCCATGAAGGAGGGGGATTGGACTCATCTTTCACTCCTGCAATATCAGTCGCTCTTCCGTGGTTCGGCAGTGAAGCGGGCCAAGTATGATGGGCTGATGCGAAACATAGGTATAACGAATTAATCCTCACTTTGTTACTCATGATTCGCAAGAATGTTGTAACTTTGTGCCGAAATTTAGTAAAATAAGAACCAAGATGAAACATCAGTTACGCAGTGCAGTATGCACCGAAGGGCGCAGAATGGCAGGAGCCAGAGCCCTGTGGGTTGCCAACGGAATGAAGCGCGAGCAGTTTGGCCGTCCCATCATCGCCATCGTCAATTCGTTTACCCAGTTTGTGCCTGGCCACACCCATCTCCATGAGGCAGGTCAAATCGTGAAGGCCGAGATTGAGCGTCTCGGTTGCTATGCTGCAGAGTTCAATACCATTGCCATTGACGACGGCATAGCCATGGGGCACGATGGCATGCTCTATTCGTTGCCTTCGCGTGACATCATTGCCGATTCGGTGGAGTATATGGTCAATGCCCACAAGGCCGATGCCATGATTTGCATCTCCAACTGTGACAAGATCACTCCGGGCATGCTCATGGCCGCCATGCGACTCAACATTCCCGCTATCTTTGTTTCTGGCGGCCCCATGGAAGCCGGAAAATGGAAAGGCGAGAACCTTGACCTTATTGCAGCTATGGTGAAGGGTGCCGACCCGACGGTGTCGGACGACGAACTCCGTGAGGTGGAGAACCGGGCTTGTCCGGGCTGCGGATGTTGCTCGGGCATGTTTACGGCCAACTCGATGAACAATCTGACCGAGGCCATCGGTCTTTCGCTCCCAGGCAATGGCACCATTCTGGCCACGCACAAGAATCGTGTGCGGCTGATGCAACAGGCTGCCCGTCAGATAGTCAGCAATGCCTTGGCCTACTACGAGGAGGGTGACGAAAGCGTGCTGCCCCGTTCCATCGCTACGCGTCAGGCTTTCCTCAATGCCATGACACTCGACATAGCCATGGGCGGCTCCACGAACACAATTCTCCATTTGCTTGCTATAGCACAGGAGGCAGGTGTTGACTTTAAGATGAGCGACATCGATGCGTTGAGTCGTCGCACGCCATGCCTTTGCAAGCTGGCTCCCAATACCCAAAAGTATTCCGTTCAGGAATGTGGCCGTGCTGGTGGTATGCTGGCTATCTTAGGTGAGTTGGCTAAAGGCGGTCTTGTGGATACCTCTGTGAAAAGGGTAAATTGTGCCACACTGGGCGAAGACATCGAACAATATAACATTCTTAAGGAAAATGTTGACGAGAAGGCTCGTCTCATCTATAGCAGTGCCCCTGGAGGTCGTTTCTGCAATCAATTAGGAGCACAGGAAACCTATTACGAAAGCCTTGATACCGATCGTGCAGACGGTTGCATCCGCGACATAGCACACGCCTATACCAAGGATGGCGGACTTGCCGTACTCTTTGGCAACATAGCTCAGGACGGTTGTGTCGTGAAGACGGCTGGTGTGGACGAGTGTTTGTGGCACTTTGAGGGACCGGCCGTGGTCTTCGACAGTCAGGAGGACGCCTGCGAAGGCATCTTGAGCGGCCGGGTCAAGAAGGGCGATTGCGTAGTCATCACACACGAAGGGCCCAAGGGCGGTCCTGGTATGCAGGAGATGCTCTATCCGACCTCCTACATCAAGTCGATGCACATGGGACGCGAGTGTGCGCTCATCACCGACGGACGTTTCTCCGGCGGGACAAGCGGCCTGAGCATCGGACACATCTCTCCCGAAGCCGCAAGTGGTGGTAGTATCGGAAAGATCAAAGATGGCGACATCATTGTCATCGACATTCCCTCGCGCAGCATCAATGTGAAGCTTAGTGACGAGGAACTTGCCGCTCGCCCCATGCAGCCCTTGCGCCGCAATCGTGTGGTAAGCAAGTCCCTCCGTGCTTATGCGCAAAGTGTGAGCTCGGCAGACAAAGGTGCTGTTCGCCTCCTCGACTGATCATCTTCTTTTTAAATAATAAGTTCGCCTGCCAACAAAAATCTAATCAACTGATTAACAATATATTCAAATACGTTGTTAGTTTTTTGTTAGATATAAGCCGCCAAATTTTTTGGCGGCTTACTTTTTTCTTCCTAACTTTGTGGATGAGAAACATAACTAATACATTAAACTAACGAACTATAACCATGAAAAGAATCATTATCTTTGCTGCCATGGCAACTCTTATTACATCGGTTTGTAATGCTCAGCTGAAAGTGAATACTAGTGGAAATATTATACTAGGCGATAGTATTGCTCAAACTCCAACAAATAATAATACTATAAGTAAATACAATACAACTATTAATGTTTCAAAAAATTGGGGAGGATTATATGTTCGAAATTATAGTAACGCTACGGCGAAATATGGAATAAACATATATTTGCAATCCTCAAATGATAGCCCAATAGGGATTAACTCTGCTGTTTTCGGAGGATTTACGAACACCCTTTCATGTGGAATAAATGGAGTTTCTACTGGAGGAAACAACACGATTGGAGTATTCGGAGGGGCAGAAGATACCCCCAGCACTATAAATACTATTGGCGTTTGTGGATCCGTGGGGAGTTATGCATATCTGCCGACATCGGGATCCAACTATTATGCAGGATATTTTCAGGGAGATGTTCGAGCAACAGGTTCTATATACGGAACTCTGTTAAGTCCTACATCGATATCATCCAATAGTGACTCTGCTACCTTAATGGAAGTAGCGACTGACAGGCAATCAGTAACCGAAAATTTAAAGGGTGTAGGTTTGCTCCTGATGGAAAGGGTAAATCAAGATGGAAGTATGGCGGCTAATAAGAAACCTGATAAAGAGATTGTTAAAATCAATTTGTTAGATAGAAGTGAAACAAAGACCATATCAACTACAGATAGAAAGGACCCTATTCAGACAAAACTTTCTTCTATTAGTTACGGTTTGGCTGCTGACCAACTGAAAGAGGTATATCCCGAACTGGTGTATGAGGACAAAGAGGGGAACTACAGCATCAACTATGTTGAGATGGTGCCCCTGCTTGTTCAGAGCATAAAGGAACTATCGGCCGAGGTGGCCATCTTGAAAGAGCAGCTTGGTATTCAAGACCCGAAGAAGACTGCCATGAAGGCCAGGTCAAAACAAGCTGAAGATGCAGACGAAGTGCAACTCACGATTCCTGACAAGGCACAAAGAATAACATTGAGCATCTATGACCTAACTGGTAAACAAATTCGTACGACAGAAATCAACGAAAGTGGAAACATCAATCTTTCGGACTATACGAAAGGATTACCCATAGGCACTTATGCATATAACCTCATTGTGGATGGCAAGAAGCAAAAGGCACGAAAAGTAATTGTACAGCATATGTAAAATGAGGGCTTTATTATGAATAAATTGTTCTTTTTATTTTGTGGTTTTATCCCATTATTATGCTATTCACAATCATCAAAGGTGATTTCACTAAAATATCCTGTAAGTGATTTCATTTTTGAGGAAAAAGAAAACGGTATAAGCATATCTTCACGATATTCTGTTTCTTCTTATGAAGCAGATACATTGGCACCTGCATTACCTTATGTTGCCACTTATGTTTTATTGGATACAGACAAGGACTACGATGGTTTTTCATTTTCTTTTTCTGAACAGTCAGTGAGGGAAGGCGTGTCGATTATTGGTAGAAAACGTCCAGCTACAACTTCACAAAATGTAAAAGAGAGTTTTTATAATGTTAACTTGGT
This sequence comes from Prevotellaceae bacterium UBA4301, assembly GCA_002395775.1. Lineage (GTDB taxonomy): Bacteria > Bacteroidota > Bacteroidia > Bacteroidales > Bacteroidaceae > Physcousia. Next base: position 29,262 of record DGUV01000046.1, read on the forward strand.
AAAAGATTCATATCCAGAAGAACCTGTAATGGAAACTGGCATATATGAATTGGGAGGATATAAATGCGTCTGCTTTCTTGTTTCACCCTTTAGATATGATGTTCAAACAAGGAAATTATATTTAAAGTCATCAATAGAATTGACCATATTCCAGAAAGATGTATCAAAAAAGAAAGCCAGAGATGAATCTTCATTTTTAAATCCAGTTGTGCAATCCCTGGTCGTTAATAAACAAGATGTCATTGGCAATCGTTTTTCAGGGAATCTATATTCTCGTACAAATTATAAATATCTTATTATAACCCATGATTCTTTAAAGAATGCATTTCAAAGGCTTGCAGATTGGAAAACAATAAAAGGATTAAGTGCGAAGATTCTTACAACCGAAGAAATTTATGAAAATTACAATGGGGGCAGTGACTATCCAGAAATTAACAGTATTAAAAGTGCTATTTCGGACTATTATAACCGAAGACATAATCTGGAATATGTCCTTTTGGGAGGGGATATAGATATTGTTCCATCTTTTTTGATGGGAATTCGTTATGATGATGAGAATTACTCATGTACAACGCCAGCGGATTGGTACTATGGGAACATGGCGAATACGGGATTTACATTTCCCAATGATCTTATCGTTTCACGTTTACCAGTGAGTACTTATGCGGATGCCGAAACCATGATAAATAGGATTATTGAATATGAGAGTAATCCCAAGTTGAATAATTGGCATAATAGTATTCTTGCTTCGGGTTGTGAGATTTTATTCTTTAATAATGCTATAAGTGATGCTCAGATATATGGGGATACTTTAGTTAATAACATTATTTCTCCTTTATGGGATGGAGGGGATAGAGAAGTTATTCGATTTTATGATACTGATACCGATTTTAGTGGGGGAGAGCAATATGAATGTTCAGCCGCAAATTTCCAAACCGAACTTTCAAAAGGATACACTCTTGTTAATTTTGACACTCACGGAACGGATAGTTGTTATGAGATGGAAATACTTCCTTATTATGATCTTGCTTACGCGAGAAACCTTGTCAATAATGGCTACACTGTTATAACTACAGTAGCATGCCATACAAATTCCTTTGACGTCGTAGAAGGGAGTGGTACAGAATGTCTCAGTGAGGCATTTATGCGCAATCCGAATGGTGGTATTCTTACATACATCGGTAGTTCCCGGGAAGGATGGGTACCCCAATCTTTTGAATGTAATCGTGCCATTTACTATTCTTTATTATCAAGTAATCACAATCAGATAGGTCGGGCATTTCGTGATGCGAAAAACACATGGGTTGCACATAGCCAAATTTATGGCAGTCCACATCGATGGTTGCTTTTTAGTACAAATATGTTGGGAGATCCCGAAATGCCTCTTTATTTGTCTGACCCAATGGCTTTTAGAGGTATATCAGCGACTCTTAATGGTAACAATCTTACTATTCAATGTTCTACATATAACAATTGTAGAATAAGTGTAATGAATAAAAATGATATGGGGGATTCTTATTATAGGGTAAGAGATAGTGTTAATGTTGCTACATTTTATAACATTCCAGAAGAATGTCTCGTTTGTATAACGAAAACAGGTTATATTCCCTATGTGTTCACTTTCTGTAAAACAAAATACATTCAGAATGAAGCATTGGAAGGAAATCAGAACATCCATGCTGAAGAGGTTTTTATTGGCAGAAATGTTACAACACTGAAACCAGAGGGACCTGTTAGTATAGAAAATGGAAAAACAACCATTAAGGCTTCTCAAGGGGTTACTATAAAAAACGATTTTGAAGTTAAAAGTGGGGCAGAATTTGAAATTAAAATCAATTAATTTGAGCCATGAAGAAGTTATTAATTTCTGTATTATTTGCCTTGTTGTACAGCAATGCAGCATACACACAAGCAGATGACCCTCGGGGCTACCCTGCCAAGGGAGGAGATTTTGGATATCCTACTATTTTTTCAGATTACAAATCTTATTACGGAACAGATTATAGCCATATTAAGATTGGAAATGATATAATACCCGAAACTAACCAAACGAACTGGACAATGTATTATCTATTGGATACTGGTAACCATACAAGGCGTCAATATTCAATAATAAATGGTGACAGTATCGTTGGAGGGGAGAAATACTGTATAACGACCATTCGGCGCCGTGATGCTCGCGCTCCATATTTCTACGATGACATTAAGGACAGAACCGTAAAAGCCGACACCCTCCTTTACCGGCAAGAAGGTGACAAGGTGATTTGCAGGTTGCCCGACGAAACGGAAGCAGTCATTCTCGACTACGGACTTGCAAGGGGCGATATCTTCACAGACTCCCGTGGCGAGCAGTTCCTAGTGGTGGATACTGGCTATTTTGCAGACATCGACCCCTATATCTGGTACTATGAGGACAAGACGCCAAGAATGCTGCGCCTGCAATCACTAGCGGATGGTTCGGAGGACGTGTGGGTTGAGGGAATCGGTTCCATGACATGGGGCATACTCCCCCTTTATCTCGCTGAACAATATGTTGATTTCCCCTCACGCCCCATCAAGGTACGCACCATACATGCGCCTGGATTCAATATCATAGCTCGTATTTGCCTAAATGAGGACGAATATAAAGTTACCTACTTTGAACCTGAGGACCATACACCTCAAAATGCCGACTTTATCAACTACTCTTTTGCCGGCGACACCCTTTGCATGGATGGAAAAGTACCATACATGCAATGTTTCACAGGATATGCGTCCTGCTTTATCAAGGAAGACACCATCAGCGTACGCGTTAGCTATTATACTCCAATGTCCACTAGTGTACCTACATGCAGAGCCACTCGCATGGTACATGTCCGCATCCCGGGGTTCAAGGCTGGAACCTACAACATCGGACGATTCGACGAGAGCCAGGAAATATTTGAATATGTAACGCTGGAGTGCAAACCCACGACCGGAGTTGAGACAATTGACACAGAAAGATTGATGATAGATAATGACACACCACCCTACGACCTCAGCGGCCGCCGCATCTCTCCCTCATCAGCCCCCAAAGGAGTATATATACAGAATGGAAGAAAGTTGATGGTTCGCTCGGCATCCCATTAGGGTGACGCTTTCTTTCTCCGTTGCACTACGAAAGCGAGCAAGCTCGAGCGCATCGCGAAGCGGAGAAAGAAGTGAGAGGAGAGTAACCCATTTCCTTACGGATTGTAAGATTTGCAATAATTTCATCTTTCGATTTGTAATTAGTCGGCCCGATTCTTTGTCATATTATTATTTATTCTTACCTTTGCAGCCAATTAGTTTAGGGTAAGAAGATAATGAAACAGCTGATTACAGGAGCGGAGGCTTTGATGCGCAGCCTGGAAGCCGAGGGCGTAGATGTCCTCTTCGGGTATCCGGGCGGTGCCATCATGCCCACCTATGATGCGCTCTACGACCATCGCGAACGTTTGCATCACATACTTGTCCGTCATGAGCAGGGTGCCGTCCATGCAGCTCAGGGCTATGCCCGTGTGAGCGGTCGTGTGGGAGTTGCCATTGCCACCAGTGGCCCGGGGGCCATGAACACAGTGACAGGCATTGCCGACGCCATGATTGACTCCACGCCCCTTGTGGTGATATGCGGACAGGTGGATGCCGCCGTCATGGGCACCGATGCCTTTCAGGAGGTCGATGTCATTGGTGTTGCGCAGCCCATCACCAAGTGGGCCTATCAGATTCGACGTCCTCAGGATGTGGCCTGGGCCGTGAGCCGTGCTTTCTACATAGCCCGCAGCGGACGACCTGGGCCTGTGGTGCTCGACTTTGCCAAGAACGCCCAGACGGGTCTCGTCGATTACGAGCCTGCCCATGTGGATTTCATCCGCAGCTATCGTCCCGTGCCTGTGCCTTCGGACGATGTCATCCGTCAGGCCGCCGACATGATTAATCACAGCCAGCGTCCTCTGGTGCTTGTTGGCCAAGGTGTGGAACTGGGTGAGGCTCAGGCCGAGTTGCAGCAGTTCCTCGAACTGGCCGACCTGCCTGCTGCCTGCACGCTGCTCGGCCTTTCGGCCCTTCCCTCAGCCCATAGGCTCAACATGGGCATGCTGGGCATGCACGGCAATCTGGCCCCCAATGTCATGACCAACCAGTGCGACTTGCTCATTGCCGTGGGCATGCGTTTCGATGACCGCGTCACCGGCAATGTCCAGACCTATGCCCGTCAGGCTAAAATCATTCACTTCGACATCGACCCCAGCGAAATCAATAAGAACATCAGCGTCGATTTGGCCGTCGTGGGCAATTGCAAGCAGACATTGGCCCGCGTCACTGCCCTCCTTCATGAGGCTCGCCACGACGAGTGGATTAGCGCCTTCCGTCCCTTGTGGGATAAGGAGAACGAACGCGTCATCCGTCCTGCCACTCAGCCCGCCGAGGGGCCGTTGCTCATGGGCGAGGTGGTCAGCAGGGTGAGTGAGGCCACAAACCATCAGGCCGTCTTGGTCACCGACGTGGGGCAGAACCAGATGTTCGGTTGTCGCTATTTCCGCTATTCGCAGCCGCGTAGCGTGGTAACCTCGGGTGGTTGCGGCACCATGGGCTTCGGCCTGCCTGCAGCCATCGGAGCCACCTTTGGCGCACCAGAGCGCACCGTCTGTCTCTTCGTGGGCGACGGCGGACTACAGATGACCTTACAGGAGTTCGGAACCATCATGGAACAGCACTCGCCGGTGAAAATCATATTGCTGAACAACAATTTCCTGGGCAACGTGCGCCAGTGGCAGCAGATGTTCTTCCATCGTCGCTACTCGTTCACCCCCATGCTCAACCCCGACTATGAGCGCATCGCCTCGGCCTACGGCATACCTTCGCAGACGGTCACCGAGCGTTCCCAGCTCGACGAGGCCATCCGTCGCATGCTTGCCACCCCGGGACCCTACCTGTTGCAATGCGGTGTGAAGGAGGAGGACAACGTGATGCCCATGATTCCCCTGGGAGCCAGTGTCGATGAGATGATGCTGGAGTTTAAAGATTAAAGATTGAAAAATGAAGGTTGTATGGAAACGAAATTCTATACCATGCTCATATATAGCGAGAACTTCGCCGGTATTCTCAACCAGATAACCGCCGTGTTCACGCGCCGCCAGGTCAACATCGAGAGCCTCAATGTATGTGCCTCGTCCACCCCTGGTGTCCACAAATACACCATCACCTGCAACTGCACCGAGGAGATGGCCAAGATGCTCACCAAGCAGATTGAGAAGAAGATAGATGTCCTGCAGGCCCACTATTTCACTGACGACGAGATATTCATCATGGAGGCCTGCCTCATCAAACTCAGCACCCCCGTGATGATGCGCAATGCTGAGGTGTCGCGCATCGTGCGCCACCACGATGCCCACATGACTGAGGTCAACCCCACCTATTGCATCGTGGAGAAGAAGGGACGCACCGACGACATTCTCTCGCTCTTCGAGGAACTGAACAGCAAGGGGGCCGTCCTGCAGTTTGTGCGTTCGGGCCGCATTGCCGTCACCCGGAGCACCACAGAGCGCCTCGACCAGTATCTGGAGGAGATGGAGAAGATGAGGAAGTGATGAAGAGATGAAGTGAAATAATATGGAAAAGATAGACGAATATCCCTTTTATGTTGAGCCCTTCCATGTGGACCTCACAGGTCGCATGTTCATGGGCATTTTGGGCAATCATCTGCTCAATGCAGCCGGCCGTCACAGCCAGCGACGCGGATGGGGCATCGGAGCACTGAACGAGACGCGCCACACCTGGGTGCTCAGTCGCCTGAGCATAGAGTTGGAGCAAATGCCTCGCCAGTATGAGCAGGGTACCATTCGGACCTGGGTGGAGAGCGTCATCAAGCTCTTCACTAATCGTAATTTTGCCATCCTGCGCCCCGACGGCACCCCCTACGGCTACGCCCGCAGCACCTGGGCCATGATTGACATGGAGACGCGCCAGCCCTGCAACCTGCTTACCCTTTATGATGGCGATATACTTAACTACGTCGTTTCCGACGAGGAGAACCATTGCCCCATCGAGGGGCACGGACGTTTCCGCTTCCGCGAACCACAGTTCGCAACCACCATCGACACGCATTACAGCGACGTGGACATCAATGGCCACATCAACTCCATCAAGTACATCGAGCACATTCTCAACCTCTTTCCCATCCAGCGTCTGCGCGACGAGGGCATACGCCGCTTCGAGATAGCCTACAAGACCGAGGCCCTCTTGGGCGACCAGCTCTCGTTCTACATGCAACCGGTTGATGAGAAGGAGACCGACGTGGAGGTTCGCAAGGACGGTGGCGAGGTGGTGTGCCAGGCAAAGGTGCGCTTCTTCTGAGCAAAAAAATATATTGTTTCTTAAGCTTAATTCTTAATTTTAATTCATATAGAACTATGGCAAAAATGAATTTTGGTGGGGTCATTGAGGAAGTGATGACCCGTGAAGAGTTCCCATTGGACAAGGCACGCGAGGTGCTGAAGGACGAAACCATCGCCGTCATTGGTTACGGCGTTCAGGGCCCCGGCCAGGCTTGCAACCTGCGCGACA
>DGUV01000046.1:35936-36186 GCA_002395775.1 Prevotellaceae bacterium UBA4301
TCGGCGACGGATGGGTGCCCGGCGAGACCCTTTTCAGCATTGAGGAGGCCGCCCAGCGTGGTACCATCGTCATGTGCTTGCTCTCCGATGCAGCCGTCATGAGTGTTTGGCCCACCCTGAAGCAGTATCTCACTCCCGGTAAGGCCCTCTACTTCAGTCATGGCTTTGCCATCATCTGGAACGACCGCACAGGCTGTGTTCCTCCCGAAGGCATCGATGTCATCATGGTAGCCCCCAAGGGCAGCGGCAC
>DGUV01000057.1:0-13437 GCA_002395775.1 Prevotellaceae bacterium UBA4301
GTGGGTGGTGAGTGGTCGTGGCGTGTTGCACCTGAGTGTGCTCATTGAAACGATGCGTCGCGAGGGCTACGAACTGCAGGTGGGCCAGCCCCAGGTCATCTACAAGGAGATAGACGGCATGAAGTGCGAACCCATCGAGGAACTCACCATCAACGTGCCCGAGGAATTCTCCTCGAAGATGATAGACATGGTCACGCGTCGCAAGGGCGAAATGACCAGCATGGAGTCCCAGGGCTCGCGCGTCAACATCGAGTTCAACATACCCTCGCGCGGCATCATCGGCCTGCGCACCAACGTCCTCACCGCCTCTCAGGGCGAGGCCATCATGGCCCACCGCTTCAAGGAATATCAGCCCTACAAGGGCGACATACAGCGCCGCACCAACGGTTCCATGATAGCCCTCGAAGGCGGAACGGCCTATGCCTATGCCATCAACAACCTGCAGGACCGCGGTTCCTTCTTCATCGACCCCCAGACGGAGGTCTATGCCGGCCAGGTGGTGGGCGAACACGTCCACGAGAACGACCTCGTGGTGAACGTCTGCAAGGCCAAGCAGCTCACCAATATGCGCGCTTCAGGTTCGGACGAGAAGGTGCGCATCATTCCGCCCATCGTCTTCTCCCTGGAGGAAGCCCTTGAGTACATCAAGGAGGACGAATACGTAGAGGTGACGCCCAAGTCGATGCGCTTGCGCAAAATCATCCTCGACCATCTGGAGCGCAAACGCGCCAACCGATGATATGATGTGAAATCAATGCAATAACTACATGCTCAGGCTCTCGTCATTTGGCGGGGGCCTTTTTTGTTTTTCTTGCATGGCCTTGCTTCCGTGATCGCGGGCGCACGCATACCTTATTATAATAATCTATGCCCCCATTAGGGTACTCCTAAATGCTTACATGAAAAATATTATAAAAAATATAGTACTATGTATTGCAAGGTATTATATTTTTACTTAACTTTGCATCGTGAAGTTTAACTTAATGCATAAATTGACTATGGAAAAGAAGCGTTTCTACCTGTCCGAGACAGACAAAAAGATTGCCGGCGTGTGCGGTGGCATCGCCGAGTATTTCGACATCGACCCCTGTTGGTGCGTGTTGGTTTCCTCGTGGCTTTCTTTGGCCTGGGTTGTGGCCTGTTGGGCTACATTGCCCTTTGGCTTTGTGCCCCGAAGAATCCCCACTCCTATTAAAGGTCCTTTGCCATTTTACATTTAACATTTTACATTTGCCATTTTACAACTACCATGGATATCAACAACGCCAAATCACAGATGCGGAAGGGGATGCTCGAATACTGCATCCTGCTACTGCTGAAGCGCGCACCGGCCTATGCCAGCGACATCATCCGTCAGCTGCAGGAAGCCGAACTGCTGGTGGTGGAAGGTACACTCTACCCCCTGCTTACGCGCTTGAAGAACGACGGTCTGCTTTCCTACGAATGGCAGGAGAGCACACAAGGACCGCCTCGTAAGTACTACGCCCTGACTCAGGAGGGACAGGAGTTTCTCGTGGGTCTCGACCAGGCTTGGAACGAACTCGCCACTACGGTTAACTATCTGAAAACTACTCGTCTCTTAACACATCAAGAATCATGAAAAAGAATATCACCATAAACCTGCTGGGCCGCCTCTATGCCATCGACGAGGATGCCTACGAACTGTTGAAAAGATACACCGACTCGCTGCGCAGTTACTTTGGCCGTCGCGAGGGCGGAGAAGAGATAGCCGACGACATTGAAGCACGCATAGCCGAACTCTTCGACGAGTTGAAGGCCAGTGGCGTACAGGCTATCACCATCGAGCACGTGCAGGACATCATCCATCGCGTGGGCAGTCCTGAGGAGATGGAAAGCCCCTCTCCTGACTCCCCCCGTGGGGAGGAGGGCTTTACCTCGCAATTTACGGACAGCAGCACCTCTCCTTCGGAGGGGCTGGGGGGAGGTCGTAGATTATACCGCAACCTTTCCGACCGCAAACTCATGGGTGTGCTCTCCGGTCTGGCCACCTACTTCGGTGGCGACGTGCTATGGTGGCGTCTGGGCTATGTGGCCTTGTTCTTCCTCTTGCCCGGCGGTTTTGTCTCCCGCATGTTCTACTGGTCACGTTGGCATTGGGGCATCAGCATCAATGCTGGTCTCATCATCCTCTACTTCATCTTGGGCGTACTCATGCCTGTAGCCGAGACACCTGAGGACCGACTCCGAATGAAGGGCAAAAAGGTGAATCCTCAGAACCTGGCCGATGAGGTCAGTCAACCGCAAACGACACAACGTCCCGACGAAGGGCACATGGGTTGCCTGGGAGGCTTCTTCTTCATCATGGGCACACTCATCCGTTGGTCCATCTATGCGATAGGTATCGCGTTTGCCATCTCTCTGCTGGCAGGAATCGTGGGTCTGATAGCCGTGATGACGATGCCACACATGATGATTCACGAGAGCGACCCCACCTTCTGGCAGTTCTTCGATGCCAACCAGTCGCACCTGCTCATCGCCTCCCTGCTCTGCTTGGGCGTGCTGCTCATCCCCACGTACTGCATCATCCACAGCTTCTTCAGTGAGATACGCATGCTCAAGCCCATGGGCTTCGGTCAGCGTCTGGCATTCCTGATCATCTGGATAGGTCTCTTCATCGGTGCTGCCTTCTATGGCACAAGTCTTGTCGCAAAGATCAAGGAGGCCGAGGACAAGAGTTGGCATATCCGCGACGAACAGTATCGCAAGGAGAACACCCACGACGGCATCTTCTACAAGCCCGACGAATGGGAGTTCCTCTCCGAGCGCGACTGGCGTGTCATTCGTGCCGACCATTGCAATGAGCGTTACACCTCCAGCGGACAGTACTACACGGGTCACGGAGCCCGTTACATCGACACTTACGACTCGCGTCATCGCCAGCTCTTCACCATCGAACGCTCGGAGTTGTTGCAGCCTGGCACCTACCGCCTGACGGCCTGCGTGCGTGCCAACGGACAGGGGGCTTACGTCTATGCCTTTACCGACTCACTGACGGCGGCCACTACCATCTATCGGACCGAGATTCCCGCTGACGGCAACACGGGTGGCGGACTGTGGCGGGAGGCGAAGATCAGGCGCGACAGCATGGCTGTGGCCCATTCCAAGGGTGGCTACGAACTGCCTGCCGACTACAACTTCCTCTGCGCCATAGCCGTTACCAATGGTGGTAATGGTTTCGGATGGAACCGCGTAGCCCTGCCCGACATGCACTTCTCCAAGGCCGTCACCCTCCACTACGGCGTATCTACAGATCCCGCCCTCACCCGTGCCTCGTGGCTCGGCCAGTGGTTCTCGGCCTGCGACTTCGAGCTGAAGCGCATCGACGAGAAGCAGAAATAAAGCCTACTGTTTTCATTATAGCATTAGGATTTAGTTAGTTTGTAGTTAATAGTTTTAGGCGCCACCGCCTCCACTGCCCGTGAGGGTCGTGGAGGATTTTCCCAAAGAGACATGATTTCAAATTCCCCGTCCATCGGGGAAGCAACCCTTATGACCCTATTCTAATCTCATTTTGACCTATGAAAAAAACAATCGTTTTCCTGCTTGCCCTGCTTTCGATAACGGCATCGTTGCAAGCCGACATTGTGAAGGGACGCGTCGTTGATGCCCAGACGGGCGAACCCCTGGACGGAGCACAAGTGAAGGCCATGATGACCTCGGGCGAAGGCACCTCCGTTTGGGTGCTTATGGCCGACACACTTGGGCGTTTCATACTGAAGAGTTACAGCATGAGGCGTATCACGCTCCACGCCGAGTACTTCGGTTACAAACCTGCGACGGCGCAATACCTGTCTGGTGCCGGTATGGACACAGTCGTCATCGACGACATACGTCTCGAGCCCAGCGAGGTGCTGATGAAGGAACTTGCCGTCGAGGGTCGTGCCCGTCGCTTCTACATGCGAGGCGACACGGTGGTGTTCAACCCACAGGGTTTCTCAATAGAAGATAATCAGCGTCTGCAGGATCTCGTCCTGCAGCTGCCAGGCGTTAGCGTGAAGGATGGACGCCTGATGTGGAACGGGAAACCTGTCAGCCTGATGATGAATGGCCACGAGGCACTGAGCGAGGAGATGCTGATGCGTCAATTGCCCGTGGAGGCTGTGGAGAACATCAAGGCCTACGAGCGCAAGAGTGAGCTGGAGGAGCATACGGGAGTGGATGACGGACAGCGAGAACAGGTGCTGGACGTAACCGTGAAGCCTGGCTTCATGGACCGCTGGAGCGGCGAAGTGAATGCAACGGCCTATTCGCGTCCCAACTACGCTGCTACGCTTGATGGCATGCGACTGAGCGACACCGATCCCGTGATGTTCTTCTTGCGTGTGGCCGACGACCCCAGGGCCATCAACAAACATACCTACGAAAGCATCTGGGAGTATGGCGGAGGCGATGCCATACGTCAGCAATTGGGTGGCGTGGGCTACAAGCATGCCTGGAAACCCTCCGCCAAATCCTCGCGCGACAGCTATTGGACCCTGACGGCAGGAGCCAACCACCGCGACACACCTCATCGTCGATGGGAGAACACGCAGACCTTCCTGCCTAATACATTGCCTACTGAGACGGACAAGCAGACAAAGACCAACCAACACAGCCTTTCCGCTCCGCTCGACTTCTCGACGCGCATCGAACTATCGCCCAAACTGACGATGCGAATCGAAAGCACATTGGCCTACGATGAAGAGAAGCAGATGACTGACCGCCAAGAACAAACATCCATCACCCCTCTTTCGGAGGGGCAGGGGGGAGGTGTCAATACCGCTCATTATCAGTCTTCGTCGCATGCTCAAGGTTTGTCGGGACTGGTGCGGGGAAATATGGTTTATAATACCAAGAAGGGAATGCTGGGAGGTCAACTAAGCGCCAACTACAAGCATCGGAAGGAGCAGGGTTCGTCGCAGGGCGACTACCACTACCTGCAGGAGGGCACTTCCGCCATCGACCGCCAACGCTTTGAGACGCCCACCGATAACCTCAGCGTTGTGCTGAATCTCGGTTACATGCAGGCCTTGGGCAAGAAGGTGATGCTCATGACCCAATGGGACACCACCTACGACTACGGTTTACGCGACGAACAACGCTGGCGTGCCGATACCCTGGACACGAGTAACAGTCTCCATCGGCGCGATAACCTGTGGAAGAACGAATTGGAACTGGGGACGCAGGTCACCATGGGCAAGCTTGCCCTGGGGCCCAAACTTACGTTCTCGCATCGTCATGAGCAGACGGCCTATCAGCGAGGTAAGTTGGACACGCTGGCCCGGCGCAACCTCCTGCTTGCCTCGCCTGAATTGGAACTGAACTATCGCATGGGCAGGCAGCAGGGTCTCAAGGCCAATGTCTCGTATGCCGCGAATCCTTCGGAACTCATCGACTGCATCGGCTACCGCGACGACACCAACCCGCTCTACATCATCGAAGGCAATCCCAACTTGAAGACCTCTCACACTCTCACGGCTAACCTCAACTACAACCTGATGCGCACTCGTGGCACTCAGTCACTGGGCATCACTCTCGATTATTCGAAGGCTTACGATCCCGTGGGCACTGTCCTTCATTATAACAGCCAAACGGGTGCCTATCGTTCGCAGAAGCAGAATGTGCGCGGCGGCAGCCAGTGGGGTGCTTCGATAAACTACGACCGCTCGCTGGGCAAGAACCTGCAACTCCAGCAATCGTTGTCTGGTCAGTTGGGCACCACTTATGGCATCCTCACCCTCGTAGATGAGGCTACGGGCCTGACCTACAACCGGCAAGGTCGCTCGCGTCTTAGAGAGAGGTTGAGTCTGAACTATGATGTTGACCCTTGGCAGTTGTGGACCTCCCACACCTTTACCTGGGACGGCTACACCTACAGCGATGCTACCCAGTCTGCGGAGAACATTTTCTACTATCTGGCCGAATTGCGCATCCTCTATAAACTTAAGAGCGGTTGGCGCTTTACGCTCAGCCCTCAGTTTGTCCTTAATCGTGGCTATCAGTCCTCGTCGATGAACAACAATCCCTTCCTCCTTAATGCCGAGGTCGCCTATAAATTCGTGGGCGGAAAGGGTGCCCTGCTTCGTCACCTGAACAACCGTGCCGAAATCACTCTCGCTGGTCGCGACCTCTTGAATCAGAACCGCCGCAACTTCTCCACCATCTCCGCCACTTCCCACACCGAGGGCGGTGAGAGTTTCCTTCATAGCTATGTGACTCTCTCCCTCCGATATCGCTGGGACCCAAAGAAATGATTTAGTTAGTAAGTAAAGGTACCTTGGAGGCCACGCCCGTCGCGATGACGTGCGGGGCCTTTTTATATATCAATCCTTATTCAACATATTTTTATGTTAATAATTGGCGATTTATTTGGTAGAACAAGGGAAATGTCCTATCTTTGCATCAAAATCAATAGAAAATATTGTTAATATGCATCTTAAAATAGTTGAATTATGGAGAAACTTACAAGCAAAGAAGAGGAAGTGATGGAGCTCATCTGGCAAGTCGCAAGCCAACTTGGACAGTGCGCGCCGAAGGATGTTGCGTCGCTCTATCCCGAACCGCAGCCCAGCGCAAATGCCATTGCGCAGGTGTTTCAGGCACTTGAGAAGAAAGGTTACTTGGCACACGAGCCCAAGGGACGCGGCTTTGTCTATCGGCCCATCGTGGACAAGCAGGCCTATGGGCGTGGACGCTTGTCGAGCGTCATCAATCGTTTCTTCAGCGATTCGTACATGAGCGTCGTGTCGGCACTGATGCAGGAGGAGAAGGTCACCGAGGCCGATTTGCTGCAATATCTGGCCGACCTGAAACGGAAGGACGGACTTGGGGAGGGCTGACCTATGGCTGCGTTCTTTATCTATGCCATCCGTTGGGCGGTAACGCTTACGTTGCTCTACTCGCTCTACAGGCTCCTGCTTCGGCGCGAGACGTTCCACCGTCTGAACCGCACCGTTCTGCTGGCCATCCTCGTGGTGAGTCCCTTGCTGCCCCTCGTGCCGCTGCATACCGACAGACCGACGGCTTTGGATGCGGCGCTTACCCAAATCGAGGGACCGCTGATTAGTATGTCACCCGAGGCGGGCATTGACGGAAACGTGCTCACTCTTCAAGAAAAAGAAGAGGCCACATCCACTCAGTGGGTGCGCTATTGTGTTTACATATATATAATAGGTATAGTCGTAGCACTCGCCACCTACCTGTTCCGCTTGCTGACGCTGATGCGTGTCATTCGTCGTAGTCGTCGCATCGCTCATCCGATGGTTCCGGACGACGTTCGCCTGATGCTGGATATGCGAATCTCGCAACCCAGCAGTTGGATGCACTGGATATTCATCGGCCCCATCGACCTGAAGCAGAACGCCGAGACGGTGCTTCGGCATGAACTGGCGCACGTGAGGATGGGACATTCGTGGGACGTGATGCTCAGCGACCTCACTTGCCGCCTCCTGTGGTGCCTGCCATTCGCCTGGATGTTGCGTCAAGACCTGGTGGACGTGCATGAGTTTCAGGCTGACGAGGCGGTATTGCAGGGAGGCGTGACACTGGAAGACTATGAGCACCTACTGGTGCGCAAAGCCGTACAGACGCAGATGCTGCCCATCACGAACACCCTGCGCCGAGGGGCACTGAAGAAACGTTTTGCCATGATGCACTGCGGTCGTTCGTCACGGTGGTCGCGACTCAAACTGCTCTATCTCCTCCCTGCCCTCGCCGCATGCCTGTGGGTGTCGGCCAAGGGTGAGGTATATACAACCTATCTCAACGGAAAACTTGCCACGCTGGAAGAACTTAAGGCTCTTGATTCCAGCACCATCGCCCACGTCGATGTCATTCATAGTCAAAAAAAGGTGTATGTAGAGACGGTCTCCGAACCGTTCGCTAACGTCGAGCAAATGCCACAGTACCCCGGTGGCGACGCAGCCTTCAACCAATACATGGCCCACCACGTCAGCTATCCGAAGGTTGCTGCCGAGAACGGAGTAGTAGGAAGCGTCAAGGTGCAATTCATCGTAGAGGCAGACGGGCGCATCTCCCACGTGCACGCCATCGACGCACCTTCGGGAGAAGCCGATGCAAGGGTCTATGCCTACGGCGATTTGGATAAACACCCGTCGCAGAAGGAAGACGACGAGGGGCATCGGGCCCTGCGGGAGGCGGCAGAAGAACTCTTTCGTGGAATGCCGCCCTTCGAGCCAGGCCGTCAAAACGGGAAGCCAGTCCGTGTGCAGATGACAAGAACGGTCAATTACGACCTAAAATAAGATAACGCCCACATATTAAACCTATTTCGCAATCCACCTGAATGGCGGACAGCCCTTGCTATACCCTGACAATAACCTCAAAACACCAAACAATCATGCAAAAGATTCTTGTAACCATGTTGGCCCTCGCGCTCGCGATAGCAGCGCAGGCACAGAGAGACACGATAGGAGTGTCACACTTCACGGCGATCTATCGCTACGAGTGTAAAACCACTGATGCCGACGGACAGCCGGTGACGGACTCGATGTACATTGCCGTGCAGACATCGGGCGGCATCACAAAGAGCTTCCCTTACGAAGAGTATGTCAGACAGAAGAAGGGTGGTTCACGCATCGCTGACGGCTATCTGGCAGCCCAGATGCACATAGGTACCATCTTCACGAACTACCCAGAAGGAAGAATCACAACGCAAGAGATGCTCTATCCGTATCGCTACATGGCAGACGAGCCATTGGAAAAGCAGAAATGGACGCTGACGGATGCGCAGGACAGCATCTGCGGCTATGCCAGTCAGTCGGCCACGACGAAGTATCACGGCTTGACGTGGAACGTGTACTATACGGAGGACGTGCCAGCCAGCATCGGGCCGTGGAAGTTGGGAGGCTTGCCTGGTCTCATCACGAAGGCCACCGATGCCAAGGGCATACATACCTTTACGCTTTACGGCTTCCATCAGGAGGACACTCCAATAATATTCACCCAATACGTCAATTGGATTGCTCCTGATGGGCACGGCAAGTTCGCAGCCCAGCGAGTAGATTATCAGAAGATGAAAGCCTCTAAATTCCTTGCCTATAAGAAGAAAGTGCTGGGCAACTCTCGCTACTTGAAAGATTCCACCTACTATGCCCCCGACCCCATGACGGCCTTCGGCTATGTGGAGAATAGTTTTAACTCGTCTGGCGATAACGTACGCAGCGTCGCTGGGGTAGTCCTCATTTCCAATCCTCATAAATATCAACCGTTGGAACTGAAATAAGCGATATGAAACGACTCCTATATATTACATTATATGCAGTGCTGGCAGCGTCGGCGTCGGCACAAGAAGTGATTGATTCGACGCAGTTTGTGGCTGTGTATGATTACGAGTGCAGAACACAAGATGACGAAGGGCAGAATGTCACGGACAAGATGCAGGTCGTGGTGCAAGTGGGACGGATGGTTACGAAGTCGATGCCACGTTCTGCCTATCAGTTGAGGGACGAGTCGGAGAAGGCAGATGTGATGGCTGACTATCAGGAAGCTCTGATGCACATGCCAACGGTGTGGATAGGTCGGCCCAGCGGCAAGACCACCGTGTGCGAATTCATTTTCCCGCATGAGTATGAGGGCTACGAAGAGACACCCGACATCGCATGGACGCTCACTAATGATACGCTGACCGTAAGTGGCTATCTCTGCCAACAGGCCACGGCAACGTTTCGGGGTGTGGAGTGGCACGCATGGTACACCGATGAGATTCCATCGTCGGCAGGGCCGTGGCGGTTGCGTGGTCTGCCTGGGATGATTGTAAAGGCAGAGAATGAGGCGCACACGTTCTGCCTTGCGGGGTTGAGGATGGAGGCATCACCCATCACTGCGCCTGAGCAAAACCCCGAAGTGTATAGGATGAAGTACGCCAAGCTGTTGAAGCACAAGAACGAGATTTATGGCAACCGCGAATATCCCAAGAATCCCATGTACTATGTGCCCGACCTTCAGGGCAGCATCACGGATATGAGTGTCCTCAACCGCAACGGCCAGCAACTCCTGCTTGTCAACGGTGGCCATCCGCTGCTGACAAAGGCGCATGTGTATCAACCGTTAGAATTAGAATAAGACAATGAAAAAGATTTTAGTAACAGTGATGGCCCTTGTGCTGACGATAGCAGCGCAGTCCGAAAAAATTGATTCAACACAGTTTGTAGCCTTCTACAATTACTCCATCCAGACCCAGGACGACGAGGGGCAGGATGTCACGGACTCGTTGCGGCTGGCTCTGCTGGTGGGCACACGGGCCACCTATTGCACCACCGTACTTTCCTACAACAGGGACGGCCGAGCAAGCCAGGAGATGGAGAATGCGTTTATCATGCACCACCAAAATGTGCTGACCGATATGGAGAGGTCGGAAGTCATTGCCGTCGAACCCATCTATCCCCATCGCTACGAGTCGCACGAGCCGATGGCAAAGATTGACTGGACGCTGACCGACGACACGCTGACCATCAGCGGATTGTTATGCCGCCGGGCCACAGGCTCGCTCTATGGCAAGCAATGGACGGCGTGGTACTGTGAGGAAATCCCGTCATCAGCTGGCCCGTGGAAACTGCGCGGACTGCCGGGCTTGATTATCAAAGCCGAGGACAGCGAGGGCATCCACTGCTTCACACTTTACGAAACGAAGAACGAGGTGCGCGACATCAACATGATTGGCAGTCCTGAGTACCAGAAACTGAGCCGCAAGAAACTGATGGCATTCAAGAAGAAGACGTTAGGCAATCCACGCTATGCGAAGGAGCCCACCTACTATGTCCCAAAGGGTGCCGACGACGTAGTTGAGGTAAACCTAAACGGTACCATGTACTATGTCGGCATGAATTCCCACATGATGACACCGCAGAAGAGCCATGTGTATAAACCGTTGGAATTAGAATAAGACAACTATGCAACGACTCCTATACATTATATTATATATAGGGCTGGCCGTCCATGCGTCGGCTCAAGTGCGAGTGACGGGACGGGTGACGGCACTCTCCCCCTCTTCAGGGGGAGTTGGAGGGGGTCTTAAGCCCGTGAGTGATGTGATTGTGAAACTGGTGAGCGGCACGAAGACGCTGGCGTTCACCAGCAGTAACGCGCAGGGGGTGTATAGCCTCGAAGTCAAGAATGCACCAACTGGGGAGGTGACGTTGCAGTTTAACCATATCGGCTATGAGAAGGAGTCGGAAAGGCTGACGCTGAAGGAGAAGATTACTAAACTGGACATGCTGCTCACTCCGAAGAACATCTCGCTGAAGGAGGTGACGGTGAAGGCCACCCCGCTGTGGCAGCGGGGCGACACGCTGAGCCACAACCTGGCGTCGTTCCTCGGCAAGGGCGACGTGACGTTGGAGGACGGACTGAAGCGGTTGCCGGGTGTGGATGTGGCTAAGAGCGGTGCCATCAGTTACATGGGCACGCCCATCTCGCAGTTCAACATCGAGGGCTTGGACCTGCTGGGCGGCAAGTACAACCTGGCAACGCGGAACATCCCGGCAAACTATGTGACACAGGTGGAGATTGTGCGCAACCACCACAGCCGACGGGTGGAGAAGGACGTGCCGAGCAACGAGGTGTCGATGAACATCAAACTGGCGAAGAAGGCGAAATTCAAGCCATTCGGACAAGAAGAGGCGGGGGTAAGTCCCCTCCCGACCTCGCCCAAAGGGGAGGGTCATGACCGCTGGCAGGGCTTGCTCGGCGTGACGGGCATGATGTTTACCGACAAGTTCCAGACCATCTGCTCGCTGAAGGGCGGCAACTACAAAGACTTTGCTCGGGCCGACATGAGAGATCACTTCGGCGGCTCGAACGTGGCAACACCCGCCACCAGTCTGTTCGGCGGCTTCGACGGCGGTGCGCCTCCGCAGGGCGAATACCTCTACCAGCGCAACGGCATGGCGACGCTCAATGGCATCCATAAGCTGGATTCGGTCACGACGGTGAAAGTGAATGCCGACTACAGTTACCATCGCGCCACGCACGACATCAGTCAGAGCAGTACGTATCTGGCAGGGAATGGCAACTACGTGACCGTGAGCGAACAGACATCACCGCTATCTAAGGTGCATCTGCCCAAACTGACGATGAACTACCTGAAGAATGCCGACCGCGTGTATTTCAGCGATGTATTCTTTTTGAAAGGTATGTTTGAACAGAATGAGGGAGATGTGGTAGCAAACGGAAAAGAGATAAGGCAACGCCGACGTTCTTCGTCGTTTGAGATAGACAACAGCTTTTATTGGTCGGATAGGACACCAAAGGGAACTGTCCGATATGTCAGTGTACCCATTTCATTCAAACGAACACCGACGTTGAGATTGATTTTCAACAAAGACGGAAACGGGTATGCACAGACTGCCCAATCTTCAACACTCAAGATGAATGTCCATACGTCATTCTCGATTCCCATTGGCAAGGCTTTTAAGGTCAGACTGCCTGTCAGCGTTTCAGCAATATGTGATGACCTGGAAACTATCTACTCCCCTCCCTCCACGGGAGGGGCTGGGGGTGGGTCTGTGAATCACATTCACGGCTGGGCATTCGAGCCAACCATGAATCCCGGCTTCGAGATTCATTCACGCAACCGCCGCTTCTACCTCAGTGCCGGACTGGGGGCCGCATTGAAGGGGCTGTATTATAATAAGCTTAACTACACCAAGCCCGTGCTCAATCCCTCGATGGGCATCAACTACACCTTCTCGGCCAACAGCAAATTGCAGTTCTCCACGGGCTACACGACCTCGATTGGCGACATGATGACGCTGCTGACCGAGCCGATGCAAGTCGATTACCGCACGGTGCGCACCTCGTCGGGCATCATCGGCGAGTCGAACACGTGGCACACGTCGGGCGAGTGGAAGTGGCAACTGCCCATGCAGTACTTCACGCTGAGCCTGGCTGCCAGCCATAGCGAGGGAAAGCGCAACACGCTCTATTCGCAGACCATCAGCGGCATAGACATCAGCAGCTCGGCTTTGCAACGCGACACACGCAGCCGCTCAAGCAACTTCTTCGTTGCCACCACGAAGAACTTCCCTTCGCTCTATGCCAAACTGGGTGCCGATGCCTCTTATGGCTTAGGCAACAGCGAGCAGGCGGTGAATAGCGATGTCATAAAGATTCGTTCCAACAACTACAACCTCCACGGCAATGTCTCCGTAACGCCCATCCAGTGGCTCGAACTGCGCTACGACATCCGCTACGGCTGGTCACGCTCCCGCCATTCCGAGGAAAGCAATACAGTGACCTCGCTCACCCACAGCGGAGCCATCCATGTATTCCCCATCACCACCCTCGACCTTTCCGTGGATTACGACCATGTGCGCCGACAGATTCCTTCCCCTATAGGGGGAGGTCAGGAGGGGGCTCAATACAAGCGCATGTCCCTCTTCAACGCCTCCGCTCAGTACAAGTGGAAGCAGTGCGTCC
>DGUV01000057.1:13558-63633 GCA_002395775.1 Prevotellaceae bacterium UBA4301
TCAACACCTACACCTACGACTACGGTCTCTGCGGCAGGACCGTCATGCTGAGAGCCACCTTCAACCTTCGGAATTAGATAGGCTCACGTTGGCTTCGCCTTCCTCACTCGCGACTCGGCCAAACGAACGAGTTCGATGGCTCTCGCTGCTCTTTCGTTTCGAAAATGCTCAAACGGGTTTGGCATTTTGCTCGGTTTGCACTATCTTTAACCTTTGGTTTTAGATAGGCTGCACCTCGAAAATGCTTAAACAAGTTTTGCATTTTGCTCGGTTTGCACTATCTTTGTGGGGCAAATCACTAATGGAATATTGTAACATGAAAAGACCGTTCTTCGTGCTGTTGCTCTTCATGCAACTTATGCTTTCGACCTTTGCCCAATGTCCCCTGCGCCGCAATACAGCGGAGGGCCGCGTGTTCGTGGCCGCCCACCGCGCCGACTGGAAGTATGCACCAGAGAACTCATTGCAGGCTCTGAGGAATGCCCTGTTCTTCGGAGCCGACATCATTGAAACCGACGTACGGCAGACGCGCGACGGCCTCTTCGTGATGATGCACGATGCCACGGTGGACCGCATGACCAACGGTACGGGGCGCATTGCTGACATGACACTGGAGGAGGTGCGCCGCCTGCGCCTCCGTACCAACTGGGGGCAATCGACCCAGATGCCCGTGGCCACACTGGAGGAATACATCGAAGAGGCCCGCGGACGTGCCCATCTCTATCTGGACAAGGCGGGCGTAGACCTGCCTGGCACTGAGGAGGGCAGTACTGTGCGTGCCCTGCTGAAGGTGCTGCGGCGGCATGGGGTGTTGCAGGAGACCATGTTTGTTCTCGACTGGCCCTACGAGAAGGCCCGTCGCATCTTCGGCACGGCGCTGGACAGCGTCATCTACTGTCCTGTCATCGAGGACCGCATACCCAACCTCACGGCCTACGTAGAGGAGTATGTCCGTGAGCTGAAGCCTCTGGCCTTCCAGTTCCGCATGGCATCGCTGGAGGGCGAATCCTACCATCTGCTGCCCCGCGTACTGGAGTCTGGCAGCCGTGCCTTCGTGGCCAGCACGTGGCCCAACCATACAGCCGGACACGACGATCTTGTGTCTATCTTCCAGCGTCCATCGCAGGGATGGGGATGGCTCATCGGACAGGGTTTTACCATTCTCGAAACCAATTTTCCCAAAGATTTGATAGAATATCTCCAGCGTGAGCATCGCCACTGACTGGGGCTGCCACCCATTGGTTTTTCTATTTTTCACGAAAAAAGAGGGGGCGAGGGGTTGGGAAACCACCGCCTCGGGTGTCTTATGAACAGAAAGCTATCAAAAAAAACGGATGGAAACTGCTGCGGACATCAGACGACTCTATGAGCAACATCGCACCGAGATGCTGCGCCTGGCCTGCCGACTGCTGGCCGACGAAGAGGAGGGGCGCGACGCGGTGAGCGACGTGTTCGCCCAGCTGGCCGAGCGAAGGACGGAGGTGCCGTATGGCGTGCCTTACCTGCTCTCAGCCGTGCGCAACCGGTGCATGAACGTGCTGCGCCACAAGGACGTCAGGGAGCGTGTGCATCGTCTCCTGCCACTGGACGAGGCCATGGCCGAAGACAGCCGGACGGCAGAGGAAGGGGAGGCCACGCTGGAGTCGATACTCCACTTCATCGACACCGAACTGACGCCGCAGACGCGCGAGGTGGTGCGCCTGCGTTTCCGGGAGCGTATGACCTACAGTCAGATAGCCCAACAGCTGGGCATCAGCGAGGCGGCCGTTTACAAACATCTGGCACAGGCCATCCGTAAGTTGAAGCTAAGGTTCAATCCCTAAATCCCGAGTATCATGGACAAACTGGAAATCCTGCTCGACATGACCGAGCACCCCGACCGCTACACGGAGGAACAGATGCAAGAACTGCTGGCCGACGAGGACGTGCGCAAGCATTACCAGATGATGGTGTGGCTGCGCGAAAGTCAAGACCCCTCCCGACCTCCCCGTGAAGGGGAGGAGAAAACCTCGCCTTCTATGGGCAGGGCCGGAAAGGCTCCCTTCCTCACGGATGGGCGGGGGAGAGGCCTCTACCGGAAGATTGCTGCCGCATTCGCAGGGGCCATCCTCATGGCGGGCCTGCTGTTTGCAGCCGTTCGCCCCTTCTTTAACATCTCCAACGAAGAAAATCCAACTGCATCTGTAACTACTCCCTTCCCTCCCAGGGAAGGGCAGGGGGATGGGTCTGCCCTTCGCTTCGATAACGCCCCGCTTGACAGCATCCTCACGGTCGTGGCCCGGCACTATGGCAAGGTCGTTCTCTTCCGCAACGAGGAGGTACGCACAATGCGACTCATCATGACGTGGCAACCCACCGACTCGCTGTCGAGCCTGATTGGCCGACTGAACCTGTTCGAGGGGCTTCAGCTCACCCTGCAGGCCGATACGCTCATTGTTGAAACAGAAAAGAAGGAGGGCGAGTGATGCGACGTTTCTTATACCTTATCCTGTTTGTGCTGACGGCAGGACAGCTTGCCGCACAGACGAAGGAGGGCAGCGACCGCCCCCTCATCGAGGCTCTGCAGGCCCTGGCCCACGAGCATCCCGAATACACCATCGACATCCTGACCGACGGACTGACGGAACTGCGCACATCGGCCCGCACCCGAGGCCAAAGCGTGTCCGACGACGTGCGCCGCCTCTGCAAGGGACTGCCCGTAAGGGTAAACACGGACGGCAAACACATAACCGTGCAGGCCAAGCGCAAGCAGCGTCTCCAGACCATTGTCCTCGGGGGCAAAGTGGAGGATGGTTTCCTGAAGATGCCCTTGCCCGAGGCCCACATCTCCATTCTTTCGGCGGATAGCACGGTGGTCGTGGACAGTGCACAAATGACACGTTTCATTGGTCGCGGCGAGCGCATTGTGATGGCACACTATGCGGCCGAGGTCAGCGGTCTGGCAAAGGAGTACCTCGTCCGTGCCCAACTCGACGGCTACGATGACCAGTGGCAGCGCGTGCCCGTCCCTGCCGGGGAGCAGGAGGTGGAGGTCCCCACCCTGAGCATGCGTAAGATGCAGGGCAAGACGATGAAGGAAGTGGTGGTGACGGCCACAAAGGTAAAGTTTTTTTGGCGCGGCGACACGCTCATCTATGATGCCACGGCCTTCCAGTTGCCACAGGGTTCCATGCTGGGCGACCTCATCCGCCAGATGCCGGGCGTGACGCTGAACGAGCAGGGTGAGATATTCGTCAACGGTCGCAAGGTGGACGAACTCCTGCTGGGTTCTCACACGTTCTTCGGTGGCAACAAGCGCGTGCTGATGGAGAACCTGCCTTACTACACCGTGAAGACGGTGAAGGTCTATGAAAAACAGACCGAGAAGAACGAGGCCCTGGGCTACGATGTAGAGCCGAAGAAATATGTGATGGACGTGAACCTAAAAGACGAATACAGTCGGGGCTACATTGCCAACGTGGAGGCTGCTGGTGGCACGGAGAAGCGTTACCTGGGCCGTGGCTTCCTGTTGGGATTTACCGACCGCCTTCGCTTGACGCTGCTGGGTAATGTAAACAATGTAAACGAGACGCGCCATGCTGGGCAGTCCGGCCACTGGACACCAGCCAAGATGCCTCGCTCCGAACTGACGACACGCAGTGTTGCGGGCGAGTTGGCCTACTACGCCAAAGAGGACAAGGTGAAGGAAATATTCCGTGCAGAGTTCACCTCCACAAATGACGAGCAGACCATGCGGCAACACCGCGAGCAATATCTCGACGGACTGACGCCGACTTCAAGGACCGAAAGCTTTAACCGCCAGGGTAACAACCGCCTGAACCTGCACAATGACTTAACCATAAAGAAACCCTGGACCTACATTACCGCCGACTTCCGCTATGCCCATCGTAATGGCTCCATGCATTCGGCGTTCGAGGAGTGGGCCGACTCACTCTCCATCTTGCAGCGCACCGTGGGCATGAACAAAGGAACAACGTGGGGGCTCACAGCCGATGCACAGGGTACCGTCAAGTTCCGCCGACCCAAGCAGCACATCTTCTACTACGGCATCGTAGGCCATGATGACGAAGAGACGGAAGAGGGAACACAATTCCAGACCACGTCCTCCTCAATTACGGAAGAAAGTCTTAATTCCCGTTCCATCCGTAACCACACTACGTGGGGCATGGCGTCGCTTACCTATCACAAGGAACTCGGCCACGACCTGACACTGTCGGCAGGCGACGGGGCAAACGTCACGGTGACCGACAATCATGACTGGCTCTATCATCCCGATACCCTACTTTTGCCCTCGCAGCTCGATGCCCTCACGGCCATCACCGACCCAGGGAACTCCTACGACCTGCATCGCCGCCGTTGGGAACACAAACCAGGCATAAGTCTGTCGAAGAACGGCACCTACATCCACCCCCAAGTCCACATGACAGTGGGCTATCAACGATGGAGCATAGGCATGGGTGTGCCCGTCGTCCATGAACGGATAAGTTATCAGCGTGGTGTGATTGACACCATAGCCCGGCAGACGACCGTCATCCTGGACCCTCATGCCTCGTTCCGCCACGTATGGAAGGACGGCAAGCGCGACATTAGACTCAGTGCTTGGTACAAGAACGCCCCCGCCGACCTGCTCGACCGCATCGACTGGCGCGACGACAGCCATCCCCTCATCGTCAAACTCGGCAACCACGACCTGAAAGGCGCGGCAATGACATCGCTCAGTGCCAGTTACTCCGACCAAACGGCCCCTCGCCAGGGCATGTACTACCTGGATGCCAAGTTCGACTATTACCATCGCGTCGTATCGCAGTCGGTCGCCTACAATCCAGCCACCGGCGTCTATACCTACAAGCCCATGAACATCAGCGGCACCTACGTGGCTCACGCCAACTTCAGCACCGATCGAAAAATTGGTCAAAAGGGTTACTGGACGTGGCACGTGAACAGCGGCATCGACTGGAACCACGCCAAGGACCATGCCATGCTGGTCGGCGATTCGGAAAGTCACGTGAACACCGTCAACACCCTGACCCTGAACGGCGCTGGCCACATTCAGTACGACCATAAGGGACTGAACATCCGCGCCCTGGCCGATGCCCGTTGGCGTCACTCGGAAGGGCAAATGCGTGATTTCGATGTACTGAATGCCATAGACTTTGAATATGGCCTCACGGCCCGATACACCACTCCTGCCCTCTGTGGCACGAAGGTAGGCGGGCTCACACTCTCGGCCGATGCCACCATGTACAGCCGTCGCGGTTATGGCAGCCGCGACCTCAATACCGACGACTTCGTCCTCAACGCCTCCCTCAGCCAGCCCTTCTGGAAAGGGAAACTCATCCTGCGCGTGGAAGCCTTCGACCTCCTGCACCAACTCTCGGCTACCCACTACGAGGTGAATGCCCTGGGCCGCACCGAGACGTGGTATCGCACACTGCCGCGCTATGTCATGTTCCATGTTGTCTATCACTGGAACCGCAACCCAAAGCGAAATAAATAATACTGTTTTTCAAATATGATTTAGTTTAGTTAAATAAGGATCCTTGAAGCCCCGCCCGTCGCGATGATGTGCGGGGCTCTTATTTGTGTTGTTCTCATCATTCAGCATACCGATGACAGTCATCTTGAGAAGATTAATAAAAAAAGTTGCGTGCCCGGCGTGATATTTTGGTTATCTTTGTCTATAATATAATGGAATGAACGGCGACGACGATACACTTATGCAGCACATACGCAGCGGAAACACCCAGAGGTTCGGCTCTCTGGCGGAACGCCATGGGCATCAGCTCATGCTGTTTGTGGGGCGCATCGTCAGTCAGCGGGAGGATGCAGAGGACGTAGTGCAGAACGCATTTGTTGCAGCCTACGAACACCTGAATGACTATGACCCGGAGCGGGCGTCGGTGCAGACATGGCTCCAGCGGATTGCCTATCACGAAGCGCTGCGCCACTTGCGGCGGAGCAAACGGCAGATGGTGCCCCTTGAGGTGACAGGCGACGTCCCCGACGAATTGCCAGAGACGACGACGGCAGAACAACTGGACGAAGCCATACGGCAACTGCAGCCCGAGGACCAGATGCTCCTGCAACTCTACTATTTCGACCGCCGTGCGCTAAAGGACATTGCCTACATCATGGGAGCAACCACCGACACGCTGACCCGCGAAGTGTCGAGGTTGGGCAGTCGGATGCACCGCATACGCCAACGTCTGAGAGTTATCTTAACACGCATGAACAATGAATAAGGAAGAACAGCTATTCCACGAAGCCCTGCAGCGGCAGAACGACCGCCTCGCCAGACGGATGAGGCTGTCTGAGGACTTCAACGACCGCTTGATGCAGCGCATTGGCGGGCAGAAGTTGAGGCGTCGCCGCAGATGGTACTATGTTGCTGTGGGAGCCGTTGCTGCCAGTGTGTTGCTGATGGTGGTGCTCGGCCCTCGGACTGAGCAGCGCAAGAGTCTGCCTGTGGCCGTGAATGTGCAACCTGCGAGAAAGGTTGTCAAGGTCAGGCCATTGGCCGTCGGGCCCAAGGAGGGCAGGGAAGAGGCTGTGCAGCAGGCGCCCGTGACCAGGGAACGTCCTTCCCGCAGGGATGTCGAGGCCGAAATCACTCAGCCTGTTAATCCTCCCGTGCAACACCCCATCGACGCCAATCTCCACTATACCGCCGATGTCGCTCCGGCTGACACCAGCTTAAGCCCTGTCCTCATGGACGAATTTATCAGGAAACTGGCAGCCTACAATGGCGTGAAGCCTGAGGCGTCCGACTGCACTGTGGACAGCACACATGCTGGCATGGTTTGTACGGCATACGTGTTTCCCGATACAAAAGAGGTTGATGTGTTTGAGCGGCTCTTGCTCGCAGCGATTGCCTACGATGATACGACACCAGGCTATCTTTTCAATTATTCCCATCAGCAGTTCTTCTTCACCATGAACGACCTGCACACTCAGAGGACACATTTGTGGATAGCCGAGCGCGTCGCAGGTGGCAGAATCCTGCTCTATACGGCCAATTCGCCCATAGGGGCAGAGATGTCATCGGAATGTTTCCAGATGTACCGTAATAAACTAAATAACACAATCAATCTAAAAATGACTGAACTATGAAGAAAGTGATTATCCTGAGTCTCCTCGTGCAGGCATGCATCTGTGCAGGGGCACAAGAAAGTGATAACGTGAGGGTGAGGGCTGTCTGCAAGACTGTCACAGTGCCAGTTCCGAAAAGCACGATAGACAAGAAGACCAAGCTCAAGACCATCGAATGGGAAAGCACCGAGAACAACTCATGGCACGAAAACATTGGCATTCTCGACCATGTGCCTGTTGCCAAGGACATAGATAGCTTTTACCCCCATTTGAGCGATTTCAACAAGAGGGACGACTTTGCACCCATTGGTTGGAAACTGACCGACGAGGGAGACAACACCGTGCTACATTGTTATTTCGTGATGAAGGCCGACATCGTGACGAACCTTTGGTTGGGTAATGCCGAGAGTATCATTCTCGATAGAGAGACCGGCACCCTGTATCAGGCCAGTTCTACCGTTCCCGAACAATGCTACGACAAGGTGTTCGGTGTGAAAGGTGAGGAGGGTTCCGTCCTCGACCTGCAAATCGTATTCCCCCGCATTCCCGACAATGCAACGGACTTAACCATTTACGGTGTACCCCTCTGGCAGATGAGGGGATGGGATGTGAAAGGCAATGCACCCATGGGAGGCTGGCGTAATGCATACGACCCCGAACCTCATTTCCATGCTCCCTACATGGTGAAAGATTCCGCAAACTATGACAGGAACAACAGCGACACGTGGGCTGTCTATAAAGGCGCCCACCTCATAAAGCCTGTTGAAAAGAACACGATGGCCCTCTGGCGGACGCCGGAAGCCACCTACCTGGCCATTGCCACCGAGCAGAACTGGTTCCGGGAATATTACGGACGCGGAGGAAACACCATCCTCCTGGACCAGCAGGGCCATCAGTATAAGTGTCGTGGCGTAATAAACTATCCCGACGACCGCTGCTTCTGGATTGAAGGCTACCCAGGCGACTATTTTGCCATGGTGCTCATCTTCGACCCTCTGCCTTTCCATGTGGAGACATTCACCTATGTAGTGCCGGAAGGCGAACCCTTCCGTGTGTGGGGAGCTAAATGGCAAGGTGAAGTGATAACAGACCTGAATGTGCAGGAGCTGCGGAATAACCAGCGGTTCTTTGACTATCATCCACGCCGGATAATGAGGCAGCCCGCCAACTTCATGTATTCTACAGACAAATATTACTCGATCGTCAATATGAGTACGGGTGCAAAACTTGGTGTATCATACGACTATAACAACCATGCCAGTGCCTATCGGGAGTCGGCACCGAAGGAAGGCTATCCCGATGGCATAGAGAACGTTGACGACAGAGCGTTCCGTTTCAAGTTCATCCCCGCAGTCGTTGCCGATACATGTTCTGCCGATGTTACCTGCAAGGATTGCTACATTGTCAACGAAAACATGATGGCATTGGAGGACGGGTCCGAGAAGTCAGAAGGACAGTGGCTCGTCTTCCGCTATCTCAGCAGGAGCAAGACCACTCAGCAGTGGACACTCTTTGAGAAGGACGGCGCGGTCACCATCATCAACAAGGCTACCGGCCGTTGTGTCGACCTGGCTGGAGGCGAGACGAAAGAGGGTGCCGCCATCTTCAGCTACGACATAAACAATGACCCCCAGAGCAATGCCAACCAGAAATGGTTGATTAAAGAATAGTGATTTAGTTTAGTAAGTAAGGATCCTTGGAGCCCCGTCCGTCGCGATGATGTGCGGGGCTCTTTTTTAAGCAATTCCGCTCGAAAATTCCAAATAAATTTGACCTTCCGGTCTTATTTTGTCGCGACTCAGCAGGAAAATACAAGTATTTCTCTGCATTCACTGCTCCAAAATTTGGTATATTGCTCACTTATTCGTACCTTTGCACCCGCATTTGCGAAACAGTTGCCGAAGAGTGGTGGCTGTTCGACAAACAAGTTAAACATAAACAGTTAAGTACTATGTATTTAGATTCAGCCAAGAAGACAGATCTCTTCGAACAGTTTGGCGGTGGCGCAACCAACACCGGTAGCGCTGAGAGCCAGATTGCATTGTTCACCTATCGCATCAAGCACCTCACGGAGCACATGAAGCAGAACCGCAAGGACCACAGCACCGAGCGTGCACTGACGGGCCTCGTTGGTAAGCGTCGTGCCCTGCTGAACTACCTGAAGTCTCGCGACATCAACCGCTATCGTGCGATTGTGAAGGCTCTGGGTCTGCGTAAGTAAAAGAAAGCCCCCTCCCCATCCCTCCCCGAGGGGAGGGGGATAAGCCACAGTGTATTGCTGTGGCTTTTTTGTTTTAAGAAAGACACCCCTAAATGGTATGTGGTAAATGATTAAATGGTAAATGAGAGATGGTAAAAGGTAAAATGTTAAATGGTAAATGGTTTGACGTGCTGATGGTGGCTCTGTTTGCAGTCATCAGTATGGCTTACTTCTGGAATCCCATCATGGACGGGCTGGTGCTGACGGGCACCGACCACAATGCTGCCGTGGGCAGTAACGTGGAACTGAACGAGTACCGCAAGGCGCACAACGGCGAGCGCACACGTTGGACCAACTCACTGTTCTCGGGCATGCCGACGTACCAGATGTCGCCCTCGTATGACAGCACCGACACGCTGTCCGGCATCGAGAAGGTCTATCAGTTGGGCCTGCCTGAGGTGGCCGGCTATGTGTTCATGATGCTTCTGGGCTTCTACATCCTGCTGCGTGCCTTCGACTTCCGCCAGTGGATGGCGGCCTTGGGCGCCATCCTGTGGGCCTTTTCGAGCTATTACTTCATCATCATAGCCGCCGGCCACATCTGGAAGCTGCTGACGCTGTGCTTCATTCCGCCGACGATTGGCGGCGTGGTGCTCTGCTACAGAGGCAAGTGGGGGTGGGGCATCGTGGCGACGGGCATCTTCACGGCCTTGCAGGTGTTCTCCAACCACATACAGATGTCGTACTACTTCCTGCCCGTGATGTTGCTGATGGCCGTGGCCTTCCTGGTGGATGCGCTGCGCAGCAGGCAGTTGGCAGGTTGGCTGAAGGATTCCCTGGCAGCCCTTGTGGGCGGACTGCTGGGACTGAGCATCAATGTCTCGAACCTCTATCACACCTATGAATACAGCAAGGAGACGATGCGTGGCAAGAGCGAGCTGACGCAGAAGACGAAAGACGCTGCCGACCAGACCGACAGTGGACTGGAACGCTCCTACATCACGGCCTGGAGCTATGGCAAGGGCGAGACGTGGACGCTGCTCGTGCCCAACACCAAGGGTGGGGCATCGGTGCCCCTGAGCCAGAACGAGACGGCCATGGCCAAAGCCAAGAACGACTATCGTCCCCTCTATCAGCAACTGGGCCAGTACTGGGGCGAGCAACCAGGAACCAGCGGCCCCGTCTATGTGGGAGCCTTTGTCATGTTCCTCTTCATCCTGGGCCTGTTTATCGTGAAAGGTCCGATGAAATGGGCGCTTTTGTTCCTTACCGTGCTCAGCATCCTGCTCTCGTGGGGCAAGAACTTCATGCCCATGACGGACTTCTTCCTCGACTATGTGCCCATGTACGACAAGTTCCGCACCGTGGCCAGCATACTGGTGGTGGCAGAGTTCACCATCCCCTTGCTTGCCATGCTGGCATTAAAGACTCTGGTAAATAATGCAGCGGACGGGGAAGCCCCCTCCCCTCAGGGGAGAGCGGGGAGTGGACCTCTTTGGTGGTCGCTTGCCCTCACCGCCGGCATCTGTTTCCTCTTCTGGCTCATGCCCGACGTGTTCTTCGGCAGCTATGTCTCCTCGAGCGAGATGCAGGCCCTGCAGGGGCTGGCCCAGTATGGGTGGCCCGTGGGCGATGTGGTGGAGAATCTGTCGGACATGCGTCGCGCCATGTTCACGGCCGATGCCATGCGCTCGTGCATCATCATCCTCATCGGCTTCGGCATCCTGATGCTCTATCGCTATCGCAAGCTGAAGGAAGTGCCCATGGTGGCCTGCCTGGCTTTGCTTTGCCTGGTGGACATGTGGACGGTGAACCGCCGCTACCTGAATGACGACAACTTCGTGCGCCCGCGCACCAACACCGAGGCCTTCCCCCTGAGCGACGTGGACCAGCGCATCCTGCAAGACCCAGCGAAGGACTATCGCGTGCTGAACCTGACCGTGAGCACCTTCAACGACAACACCACTTCGTACTACCATAAGAGCATCGGTGGCTACCATGCCGCCAAACTCCGCCGCTATCAGGAACTCATCGAGGCCCACCTGCAGCAGGAAATACAGACGGCCTGGTCGCTGGCTCCTACCATGGAGAAGGCCGACTCGCTGTTGCCCGTGCTGAATATGCTGAACATGAAGTACATGATATTGCCTCTGCAGGACGGCGGTAAGACGGAAATCAAGAATCCTCATGCCAACGGCAATGCATGGTTTGTCAGCGAGGTTCGTTATGTGGAGGATGCCGATGCCGAACTGGCCGGACTGAAGGGACTGGACACGAAGCACGTAGCCGTGGCCGACAAGAAGTTTGAGCCGGTGCTTGGCAAGGCTACAGAAGACTCTACGGCAACAGTCGTGCTCGCCAACTATGAGGCCAACGAACTGCAGTACGACGTAGAGAGCCGCGAGGGCGGCGTGCTGGTGTTCAGCGAGATATACTATCCGGGATGGACCTGCACCGTCGATGGGCAGGCCGTCGAGATAGGCCGTGTGAATTATGTACTGCGTGCCGTCCGCATCGATGGTGGCAAGCACCACGTCGTGCTCACCTTCAAGCCTAAGAGCGAGCGCATCACCGAGACCATTGCCTATTCGGCCCTGGGTCTGCTGGCTCTTCTGTTCGTAGGCTTGCTCGTGAGGCAGGTGGTCGTGGCGCGCAGAAAGGCGTGAGATATCTTTAATACTAACCTATAAACAAAGAAGAAGATGAAGAAAATTGTAATGATGATGCTGGTCCTGGCCAGCATGAGTGTGAAAGTGAATGCACAGTGGTTCGTAAGTGGGAATGCGGGTATAGGTTATCTTGCTGACCGTTTCCAGTTGAAGCTGCTACCAGCTGCGGGCTATGAGTTCAATGACCGTTGGGCCGTAGGTTTTGGTCTGGGTATGGGCGTGCAAAGAGATTATGCCTTTGGAATTGTTGACCCATATGTACGCTTCAACTGCTGGAACAATGGTAAGTTTTTTGTCGATGTGAAGGCAGAGGGGGAGGTCTCCTTCAATGATGCGGTGGTAGCCAACATAGGTGTGGTTCCCTCGTTGCGCTTTGCTATCAATGAGCATTGGCAGGTCGCAGGCGACTTCGGCTTAATTGGAGCTCAGGATGCTGATGGAGATTGGAGCCCTGCCTTTGGGTTCACGGCATCAGGCATAGATGTGTCGGTCATCTACAAGTTCTGAACATCCCGAACCATAGGAAAGAGAAGCGGCAGGCACTCAGGTGCTTGCCGCTTCTCTTTATGGCTTTACTATGGCCCTGACCACGAACCACAGATGCTGTCCCAAGGCTCGTGGCCAGCCATAGTGGTGGGCCATGACGCGAAGGCGTTCGAGGAGGGAGCGGCGATGGTTCTTGGTGGTCAGCCCTTCGCTGAGGTAGTCGGTGAGGATGAGGCTGGTGTTGAGGAAGCGCAGCCGGCGGCGTTCGGCCCGCAGCATGATGCGGATGCACCAGTCGTAGTCGGCCGAATAGCGATAGCGAAGGTCGTAGGGCACGGCGCGGGCCAGGTCGGTGCGGGCGTAGAAACTTTGGTGGCAGACCAGCATGCCCTGGAGAAACGACCTTGAAGTCAGCTGTTCGGGGGCTTGCAGTCGGCGGTGGCGCAGGAAGCGGCCTTGGTCATCGACCAGGTCGGTCTCGCCATAGAGCACGGCATAGTTGGCGCGGTCGCGCTGCCATCCCGTCTTCTCCACCATCTGACTGATGGTGGTGGGCTCGTGCAGTCGGTCGCCTGCGTTCAGGAAGGCCAGATAGTCGCCGCTCGCCAGGTTGATGCCCTTGTTCATGGCATCGTAGAGACCGTTGTCGGGTTCGCGCACCACGCGGATGATGTGTCCGCGAGGGTTGGTGTTGCGTTCCACATAGCGTTGCACATGGGCCATGGTGTCGTCGCCCGAACAGCCGTCGATGATGAGGTGTTCGATGCGGGGATAGGTCTGTTCCTCCACGCTCTGCAGCGTCCGCTCGATGGTGAGGGCGGCGTTGTAGGTGACGGTGATGAGGGTTATGAGAGGTTTATCTTTCATATTCGGATAGATAGAGTTGCGCCACGCGGTGCTCGTTGTAGGTGGCGTGGGCGTACTGGGTGGCAGCTTCGGCCAGTTGGGGGTGGGAGAGGACATAGCGGATGCCCTCGGCCAGGTCGTGGGCGTCGCGGTAGCGAGCCACATAGCCGTCGCGCTGGTGATGAATCATTTCGGGAATGCCGCCCACGTGGAATCCCACGCAAGGCGTTCCGCACGACATGGCCTCGACGATGGTGTTCGGGAGGTTGTCCTGCAGGGAGGGCGTGACAAAGACATCGGCAGCGGCATACATGGCAGCCATGGTGGCTTCGTCGTGAATCTCGAAGTCGCCCCCGTTGCCCACGCGCACCACCCGCACCTCGGGCAGTTCCTTCATGGCTTCCTCCAGATAGCGCATGCCCTTGCGCTCGTCCGTCACCTTCTGGCAGATGAAGAGCACCATCTTCCCCTCCCCGGGCAGGCCGAAGCGGCGCCGAGCCTCTGCCTTAGGCATGGGGCGGAACACGGAGTGGTTGATGGCATTGGGGATGCTGACGATGCGGTGGCCTTGGGTGAGGGCACTGCGGCGTGCCTCGTCGGCTATCCACTGGCTGCAGCCCACAAAGGTGATGTCGGCCTGGGCATAGATGCGGCGCTTGGCCTCGAACACCTTGCAGGAAAGGTCGCGGGCAGCGGGCCTCATGAGTTGGGGACAGTGGTGGCAGTGGGAATGGAAGCGCGTGCAGTCCTCTGCGTAGTGGCAGATGCCGGCATAGGGCCACTGGTCGTGGAGGGTCCAGATGATGCGCTTACCGCTCTTGAGTATGCGCTCGAGGCCTCTCAGAGAGAGGAATCCCTGGTTGACCCAATGGAGATGGATGACATCGGCCTCTTGGAAAGCCCGCGTCTTTGTGATATCTTCGCCGCAGTTGGCAATGTCCACCTGCCACAGGCCCCGTTTGCTCAGTCCGTTGGCCAGGAAGATGCGCAGCCGATCCCAATAGAACGGCCCCTTGCCCCTTCGGCAAGCCATCTCCACCTCTGCGCCTTCTTGCCTGAGGGCATGGGCCAGTCGGCTGGCAGCAATGGCCGCCCCGCCGATCCGTTCCGTGGTGTTCAGGATGAGTATCTTCATGGCTTCAGCTTCTTGTAGATGTAGCGCACCACCTTGCCCAGAGGCGTGTAGCGGATGCCCCAGTCCCGTATGGCCTGGGCAAACTGGGCTTCGATGGCGGGATTGGCCTCGGGGTGCTCCACCTTGCTTAATGGCAGGGGCTCCTGTTGCGGCGGGCGGTCGAATTCGTACCATTGCAGCAGGCGGAACGAGCGGAAGTGGGTGCCCTGCTGGAGGCCGATGTTGCGTACCATCGTGCGCCCGGGCGTCAGGCAGAGTCCCTGGGCGCGGTAGATGGCCAGTTCCCAACAGATGTCCCAGGGGATGGGGCGCTTGTCCAGACTCTGCAGACAGCGGAAGACGCCGCCATACTGTATGCGGTCGAGGTCCTTTGCAGTCAGGCCCTCAAGCGCCTCCTCGCGTGTCGAATAGTGCAAAAAGTGCCCATTCCATCGGTCTTTCCATGTTCCCCATCCCCATCCGCTCATGTGGGGAGTGAAGTAGAAGGGCATGTCGTCGAGGGCCAGATTGGTGAAGCCTGCGACGTGCATGACGCGCGGCACGTCCTGGTAGAGGTCGAAGGCCTGGTTCATGTATTCGAGATAGTGGGGCGAGGTGACGATGTCGTCCTCCAGCACGATGATGCGGTCGTGCGTCTCCAGGACCTGGGCGATGCCTTCGGTGATGTTGCGTTCCAGATAGAAGTTCTCGGGCCGCGCAACCAACTGTAGCCCCGCAAAGGCCTCGGCAAACTCGCCCACCACCCTGCGCACTTCGTTGACCAGGGCCCACGACTGTTCGTCGCGCCCCCCGTCGGAGAAGACATAGACCTGCGTCTCTCGGGCCAGCGTGTTGCGTGCCAGCGCCTCCAGCGTGCAGCGTGTGTTGTCCGCCCGATTATAGACGAATAGTGCTACGGGTGCATGTTTCATGTCGCAAAGATAGTGTAAACCGAGTGAAAAACCAAATAAATCGGGGCATTTATCTCCCTTGCGGTCCGTGGGGCTCCGCCACGTCTGCGAGGTATAGCCTCTGCCTTCTGCCCGTTACGCCTATGCCTTCCGCCCGTTACGCCTCTGCCTTCCGCCCGTTACGCCTCTGCCTCTTGCCCGTTACGCCTCTGCCTCTTGCCCGTTTCACTTGGGCCTTTCCTGCCAGACGCTTAGGCGGTTTGGTCTATAGACTTAGGTCCTTCGCCTGCAAGACTTAGGTCTTTCGCTTGTAAGACTTAAGTCTTTCGCCTGCAAGACCTAAATCTTTCATTTGTAAGACTTAAGTCTTTCGGCTGTAAGACCTAAGTCTTTCAGCTAAGAGGCCTAAGCGATTTGCCCCCGAGCCTTAGGCGTTTCGTGTCCAAGCCTTAGGTGTTTCGTGTCCGAGCCTTAGGCGTTCGGGGCCCTTGATATAGGCGAATGGGCCTCGGGGCCTTGGAAAAATCGCGGTTTGCTTGCTTTTTCGCTTGCTTAGCCGTAACTTTGTGGCCGCAATGACAAACGGACGAATGAGAAATCACGCCTTCGACCTCCTGTGCGGCCTGTGCATAGTGAGGATGGTCATGCTGCATGTCGTGGGCATGTGCCACCTGCGGGGCGAGTATCACTTTGGGAAGCTCATGGCGTGGACGTTCTTTTTCCTCTCGTTCTTCTTCTTCAAGGCCGGGTACTTCAACAAGACAGTGGCGGGCTCCTCGCGCGCCTTCATTCGGGACAAGGCCCGCAGGCTGCTGATTCCCTACCTGATGTGGGGACTGATAGGCAACGCCATCTACTTTGCCTTCCTCTACGGCTGGCCGCAGGTCTTTGCCTCCACGATGCGCCAGGTGCGCTGGAGCCATCTGTGGGAGGCCAGTCAGTTCTATGGCAATCCGCCCGTGTGGTTCCTGTTTTCCTTCTTCATGATGTATGTCGTCGTCCACCTGTGGCGGCGCCTGCTTTCCCGTGTCAACTTCCTGTGGCCCTTGCTGCCGGTGCTGAGCGTGTGGTTGTGGAGGCAGGGCAATCCCCTGTGGATGAGTCTGGGCAATGTGCCGATGGCGGTGTTCTGCTTCGAGCTCGGACATTGGTGGCACCAGGCGGAGAGGCGGTTGCCCCGAGGGTGGTTCGTGGCCCTCTCGGTAGTTCTGGTTGTCCTCTTCCTCTATGGCAACCGCCATTGGCATGGCGAGTGCGACATGGCCCTCAACAAGTGGGTGCAGCGGCCCTGGGGTGCGGTGGTGAACACCGTCTGTGCCGTCTGCGGCCTGTCGGGCATCCTGCTCTCCCTGCCCCTTCGGCGGGTGCCCTTGCTGGGCTTCGTCGGGGAACATTCGATGGTGTTCTTCGTCATGCACTATCCCGTCCTCTACCTCTATCGCATGGGGCTCATGGTGGCCCATGTCAGCATCCGTGGGCAGTGGTTCCACGTGGGCATTCTGCTGGTCATCATCTTCATTCTTTGTTCCGCTTTGGTGCCTCGCATCGAAAAATTGCCGTGGTTGAGTGGTAGATTCCCGAAAAAGTAGTAACTTTGTCCCGATGAAACCTCGTAACCACGCTTTCGACTTCCTTTGCGGCATCTGCATCATACGCATGGTGAGCCTGCACATCATGGCCTTCTGCGGCCATGCCGACGACGACTGGTGGCGCGAGGTGATGCAGTGGACCTACTATTTCATGTCGTTCTTCTTCTTCAAGGCCGGCTATTTCAACAAGAGCGTGCTCGGTCCCAGCCGCCAGTACTGCAAGGACAAGGCCATGCGCCTGCTCGTGCCCTACCTGACGACGGGACTCATCGGGGGAGCCATCTACTTCTCGTTCCTCCCGTTCCTGCTCAATCGGTTCCACAATCCCATCGAACCCCTCGAATGGCCGCACATTTGGGAGAACGGCTCTTTCTATGGCAACAATCCGACGTGGTTCCTCATCAGTTTCTTTGCGGCCTACATCGCCATCCACTTCCTGGAGAAGGGACGCCACTGGCTGTTCCGCAGGACGCCCCCTATGGTGCAGCACTACAGCTCGCTCCTCTACTTCTCGTTCCCCTTCATCGGCTATTGGCTCTTCACGCTGAAGAATCCCCTGTGGCTGGGACTGAGCAATGTGTTCATGGGCATCTTCTTCTTTGAACTCGGGCGCGTGTGGAGCCGCATGCTGGGACGCTGGCGCGAGGAGACGGCCATGTGGATATCCTTTGCCCTGGTGCTGGTCTTCATCGTCAGCAACGCTGTCTTCCACGACTGCTCCTACACGATGTCGAACAACAAGTTCACGGGCGACCCCGTCATCACGGTGCTCAACATCACCGTCATCCTGTGCGGCCTGTCGGGCTTGCTCATTAGCACCCACTTGCCCCGGGTGCCCGTTGTCAACTTCATTGGCCAGCACTCGATGGTGTTCTTCGTCAGTCACTATCCCATGCTCTATTACTATAAGTTCATGCACCTGTGCTTTGCCCGCAGCATCTATGGGCGCTACGACGACGTATTGATACTCCTGCCCGCCATATTCCTCATCTGTGCCTGGCTTGTGCCCTACATCGAGAGGGTGCCGTGGCTGAGCGGAAGGTGGCCGAAGGAGTGACTCCGATAACTTGGGAATAAAAAGGAAAGAAGAAAGAAGATGGAAGAAAACAAAAAGGAGATTGTGATAGGCTACACGGCCGGCGTGTTCGACCTGTTCCACATTGGTCATCTGACCCTGCTGAAGAACGCCAAGGGGCTGTGCGACAAGCTCATCGTGGGCGTCACCGTGGACGAACTGGTGACCTACAAAGGGAAGAATCCCATGATACCCTTCTCGGACCGCATTGAGATTGTGCGCAACATCAAGTGCGTGGACGCCGCCGTGCCCCAGTACGACATGGACAAGCTCACGATGTGCAAGAAGCTCGGGGCCACGATACTCTTCGTCGGCGACGACTGGTATGGGACCGACAAGTGGAAGGAATATGAGAAGCACTTCAGCGAGGCGGGCATCCGCATCGTCTATTTCCCGTACACCCATGGCGTGTCCTCGACCAAAATCACGGAAGCCCTGACTGCCGTGCGCGACAAGGACTGAATACGGACATTCCCGAAACTAAACCATTGAGACTATGAGCAACAAAGACTTTTGCCTGAGTTCGTACATCGCCTTCCGCTACATCTGGAAGGAGGGCATGGACTTCTACCCGGGATTCCGCCACCACAACTACGAACCCATACCGAAAGAGGAACAGATACCCGTCGTCACCAGTGCCGACATCGACCGCGAGATACAGCGGCAGATGGATGCCCTCTATGCGCGCTACGACCACATCGGCATCCTGCTCTCCGGAGGAATGGACAGCGCCAACCTGGCTGCCTATCTGCGTCCGGGCAGTCACGCCTACACCTTCACCTCGGACACCGGGGTGTTTGATGCCGACGTAGAGCGGGCTGCCAAATACTGCCGGAAGTTTGGCCTGCAACATCATCTGATAGATATCGACTTCGACGACTTCAAGCGATACACACCCATCGTGATGGCGGCAAAGGATGCCCCGGTGCACAGCATAGAGCCCCAGATCTATAAGGCGGCCATACAGGCCCGGAAGGACGGGGTGGAGATGGTGCTGGTGGGCGAGAGTGCCGACCTCATCTTCGGCGGCATGGACAAACTTATCACTCCCGAATGGACCTTCGACGCCTTCGTGCGCCGCTACACCTTCCTCGACCCCGAGCTGGTGCTCGCCAATCCGGTCAGCCAGGCCGAGCTGTACGAGCCTTACCGCGTGGGGACCGACGGCATCGATGTCATGCGATTCATGGACGAGGTGTTTGCCATCGAGAGTTCCAGCTCCTATCTCAATGCCTTCGGCGTGGCCCGTATGCCTTATTATGACCCCTACGCCCGCCTCGTGATGGCCGAACCGCTGGACATGCAGCGCGTGCGTAACGGCGAACCCAAATACCTGGTGCGCGGACTCTATGCCATGAAGTATCCCGAACTGGAGATTCCCTTCAAGATGCCCATGCCTCGACCCGTGGACACCATCTTCAAGGACTGGACGGGCCCCACGCGCAAGGAGTTCCGCAAGGACATTCCCATGCAAGAGCTCACGGGCAACCAGAAGTGGCAACTCTGGTGTGCCGAGCAGTTCCTCAATCTTTTCGACTGAAATCCATTCGACCGAGATGATAGATGACCCTTTGAAGCAGAAACTTCTGGAGACGTTTCTTTTCACCAAAGACTTCCTCGCGCGGCACGGACTGCGTTATGTGGCCTGTGGGGGCACGGTGCTGGGAGCCGTGCGTCACAAGGGATTCATTCCCTGGGACGATGACATCGACATCTACATGCCCCGGGCCGACTACAACCGTCTGCTCTCCCTTGGCGACGAGTTGGCTGACGCGCACTATGAAATCATCTCTACCTCCACACCCGGCTACTACATGCCCTTTGCCAAGATCAGCAGCCTCACGTCCACCATCTGGGAGTTCGAACGCCTGCCGCTGGTCATGGGAGTGTATATCGACATCTTCCCCTTGGACGAGTTCGATGAGCCGGACGACGTAATCACCGCCCGGCAGTATCGCAGTCATCACTATTTCGACAAGTATATCAGTGCGCTGAGCCGCTATTCCCTGCGTTCGTGGTGGCGTTGTGTCAGGGAGGCCGATGTGCACGGGCTGGGACTGCGCGTCCTGAACCTGTGGCGACGTCGGAATCCTCGTCGCTACCTGCAGGCCTTTCTCGATTTCGAAAAGACTTATGTGGGAGGGCACGGGCCGAAATGTGTGTGCGTGACGCAATGGGAGGGCCGCATCTTCCAGAGTGAATGGTTCAGCGACGTGGTGGAGTTGCCTTTTGAGACGACCACCGTGACCGTGCCGCGTGCCTACGACAAATACCTGACGCTGCTCTATGGCGACTACATGCAACTGCCACCGCCCGAGAAGCGCATTTCCCATCCTCATTACTTCACCGACCTGGAGCATAGGCTCACGCTCGAGGAGGTGCGTCGGCTGCATCAGTCCATGTGACGGTGCCCGTCAATCAGCGCCACCACTTCATCGCTGATTCCGCTCCGAAACTTTCGTGCAAACATCTTTCCACTTGCCATCAGGGTAGGGAAGTCCGAGGCTTCCATCACCTTGATGACGGGCTCGTAGATGATGAAGTGTAGGGGAGTGAGTGCGTCCAGCCCGGGGTATGGGCCTTCCGTGAGCATGCACTTGGGTGCCCACTTGGGCGAGTTGAAGGCGATGGTCTGTATCACGGTCTCTGCCTGACCGAAGCTGTCGCGGAAGTATTGCTTCACTTCGGGACACTGTTGGTAGGTCTCCAGCACGTAGCGTGCCAACTCCTCGCTGATGCACCACCAGGCCGAGCCTTTGTAGAGGTGCCATGTGTCGATGCCAATCCCGAATGACAGTCGCTTGCGATAGCCCACGGCGCCCAAAGCCTTGCGGCAGAGGATGGAGAGACGCTGGTTCCACTGGTTGCTGAACAGGCGGAACAGGGGACGGCTCAGGGTGTACAGTTCGCGCTGCTGGCCCTGTATGTAGTCCGTGTCCATGCATATCCCCTGCAGTGTCTCGCGGTCGCCCTGCTCCTCCATCCAGCGGGTGATGTGCCCGTTGCTCCACAGCGGATAGTCCATGCCGGAGAGAAAGAAGATGCGGTCGAAGTGCCGCGGGTGCTGAACGGCTGCACGTATGAGTGCCATCTGGTATTCCACCTCAATGAGTGTGCCCCAACGGACATCTATCCGATTCTCGATGAAATGGACGTTTTTTGCCGTTATGGCTTCCTTGAAGGGGCGTATGTCCGACTTCTTGTCGATGTGGATGAAGAACTCGGCATCGGCGTGCAAGGCTAGGATGAGACGTGCCAACTGAGGGGCATCGGTGTGGGCAGAGATGAGATAGGCTATGTTCATGGTTTACGAATTACGGGTTATGGGTGGATTCTTATTTGCGCCCAAACAAGTATTGGCGGAACAGGGGACTCACGCGCAGCACTTGGCTCACGAGCAGGCAGAAGGCAATGACCACGAGGGCAGAGGCGAAGGTGACCACCACCTCCAGCACGAAGTTGGGGTGATGGGCATTGAGCCACTTGCCCACTTCCGGAATCTTGGGCAGCAGTATGTAGTGGAGGAGATAGATGTCCAGTGTGCGGACGCCTATGTACTGAAGCCATCGGCCGATGGGCTTGTCGTGGGTGAACCATTCTCCGTAGTTGCGGAAGAAGACCACCACCATCGTGAGCAACGAGAACATGGCCACGGTGCGTGACAGATTGGTCCACTCGAAGCGCAGGAAATGCCAGCGGAAGATGTCGGCACAGGCGACGAAGGCCACTAAGGTCAGGATGGGGTAGAACCACGATGAATCCGCCACTTTTTGAGCCTGTTCCCAATAGCGGTGCACCAGATTGCCGAAGAGGAAGAAGGGGAGGAAGTTCATCGTCTTCGTGAGGCTGGAGTAGCGGAAGAAGAGGTCCTTGTGGAAGGTGACATCGGGCAGATAGAGGGTCTCATAGACAATGAGGCTCACGCCGAACAGGACCCAGATGACGGAGTGGGGATATTTGCCATTCAGCCATTTGGAACTTATCCATTGCTGGAGGAGGCAGGCGATGTAGTAGATGACAAACATGTGCAGGAGCACCCAGGTGAACCAGTATCCGCCCTTGGTGGGGCTCTTCATGCAATACTCAAAGCTGGCCCAGAACTCGGGACGGCGCAGGATGATGAACACACACATGAAGACCACGGTGGGCAGGACCTGTATCTTCGTCTTCTTCCAGGTGAGCCGCAAGGCATTGGGCCATGTCCACTCGAAGTTGGCCTTGTAGGCCAGAAAACCGCTGACGAAGAAAAACAGCGGCATGCGAAACAGCACCAGGAAGGGCAATGAGGTGCTTGTCCGCTCGTTTACCCCGAACGACATCTGTGCCACATGGTAGGCCACCACCAGTATCATTGTCAGGCCACGCATGGCGTCGAGCCACTCCAGTCGCTTAGTCATGGGTCTTGTGGAATAGGTATTGGACGGATTCTCGCATAATCTTGGCCCCGCTCAGCCACATGATGCCGCCATAGAGCGCAGTGGCGATGAGTATCTTTGAGATGAGCAGAAGCCAAAGGTTGGTGATGCTGCGCGTGAACCACCAGGTGAGGCCCATGACGAGCAGTGTGAACAAAAGGAAGGGCAGCACGTCGCGCAGCACATCCATGAGGCGCAGGCCGATGAGCCTGTGGGCAAACCACTGCCACACACCCAGCCAGGCAATGTTGAGCGCGATGAAGAAGACCACCATCGGGCGCAGGCCATAGGGATACAACGCGATGAGGCCCGCCCAGACGAGCACGCACAGCACCACGGTGCACCAGAGATTGATGTTGGAGCGTCCCTGGCTGATGGTCATGTTGGAATAGAGCGTGGTGATGGGGAAGAAGGCACCATAGAGCGAGAGCATGCTCAGAAGGGTGGCACTTTCGAGCCATTTCTCGCCACCTACGATGAGCAGGAACTCGCGAGCCACCAGTCCCAGTCCCAGCATGGCGGGGAAGGAGATGAAGGAGACGAAGCGCAACATCTTGCGGAACACGTTGCGATAGCGTCCTTGGTCGTCGCGCACACGGGAAAGTACGGGCTGGGCCACGCCTGTGACCATGCCGTTGATGGTGTTGATGCCCTTGTCGTCCCAGTTGCGGGCATT
The DNA here is from genome assembly GCA_002395775.1 of Prevotellaceae bacterium UBA4301. Classification (GTDB taxonomy): domain Bacteria; phylum Bacteroidota; class Bacteroidia; order Bacteroidales; family Bacteroidaceae; genus Physcousia. Next base: position 36,629 of record DGUV01000057.1, read on the forward strand.
GGAATAGACGCCTGCCGAATGGTCGCCATAGAAACGACCCAGCAGCACGCCAAAGGCATGGGCATTGAGGTTGTTGAAGAGGTTCTGCAACAGCAACTTGCTGCTGAACCCAAACATGCGCCAGGCGGGCCTGAGGTCGATGTCGAGGGTGGGCCGCCAGGGCGAGTAGAACCAGTTCATTACGGCCACAATCAGTATGAAGAGCACATTCTGCGTAGCCAGTCCCCAGTAGGCCATGTCGCAATAGACCATGCTCACGCCCACAATGCCCGACACGAGCAGGGCCACGACGGCAATGATGGCCGTCTGCTTGTTCATGAGGTGGATGAAGAGGTAGGCCCTTTGCACGGTGCCCCAGCTGCTGATGAAGAAGCCCAGGAACAGATAGCGCGAGAGCCACAGCAAGTCGGGGTCGTGATAAAAACGCACAATGAGCGGGGCCCCCAGGAAGAGGATTGCATAGAGCAGGGCCGAGACGCCGATGTTGAACCAGAAGACGGCGTTGTAGTCGCGATGCGAAGGCTCGCGCAGATTGCACAGGGCGGCCGTGAAACCGCTCTCCTGCAGGGCGCTGGCGATGTTGGCAAACACCATCAGCATGGCTATCTTGCCATAGTCCTCGGGCATGAGTCGCCGCAGGTAGAGAATGGCAAAGAGGGCATTCAGCAACTGCGTAGTGCCGTTGTTTACCAAGCCCCACATGAGGCCTTTGGCTGTGCGCTCTTTCAGTGAAGCCATTTAGTCGCGGCGGAAGATATCTCTCGTATAGACCTTCTCACTGACATCGTCAAGACAGGCATCGTAGCGGTTGGCAATTATGGCCTGCGATTCGCGCTTGAACTGTTCCAGGTCGTTCACCACGCGACTGCCGAAGAACGTGCTGCCGTCCTTGAGCGTGGGCTCGTAGATGATGACCTCGGCACCCTTGGCCTTCACCCGCTTCATGACGCCCTGGATGGAGGACTGGCGGAAGTTGTCGCTGTTCGACTTCATGGTCAGGCGGAAGACGCCAATCACGCAACGCCGTTCGTGGTCGGGGGCGTAGTCGCCGCGGTTGTAGTAGTCGTAGTATCCGGCCATCTTCAGCACGCGGTCGGCAATGAAGTCCTTGCGGGTGCGGTTACTTTCCACGATGGCCGTCATCATGTTCTGCGGCACGTCGGCATAGTTGGCCAGCAGCTGTTTGGTGTCCTTGGGCAGGCAGTAGCCACCGTAGCCGAAGGAGGGGTTGTTGTAGTGCTGTCCGATGCGCGGGTCGAGGCTCACGCCCTCGATGATGTCGTGGGTGGAGAGTCCCTTGGCCTCGGCATAGGTGTCCAGTTCGTTGAAGTAGCTCACGCGCAGGGCCAGATAGGTGTTGGCAAAGAGCTTCACGGCCTCGGCCTCCGTCAGTCCCATGAACAGGGTGGGGATGTCCTGTTTCAGGGCTCCTTCCTGCAGTAGGGCGGCAAAGTCGCGTGCAGCCTTGTCCAGACGTTCGTCGCCTTCTGGGCGTCCCACGATGATGCGGCTGGGATAGAGATTGTCATAGAGCGCCTTCGACTCGCGCAGAAACTCGGGAGAGAACAGGATGTTCTTTGTGCCGAAGCGTTGCCTTACGGCCTCGGTGTATCCTACGGGGATGGTACTCTTGATGACCATGATGGCCTTGGGGTTCACCTCCATTACCAGGCTGATGACCTCCTCTACGTGTGACGTGTCGAAGTAGTTCTTCACGGGGTCGTAGTTCGTGGGAGCGGCTATGACCACAAACTCGGCATCGGCGTAGGCTGTGCGTCCGTCCAGTGTGGCCTCGAGCGAGAGTTGCTTCTCTGTGAGGTATCGTTCGATGTATTCGTCCTGGATGGGCGAGCGGTGTCGGTTGATGAGGTCCACTTTCTCGGGTATCACGTCCACGGCCTTCACCTGATTCTTTTGTGCCAGCAATGTGGCTATGGAGAGGCCCACATAGCCCGTTCCGGCAACAGCTATCTTTCTGTTCACTTTATTATAGGTATTTAGTTCTCGATTTCTAATTTGTTATCACTTCCACCTGTTTGGGCGAAATCTGTATGGCCATGGCCAGCACTCCCTCCAGTTGTATGACAAACTGCCGGGCCCGCTTGCCTTGCACGCGTTGGTAGGTTCCCTTCATGCCCTCAAACGGGCCGCTCGTCACCACCACCCGTGTGCCGGGTGTCAGCGGTGTGGTGGTGGGGTCGATGTATTCGGCCTCGCCCTCGGCAAGCGACGAGGCGCGGATGAAGTCGTCCATCTGCTCGTCCGGTACCACGATGGGACGTCGCAGTCCGTTGCAATCCATCGAACACATGTATTGCAACCAGGGGCGTCGCAGCTTGAAATGTTGGATGAAGGGTTGGGAACATTTCACGAAGACCAGGCTGTGGATGGCGGGTTCCTCGACGCGTTTCATGCGCTCGCCCACCTTGCGCTTTGTCCATCTCATGGGAACAAACGTCTCCGCCCCGGCCTCTGCCAGTTCGTCGCGCGCCTTGGTCTCGCGCCGATAGGTGGCTCTCATGGCAAACCAGTGTAGCGTATCTGAACGGTCCATCCTGCAGTCCTTAGTTTTCTTCCGTATTTGAATGGGCAAAGATAGCAATAATATTCCATTGCGCCAAGTTTAATCTGTTTTTTTAATAGGCGTGCGCGGGTTTGCAAGATTAAAAAGAAACGTGACAACCGGAATCATTCCGATTGTCACGTTTGGTCGGATAGAGGAGACTCGAACTCCCGACCCCCACGTCCCGAACGTGGTACGCTACCAACTGCGCTACTATCCGAAAGCCCCGAAAGGCGACTGCAAAGGTACGAATAAGCGAGCAAAATACCAAATTTTATTTGGGTATTTTCGAGCGAGAGTACTTTAGAACGTAGTTCAGAGGTACGAATAAGCGAGCAAAACAAGACCGATAGGCCAAATTCTATTTGGAATGTCTTCCCTCGCTTTGCTCGGAAAACGTCACCCCTCGGAATGTCGGGCATAGAGCGAAAGTACCTGAAATTGAACGCTTAAAGTCGCGAAATATTCAACAAATGGCAGTTGATATCTGATATTTATTTTATTTTTTTCCAAAATTATTTGGTCATGTCGAATATAGTGCGTACCTTTGCAACCGCAAAACCGAAATGGTGTCATAGCTCAGTTGGTAGAGCAAAGGACTGAAAATCCTTGTGTCCCCGGTTCGATTCCTGGTGACACCACTTCAAGGAAATCCCCGATTGAAAGTTGTTCAATCGGGGATTTGTTGTTTACTTGACTACTTTATTCCTCATTTCCTTGCATAAGAGTTGAATATTTGTTACTTTTGCCCTGTCTAATGAATATTTACTGAATAAGCATGGGAAAGAAAGAGGCCCGACTGGAGGTGATAAGGATGATTATCTCGCGTGGCGAGGTGGGACAGCAAGACGAACTGCAGCACGAACTGGAGAAGGCTGGCTATGCGGCTGCACAGGCCACGCTGAGCCGCGACCTGAAGTTGCTGCGCGTATCGAAGGTGCAGGATGAAAGGGGCCGCTACATCTACGTGTTGCCCGAGGACAAGGGATACCGGCGCGTAAGCGATACGCATGTGACGCAGGAGGCGCTGCATCGGTTGGGTACCGTCGATGTGCGCTTTTCGGGCAATCTGGCTGTGCTGAAGACTCCTCCCGGACACGCCTCGCACGTGGCCTACGACATCGACCAGGCCCGCCTGACGCAGGTGCTGGGCACGGTGGCGGGCGACGATACGGTGCTGGTGGTGCTGGAGGAGGGGACTGACCGTGCCGAGGTGCTGGACGCCATTGCCGGATGTGTGTGATACGATAACCCTAAATTCATAATAGATGGACGACAAGAAGTTTTATCTGTCCCAGACGGACAAGCGCATTGCCGGCGTGTGTGGCGGCATAGCTGAGTATTTTGGTGTAGATTCGCTGCTGGTGCGTGTGTTGTTCCTGGCAGCCATACTGGAGTTCGGCACCGGGGTGCTGGCCTATGTGGTATTGTGGATATGTGCCCCCAAAGCCCGTTGAACGATGGATACACAGCTGAAACAAATCGGTGAACGTCTGCGCGGATTGCGCGACGTGCTCGACTTGTCGGCGCAAGAAGTGGCCGACACTTGTGGCATCAATCTCGACAAGTATGAACGTATCGAGCGGGGCGAGGTGGACATCACCATCTCGAACCTGATGAAGATAGCGCGCAAATATGGCGTATCGACGGAAGAGCTGATCTTTGCCGAGGCTCCTCACATGAAGTCATACTACGTGACACGTAAGGGACAGGGCATGAGCATTGAGCGTACCAAGGCTTATAAATATCAGAGTCTTGTGGGCGGTTTCGTGGGTCACAAGGCCGACGTGTTCATCGTGACCGTAGAACCGAAGCCAGGAGCCAGGACCATCTACAAGAACAGCCACCCCGGNNTCACCATCTCGAACCTGATGAAGATTGCCAAGAAGTATGGTGTGAGTGCCGACGCACTGATGTTTGACGAGGAACCGCACATGAGGACCTACTCGGTGGTGCGTAAGGGGCAGGGCATGAGTGTGGAGCGCACGAAGGCCTACAAGTATCAGAGCCTGGCCAGTGGCTTTGCCAAGCGTCGTGCCGAGGTGTTCATCGTCACCGTGGAGCCCAAGCCCGAGGCGCACGTCGTCTATAAGAACACTCATCCCGGGCAGGAATTCAACATGGTGCTTGAGGGGGCTATGGAACTCTACATCGGCGGCAAGACCATCCGTCTCGATGAGGGCGATTCCATCTATTTCGACTCCACCGTCCCCCACGGAATGAAAGCGCTGGGGGAGAGCCCCGTCCGCTTCCTGGCTTTTACGGTGGAATGAAGCGTATAATTATATTAGATAATGGTAGAAAGATTTTTACGACAGACACACTTCGAGTCGGTCGAAGACTATAACCGAAATCTGGAGTTTATCGTTCCCGACCACTTCAACTTTGCCTATGACGTGGTAGATGCCTGGGCAGAGGAGGAACCTGGGAGGCTGGCCCTGCTGTGGACCAACGACGAGGGACTGGAGCGCCGAGCCACCTTTGCTCAGCTGCGCTCCCAAAGCAATCAGGCTGCAGCCTACCTGCAGCAATTGGGCATAGGGAAGGGCGACCCCGTGATGCTCATCTTGAAGCGTCGCTATGAATGGTGGGTGGTGATGCTGGCCCTGCACAAGCTGGGAGCAGTAATCATCCCGGCCACGCACATGCTGACGCGTCACGATGTGGTGTATCGCAATACGCGTGCTTCGGTGCGCGCCATCATTTGTGTGGATGACCCCTACGTCATGGGGCAGGTGGAAGCAGCAATGCCCGACAGCCCAACTGTGGAGACGTTGGTGGCAGTCACTGCCTCGCCGGACATCCACCTCAGCAACGGAGCCTTAGGCTGGCACGACTGGCATGCCGAATGGTTGCAGGCTCCCGAGTTCAAAAGGCCGGCACATGTCAACGACAATGACGACACGATGCTCATGTACTTCACTTCCGGAACCAGTGGCGAACCCAAGATGGTGGCTCATGACTTTCTCTATGCCATGGGGCACCTGACAACAGGTGTCTTTTGGCATAACCTGCACCCAGGCTCGCTGCACCTTACCGTGGCCGACACGGGTTGGGGCAAGGCTGTGTGGGGAAAGTTCTACGGGCAGTGGTTTGCCGGTGCCACGGTGTTCGTCTATGATCATGAACGTTTTTCGGCCGACGCCCTGTTGAGACAAATCGAGAAGTATCGTGTCACCTCTTTCTGTGCACCACCAACCATCTATCGCTTCATGATTCGTGAGGACTTGTCGCGCTACGATCTTTCATCACTGGAATATTGCACGACAGCTGGCGAGGCCCTGAATCCTGCCGTTTTCGAGAAATTCTATGAGAAGACGGGCATTCAGATGATGGAAGGCTTTGGCCAGACGGAAACCACTATGACGCTTGGCACTATGCCCTGGATGAAACCCAAACCCGGTTCTATGGGAATGCCCAATGCACAGTACGACATCGACCTGCTGAAGCCTGACGGCACTTCGTGTGAGGATGGTGAGAAGGGAGAAATCGTGGTGCGCGTGGGTGATAAGAAACCGTTGGGACTTTTCAAAGAATACTATCGTGATGCCCAACTGACGGCAGAGGCTTGGCACGATGGCGTGTATCACACCGGCGACATGGCCTGGCGTGACGAGGACGGCTACTACTGGTTTGAGGGGCGCACGGACGACGTCATTAAATCGAGCGGCTATCGCATCGGGCCCTTCGAGGTGGAGTCGGCTCTGATGACCCACGAGGCCGTGGTGGAATGTGCCATTACAGGTGTGCCAGATGAAGTGCGTGGAATGGTTGTCAAGGCTACTGTCGTGCTTGGTCGCGAGTGGAAGGACAAGGCTGGCGACGTCCTTGTCAAGGAACTGCAGGAACACGTCAAGCGTGAGACGGCACCTTACAAATATCCTCGCATCGTGGAGTTTGTCGATGAACTGCCCAAAACCATCAGTGGGAAGATTCGTCGTGTGGAAATCAGGCTGCGTGACAATCAGTCCCACAGCTGATTACTCCCCGAGCAGGGCACGCGCCTTCTGCAACGCCACGTCGATGTGGGGGCAAATGTGGTCGGGATTCATCTTCTGATAGAATCCTGCTTTTTCCAACTGACTGTGAACCTTTGGCGTAACGCCTGAGAGGATGACGTGTGTGCCGTCCTCATGGTTCATGTCGATAAGGTTCTGCAGGTTGTGGATGCCGGTGGAGTCGATGAAGGGCACCTTGCGCATGCGGATGATTTGTACCCGAGGTTTCAGTCCATGGTCGAGGGCACCCATCAGGTCGTCAAACTTATTGGCAATGCCGAAGAAGTAGGGACCGTTGATTTCATATACGGCACAGCCGCGGGGAATGGTCAGATGCTCGTCTTGCAGGGCCATGTCAGCTTCTTCGGCAGGGTCAATCTCGTCCTTGATGACACTGATTTCCGTGGTCTCCATGACGCGCTTGATGAAGAGTGCGCAGGCAATGATGAGGCCAATCTCGATGGCAATCGTAAGGTCGAAGATGACCGTGAGCAGGAAGGTGACCGAAAGCACGATAACATCGCTCTTGGGATTTTTCAGCAATCCGCGCACGGCACGCCAGCCACTCATGTTGTAGCTGACCATTACCAGCACCGCGGCCAGCGAGGCCATGGGAATGTATTCGGCATAGGGCATGAGCAACAGCAGGATGAGCAGCAGCACGCAGGCATGGATGAGACCCGCCACGGGCGTGCGACCTCCGTTGTTGATGTTCGTCATCGTGCGTGCAATAGCACCAGTTGCAGGTATGCCGCCGAAGAGAGGGGTTGCCATGTTGGCAATGCCCTGTGCAATGAGTTCCATGTTGGAGTCATGACGGTCGGAAATGGCGCCGTCGGCCACCGTTGCCGAGAGCAGACTCTCTATGGCTCCCAGGATGGCAATGGTGAAGGCCACTGGCATCAGTTGCTGAACCATGGCAAAGGTGATGTGGGGGACCTGCATGGGAGGCAGTTGCGACTGGATGTGGAAACGGTCGCCAATGGTGTCGATGCCCGTGATGCCGTACTGCTTCATTACCAGCACAGCCACGGTGCCTAACACGATGCACCAGAGCGAGCCGGGGATTTTGTTGAGTACAGGTACCGAGCGCAACAGACGAGGCGAGAAGATGATAATCAAGATGCCTGCCACGGCCACCACAAAGTTCCAGAGGTTGAACGACTGGATGTTCTGGGCATAGCATACCCATTTGCCAATGAAGTCGCCAGGTGTCTTCAGGGGGATGCGCACGATGTCACCTCCTTCGGTCACCGCCTCCTGTGTCAGGCCCAGAACGTCGCCCATCTGCGTGGTGAAGATGGTGAGCGCAATACCGGCTGTAAAACCAATGATGATGGGGTAGGGGATGAACTTGATGACGGCTCCCAGGCGGAAGGCTCCCAGGGCAATGAGGATGACACCTGCCAGCATAGTGGCCACGAGCAAACCCTGTAGCCCATAGGCGGGATTGTTCACGATGCCGTAGATGATGACGATGAAAGCACCCGTGGGGCCGCCAATCTGCACCTTGGTACCGCCCAGCAGCGATATGATGAAACCAGCCACGATGGCTGTGACGATGCCCTTCTCGGGTGTGACGCCCGAGGCAATGCCAAAGGCGATGGCCAATGGCAGGGCCACGATGCCCACGATGATGCCCGCCATGAGGTCTTTCATGAAGGTGTCGCGATTGTAGCCATGAAGACAGTCTAAAAGTCTTGGTTTGAGTGTCATATCAGTGTGTTTTATTGCGTTTCGCATGCAAAGGTCGACATAAATTATGAATTGTGAATTGTGAATTATGAATTATTTTGTATATTTGCACGAGATATTGACTAAAGTCAATGATGCTGTAAAAAAATGAAGAGATTTTACCCCTTTTTGTTACTCCTTTGTATGTTGTTAGGGGGAGTAAGCGGTGTGCAGGCTGTGGAAATCACAATTGCCGATTTTGATAACTTGCCGACAGTATATGGTTCCTTAAATGGTTCAGATACATTTGTCACCAACGAAGCCTCGGGCTTTGCAGGTCTCACCATTGCCACTTCGGAGGGGCTGACAATGGGTAGCACCTATGTGAATGGAAATTATGGCAACTGCCTGTCGCTTACAACAAGTGACACTAACACTCATACCATTACGCTCACGGCTCCCGAGGGTTACGTCATTGTGGGCTACTCCATTGGGGCCAGTGCCAACACATCTAATGCCCAGCATACTCTGACGGCAGAGGATGGAACGTCGGTGAAGATAACTTCTTATGGTGCTGTTGGGCAGTTTCAATATCTCAATAGCTCAGGCCTTTCGGCACAATCCACCCAATTGACTTTGCAAACTGAGAAAATGGGCAATACACTTTATGTGGCATATATGACGGTGTCGGTTATGCGAGAAGGCAACACTATCACTGACTTGACGGCGCTGCGCAACGACAAAGCATATCAACTGAAGTGTGACCGTGGTTGGCTGAGCACCTATAATGGCTGCCTGGCTTCGACGGTGAAGTCGGCCCTCGGCCTTTCGGCAAAGGATTTTGCCATCATCTCGTATAGGGGAAACTACTATCTTTATAGCATTGAAGATGAGAAATTCGTAACTTATGGGAACAATACGGGGCCCCTTAATGCCATTCCTGAGAAGGCCACGCTCACGATGACCCCTCTGTCCGACGGCGAACATTTCCAGCTTTTTGTTGAGGGTGCGTGCGTCAACTCCTCAGCGGGCTACAGCTATGGGCTGGTCATCAACTCTTATACCACCCTTGATGCAGGTAACCAATACTCTGTTTACGAGAGTGGCGACTTCGACCCCACACAAGCCTTGGCCCAGTTGTATGAGTATTTTCATCCGTATGTTCCTGTGAGCAGTATTACCAGTGGCAAATACTACCGGTTGCATAACTACTCCTATTCGTCGTTGTCAATGGATGGCAATGGTAGCGTCGTAAGTGGAGTTGCGAATGCAGACGACAATTATGCCCAGGTGTGGCAATTCACAAAGTCGGGTAGCGCATACACCATCAAGAATGCGCTGACAGGAGAGTATATCCAGAGCAACACGGCGAATTCCACGCAATTTAAGACGGGTTCTTCGGCCAATGCCTTCACTCTTAGTACAGGCACATACTATGATGATACCTATTTTCTTTTCTCTCCCTATCTTCACTGTGCTGCAACTCAGAGCTACAAGGTGGTTTATTGGTGGGATCATTATTCCGAGCCCAGCCGGTGGTTCCTTGAGGAGGTGACAATGACGGAAGAGGACTTTGAAAAGATTGCCGAAGCACAGAGCGCTGTGAACAATGCAAGTTCGTACACACCTTCCCTTTCCACCTTCTTTTCCGACTATGCTTGCACGGTACTCAGGAGCCAGTATGCAGGGATGACTGATGATCAGCTGCGATCGGCCATGTCGAGTCTGCCTTCCGCTTTGCAGGAAATGGCTGTACGCGTAAAGAACGATACATGGAATGCTGATGCTACGTGGAACCGATATGAAAAGGATTTCCGCATTCATGCCTACGATATCTTCTCTAATTGTCGATTGTGGAGCAGCATTACAAACATCGGACCTTTTGCCCATCTGTTTCATCCTACGGGAATTCAAGCCCAGGCGGGCGACGTTATCTACATATTTGTTGATAGTGACTTGAAGGATAGTAGTGCCACATTAGAAGTGGAACTGGTCAAGGGCATAGACCGAACGGGCACCACTATGACCCTTCAGCGTGGGTGCAATGCTCTCTATGTATCTTCTGAGTGTGAACTTTTTATTTCCTATCTGCTCAACGACGTTGACAAGTCATGCAACGATTATCCAGACATAAAGGTTCACATAGAGGGTGGCACTTGCAACGGCTGTTTCGATATGCGAGGCCATGGGCACACCAATGCCGACTGGGAGTGGATGAAACAGAATATGTTTTCGGGCACCTACCTGCATGTGAAAGGAAACTCTACCATGTTGAACACCTATCGTGAACGTGTCGTTGACCCATCTAACAGCCAGAATGTAGAAGGTATAATGAACATCTTCGACTATGTGTTTGACAATCTGGAGAGTCTTGCAGGGTGTGACAAGTGGAAACAGACGGGACGCTACAAGATGATGGTCAACAATTTCGATAGCAGCAGTGGCAATCCTTACTGGAGCGCCGGAGCATACGGCTATGCACAGCCGGGCATCTACTATAATGGAATTTTCAACTTCAATAACCTGACCAACGTGGGCACTGACGGTGGCTCCATATGGGTCATTGAACACGAATTGGGTCATGGCCATCAAACGCCCATCAATACGGCTGGCATGACGGAGTCGTCGAACAACTCACTGGCACAGTGCGTGAATTTTCTTACCACTACCAGTGCGCGCGGGCAGGAATTGTTTGCCACTACGCGTTCAAGTCGTGGTGCTGGTGTGGATGGACTCATAAATCATTTCAACAACTGCGATGGATATTCGTGGATTGACTACAGCGGTAACCGGTCTTCGGCAAATGGATACAGCGACTTGTGGATTTCCAACAAGATGTTCTTCCAGTTGTGGCTCTATTTCGACTATATGGGTCACTACGTGCGAGAGGGTGAGACGTCGAACAGCGGATTCGACTTCATGAGTGACCTCTACGATGCTTTGCGGGCCGATCCTATTCTGAAGAGCAGGGATAGCTCTAATCCTGCAGCCGCTACCGACGATTACCTGAAAGTGGCCAAATATGCGGCACAAATTACGCAGACCGACCTGTCGGAATTCTTTGAGGCGTGGGGATTCTGGAAAACTGCACCTACCGTCAGTGTTGAGAACGACTTGCCAGATGCTTACACATGGTATTATGGAGACTATGGGAACTTTTATGTGCAGACCTCTGAAGCCTATGTCGAGACAGTCCGTTCTACTATGCAACAATATACAAAGAAGGGTGGCAACATCATGTTCCTCGATGACCGTTGCAAAGGCAGTACACTACCCACTTACAATAACGCAACGCCGGAATCGTTCGGAGAAACGGGCTATTACGAAACGTATGATGCTAAGATAACTCAGGCATACGAGTTCACCATCAGTGGCACAACGGTTACTTTGACTGGGGGGCAGGGAGCTGTGGGCTTCAAGGTATATGATGCCAACGGCAATTTGGCCGCTATCTCCAATACTTTGTCGTTTACAGTCAACTCTGCTGTGGCTGCCGGACTCAAGGATGGCACTTACACCATCGTTGCAGCTCAGGGCGATGGCATAGACTATGCGATGGGGCAGTGCGCCTCGCAGGTTGGCGATGTCAACCGTGACGGAAGCATCACGATTGCGGATGTCACGGCGCTGGTCAACATCATCCTTGGCAAAGACGCAGAAAACCTGTATGACCATGTAGCGGCTGATGTCAATTGTGATGGCGGTATCACCATTGCTGATGTCACGGCCCTGGTGAATCTCATACTTGGTAAAACAAATTGAACAAATAAACTTTTAAAACTTCTAAATTTCACAAATTATGTTCGAAGGACAACCTAAGGGGCTCTACGCATTAGCCCTGGCCAACACCGGTGAGCGGTTTGGCTACTACACCATGCTTGCGGTGTTTGCACTATTTTTGAGAGCAAATTTCGGTCTCGACCCTGCTTGGGCAGGTGAAATCTACAGCGATTTCCTGATGCTGGTCTATTTCCTGCCCGTCATTGGCGGTATGGCAGCTGACCGCTGGGGCTATGGTCGCATGGTCACCATCGGCATCATCATCATGTTTGTGGGTTATCTGCTGCTGTCGTTCCCCTTTGGTGGCGACATGTTTGCGCTCATCGTAATGTTGTTGGCCCTGTTGCTTATCAGTCTGGGTACTGGTCTGTTCAAGGGCAACCTGCAGGTGATGGTAGGCAACCTGTATGACGACCCGCAGTATGCTTCGAAGCGCGATGCTGGCTTCTCTCTCTTCTACATGGCTATTAACATCGGTGCCCTGTTCGCTCCTACGGCAGCCGTGAAGATTAAAGAATGGGCCGAAACCTCGTTGGGTTACTCTTCCAACGATGCCTACCACTTCTCCTTTGCGGTGGCTTGCGCTTCGCTCATCCTCTCCATCATCATCTACTATGCTACCCGCAGTACCTTCCGCCACACCGAGGGCGGCAAGGTTGCAGCCGTCAAGGGGGATGCAGAAGTGGCCGAACCCGTGCAGGAGCTGACCAAGGAAGAAACCAAACAGCGCATCGTGGCCCTGTGTCTGGTGTTTGCCGTTGTCATCTTCTTCTGGATGGCCTTCCATCAGAATGGTCTTTCGCTGACCTATTTTGCCGATGAGTTCACGGCTAAGTCATCTGAAGGCTTGCAGAGCATGTGCTTCGATGTATGGAATCTCGTGGCCATCATCGCCATCGTTTATGCCGGTTTCTCTGTCTTCCAGAGCAAGACCGTGAAGGCAAAGAGCATCTCTGCAGCAGTCGTTGCAGTAGCACTTTGTTTCCTTGGCTGGCAATATAGCCGTGTCAGTGGTTCCATCGACATCAGTGCTCCTATTTTCCAGCAGTTCAACCCCTTCTATGTGGTGGCTCTGACTCCCTTCTCCATGCTCATCTTCAGTACGCTTGCCAAGAAAGGTAAGGAACCTTCGGCTCCTCGCAAGATAGCCTATGGTATGTTGGTTGCTGCCGCCGCCTTCCTGCTCATGATGGTTGCCTCCAAGGGGTTGCTCACTCCCAATGAGCAGAAATCGGCAGGCGATGCAGCCATGTTCGTTTCGCCTTATTGGCTCATCAGCACCTATCTCGTTCTCACCTTTGGCGAGTTGCTGCTCTCTCCTATGGGCATTTCCTTTGTCTCGAAAGTGGCTCCTCCCAAGTATAAGGGTCTGATGATGGGTGGCTGGTTTGTTGCTACAGCCATTGGTAACAAACTCGTCGGCGTAGGTGGTTACCTTTGGGGCGACATCTCGCTTACGGTGGTTTGGGGTGTATTCATCGCAGTCTGCATCATAGCCGCCCTCTTCATGTTTGCCATGATGAAGCGTCTTGAGAAGGTATGCTAAGGTCTTGAACTTTAAATTCATAGTTTCATTTGACACCTCGAATTAAAGGCTTTACTATGGGCAGCATTGCTGCCGCATCCTACGGCCTGAATCCGCTCTTTGCCCTCCCTCTCTATCAGGAGGGTATGGGGGCGGATTCGGTCCTTTTCTTTCGCTATGCGTTTGCCATCCTGATGATGGCTGTGATGATGAAGGCACGTCGTATGGACATGCGTGTGCATAGGCGTGACTGGTTCCCTCTGGCCGTCTTTGGCCTACTGTTCTCTGCCAGCAGCTTGTTCTTGTTCCTTAGTTATAACTACATGGACGCGGGCATTGCATCCACCATATTGTTCATGTATCCCGTCCTTGTGGCCATCATCATGGCCTTGTTCTTTGGCGAACGGGCATCGGCACTCACGTGGGTGTGCATCCTGTTGGCCTTCGGTGGCATACTGCTGCTGACCAAGACCAGCACAGGGGCTACGGTCTCACTCTTTGGTGTGACGTTGGTTCTGCTTTCGTCATTGTCCTACGCCATCTACATTGTGGGAGTCAACCATTCGTCCATAGCGCGTATGCCTTCTCAGAAACTCACCTTTTATGCGCTTTCGTTTGGCATCCTCATCTATGTGGTTCGCACGCGGGGGCTCACCGAACTCCAGTTGCCTCAGACGGCACTGGGCTGGATGTGTGCCTTCTGTCTGGCGTTGTTCCCCACCATCATCTCGTTGGTGGCCATGACCATCAGCATCCGTAAGATTGGCTCCACCTCGGCTGCCATCTTAGGCGCTTTGGAGCCTATCACGGCTTTGCTCGTGGGTACGCTGGTCTTTGGCGAACGGCTGACGGTGCGCATCTGCCTGGGCGTTGTGCTCATCCTGACTGCTGTCACCCTGCTCATTGCGGGAAAGAAAATCTATTATATCATTCGTGCTAAACTCTCACCTCATCATGCCCTACACTGAACACTATAGCCAATCAGAAGAGTATCGTCGTGAGGAACTTCTTCGTGTGATTGAACGGGCCATAGGTCGCCTGACTTTGCAGGAACTCGAAGCCCTCTACTACGATATGTCAACCAAGAACTACATCATCGACACGCTATGATAAGACGTCTCTTGCTGCTTATCCTTCTCTTCTGTCCCTTGCTTGCAATGGCGCAGAAGATTGCCTACATCGAGTCCACTTCTTCGTGGTATTACATCTATGATGAGCAAGGCCGCCGCATCCGCTCGTTCAGTACCAGTCAGGGGCGTTTGGTGGCCTATACGTCGGAGTTCTACATCATTCAGGTAGGGAAATCGTGGTACTACACCTACGATGTCGCGGGGCGTCGCCTCCATTCATTCAGCATCTCGGCAACGGGTGAGATTCTTTCAGCTTCGGGCGATACATTCACCACCCGGCTTCAGTCGTGGATTGTCACATGGCGAAAGGATGGCAAGCGGCTCGGGTCTCGCTCTGCTTCCGCTCGCTGATTCATTTTAAAAAGCCCTTAATGTTCTGAAAGTATCTAAGAGCATT
Source organism: Prevotellaceae bacterium UBA4301 (assembly GCA_002395775.1). Classification (GTDB taxonomy): domain Bacteria; phylum Bacteroidota; class Bacteroidia; order Bacteroidales; family Bacteroidaceae; genus Physcousia. The sequence goes on from DGUV01000057.1 coordinate 51,696, forward strand.
AAGGGCTTTAAGTTATTCTGTGGTTTTCACGAAGGCTTCCAAGGCTTCGCGCGTTGGGCTGTTCAGCAGTTTCCCCTGTTTCCATGTAGCCTGGGGATAGGCCTCGCTCAGGTCTTTCTGCGACTGTTCGATGCCGCTCCCGCCCGAGGTAGCAAAGGGAATGATGGTCTTGCCCGTCAGTTCATAGGCTTCGAGGAAGGTGTTGATGATGGTCGGGCAGGTTCCCCACCAGATGGGATAGCCGACGTAGATGACATTGTAGTCCTCAAGTTTCAGGTCAGTCTCGGCCAGTGCCGGGCGGCTGCTCTTGTCCTTCATCTCGACGCTCGATCGGCTGAGACTGTCGCGCCAGTCCAGGTCAGCTTCCGTATAAGCTTCTGCCGGGGCTATCTCGTGTAGGTCGGCGCCAGCTACTTCGGCCAGTTGCTGGGCCACACCGCGAGTCACGCCCGATGCCGAGAAGTAGGCCACCAATGTTTTCGCTTCCTTAGGTTCTTCACTTTGTTTCTCACTCTTCTGGGAGCAGGCACTCAGTCCCACCAGGGCTGCCAGTGCAAAAAGGATTGTTTTTCTCATCATTCTACTATTATATATAGGTATATATGCACATGAGCATGGATTGCTGAGGCGAAGTTACATAAAAATTGCCTATATAACGCCCCCGAAGTGTTAAAAAAGTGTTAAAATGATGTAAATCCTTGTTGTATTTGTTCTAATTGCCTTACCTTTGCAGTGTACTAATAAACTATTACACTAAATAACTAATTCAATTGCTATGATTAGTATTAAGAATGTTACCTTTGGTTACGCTCCTTCGGCACGGGTGCTGGAGGACTTCTCCCTCCAGTTTCAGGATGGAGGCGTGTACGGATTGTTAGGAAAGAACGGCACGGGCAAGAGCACGCTCTTGTATCTCATCACGGGTCTGCTACGTGCACAGGGAGGCACGGTGGAAGTGGACGGCGTAGATGCATCGAGCCGTAAGGCCGATACGCTGGCCGACATGTTCATCGTTCCCGAGGAATACGACCTACCGGCCATCTCTCTCAAGAATTATGTCAAGGCTTTGAAGCCCTTCTATCCCCGATTCAGCGAGGATCTTCTGGAGCGTTGCATGCGCGAGTTTGAGATGCCCGCCGACGTCAATCTGGGAGCCCTCAGCATGGGACAGAAGAAGAAGGTGTATATCTGCATCGCCCTGGCTGCCAATACGAAATACCTGCTCCTGGACGAACCCACCAACGGGCTGGACATCCTCTCGAAGAGCCTGTTCCGCAAGGTAGTGGTGGCCGGCATGTCGGAGGACAAGACCATCATCATCTCCACCCATCAGGTGCACGACGTGGAGCATCTGCTGGACCACGTGGTCATCGTTGACCGCAACCGCGTCCTGCTCGACCAGAAGTTGGAGGAGAGCGACGAGGCGCCTATCGACATCGAGAAACTTTTCATCGAGACGCTGACGAAGAACTGATGCCCCTGAAAGCGATTAAATGATTATCCTTTTTAACGATTAAACTTTTTACAGTCATGAAATTAGATAGATTTCTCAATGTAGCGCGTTGGAACTTCGCCATCAATCGCTCGCAATACCTCAAGTTGGCCCTGAGCCTGTTCCTCGTCATGAGTCTGCCCTTGCTGATGTTCATCCTGAAGACCATCTGGGTGTTTGGCATCATCCACAATACCGAGTGGGCCCTGGCCAGTGTGCCCGGAACCAGTCTGGGCACCTGGATGTGCGGTTGCTTCGTCTTCGCCCTGCCCATCCTGGCCGGTTACACGTTCCACAACCTGCTGACCAAGCAGACACGCATCAAGGAACTTACCCTGCCCGCATCGAACGGCGAGAAGTTTCTCTTCCATGCCCTGGTCACCATCGGCGGTGCCTTCCTGACCTATGTGGTCAGCTTCTTCCTACTCGCTGCCCTTCAATATCTCTTTGTCGGCATCGTCTATGGCTTCTCCTATGCCCAATGGACGCCTTACGCCTCCATCTTCTTTGGTACCAATGTGATAGCTCAGACGGGGTTGCCGCTCCTGGGAGGCAATGCTGCATTTTGGCTTACGCTGCATGCGGACCTTGGCCTGATAACCTTCGTCTCCACCTTCGTGCTGGGAAATGCCATCAAGTACAAGCACAATGTGCTCTGGACCTACCTCTTCCACTGGGGACTGGGCTTCCTCTCCATCTTCTGTATGGGGCTGTGCATACCCTTCTTTGCAGATATGGATTGGGATTGGCTGAAGAACCTCGACATTGACCAGGTGAGGATAGGCTTCAAGTGGACTGCCACAATCTTCCTCACGGCCGTCACCGTCTTCTGCTGGTGGCTGTCGTACCGCCTCTATTGCCGTGCACAAATCACAACAAAACGTAATAAGTAAATTATCACTATGGACTTCAAGAATCAAAAAGCCATATACCTGCAGATAGCCGAGCACGTCATGGATGAAATCCTCTCCGGTAAGTACCCCGAGGATGCCAAGTTGCCCAGCGTGCGCGAGTATGCTGCAGAAGTGGAGGTGAACGTCAACACCGTGGCCCGCTCCTTCGAGTGGCTGCAGTTGCACGGAATCGTCACCGTCCGTCGCGGTCTGGGCAATTTCGTGGCCCTGGGGGCCGTGGAGGAAATAGAAGCCCTGCGCAAGGAGGAGTTTTTCCATGAGCAGTTGCCCGAACTCTTCCAGTCGATGCATGCCATTGGCATCACGATGGACGAAGTAATTAACCAGTTTAATGAATATGAAACCAAATAAGCTATGAAACCACGAAACATTTTCTCCCTTATGTCGTTGGGTCTCTTCTTCTTAGTCTTTGCGGCTTGCGATCCGAAACCCGTGATGACAGAAGTGCCATATACAGTGCTGAAGCACTATTTCTTCCGCAACGATGCCCAGATACCCTCGAATCCTAAGATTGATACTCAGGAGCGGTTCGACAGTCTCTTCGGCATGGCTACGTTGATGGGCGCGGACGGAAAGCCCACGCCCGTGGATTTCGAACGCCAGTTTGTAATCTCAGTCGTCCTGCCGGTTACGAACCAACAGACGGAGTTGTACGACGAGCATTTGTATGCTTATAAGGACCTGCTCGGAAAGTCGAATCTCTATTTCTGGTACAGTGCGAATCGCGGCACCGACACACTCTCCTACACGATGCAGCCCATCCTGCTCATTGCCGTCGACCGTCAGCACGATGCCCAGCATGTTTCCCTCAAGGAGGTTGTCGATGAGTGAAGGCCATGTAATTATATAACAAACAAAACAAAAACATCATGAAAACTCGTAGTATTCTTTCCGCCCTTGTACTGTTTGCAGCAGCGGCAATGTCTTTCACCAGTTGCACCGAGATGGCCCACAAGTTGGCCATGAAGGCCGTCAATGAGTCTTCAGGAGAATTTGAGAAAGAAGACACCGTCAAGTGGGGCAGCGTCACAGAGCGCGACCTCGACCTGCCTCTCTTCTCAGCCATTGATGCCAGAGGAGCCGTGCGTGTCGTGTTTGTTCAGGACTCTGTCTTTTCCGTGCGTGTCCGTGGCAACGAGAAGTGCCTGGACGAGTATAAGTTCGTTGTCAAGAAGAACGACCTGAAGGTCGAACCTAAGAATTTCAGCGGTAAGGTCAACAAGAACACGTCTGCCGTCACGCTCTTTGTCACGGCTCCCAACCTGACCGACATCGAGTTCGCCGGAGCCGGCCGCTTTGAGATGCCTGGCGCCATGTCGCTCCCCGGCGAGTTAAACATCGAGATAGAAGGGGCCGGAGAGATAAGCATCGAAGACCTCACACTGCCATCGTTGAATGTTGAAATCAGCGGAGCCGGGAAGTGCGACATCGGAAAGGTGACCACAACGGGCGATGTTGAAATTGAGGTGAACGGTGCCGGTGAGGTCAAGGCCAACGTGTTCTGTCAGGACTTGAGCATCGAAATTAACGGTGCAGGCAATGCCGTACTGAGTGGCGAGTGCCGAGGCACGTTGTCGTGTGAACAGAGCGGAGCCAGCAAGATTGATACTTCGAACCTGAAGAGATGATTCATCTGACTAACATCCATAAGACGTACCAGGGTGTCCAGCCGCTGCATGTGCTCAAAGGCATCGACTTGCACATTGGGCGCGGTGAGTTCGTAGCCATCATGGGCGCATCGGGCTCCGGCAAGTCGACGCTGCTGAACATACTGGGCATCCTGGACGATTATGACGAGGGTGAATATCGGCTCGACGGAACACTCATACGCAATCTCTCGGAGACACGTGCAGCGGACTACCGCAACCGCATGATAGGCTTCATCTTCCAGAGCTTCAATCTGATCAGTTTCAAGGATGCCATGGAAAACGTGGCCCTGCCCTTGTTCTATCAGGGCGTCGGCCGACGGAAGCGCAACCAGCTGGCCATGGAGTATCTGGAGAAGGTGGGACTGAAGGAGTGGGCCCATCACCTGCCCAACGAACTCTCCGGCGGACAAAAGCAGCGTGTGGCCATTGCCCGTGCCCTCATCACCCAGCCGCGCATCATCCTGGCCGACGAACCGACCGGTGCCTTGGACAGCAAGACTTCGCTGGAGGTGATGCAGCTCTTGAAGAAGTTGCACGAGCAGGGACTGACCATCATCGTGGTGACGCATGAGAGCGGCGTGGCCTATCAGGCAGAGAAGATAGTGCATATCATGGACGGACAAATCGAAAACATAGAGGTGAACGACGGTTCGGCCCATACGCCTTTCGGTGTGGACGGAGTGATGAAATGACCATAAAGGCATTGCGCATTGTGCATTATGAAATGTGAATTGTCCATTGTGAAAAGATCGTATGTTTGAACTTTTTCACGAGATACAGGGAACCCTGAGTCGCAACCTCATGCGCACCATAGCCACGGGCTTTGCCGTGGTGAGCGGACTGTTTCTGCTCATTGTGCTGCAGGGCGCGGGCAATGGAGTCATCCATTCCTTCCAGTACAACATGGGAGGCTTTGCCTTCGATGCCGTTCATGTCTTCGGCGGCATGACCACCCGCCCCTGGGAGGGCATCAAGGAGGGACGCCTGATACGCCTCGATGACCGCGACCTGGAGATGAGCCGCCGACACTTCCCCCACCAGATTACCACTGCCATACCGACGGTGACCAACGATGGGGTGGTGGCCAGTCATGGGGGCCACTACGTCAGCAGCACCTCCATGGTGGGTGTCTATTCCGAGTACGCTGCCTCGCAGGCCGTAGAGATGTTGGAGGGACGGTTCGTCAACGAGATGGACCTGAAGGAGAAACGCAAGGTGTGCGTCATAGGCAGCAACAGCTGTAAGGACCTCTTCAAGGAGGGCGGAACGCCGATAGGGCAGCAAGTGAAGTTGGGCAGCATCCTCTACACTGTAGTGGGCGTGTACAAGGTCAACGAGATGTTCAACGGCAGCAACTTCTACGTTCCCTACACCACGCTTTGTACCATATATAATAAAGGTCGCTTCATCGACGAACTGACCATGAACACCCGCAACATACCCACCGACTCGGCCATGCAACAGTTCATCGCCGAGTACACGCGTGCCACCAGCCACATCCATTCCTTCGACCCCGAGGACGACCGTGCCCTCTGGATATGGAACCAGGCCGGCGACAACATTCAGATGCAGCGCGCCATGAACATCCTCAACCGCTCGTTCTGGATTCTGGGCCTGCTCACCCTGTTGAGCGGCGTGGTCAGCGTGAGCAACATCATGCTCATCAGCGTCAAGGAACGCACACGTGAGTTCGGCATCCGCCGGGCCATCGGTGCACGTCCGTGGAACATCATCATGATGGTGGTGCTGGAGAGTGTCACCATCACGGCCATCTTTGGCTACATAGGCATGTTGCTGGGCATCTTCTTCTGCGAGTGGATGGATGCCACGGTGGGCAATCAGGTGATGGACTTGGGCGTGTTCCAGGCCAAATACTTCGTCGACCCGACGGTGGACTTGCACATCTGCATACAGGCCACCATCGTGATTATAGTGGCCGGTGCGCTGGCCGGATTCTTTCCGGCGCGCAAGGCTGTAAAGATTAAAACCATAGACGCACTGAGAGCATGAAACTATTTGACGCTGACCTTTGGGAGGAAATCTTCGACTCCCTGCGCAAGAACCGTACACGTACGTTCCTGACGGCCTTCGGCATCTTCTGGGGTGTCTTCATGCTCATTCTCCTCATGGGCGGAGGCCGTGGCCTGGAGACCATGCTGGGCGAGAACTTTGCCGGGGCGGCCTCCAATTCCGGATTCATGATTGCCAACACCACCAGCGAGCCCTACAAGGGATTCCGCAGCGGGCGTGCCTGGCACCTGGAGTTGGAGGATGTGGAACGCATCCGCAACACGGTGCCCGAAATTAGTATCGTCACGCCCACCATCCGCCGCTGGGGGGCAAGGGCCTTGGCCAACGACAAATCCTGCGGCATATCGCTCCTGGGGCAATATGCCGACTACAGTCTGGTGGACAATCCCAAGATAAAGTTTGGGCGCGCCCTGACCGATGCCGACGGCCTGCAGCACCGGAAGGTGTGCGTCATTGGCAGTCGCGTGGCTCAGGAGTTGTTCCCCGACACCGAGAACCCCTGTGGGCAGTTCCTGCAAATCGACAGCATCAACTATTGCGTCATAGGCGTGAGCGGAAAGGCCTCGGGAGGCATCAACATCGGAGGCAATCCGCAGACCACGGTCTACTTGCCTTACGAAACCATGCGGCAGATGTACAATCGCGGCAACGAGGTCGACATCCTGGCACTGGTGGCCAAGGACCAGTATCCCATGTCGGAGGTGCAGTATCGGGTGGAGGCCTTGCTGAAGCGTGTGCATATGATACATCCCGACGACACACAGGCTCTGATAAAAGTGAACACGGAGGCCATCTTCAGTATGATAGACAACCTCTTTGCAGGTGTGAGCATACTGGTGTGGATGATTGGTCTGGGCACGCTCCTGGCCGGAGCCATCGGCGTGAGCAACATCATGGTGGTCACGGTGAAGGAACGCACTACCGAGATTGGCATCCGCCGGGCCATTGGTGCCACGCCCAAGGACATCCTAACCATGGTGATGAGCGAAAGCATCGTGCTGACGCTGATAGCTGGCATGAGTGGCATTTCCCTGGCCGTGGCCATACTGCAGGTGTTGGAAAATGCCACACATGCCGAATATCCTTCCGCCCTGTTCCAGATCTCGTTCGGTGTGGCCGTAGGCGCATCGCTCCTGCTTGCCGTACTGGGCATCATTGCCGGCTTGGCACCAGCCCTGCGAGCCATGAACATCAAACCCGTGGATGCCATGCGCGAAGAATAATTAGAAATCACAGATAATTCAGAAGACTCAGATAACTCCGATAATTCAGATAACTCAGAAATATGAAAAAGTTTATCAAGTGGGCAGTTATTGCCTTGGTTGCAGCCATCTTTGTGGGGACGTTCGTGTTCCTGTATCAAAAGTCGCGCCCCAAAGAGAAGGTGTACGAGATTTCCACCGTCCAGTTGAAGGACCTGGAGAAGTCCACCATCGTGACCGGTAAGATAGAACCGCGCGACGAGGTCAACATCAAGCCGCAGATTTCCGGCATCATCGCCGAACTGTATAAGGAGGCGGGCCAGATGGTCCGCAAGGACGAAGTGATTGCCAAGGTGAAGGTTATCCCCGACATGAACAGCCTGAACAGTGCGGAGAACCGTGTCCGGCTGGCCGAAATCACATTGGCACAGGCCGAGACCGACTTCCAGCGCATGGAGAAGCTCTATCAGGAGCGGGTGGTGAGCGCCGAGGACTATGAGAAGTCGCAAGTGACTCTGAAGCAGGCCAAAAGTGAGATGACGAACAGTCGCGACGCCCTCAATATTGTGCGCGAGGGCATCTCACTCTCCAATGCCAAGATGAGCACCACACTGGTGCGCTCCACAGTGGACGGACTCATTCTGGACATCCCCGTAAAGGTCGGCAACTCCGTCATCCTGAGCAACTCCTTCAACGACGGTACCACCATCGCCACCGTGGCTGATATGTCGAACCTCATCTTCCGAGGTAACATCGACGAGACCGAGGTGGGACGCATCATCGAGGGCATGCCCGTCACCATCACCGTGGGTGCCGTGCAAAACCTGGAGATGAATGCCCGACTGGAGTACATCTCGCCCAAAGGCCGCGAGACCAATGGCGCCAATCAGTTCGAAATCAAGGCCGCCCTCTCGGTACCCGACACCGTTACCCTCCGCTCGGGCTACGGCGCCAATGCCGAAATCGTGCTCGACCGCGTCACCAAGGCCATCACCGTGCCCGAGTCGGCACTCGAGTTCTCTGGCGACAGCACCTTCGTCTATGTCCTCACCGACTCCGTGCCCAAGCAGCAGTTCCAGCGCCGTGCGGTGCAGACGGGCCTGAGCAACGGCATCGACATCGAGGTGAAGAGTGGCGTCAAGGTAGGGGAGAAGGTTCGTGGAATCTTAAAGGAGGACGAGAAATGAAACGCACTGCCATCTTAGCCCTTCTGGTGTGCGCATCGTTGCATACCTTTGCCCAGCAGACCCGCGAGTGGTCGCTGACGGAGTGCATCGACTATGCCTTGGCCCACAACATCAACATCCTGCAACAGCAGGACAACGTGCGCCAGCAGGAGATTGCACTCAGCACGACACGCAACAGCCGCCTGCCCGACCTCAGTGGCAGCATCGGCGAGAACTTCAGTTTCGGCCGCGCCCTGACGGCCGACAACACCTATCAGAACCGCAACACGCAGAGCACCAGCTTCAGCCTGGGCACCAGCCTCCCCCTCATCACGGGCGGACGACTGCCGGCGGAGGTCAAGGTGCGTCGCCTCGGTCTGCAGGCTGCCCTGCAGGACTTTGAGCATGCCCGCGAGAACGTCATGCTTGGCGTGACGTCGGCCTTCCTCGAGACCATCTGTCAGAAGGACCTTGTGGCTGTGGCTGAGCGCCAGGTGGAACTGAGCCAGGCACAGGTGCGCCGCATGGAACTGCTGTTCCAGAACCAGAAAGCCGCCGAGGCCGAGGTCTCGCAGATTCGTTCCACGTTGGCTAACGACGAACTGTCGCTCACCCAGCAGCGCAACAGCTACATGCTGGCCCTGCTGGAACTGTCTCAGCTCCTGGAGCTCGACTCACCCGAGGGCTTCGGTGTGGCCACTCCCCTGGTGGATGTCGTCAAGGCAGACGAACTGCCATCGCCCGACCTCGTGTACAACGAGGCCCTGGGCATCAAACCCCAGATACAGGCCGAGCAGACGCGCCTGCAGAGTGCCGAGAAGAGCGTCGTGGTGGCCAAAAGCGCCCTCTATCCCTCGCTCTACTTCAATGCCGGCATCGGCACCAGCTACTACAACACCTCGGGCTACAGCGTAGCCAACTTCGGTTCGCAGTTGCGCGACAATTTCAATCAGTATTTCGGGGTCTCCCTTTCCGTTCCCATCTTCAATCGCCTCGCCACGCGCAACAATATCCGTGCAGCCCGTCTGCAGGTGCATACCCAGCAACTGAGGCTCGACCAGACGAAGAAGTCGCTCTACAAGGAGATACAGCAGGCCTACTACAATGCCGTGGCTGCCAGTCGCCAGTGTGAGAGCAGCGATGCCGCCCTGGCCAGTGCCCAGACGGCCTTCGAGCTCATGCAGCGTAAGTACGAGAACGGCAAGGCCACCGTCACCGACTTCCATGATGCCAAGACCCGCTACCTGCGTGCCGAGTCGGGCCAGATACAGGCTCGCTACACCTACCTCTTCCGTCAGAAGATACTCGACTTCTATCGCGGACGGAAAATATAAGGGTTCCCGAGCCTAAGTCCGATGATTCCTGAACCTTCGGCCAGTCCCACGTATGGGACTCGTCCAATCGATGCGTCGACTCGTCTCAATCGACGTGTCGTTTGAGGTCGATTGACGTGTCGTCTATACCTACATGTCAATAGGGGCCGATTCATCTGCCATGTGCGAGCGAGTTTGACCGATGTTCAGAAGATAGAATTTCAATACTTTATTCGTTATCAATCAGCAAATCGCTCTTGCCCAAGTTGCATTCTGAGCAGAGTGTCTGTAAGTTTTCCATCACAGTCTCTCCACCTTTGGCCCAAGGATATATATGGTCAATGTGAAGTATCACCGTCGGGTCGGTAGCTGGTGATTTCCCGCATTTGCAGCACTTGAAATGGTCACGAGCCATAACTCGAAATCTCATACGAAGATCAATGTTACGGTTGGTTTTATGCCTGATGGTAATTCCTTCGGCGTTGTTCGTCAGTGGCTCTATCGTTTCTGTAGGTTCTGTTTGCGAGTCTTTGTCGTTGTCATCGTCAGAGTTGATGTAAGCTACAAAGGCTTCTAATGCCTTGCGCCAACTACCGAAATGATTACACAGAACAGTTTCAGAAAAACGAAATAATCCTCCGTTCCTAGCTTCTATATATTTCGGCTGTCTACCTAACAATATCCATACCCGCTCTATTTCTTCAAAGATTTCTTTATTTGTATATTTTCTATTTGGTCCTGTCCTAAAAGGCGTTGGTTCTAATCCTGCGGCTTTTAAGAGTCCGTTCCACCCTTTATACTTTTTTTGCCGTATACCAGAAGCGTATATTCCATATTCTTCATATTCGTTCCTTGAAACAAACGATTTCCCCAATTGTTGGGCTACGCGACGTATATCTTCAAAGAAAGCCTCATCGGATTCACAATACTTGTGTTGTTTATATAGTTTCACTCTCTCCAAAACCAGGCCCGCTTTCTTCAAAGCATCATTCCATGTGCCAAAACGACGGGCTATTGTTGCAGGATTATATGCCCCATGCTGCTTATACTCTTTCTGTGTTAAAGATTCTTGCTGCAAAAGACCTGCCACCCGTTTCACGTCGGCAATCAGTTCTTCATCAGATGTATTGCGATGATATTCATTCAGCACAAACTCCATAAGCAATTTTTTTTGTTATTTCTTCTTTATCTCGGCATCTACAACAAAAATGTCACCATCGCGGTCACGAAGGACATTTCGGGGAATCAAGTCCCAGACAATATAGTCGGGATTGGAATAACAGCCAACTACATCCTCACGGTTGAAATCGAGGGCAGCCATATAGGTATCAATAGCAATTTGAGGCGTAGGTTCAGCATTTTTCACAAGGTCTTGCCGTAATATAGGCATGATGGTACGGCCATCGAAACCTGTAAAAGCATGGAGCTGGTAAAAAGTATCGGGGAAAATCTCATTGTGCATCCTGACTTTCTCAAGCAGACGGAGGATGCTTCCGCTGTTCAGCAGGTTGTTAACCTTAAAGATTATATCGTTTGAAACGTAGGTGTCATTCTCGTTGCCACAAGGTCCTGGTGTCCCTAAATTAAATACCTGTTCCATGGGAATCCAAAGACCGCACTCTTTAGCAAAGAGTTCTGCAACTCGTTGCTCAGCCTCAAACGGGCTTACATACGACTGGCCATCTCTACGTTGCGTTTCATATAATTTGCAGCGTCGACGGAGTTCATCGGCGATTGCTTCGATTCTTCTATTTTCCGCCTCTTGCGCTCCGATGCCTCCTTGTGGAACTGATTGAAATAGGTCATCGTTCATTTCGTTTTTTGAATTTAACGATTGCAAAGATAATCATTTTCAATGAGAAAAAAGCCGTTTAATTTGAAAAAATGCAAATATACGCACATATAAATAGAATTCTTAAAATTCTGATATACGCAGGCGTAAGAAGATTATGACTATTTACTTCCAGAATTCCAATGAGTCCGGCGGCTACTTCGTTACCATCTGCACGGCTTAACACGAATGGTAGCCTTATTTGATATTCTCCCCTCCCTCGCATAAGCGTATACGTAAATATAAAAAGGTATAAAGGCGCCCGCAGGCCCCCGTCGGGGCTCCGGTGAAAGTTTTTTCAAAAAAAGTCCTTACAATATTTTGTCAGTTCAAAAAGTTG
>DGUV01000065.1 GCA_002395775.1 Prevotellaceae bacterium UBA4301
TCCCCCTGCCCCTCCCGAGGGAGGGGAGCAGTCAGGGGAAGAAGGTGCTTACGCCCTCCCCCCGGGGAGGGAATGGGGAGGGGGTCGTCTCCCATACATTGGCCTTCCTGACGGGCGAGGACACACTGCCCGTGCCCAAGAGCCGGAGGCCGTGGAACAACTACATCGAAGTTAAGGGTGCGCGTGCCAATAACCTGAAGGGGCTGGACGTGAAGTTCCCCCTGAACGTGATGACCTGCGTGACGGGCGTGAGCGGAAGCGGAAAGTCCACCCTCGTGAGGGACATTCTCTACCTGGCCATGAAGCGCCAACTGGACGAACCTGCCGACCGTCCGGGCGAACACCTGTCGCTGGAGGGCGACATGAAACAGGTGCGCCACATCGAGTTTGTGGACCAAAACCCCATCGGCAAGTCCACCCGCTCGAACCCCGTGACCTACGTGAAGGCATGGGACGATATACGCAAGCTCTATGCCGACCAACCGCTGGCCAAGCAGATGGGCTACACGGCCGGATACTTCAGTTTCAACACCGAGGGCGGAAGGTGTGAGGAATGTAAGGGAGAGGGCACGGTGACCGTGGAGATGCAGTTCATGGCCGACCTGGTGCTGGAGTGCGAATCGTGTCACGGAAAGCGTTTCAAGAGCGACTTGCTGGAGGTGAAGTTCCAGGGCAAGGACGTGTGCGACGTGCTGGACATGACGGTGAACCAGGCCATCGAGTTCTTCTCGGAACACGGGCAGAAGAAGATTGTCAACCGACTGAAGCCCCTGCAGGACGTAGGACTGGGCTACATCAAGCTCGGACAATCGTCGTCCACCCTCTCTGGAGGCGAGAACCAGCGTGTCAAACTGGCCTACTACCTGGGACAGGAGAAGCACGAGCCCACGATTTTCATCTTTGACGAACCCACCACGGGACTGCACTTCCACGACATCAAGAAGCTGCTGGCAGCCTTTGAGGGACTGCTCAGCCACGGCCACACCATCGTTGTCATCGAACACAACCTGGACGTCATCAAATGTGCCGACCACATCATAGACCTTGGGCCAGAGGGAGGCGACCGAGGCGGATATCTGGTGGCACAGGGCACGCCCGAACAGGTGGCCGAGTGCAAGGAGAGCTACACGGGACGGTTCCTGAAAGAGAAACTGGACGAGTAAACGGACAAGGCTAAAGCTATTCGCTGACTGACTCGTAGAGCTGTTCAACAAGTCGGGGCACGGCATAATGGTCGCGCTCCGATTCTTTTATCCACTGCCCCGGAAGGGAGGGACGCATGGGAGGCTCAAAGAGATAGAAATCGGCATGGAGAAGCTGGTGAGTGAGCTGATGGCGCACGTCAGAGCGAAGCAGGGTGAGACGCCCCTTGCATCCCAGCCACTCGCGGACCTCAGAGGCCGACAACGGACACTCGCTCTCGAGCATGGCGGGCTGATGGAGCCCCTGCCAGATGTCGCCGGCCGGACGACGCTGGAGCAGGATTTCTCCCTTGCAGCGCACATAGACATAAGTAAAAAAGCGCTCGCGCACACGAGCGACATGCTGCTTCACGGGCAACTGCCCCACCCTGCCCTCGGCAAAGGCCTGGCATGTTTCGGAAAGCGGGCAAGCCTCACATTGCGGCGACTTGGGCACGCACTGCAGGGCACCGAAGTCCATGATGGCCTGGTTGTAGTCGGCCGGCCGCTCGCTCACGAGCATCTCCTGGGCCAGGGCAGCAAAGAGTCGGCGACCGGCAGAGGAGTCGATGGGAGTGTCGATGCCAAAGTAGCGGGCAAGCACCCTGAAGACATTGCCATCCACCACGGCATGGGGCAACCCGAAGGCCAGCGAGGCTATGGCTGCAGCCGTGTAGTCGCCCACCCCTTTGAGGCGACGAATGTCCTCGTAGGTATCAGGGAAATGGCCCAGCTGACGAATCTGAAGGGCAGCAGCATGGAGGTTGCGGGCACGGCTGTAGTAGCCCAAGCCCTGCCACAGGCGTAGCACCTCGTCCTCCGAGGCAGCGGCCAGCGACATTACATCGGGGAAACGCTGGATGAAGCGCAGAAAATAGTCGTAGCCCTGCGCCACACGCGTCTGCTGGAGGATGACCTCCGAAATCCAGATGCGATAGGGGTCGGTCGTCTGCCGCCAAGGCAGCTGACGACCGTTGTTGCCATACCACTCGAGCAGGCGAAGTGAGAAATCCGTGTGGTTCATCATACAAAGATATAAAAAAATGGGGATTCGTAATTCGTAATTCGTAAATTTTTATTATCTTTGCAGCCGAAATATGCGAAATAAGTATTATTAACTAATAAAAAACATTTGAGCTATGCCAAGCGGAAAGAAGAAGAAAAGACACAAGATGTCGACTCACAAGCGTAAGAAGAGACTGCGTAAGAACAGACACAAGAGCAAATAAGTGAGCCAATAATAAAGAACAAACTCACCGCGAAGAACACCTTAGCGAGAGTTTGTTCTTTGTTTAATGGAAACCCCTCCGAGACCACAATCAAGAAGAAATGAATAGCGAACTGTTTATCAGTGCCAACTCCAAAAAAATCTCCATTGCGCTGACGGAAGACAAACGTCTGATGGAGTTTCAGGAGGAAGAGCAAAGCGCATCGTACAGCGTAGGCAACATCTACCTGGCCAAGGTGCGCAAGCTGATGCCCGGGCTCAATGCCTGCTTTGTGAGTGCAGGCCACGAGCGCGATGCGTTCCTGCATTATCTTGACCTCGGACCCGAATTCCTGTCTCTCGACAAGTACCTGAAACAGGTGCGCAAGAAAGGCCCCCTGCCCATCAGCAAGGCACACATCGAAAGCGAACTCGGAAAGGAAGGGAGCATACAGAACCTGCTGCAACAGGGACAAGAGATGCTTGTGCAGGTGGTGAAGGAACCCATCTCGACAAAGGGTCCTCGCATGACCTGCGAAATCTCGTTCCCCGGGCGCTATCTGGTGCTCATGCCCTTCCAGGACAAGGTGTCGGTATCATCAAAAATCAAGTCGTCGGCCGAACGAGCCCGACTGAAACAGGTGATACAGAGCATCAAACCCAAGAACTTCGGCGTCATCGTACGCACTGTGGCCGAAGGCAAACGGGTGGCTGAGCTCGACAACGAGATGAAAGTGCTCGTAGCCCGTTGGGAAGATGCCATCAACCGAGCCACCGCAGCCAAACAACTGCCCACAATGGTGTACGAGGAAACCAGCCGTGCCGTGGGACTGCTGCGCGATTTGTTCAACCCCTCCTATGAGAACATCTACGTTGACAATGAGAAGATTTTCCATGAGGTGAAAGACTATGTCACCATCATTGCCCCTGAGCGAGCCGACATTGTGAAGTTCTACAAGGGCAATCTCCCCATTTTCGACAATTTCGACATCACACGTCAAATCAAGTCCTCCTTCGGGAAGACGGTATCCTACAAGCGCGGTGCCTACATGATCATCGAGCACACCGAAGCGCTGTGGGTGGTGGACGTGAACAGCGGCAACCGCACCCGAAACGACGACGGCCAGGAGGCAAATGCCCTGGAAGTCAATCTGGGAGCTGCCGACGAACTGGCACGCCAGTTGCGGTTGCGCGACATGGGAGGCATCATTGTTGTGGACTTTATCGACATGCATTTGGCCGAAGACCGCCAAAAGCTGTATGAGCGCATGTGCGAAAACATGAAGCAAGACCGTGCGCGCCACAACATACTGCCACTGAGCAAATTCGGACTGATGCAAATCACACGCCAACGCGTGCGCCCCGCCACCGAGGTAAATGTCGACGAAACCTGCCCCACCTGTCACGGCAAGGGAGTCATCAAGAGCAGCTTCATGTTCACCGACGTGCTGGAGTCGAAAATCGACATGCTCGTCAACAAGCTGAACATCCGCTCCTTCACCCTGCACGTCCATCCCTACGTCATGGCCTACATCAACCAAGGCCTGTGGCCCATCAAACGGCAGTGGCAAATGAAGTACGGTTTCGGCGTACGGGTCATACCCAGCCAGAAACTGGCCTTCCTTGAGTATGAATTCTACAACAAAAAGGGCGAGGAAATCGACATGAAGGAAGAAATCGAGATCAAGTAAGAAGACAAACTAAGAGTCTCCCCGCCCCCACCGAAAAGGGCAGGGAGACTTTATCCACCCCACATGACCAAGCCGAAAATACTATGAACCGCATACTTGCCATACTTTTCCTGATACTGACACTGACTCCCACCGAGGCAGCCAAGCGCAAGACACAGAACACCACGTCACAGCTTACCTACATGGAACCTGACGTGCTGCCGGCTCCCCTGCAACCCGAAAGAGCACTGGGGCACCTGTCCGACTTGGTCATAAGCAAGAGACGGAGGAATCACAGCATGGGCAAGCGCGGAATAGACGTTTCGCACTATCAGAACCAAATCAACTGGGACGCCGTGGCCGACGACAAGGACGTGAACTACGCCTACATCAAGGCTACGGAGAATGCCGGACTGGTGGACAACATGTTCCAGCGCAACCTGCGCGAGGCACGACGGGTGGGGATTCCCGTTGGATGCTACCACTTCTTCAGCCCGACGGCAGCACCGACGGCCCAGCTGAAAAACCTTACCTCCGTGGTTCCCAACCTGAAGGACCACGACCTGGTGCCGATGATTGACGTGGAAGTCCGCGGAAAGGCATCGCCTGCCGACATGCGCCACCGTCTGCGCCAGTTCCTCAAGGGCGTGGAGGACTACTATGGCGTCAAGCCCATCATCTACACAGGCCAGAACTTCTACAACAAATATCTTGCCGGCTACTTCGAGGACTACCTCTTCATGATTGCCAAATACAGCGCTGGCGTCCCCGAACTGAACGGAAACGCCAAATTTGCCATGTGGCAGTTCAGTGCAAGCGGTCGCATCCGAGGCATCCGTGGTTCCGTGGACCAGAGTTGCTTCATGGACAACTACAGCCTGCGCGACATTCTCATCAAGAAACGATAAGAGAGAAACTCAGCCTCAGAGTTCCTGACCAAGGAACTCGGCCGAGAAATTGCGCCCGCGGATTGAAGGGAACTGACTGCGTGGGTCCACATCGATGCGGTTGCGCAGATAGTCAACCACACGGTTGTAGCAGTCCTGAATGCTCTGCGCCTTGACCTTGGCCTCAAAGTCGGAATCGACATAGCCAAACTTGTTGGTGCCCTCAATGGCCACAACCCGCTTCATCTTCATCTTTGCCAGATACCAGCCAGGGTTCTCCGCAGTAAACGTGCGGTTCTGCATCTCCTTGCTCGAAACTGGATGCTCCTTTTCGCCTCCCTCAGCGTCGGGCTCCGTGGCATAGGCCTTGAACTCCTCCATCGTGGCGGCCGTGGTCTTGATGACAATGAAATAGACCTTGGGACTCACCTTGAAACGCTTGGGAAAGGGATTCTTGCTTTCGGCATATTTCCTCAAATCCTGACAAAGGGGTTCGTTAAGCTTGATTTCCGGAATCTGAGCCAGGAAATCGATGGCCTGTTCAACGTTCTCTACCAAAATCTCTTCGTTGAAGTAGCGAAGGTATAAATTCATAGTAACTGTTTTTCGTGATTGTCTTATTTGGCCGCAAAGATACGAATAATTAATTAAAAATTAAAGATTAAAAAATAAAAAATACTATCTTTGCACCCGCTATGATGAATTTCATTAAAAATTGGACACTGCCCTTGGCCATGCTCGCCGGTGCGGCAGCCTATTTCATCTATACAGCCATCCCCGCACTGGATTGCACCCATGCCTGGGTCGGCCGTCTGATTGCCATCGTGCAGCCCACCCTGCTCTTTACCATGCTCTTCCTCACCTTCTGCAAGGTGCGGCCCTCCGACCTCCGTTTCCATCGCTGGCAATGGTGGCTGCTGCTCTTTCAAGTGGGGCTGTTCTCGCTGCTGGCCCTGGCGCTCATTCTCACGCCTCACACCCATTGGAGGGTGGTCGTCGAGGGCACCATGCTTTGCTTCATTTGTCCCACTGCCACTGCTGCAGCCGTCGTCACCCGCAAGTTGGGAGGCAACGCCGGCACGCTCATGATGTACACCATCCTCATCAACCTGGCCGTAGCCCTGCTTGCTCCGGCCCTGCTGCCTTTGGTTCATCCCAGCGAGGGACACACGTTTTTCCGCTCCTTCCTGATTATCATCAGCAGGGTGTTCCCGTTGCTGCTGGGCCCTTTGGTGCTTTCGGTCGTGATGCGCAGCCTGTGGCCTAAGTCCACGGAATGGCTCTCCAGCAAGCGCGACCTGCCCTTCCATCTGTGGGCCGTCAGTCTGTCGCTGGCCATTGGTGTCAGCGTCAAGAGCATTGTCCACACCACACTGCCTTGGACCTACCAGCTGGCCATTGCCGCAGCCTCGCTGCTGGCCTGCATCCTCCAGTTTGCACTGGGCAGACGCGTGGGCCGCCACTATGCCGACCCCATCAGTGCCGCCCAGGCTTGCGGACAGAAGAACACCGTCTTCATCATCTGGCTGGGATACACGTTCCTGACACCGGTGACAAGCATCGCCGGCGGCTTCTACAGCATCTGGCACAACATGTGGAACAGCTATCAGCTCTACAAGGCAAAGCGGTAAAAAAAATAAATCCCCTTAAAGGGGATGGAATGTATTATCGGATAATCTATAGATTTCGTCGTTTTTGTCTTTGTGAAGAGGAGGAGACTCGAACTCCCACGCCTCGCGGCACTACCACCTCAAAGTAGCGCGTCTACCATTCCGCCACCTCTCCATCAGTTGTGTGCCCAGAACAGGACTCGAACCTGCACGTCTCTCAACACTCGCACCTGAAACGAGCGCGTCTACCATTCCGCCACCTGGGCAACACTCAAAAATCCAAAAACTACGAAGAGCGGCAAACGAGACTCGAACTCGCGACCCCGACCTTGGCAAGGTCGTGCTCTACCAACTGAGCTATTGCCGCAACTTTTTCAATCTCTTCGTGCAATCCCTCTGAATTGCGGGTACAAAGGTAGTGCTTTTCTGCGAACTGACAAAACTTTCTTGCACTTATTTTCAAAAAAAGTTTAATCAACACATTCGGTCGCGGTAGTCCTCATAGGTAAACCGGCGCAATACCTCCAGCTGACCATCCTCATGCTTCAGCACGATGGAGGGATGGTGGATGCCGTTGAACATGGTGGTCTTCACCGTGGTGTAGTGAATCATGTCCTCAAATATGACCTCCTCACCTATCTGCAATTCATGGTCAAACTGCCACATTCCCATGTAGTCGCCCGAAAGGCAGCTGTTGCCGCCCAAGCGATAGAGATGGGGAACGGAGGGCCGAGGCTGGGAGGGCATTTCCTCATGCGTCCTTGCCCCACGCACCTGAGGATGATAGGGCATCTCCAGACAGTCGGGCATGTGACAGGTGAAGCTGACGTCGAGTATGGCGGTCCGTATGCCGTGGTTCTCCACGATGTCCACCACACTGGCAACCAGAGGTCCCGTCTGCCAGGCAAAGGCCGACCCGGGCTCCAGGATGATGCGCAGGTTGGGATAGCGCTGGCGCAAGTCCTTTATCAGGCTGATGAGCAACTCCACGTTGTAGTCCTTGCGCGTCATCAGGTGGCCGCCTCCCAGGTTGAGCCATTTCAGTTGGGGCAACCATCTCCCGAACTTCTCTTCCAGATGTCTCAGGCTCTCCTGCAAGGCCTCAGCAGAGCTTTCGCAATGGTTGTGGCAATGGAAGCCTTCGAGGGAAGGGAGAAGTGATGAAGCGACAGGTGAGAGTTCACTGGCCAGCACGCCGAAGCGCGAACCTGGTGCACAGGGGTTGTAGAGGTCGGTCTCTATCTCGCTGTATTCGGGATTGACACGCAGCCCACACGAGATGCGTTCCTCGGGATGCCGCTCGTTGTAGTCCTGCACCATAGGCGAGAAGCGCCGATACTGCGAAAGGCTGTTGAAGGTGATGTGACTGCTGCAGCGCAGAATGGTGGGAAAGTCCTGCTCGGTGTAGGCCGGCGAATAGGTGTGGGCCTTCGACCCGAACTCCTCCAGCGCCAAACGGGCTTCGTAGGGACTGCTGGCCGTGGTGTGGCTGATGTATTCACGGAAGATGGGGAACGTCTTCCACAAGGCAAAAGCCTTGAAGGCCAGAATCACCTCTGCCCCACTCTCTTCCTCCACGTGCTTAATCAAAGAAAGGTTGCGCCTGAGCAACCTCTCTTCCAACATATAATATGGAGTCTCTATCATCAATTATACCAAATGCTAATACACCAGTTTCACATTGTCCACCCACAGCGTGTTGCCGGGGCTGCCGATGTAGGCACCGCCACAGCTGGAGTTGAACTTCACGATGATGTGGGTGGGCGTCTCGTCAGCGTCAGCCCAACCTTCCTCGATGACCTTCACCAACTTGCCCTTGCTGTTGCGGGCATAGATGGTGCCCTCGCCATCGAGCATGCCCATGTAGCTCTTGAAGAAGCTCTTGCCGGAGATGTTGCCGTAGTGAATCTGGAACGACTTACCCTCCTGCCAGTTGGGAGTGCTGGAGGTGAAGCGGTGCACCAGAGTGCCGATGCGCAGGGCATGGAGGTTGCCGTCCTCGTCCTCCCAACGCTTCTGCAGATAGCACTGCACGTCGCAATAGTCCTTCGTGGTCATCGTCTTCTTGCGGCTGAAACCAGTCATCTTGACGTTGGCCGAGTCGGACAGATGGACCTTGTAGTCAAACTTCACAGCCTTGGGCCTACGGGTGAAGGGAATGCCCAGGTCCAGATAGCGGAAGGGATTGGAACTGCTGGTGATGGGCTCCACCATCTCGCCCGTGAAGAGCGAACCGGCAGCCAGCACATAGATGTTCACCAGGCCCAGCACCTTCACACCCTCCACATGGGTGCGCAGCTTCACGCAGGTGCCGCCGTTGTGGGTGTCCTTGAAGACGCTGGTGTTGGTCTTCGACACGCCCTTGACATGGGCATAGATATTGCTCGTGGCCCAGGGCGAACCTCCCTGATTGGTGTATGCCTTGGGAGTGTACTTCATGTTGGGACCTATCTCCACCATGCTCTTTGTCTTTCCGCCGATGATGCCGCTCTCCTTGATGGTGCGGGTCACCCACGACTCAAAGTCGCCATACTTCATCAGTTCTTCCTGAGCCTGCATGCCCAGTGTCGTCATGGCCACGAGGGCCAATACTATAAGCTTTTTCATTACCTTATTTCCTGTTTATGGTTACTTACATTTCAAATTGGCTACAAAATTACAAATTATTATGCACCCATGCAAGCGCTTGGGGATATTTGCACTTTTTTAACGGTTCAATGCCCGGAATTTTTGTCAATAGGAGGGAAATAACTATATTTGTAGTCAAAAGTATTTGCAATCAATCCGACCAATACGAAATCACATCCGTATGCACAATACTACGTCAACAACATTAAGCGCAAAGGCTAAACCTGTGTCAAGAGGGTCAACTTTTTTGATTTTCTCAAACCTCTGCCACGACATGGCGTAGCCTTCATGTACTTTTGCAGAAAAATTCGTTTTATATGGTAGACAATGATAGAGGGCAAAGCCTGATTACCAAATATGTCTGGGTGATAGAGACCATCCATCGCAGACGGAAGATTTCATTCAAAGAACTGAATGAACTATGGCTTCGTGATGACATCAGCAGGGGTGTGGACATTCCCAAACGTACCTTTGACAATTGGCGTTATGTCATCTGGGATATGTTTGGCATCAGCATAGTCAATGAGAACCGTGGTGAATACCGCTACTATATCGAGAACGAGGAAGATATTAGTAAGAATGGACTCCGTTCCTGGCTCTACAACACCTTCTGTGTTAGCAATGTCTTGGCGAACAGCCAAAGCATCAAAGACCGTATCATTTTGGAATACGTTCCATCTGGCCAGAACTATCTTCAGCCCATCATCGAAGCGATGAAGGAAAATCGGGTGCTCAACATTACCTACCATAGTTATTGGAAGGACGAAGAAAACAACTTCGATGTGCAGCCCTATTGTGTGAAACTGTTCAGACAACGATGGTACATGGTGGCTCGCAGTACCTATTCATATTATTATGAGAAAGGACCGCGCATCTATTCCCTTGATCGTATCAACTTTCTGCAAGCAACAGATGAGACTTTTGAGATGCCGAAGGACTGGACAGCCAAGGAATTCTTTGAAGATTGTTTCGGTATTATTGCTGACCGAAGTATAGAGCCGCAGACCGTCAAACTGAAAGTTGTGGCAGGTCAAGCCAATTATATCCGTGACTTGAAGATGCATGAGTCGCAGGAAGAGATAGAACGCAATGAGGAATATAGCATCTTCACCCTCAACCTCCGCCCCTCCTTCGACTTCATACAGGAAATCCTCTGGAACGGTGAGGATATAGAAGTCCTCGAACCCGAATGGCTTCGGAAGGAGCTTGCTGGTAAGATAAAGAGAATGTGGAACAAGTATAACAAGTAAAAAACAATTATTATGAGCATGACAATCAGTGACCTAACCCTAAAACATCTTTGTCAAAAATATAGTCATGACATTGGTTCGGGCACAAACAGATTCTTGCCAGGCATAAAAGTCCGCTATGTAGCAACCAACAAGAAATTCGGTTATACCTATTTCGGAAATTTCTTCTTCTTTGGCGATGACTTCTATGTTTGGGAGCAGGACGAAAAATATGCGGAAGACCATAACCAGAACGTTGTAGAGGACGTTTTTGGTGATGAATGTAAAGGGCGCGGCTATGCTCGCAGAGTTTTATTTGCCGGTGTCCTTACAGACTTTTCCGATGACAATGGAGAAGGTATCTATACTGGAGATGTCATAAAGTTGGAGAAAAAGGATGAACCTACCGAGTATTTTGCTGTTGGAGCATGGAGCCGAGAAGAAGGGAAAGGCGAGTATTGTTTCATCCTTGACAACCACAACTGGTCTTTGGAAGAATGTCTACACCAAAATTATCACATGACACGTGTAGGTACAGTGTTCTTCCAATTGGATGCAAGTGATTTCGTTGGTGTCAACCAGCGTGTCATGGGCTTTAATGGGTGGAGAGATACAGAAGAAGAAAAAAAGCAGAAAATCTTAATGGCAAAATTTACTCCCAACTTCGACCAAGAACCATGGAAATATCAAGGTCTTGAAACATTGGGAGCAGAATATGATTGGAGATAACAAAACATATATATTATGGAACAAAAATTGGACTACGGGCGAATTGGTGAAAAAGCTGCAGAGTTAGAGCTTCTGAAGCACGGCATAGAAGTAATTAACCTAAATGATTTTCGTAACAACTATGAAAATGCAGACCTGATATGCATGAATCGCAAGACGGGCAAAAGCGTAATGATTCAGGTGAAGTTAGGCAAAACCCATAACATTTTGACCGGATTAACTTCAGAATTGGATGGGACAATACCAGATTTGGAGCATAAGGTCATCGGTCCATGGATTTTCGTCAAGACTGATGATGAATTAAAAACAATGGATTTCTATATTTTGACAAAAGAAGAAACCATTGAGTTAATTAAGACCAGTTGCGATTGGTACGCGAATGGATGGAACCGCCAATTGAAAAGAAAACCAATGATTGGCATTGAGGTGGATTGGTTGGAAGGTAATTCATCTGCCGCATCAAAACCGAATGCCAAGAAACAACATCCGGAGTATAAGAGTACGTTGTCAGAAACCTCACGGGACAAATGGGAAAAGATAACAGATTTATTGTATTGATGTTATTGAAGATATGCAAGACTTTGCAGCAATAGACTTTGAAACGGCAAACAATGAACGCAGTAGCGTTTGCTCTGTGGGAATCGTCATTGTCAGGGATGGTGAGATTGTAGATTCGTTCTACTCTCTCATCCAGCCAGAGCCAAACTATTATAACTATTGGTGTTCACAGGTTCATGGCCTCTGTCATGAAGATACAGATGATGCCCCTGTGTTCCCCAAAGTGTGGGCGCAAATAGAACCATTAATAGAAGGTCTTCCACTTGTAGCACACAATAAGCCCTTTGACGAGGGCTGCCTGAAAGCTGTTTTCCGCGTTTATCAGATGGACTATCCAGATTATGAGTTCTACGACACACTTTGTGCTTCGCGGCGAGTGCTTCCTGATTTAGAAAACCACCAGCTTCAGACTGTAG
>DGUV01000032.1:0-268 GCA_002395775.1 Prevotellaceae bacterium UBA4301
CGTCGTTGAACAGATACTCGGCCAGTGCCTTAGCCAGCTCCGTCTTACCCACGCCCGTAGTACCCAGGAAGATGAATGAGAAGATAGGACGCTTAGGATCTTGCAGTCCAGCCCGCGAGCGGCGCACGGCATCGGAGACGGCGGTGATGGCCTCGTCCTGCCCGATGACCCGTTTGTGGAGCTCCTCCTCCAAGTGCAGCAGTTTTTCACGTTCCGACTGCAACATGCGGGTGACAGGGATGCCCGTCCAGCGGCTCACCACCTCGGC
>DGUV01000032.1:326-5631 GCA_002395775.1 Prevotellaceae bacterium UBA4301
CGGCTCACCACCTCGGCGATGTCGTCGGCGGTCACTTCCTCGCGCACGAGTGTGTTGCCACCCTGTGCAGTGGTCAGCTGACTCTGGATGGACTTGATGTCGTCTTCCAAAGCCTTCAACTTCGAATAGCGTATCTCAGCTACCCGCCCGTAGTCGCCCTCGCGCTCGGCGCGCTCAGCCTCCAGTCGCAGGTTCTCCATCTGCTGCTTGTCCTGCTGTATTTTGTTAATTAGCTGGCGCTCGCCTTCCCACTTGGCGCGGAACTGCGTCTCTTGTTCGCGAAGTTCGGCAATCTCTTTGTCGAGTTGGACTATTTTGTTAGTTGGGCTAGTTTCACTAGTATTACTAGAGCTACTAGTATCGTTAGGCTCGCCAGACACATTGGTTTCGCGCTTGATGCTCTCGCGCTCGATTTCGAGCTGGGCCAGACGGCGCGTAATCTCGTCGAGTTCCTCGGGCACGCTGTCGCGCTCCATGCGTAGCTTGGCGGCAGCCTCGTCCATTAGGTCGATGGCCTTGTCTGGCAGGAAGCGGTCGGTGATGTAGCGGTGGGAGAGGGTGACGGCAGCAATGATGGCATTGTCCTGGATACGCACTTTGTGGTGGTTCTCATATCTTTCGCGCAATCCTCTCAGGATGCTGATGCTCGATGGCACGTCGGGCTCATCGACCATGACGCTCTGGAATCGACGCTCCAGCGCCTTGTCTTTCTCAAAGTATTTCTGGTACTCGTCGAGTGTGGTTGCTCCAATCGAACGCAATTCGCCTCGGGCCAGAGCGGGTTTCAGAATGTTGGCGGCATCCATGGCTCCCTCGCTCTTGCCGGCACCCACAAGGGTATGGATTTCATCAATGAAGAGGATGATTTGTCCTTCGCTCTTGGTAACCTCGTTGACAACGGATTTCAGACGTTCCTCAAACTCTCCCTTGTACTTGGCACCTGCAATAAGGGCACCCATGTCAAGCGAATAAAGTTGCTTGTCACGCAGGTTCTCAGGCACGTCGCCGCGCAGAATACGATGGGCAAGGCCTTCGACGATGGCTGTTTTACCCGTGCCGGGTTCGCCTATCAGGATAGGGTTGTTCTTGGTGCGTCGCGAAAGAATCTGAAGTACACGGCGGATTTCCTCGTCTCGTCCGATGACGGGGTCGAGCCGTCCTGCACGGGCTTCGTCAACGAGGTTCTTGGCATACTTCGACAGACTCTGGTAGGTGTCCTCACTTGACTGTGAGGTAACACGCTGCCCGCCTCGCAGTTCTTTGATGGCAGCAGCAAGTTCACGTTCGGTGACGCCTGCGTCCTTAAGAATCTTGGATGCAGTGCATGGCGTGGCAAGGATGGCCTGCAACAGGTGTTCGACGGAGACAAACTCGTCGCCCTGTTTCTGGGCCATGTCCTCGGCTCGTGTGAGTACGTCGTTGGCTTCCCGACTCAAGTAGGGTTCTCCGCCTGTGACTCGAGGCAAACTGCCAATCTGGGCATCTGTGGCCTGTTGCACAAGGGTGGGGTTGACACCAAGCTTGCGGAAGACGAACTGTGTCACTTGTTCGCCCACCTTCAGCACACCAGCGAGCAGATGCTCGGGTTCGATGTTCTGTTGGCCTTGCAGCTGTACACGCTTGACGGCTTCTTGTACAGCCTCTTGGGCCTTGATGGTGAATTTGTTCAGGTTCATAGTCTCATTCTCCTTTCTTTATGGTTTTGTTTCTGCTCCCAAAGCTACAAAAACAGAGACAACGGGAAGAAGCTGGGGCAAATTGTCGTTTTTCGTGACAATGTGTCAAGTTTTTCCCGTTTTTTTATTATCTTTGCAGGCGTTTTGCGAATCAGTATGTCGAAGAAACAAAAACTCTTGTTGAAGGTGCGCGATGGTGCCGTCATGACGAGGCGTGAGAAACTCTCACTCGTCCTATGGCTTAGCTTGCCTGCAATATTGGGTCAACTGAGCACCATAGTTATGCAGTACATCGACACGATGATGGTGGGACAACTAGGTGCCAATGCCACAGCCTCTATAGGTCTGGTCTCCACCACGTGCTGGCTCTTTGGTGGTTTGTCGGCATCCATTGGTGCGGGTTTTGGCGTTTTGGTGGCGCATCACATCGGTGCCAAGGAGAATGCTGAGGCTCGCAATGTCCTGCGTCAGGCCATCACGGTGTGCCTGTCTTTAGGTTTGCTTATCTCGGCTTTCTGTGTGAGCATCCATTCGTGGTGGCCCGTCAGGTTAGGCGGATCGCCGGAGGTGGCTGCATTGTCGTCGAAATACTTCCTTGTGTGGAGCCTTACGGTTCCTGTTATGCAGTTGTTGTTCCTGTCTAATGGCATGTTGCGCAGTAGTGGAAACATGAAGGTGCCCATGGCCATGGGAGTGCTCATGTGCGCCCTCGATGTAGTGTTTAATTTGCTTCTTATCCCCATTTGGGGCGTTGTGGGTGCGGCCTTGGCCACTTCCATAGCAGGCGTGATAACAACGGTGTGCAGTTTCTCCTATCTTATTACGCGCAGTGCTGAACTTCGCTTGATAGGTCATCCTGGCAGATTCCGCCCTCAGTGGTCTGTCATTCGTCGCAGTTTCCACATAGGCCTGCCAATGGCAGTCGAACACATCGTCTTTTGTGCAGCTCAGATTGTGAGCACCATCATTGTGGCTCCTTTGGGTGCTGTGGCCATTGCTGCCAACACCATAGGCATTGTGGTCGAGAGTCTCTGCTACATGCCTGGCTATGGTATAGGCGACGCAGCCACCACGCTGATAGGCCAAAGCTATGGGGCAAGGAGGAGCGACCTCATTCGTTCCTTCTCTGTGCTGACAGTGGGATTGGGCATGGGCGTTATGTCGTTGTTGGGCGTGGTGATGTATTTTGCAGCACCTGTTTTGATGGCAATGATGACCCCCGACGTGGCTGTTCAGGCCGAGGGCATAACTGCCTTGCGCATCGAGGCGTTTGCTGAACCCATGTATGCTGCATCTATTGTAGTCTATGGCGTGTTCATGGGCTTGGGCGATACGTTGGTTCCGTGCATCATGAATTTGGGCAGCATCTGGTTGGTGCGCATCCCATTGGCGGCTGTCTTGGCCGGCACGATGGGGCTGCGTGGCGTCTGGCTGGCCATGTGCATCGAACTCACGGTGCGTGGCCTGATTTTCCTCGTCCGTTTGAAAATGAAAAAAATTAAGGTATATGAAGGTAATAAAGAATGAAGAATTTGGTGGTGAACGGCCACTCTATTGTGAGCATGACCTTCGTCTCGAGGGCGTAACCATCCATCTGGGCGAATCTTCTATCAAGGAGACCCGCAACATAGAGGCTGAGAATTGTCGTTTTGAAGGGAAATACGTCTTCTGGGAGTGTCGCGGATTCCGCGTGAAGGATTGTTTCTTTGCAGAAAGTGCCCGCTCGTCGCTTTGGTATAGTAGCGATGTTTCCATGCAGGGATGTCGTGTCGAGGCTCCAAAGATGTTTCGTCGGATGACAGACATCAACCTCAAGGATTGCCTGTTTACCAATGCACAGGAGACCCTTTGGGACTGTGACCGTGTACACATCGAGGACAGTCGTATCGAAAATGCCGATTACCTGTTCATGCACACCAACAATGTTTTCATCGACCGCTATCATCAGGATGGCAACTATTCGTTTCAGTATAGCAAGAACGTGGAAATCCACAATGCCATGCTCAATACCAAAGATGCTTTTTGGGAATCAGAGAATGTCACTGTCTATGACTCTGAAATCAACGGCGAGTATCTGGGCTGGTATTCCAAGAACCTGAAACTCGTGCGCTGTCACATCACTGGCGAACAACCTCTTTGCTACTGTGAGAATCTGATAATGGAGGACTGCACGATGGGCGACGATGCCAATCTCGCCTTTGAGTATAGCACGATTCAGGCCACAATCAACGGCCATGTCCATAGCATAAAGAATCCGACAAGCGGAAACATCATTGTTCGTGGGACTGTGGGCGAGATTATCATCGACCCCAACCAAAAGGCTCCTGCTGATTGTAAGATCGAAGTCATTTAACCATAATCTGATATAACCATGAAATACAACTTTGATGAAATCGTTCCCCGCCGTGGCACGAATTGCTACAAATGGGACAACTGTGACGACCCCGACATGCTCCCCCTATGGGTAGCCGACATGGATTTCCGGGCAATGCCGGGTATTCAGAATGCCCTGCAACGCCGTTTGGATCATGGCGTTTTTGGATATGTCAAGGTCCCCGAATCGTATTATCAGTCAGTCATCAACTGGTTTGCTCATCGCCATGGCTGGACCATGAAGCGTGAACACATTCTCTACACTACGGGTGTCGTGCCAGCCATTGCCGCCATCCTGCAGAGCATCACCAAACCGGGCGACCGCGTCCTGATGCAGACTCCCGTTTACAACTGTTTCTTCTCCTGTCTGCGCAATGCCGGCAATGTTCTTGTCGAGAATCCTCTCGTTTGTGAGGATGATTATTTCCGCATAGATTTCGATGATTTCGAACGCAAGATTGTCGACAATCAGGTGCGCGTGTTTCTTCTTTGCAATCCTCACAATCCCACCGGACGTGTGTGGACGCGTGACGAACTGACCCGTATGGGCGACATCTGTCTCAAGCACAATGTCTTTGTCATCAGCGACGAGATTCATAACGAACTTGTCATGCCGGGCTTCCACTACACCCCGTTTGCCAGCATCAAACCAGAGTTCTCACAGCACGCAGCCGTCTGCACCTCTTCAAGCAAGAGTTTCAACATTGCAGGATTGCAGGTTGCAAATATTACAGTCGAGGACGCTCGCGTACGCGCGTTAATAGATAGAGGTATAAATATTAATGAGACATGTGATGTCAATCCCTTTGGAGTCGAAGCCCTCCAGGCTGCCTATACGCCAGAGGGGGAGGAGTGGCTCAGTCAGTTGATGGAATACATCCACGCCAACTATCAATTCCTTTGCAGCTATCTTGCCGAGCAGCTGCCTCAGATTCGTGTGACTCGGGCCGAAGGCACATATTTGGCATGGATTGATTGCAAGGCATTAGGCATTCCCTCTATCGAATTGGAGGAAAAATTGAAGCGTGAAGCTCACGTTTGGTTCACTGCCGGACAGGCCTATAATCCGACGGGAAGTACCTATATGCGCATCAATTTGGCATGTCCACATGCCATTTTGCAGGAGGCATTGCATCGTTTTTGCATTTTCTGCAAAAAAAGTTATTGATTTATTTGGCCAGTCCAAAAAGTCGCCGTACCTTTGCATTCGCGTCCCAAGAAAAGGGAACGCAAAAGAGTGTTATTTGACATGATTC
>DGUV01000013.1:0-344 GCA_002395775.1 Prevotellaceae bacterium UBA4301
GTCGATTCACCGGTAGAAATGCTGTCGCTGGCTCCCACACGTGTGAATATTTTATCTACTAAGCCTATTTTCGCGCTCTCTGCGGGCACGAAGCTTCCTATCTGGGCCAAGAGTACTATCAGTGCCGTTTGACGCAGCAGCGCGGATTTACCGGCCATATTCGGACCCGTAATAATAATTATCTGTTGGCGCTCCCTATCCAGTAGGATGTCGTTAGGCACATAGCGCTCACCGACAGGCAGCTGCGTCTCGATGACCGGGTGGCGTCCCTGATGAATATCGATAACCGCCTCTGTCGTTATCTGAGGCCGCATATAATGATGCTCTTCGGCTGTCTTGGCGGC
>DGUV01000013.1:493-3198 GCA_002395775.1 Prevotellaceae bacterium UBA4301
TCCAAGGACAGAATCTTATCCTCTGCACCCAGAATCTTCTCTTCATATTCCTTCAGCTCCTGGGTGATGTAGCGCTCGGCATTAGCCAGCGTCTGCTTGCGCACCCACTCCTGCGGCACCTTGTCCTTATATGTATTGCGCACCTCGAGGTAATAGCCAAAGACGTTGTTATAGCCTATCTTCAGCGACTGGATGCCCGTCAGCTGGGCTTCGCGCTCCTGGATTTGCAGCAGGTAGTCTTTGCCGCTATAGGCGATGTGGCGCAGTTCGTCGAGTTCGCTGTTGACGCCATCGCGGATGATGCCGCCTTTGGCGACGAGCTGCGGTGGGTCGTTCTGTATTTCGCGGTCTATGCGGTCGCGGAGGGCTTCGCAAAGGGAGAGGTGCTCGCCGACACGGCGCAAGGAAGCGGGAACCTCGGCGGGTGAACCGCCGAGCACAGTGCCAGTGGAAGCTTCGGAGGCAGCGGAAACGGGTGAACCGCCGAGCACAGTGCCGGAGGCAGCAGAAGCGGAGCCAGCGGAAGCGGAGCCAGCAGTGACGGAGGCACCAGGGAGGGAGGCAAAGGCAGCCTTGATGGTTGCGATGGCCTGCAAGGCGCGCTTCATTTGCACCATTTCGCGTGGCGTTACACGACCGGTAGCCACCTTGGAAACGATGCGCTCCAAGTCGCCTATCTGCTGCAGTTGTTCATCGATAACCTCGCGGAAGGCGGGGTTGCGGAAGAAGTAATCTACGACGTCGAGGCGTTCGTTGATGGGTTTCTCGTCCTTCAGCGGGAATACCAGCCAGCGGCGTAGCAGACGGCTACCCATCGGAGATACCGTACGGTCTATCACGTCGAGCAGCGACGTACCTCCTTCCTGCATCGTGCTGACGAGTTCCAGGGAGCGAATGGTGAACTTGTCCAAGCGGACATACTTCTCTTCTTCTATCCTGCTCAGCGTCGTCAGGTGTGCAATTTGTGAATGGAGCGTCTGCTCCAAATATTGCAGGATAGCTCCTGCGGCAACGATGCCGCTGTGCAGATGGTCAACGCCGAAGCCTTTCAGCGACTTCACCTGGAAGTGTTTGTAGAGCTTCTGCTGTGCGGTCTGTTCGGTAAACACCCAATCATCCAGTTCGAAGGTACAGAGTCGTGTACCGAAATAGCGTTCAAAGTCATGTCGGCATTCACGGTTGTAGAGCACCTCCTTGGGCTGGAACGAGCCAATCAACTTTTCCACATAGTCGTAGGTACCCTCGCCCACAAGGAATTCGCCGGTAGAGATATCCAGGAAGCTAACTCCGCAAGCCGTCTTTCCGAAATGCACGGCTGCGAGGAAGTTGTTCTCCTTGTAGTTCAACACATTGTCCTGCATCGCCACGCCAGGAGTCACCAGTTCGGTGATGCCTCGCTTCACGAGTTTCTTGGTCAGTTTCGGGTCTTCCAGCTGGTCGCAGATGGCGACACGTTTGCCGGCACGAATCAGTTTGGGAAGATAGGTGTCTAAGGCGTGATGTGGAAATCCTGCCATCTCGTCGCCCTTGTTATAGCCATTGTTACGATGGGTGAGGGTAATGCCCAGAATTTGTGAGGCAATGACGGCATCGTCGCAATACGTCTCGTAGAAGTCGCCACAGCGAAACAGCAGCAGCGCCTCCGGGTGTTTCGCCTTGAGGTCGAAGAACTGCTTCATCATGGGGGTTAACTCTTTGCCGTCTTTCTGTGCCATGGGATGTTGGGTGTTAGGTGTTGGGTGATGGTTATTTGTTTAAAAATTTCCTGCCGTTGACAATGACGATGCCCTTATACGACTTATCCACCACCTGTCCAGAGGTGTTATACATCACGCCATCGTTGTAGCGGTGTTCCGTCTTAACGGTCATAATGGCAGTAGGCTGCTGATAGTTATCGTAGCTGAATGCCACGTCCTTCATAGAGCCCCAGATGTATTCCTCCAGTCCTGGATAATCGATGAATGGGTTGCGGTTCTTCTGAATCTTCGCCACCTCTTCGTTGCGAGGGGTTTCCTTGTCAGCACTTACAGGGTCATTCTGCGACCACTCAAGGAACATGTTGACCTGCCAGGTGGTGAGACCTGGATATTTATTGCCCGCTAATGTCTGGGATACGCCCTCCTTATTTCCGTAGTTTTGGAACCAAGAGACGATTTCGTCCTCATAGCGTGTCACCATATAGAAATAGGTACGGGCAAAGTCACCTTTGTAGATGTCGTTAGGCTCGAAACATTTCACTGCACCAGAACCAGAGTAGGTACAGTTTCCTAATTTACTGAACCCTCCATTAGACTTGTAGCTTTCACCATTGTTCTCTCCGAAGCAGTAGTTGGCGCGACGATTATTTACATAGCCATCGGTAGGGTAGAGGTGGTTCAGGTCAGCATAGGCTATATGGCTCTGTGATCCACCAAACCAACTATTAGGAAATGAGTGTTCACGATTATATACATCGCCTTCCTTTGAATAACTACCAGCTTGGTCTGTACCGAAAGTGAAGTTTGTAGCACTTGAGTACATGTCCCACACTTTACCATCACTGCGCTTGTCAGTAGTTCTGAAGTCTTTCCAAAGATTATCGTAAGTACGTTTTATGTGCCCAGCCTTGATGATGTTATGCAGCGCCGTCTTCAGTTCTGCGCCTTTCTTACCGTCAGCGGCAGCATAGTAATCGGGGAAGGTAGGGGTGTTGTTCTGAGCAAAGG
>DGUV01000098.1 GCA_002395775.1 Prevotellaceae bacterium UBA4301
ACGATGTTGCAGCAAAGGATTAGGATGAGAGTAAAGAGGTACTTCGGCATTGACATTCTTACTATTTCGTTACCTTGTCATTTTGTCACCTTGTTATCTTGTCTATCTCGGCGAGGGAGACTTCCGTGGAGGGGTGGAAACGATTGCTCTGCATGTAGGCCTCGAGGCTTCGGCGCAACTGGCGGGCCGCCGGGCGTTGGTCAAGGTCGGTAATGAGGTCGGCACCGCT
Source organism: Prevotellaceae bacterium UBA4301 (assembly GCA_002395775.1). Lineage (GTDB taxonomy): Bacteria > Bacteroidota > Bacteroidia > Bacteroidales > Bacteroidaceae > Physcousia. Next base: position 230 of record DGUV01000098.1, read on the forward strand.
TACAAGGAGCGAGCCATTGCCTACACGCACCTCGAAGAGCATAGCCAGCGGGCGAGCCGTGAACCAGTCATCGATGATGCGCACAATGGGTTGAATGCCAGGATTGATGAGGTCGTAGCGAATGGCATCGCAATGCGTCATCATGTCCTGCCATTGGTAATCGCTATAGCGGTCGGAAGGGAACAGAGCCAGCGAGGGATGGTCTGGCTGACAGAGTAGTCCAAGCGTGTGAGGTGCACCATTATTGGTCCAAAGCGTATTCCAGAAAATGCTGGAAAAGCCAACTTCCACCTCACCACCCAGAGCCTTGCTGACACGGCCCCGACCCAACGACAGCAGGACACGGCCACCATTCGCAAGAGCAGACAGCGCACCATCGTCCAGGGTATCGGTCACCACCACTTCCGGCTCCTCACCAGAGGAAGGAACCTCTGCAGCTGCTTCCGGATAGACCCAGAAATTCCACTCGTTCTTGATGTCGCCAAGGGCCACTTCGAGACGAAGCTGCTGCGGTTCTTTGAACATATAGAGAGGCAGTTGTATGGTGCCAACGTGCTGGCAGTTGCCCAATCCATAATACCGAGATGGGAAGCTACCGCCCACAAGCACCTCACCGAAAGTTGTGCTGATGGTCCACGTCACCTCACGTTCCAACGGTTCGAAATAGTTAGCCAGCTCGACATCAGCACGTAACTGCTCCACATTGGTATATATGAGTTTCTCCATGCGCACAAGGGGCACTATTCCGTTACAGAAACGACTGAACTCCCGAGCGTTGGTGTAGCCCTTATCGTCCCAAAACACATCGACAACACCCGTGAGTGCCGTGCCCTGACCAGGGAAGTCGTTGAGCCCCAACAGCTCAAAACCACCGAAATCCTTCGTGCGAAGGGCAGCCTCGATATCGGCCTTATAGCAAAGCGTCTGCAAGCGCCCAGATGCAATGAGGAAACTGTCTTCATAGGCCTGCAGCCCATTGTCGCGCAGGCGGTCACGGAAAATTTCGAAGTTGCGAGCGCGGTAGGCACCCGTGTATTTCTTTATCTCCCGGAAGTTAGGATAGACACACCACTGGCCTATCTCATGGCTGATCATGGGCTGGCTGAAGCGGCTGGTGTAGTCATGCCAATCGTATGCGGTCGATGGTGGCTGACTGTTGATGATGCTTTTCAGGCCCTGCCCCCATTGCTGGATGCGCGGTGTGGGGTCTGAAAGGAAGTCGCTCTCGACAATATTGGGCCATCCTGCTGCCGTGGTGTATATATGGCGAGGATCCTGCTGCTGATAGTGCAGGACAAACTTGCGCAAGTACTCCGCCGTATTCTTGCCACCCGGCTCGTTGCCGTAGGACATCATGCAGAACGATGGATGGTTGCCGTATGCCCGCAGGATGGCATCTGCCTCCTGATAGATGAAAGCATCGATGGGCTTGCCATCGCCGAGTGTCGTCGATTGATTTGCCCATGAGGAACACTCCACATAGCAGTAGATTCCCATCTCATCGGCCACGGAGAAAGCCACTTCAGGCGGACACCACGAATGGAAGCGCACGTGGTTGAGACCATACTTCTTATAGACACGAAACACACGCTGCCAATAAGCCTTGTCGAATGAAGGATAACCCGTCAGCGGAAAGGTGCAGCAGTCAACATTGCCTCGCATGAAGACGGGATGACCGTTGAGGGTGAGCACACCATTGCGATTCTCCCACTGGCGCACGCCAAAGCGGATGCTCTTGTCGTGACGTGACTCCTTCGACTGCACAATGGCCGTCAGCCGGTAGAGTCGTGGATGGAACTCATCCCAAGGCTGCATATCAGCAGGCATTGGCAACATTTCTTCCACTTCGGTTCGGCCCACGCCAAAGCGATGCTCTTTTCGCTTGCCGCCAAGGTAGAGGAATGCCTTCTGTGCCTTTCGGCCCTGGTTGTCGACGACGACCTTTACCCGCAACTCACGGCGATTCAGGTCGGGGTAGACATCGAGTTGGTCGATATGGAGCAAAGGACGCGCCTTGAGAACCATCTCGCCCGCAATCCCGTTCCAATTGCCCTGCGTGTTGTCACTCACGCTATGTGCGTTCTCACCGGGGTCTATGTCGTGAATATGATTGTCGACACGCACCGTCAGCACATGCTTACCAGGCGTGAGCACACCGGTAAGGTCGTAATTCTGAGGTGCACAAAGGTCGTTGCGCTGTCCCACCAGCCGGCCATCGACGTAAAGCGTAGTCAGCCAGTGGCAACGTTCGAAGGTGAGTAGAATGGACTTCTGTTTCCAACTCTTGGGGATGACCACCTCACGTTGATACTCGGCCTCGCCCACGAAATACTTCTCGGGTTGCAGGATAAATGGAACCTTGATGTTGCCTGTCTGGCGATAGCGCTCGTAGGCCGGGGATTTGTAGTAGGGGTTGTGCTCGTCAATCTGCATCAGCCAGGGTGTGGCAACAGTTATGTCGTCGCCAAGATGGTTCGTAAGCATGGAGCCAGGCAACTGGCAGATGGCATCAATGCCATCTGCCTTGATATGCCAAGGACCGGCGAGATCGATAGACTCCTGAGCCGTGGCGGTTCCATAGCAAACGACACACAGAAGAGAGAAGAGGAGGTGCCTATAGTTCATAGCGCTAAGTGGTAATAAGAGTATCCTGTTCATAGTCCCTGATATGTGATGATTACGTTGTTTACTTGTTCGCCAGGTGTGGTGTCAGCCTCACGGGGGAAGTAGATAGGCATGTTCTCCTGCAGAGGCAGGATGCGGAGTTCAAGTTCCGTGG
>DGUV01000016.1:0-3294 GCA_002395775.1 Prevotellaceae bacterium UBA4301
CCTGAGGGAAATTGAGATTCCTGCCACTGTCACCAACATCGGGGAATGTGCCTTTGAGCACAATAGCCGACTGAGCGTTGTGCGTTGTTTGGGCACTACCCCTGCGAAGCTGGAGGGAGACAGCAGGACCACCTTCGGATGGTGGAGCACGAGCGGCACAGGCAGTCCTCACCCCCAAGTGGCTGAAGGCTTCAGGATTTACGTGCCTGCCTCTGCCGTGAACGACTACAAGCAGGCATGGAGCCACTATGCCGACTACATCGTCAGCGACACGGAACTGGCAGTCATCCACCATGTGAAGACGACCGACGTGGGACAGCTCGCTGAGAAGTTGGGTCTTCAGACCATCATGGATGGCAACTACCTGATGGGGCTCGCTGGCAACTACCAGAAGTATGACTCACTGGTGGTGGAAGGTCCGCTCAACGGCATCGACATCGGTGTGCTGCGCTTCATGGCGGGTGCCGACGTGAACAACAGCGACCCTACCAGTGGACGCTTGCGCTACCTGAACCTCTACGGTGCCGAACTGAAGCAGGACAAGGTTCACCCATACCAGTGTCACGGGCCAAACGACTTCATCGATGCGGACAACCAGACGGGCGACTATATGTTCTATTTCTGCGACCAGTTGGAGACCGTCATCCTGCCAAAGTCGGCAACCTATATTCAAGAGAGCTGCTTCGAGCATGCCACCAACCTGAAGAGGCTCGTTGTGGGCGACAAGACTACGGGCTACGACGACGAGATTACTCGCTATGTCAATGGGCTCGACGAACTCGTTTTCCTCACGGAGAAGGGTGCACACAGCGATGCATGGGGCGGACTGATGAACTACGACTCATGGGAGGTGCCAATCAATGCCGTCTATGTGCCTTATTCACAGGTGAGCTACTACATGAACGAGCCTGCATTGACGCAATATGCCAACACGATTACCGCGCCTTTCAAGGACGACGAAGCGCTCTATGCCTTTGCCCGCAAGGGGCATTTCTTCCCAAGCAAGTACAGTCAGTTGAAGAATATCAACGGCATTCTCGAGGGCAGCAGCGTGAGGACCTTCGACGAGTTGAGAAACTTCCAAAACATCACCGACCTGGGCTCGGCATTGGCAAACTGCACCTACCTGCAGCGCGTGTCCCTACCCGACTCGCTGAAGAGCATCGGCTACGATGCCTTCCGCCAGTGTGTCAGCCTCGACAGCATCTACATCTACTCCGACAGCATCCCAAGCTTGGAGAGCGGTGCCTTCCGCGACCTACCTTCTTCGTTCAAGATATTCGTACCGCGCAAGCTGGCAAAGCTCTACCGCACAGAGTGGGCTGAATATGCCGACCACATCGTAGGCGACAACAGCCGCTACTCAGAGGACGTCATCGAAATCACTACTACGAACTACGGACAGGTGGCTAAAAAACTCGGACTGACCGTGGAACGCAAGCTCTACAGCGACGGAGAGACCAAGTACGTGAGAGGCGTTTACGGCAACATGAGCCATATCCAAAGACTGAAAATCAATGGTCCTATCTCGGGCGAGGACTTCGCCGTCCTCCGCTTCCTGGCAGGATATTCGGGTTGGAAAGATACTCGTAACATCTCGGCTCCGCTGTATGAACTCGACCTCTACGATGCCCAAGTGGTGAAGAGCAATGCCATCATTGCCGAAGACCGCTGGTTCGCCACCGACGACAAGGTGAAGGAGAACGACGTGCTGCCACCGTTTGCCCTGCGACGCGCCTACAACCTCAAGACATTAATCCTGCCTAAGACACTGAAGAAAATCGATACCCGCTCACTCATGGAGTGCGAGGCACTGGAAACCGTTGTGATTGGCGACGACATCGAGACCATCAACTGGAGCGCCTTCGATGATGATGCCTCGCTCACCCGCATGTATTTGTTGGCAGAGAAAAAGCCAAAGATGGATATGGATAACTTCGTGTGGAGGAATCTGTGTAACAACTACAACCCTACTTTCGATGCCTTCTATGTGCGTCCATCACTGTATAATGAATACATCCGCGATGATGCCTACGTAGGCTCGTCGTGGCAACGCACCAACAACATCTCCACGGGCTTGTTCTCCGACGATGACAACTTCCTCACGTTCGCTTCACATGCTGCCGCCACCATCGACGACATGAGGCGAATCACAAGCGTTGACGGATGGTTCAAGGGAAACACCATCGTCACCGACCTGACACCACTGCGCTACACGCTCATCGAATCCCTGCGTACCGAAGACATGCAGCCACTCACTCAGCTGGAGCGCATTGCTATGCCGATGACACTCACCGAAATTGGCGATGAGTCCTTCAGCAAGGCAAAGACACTGCGCTATGTCGATTTACAAGAGAGCAATTCACCTGAACTGGTCAACAGCCTGAAGAACGGAGGACTGCAGCGCATCGGGCTCACAGAGCGCACATTGGTCTATGCGCCTACCGAGTACGGAGAGACGGATAAGGTGAACGTGGCAGTAGGCGACAGCGTGACAAGCTTCAGAGCCACGACCATTCGCCTCTACGACGGTGTGGACTACGTGATGCCTTACGGAATATCAGCCAAGAAAGTGGAGAACACCCGTATGCTGAGCAGAAGCGAGGTGCCTTACACGGTCTGCCTGCCTTATTCGATTGACATTCCTGAGGGAGCTGTTGTCTATCGCTTGAAGAACATCCAGTCGAACGAACTGGTATTCACGGAGACGGACAAGACCATCATGGAAGCAGGACAGCCTTATCTGGTGCGCTCCACTGGCGACATCGATTTCAATACTGATAAGCAGACGGAACTCCAGGCTGACAACAAAATAGGAACTGACCAACAGAGCGTCACTGGCTACACAATGCGAGGTACGTTGAAGGTAATCGGAAACAGGGAAGCCAACGAACTGGGTGCCTACGTGCTGCAGAGCGACGGCAAGTGGCATGCCGTACTCACCGACACCGACGAATACCGCACCGCTCATGTCCCTGCCTATCGTTGCTACCTGTTGCAGAACCGTGCGCCAGGTGCCAAATCCATCAACATGACACTGGATGACAGCACCACAGCCATCGACCGCATCCGCACCATCGACTCCGACGGTACCGAGCACGTCTATGACCTCAATGGGCGAATCGTCGATAGCAATGCCAAGGGAACTATCATCAAGAATGGCAAAAAAGTACTCTTGAAGTAATGATAGAATAATAACTTGGGATTTTAAACAACCACGAATTTCACGAATTAAACGAATTATTAATTTTAATTTTATCAAATTTCTCTAATTTTAAAAATGCCAGCATTTTT
>DGUV01000016.1:3360-4810 GCA_002395775.1 Prevotellaceae bacterium UBA4301
TCGTGAAATATGAAATAATAATTCTTTTTAAAAAAATTCGTTTAATTCGAGTAATTCGTGGTTTCAAAAAAAATGAATGGTTATCAAAAAATAAAGACAACGATGAAGACAAAGTATATAATCATGAGCATGCTGGCAGCGTTATTGGCGCTGACCAGTTGCTCTGACGATGATAACACCCCTGCGGTGAAGCCTGCAAAAGCTGTTCTCGGAGAGTGGTTCACCCAAGTGAAAGCGAATGGCGAGTTGGATGGTGTTCCATACGATGAATACGCCCTGTTGGTTACGTTCCAAGAAGACGGACACGGCAGCTTTTTGCAGTATTTCTTGAAGGACGGCAAGTTGGTTAGTGCCCTAGGCAGCTTCACCGATTACACCGTCGATAGCAATGGAAAAATCAGCATTGTCATCAACGAAGTGAATGTGCCATTAGGTGAAAATGTCCGCCTGACAGACAACAAAGTGATGCTCGACATGCCCAACTATGACCTTCGCGGCCTGATACTCCTCCACCCCACAGACACCCAAAAGCAAATGATCAAGGAGTGGGACGCCATCGTCGAGGAATGGGGCGGTAAAGGAAATGATGGCAGCACCACCACAACCGAAGTGACCGACGAAGGAGCCTCCGAGCCAGCTCGTGTGCCCGCATCAACACACGTCGGACAATGATTTCATTATTCAACTTTCGCAAGTGATTATTTGAACCACAGGTGTATCAGATGAACACTGATTATTCATTAAATAAACAATGATTAATCTGATTAATCTGATAAAAAATAAATCAGAAAAATCATTTAATCAAGCACGCCAGTGCGATGTTTTATTAAAATAATCTGTAAAATCTGAGTAATCTGTGGTGAAAGAAAACTTACTAAAACAGAAAGAACAATGATTATTCGCTTAGAAACTCCAAATGATTATCGCGAGGTGGAGAACCTCACACGCGAAGCATTCTGGAACGTTTATCGTCCTGGATGCACAGAGCATTATGTGCTCAATCAGTATAGAACCAATCCCGACTTCATTCCAGAACTTGACTTGGTCATGGAGGAGGACAACCGCATCATCGGCCATGTCATGTTCTCGAAAGCCAAGATTGCTTTAGACTCCCCTCACTCACAGGGAGGGGATGGGGGTGGGTCTTTCCCATCGTGGACATTCGGTCCTATTAGCATCCATCCCGACTACAAGTGCAAGGGCTACGGATTGAAACTGCTAAAATACGCATTAGAGAAGGCACGCGAAATGGGTATCGGATTCATCTGCATGGAAGGTAATATAGCATTTTACAAAAATGCAGGTTTCGATCTCGCCAGCAAACTGAACATCCACTATCATTCCGAGCCAAAGGATGCCGAAGTGCCTTACTTCCTTGCTCAGGAACTCATCCCCGGCTGGCTTTGGAACAACGGTATCACCGAAGCAACTTATTGTCCGCCAAAGGGCT
>DGUV01000037.1 GCA_002395775.1 Prevotellaceae bacterium UBA4301
ATCGTCGCCTTGGTGGGCCGTTACCCCGCCAACTAGCTAATCGGACGCATCCACATCCACTGCCGTAAAACTTTACTCAGAAGGCCATGCGGCCCAGTGAGACCATCGGGTGTTAATCTTACTTTCGCAAGGCTATCCCCGAGCCGTGGGTAGATTGGATACGCGTTACGCACCCGTGCGCCGGTCGCCATCAAATCAAGCAAGCTTGATTCATGCTGCCCCTCGACTTGCATGTGTTAAGCCTGTAGCTAGCGTTCATCCTGAGCCAGGATCAAACTCTTCATTGTACTATCTTATTCTTTTCTTTGTTCTGACGAAAATGCAAAAGACATACCATAAAGCATCCCGGCATCTTATCGGATTCACTTCCTGTATTCATATCAGAATCGACGGTTCGATTCTCATTTCTTGTACTACTTCTTGTCTATGTAAATCTATCAAAGAACTCCTTCTTTTTTGCTCCCGAGGGGCCTTACCTCTCGTTTGCGGATGCAAAGGTACGGCAACTTTTTGAACTGACAAAACATTTTGAGAGTTTTTTTTAAAATATCTTCATTTTTCTTCTCAACGTTTGCTCATACCGACGGCTTGTCGTACCTTTGTTTATATAATAATAATGTATATATATATTAACACCATCAACTACTTAAACTCATGAAATCATTTATCAAGTACACTTTGGCTAGTTTGCTGGCCTTGGTTCTATTTACGATTGTGACGATGGTCATTGGAATCGTATCACTCGCAGGCATGATGGCCACCGACAGCATGACCGCCCCCGTAAAGGAAAAGACCATCCTCCGCATCAACCTGGGTGGCGAACTGGCTGAGCAAAACCAAGAGACTCCATTCATGTCCCTCACAAGTGGCACAAAAAACACTGTTCCCGGACTGCAGACTCTGACCGAGGCCATAGCCAAGGCCAAAGAGAACAAGAACATCAAAGGCATCTACCTTGAGAATGCTACCCTGGCTGGAACTCCGGCAACCGTGCAAGAACTGCGCCAGGCTCTGATTGACTTTAAAAAAAGCGGGAAGTTCATTGTAGCATATAGCGACAATTATTCGCAATCGGGCTACTACATCAGCTCTGTAGCCGACCGAATCATGCTCAACCCCGAAGGTATGGTTGACTGGCATGGTTTGGCATCAGAACCCATGTTTTTCAAGGATGCAATGGCCAAGCTGGGCGTGAAGATGCAGGTATTCAAGGTGGGCACATTCAAGAGTGCCGTTGAGCCCTTCATCAACACTGCCATGAGTGATGCCAATCGCGAGCAGGTGAGCAGCTACCTGACCAGCATCTGGAACGGGATGCTGAAGGACGTGTCGGCCTCACGCAAGATTTCGGTTGACCAGCTCAATGCAATGGCCGACGAATACATTGCCCTTCACCCGGCGACCTATATGGTAGAGAAGAAGCTGGTGGACAAGCTGACCTACATCGACGAAGTAAAGGCCTACCTGAAGAAGAAAATGGAACTGAAGGACGACGAGGCCCTGCGTTTCATCAATGCAAAGGAGATGGCCAGCACCGAAGTTCCCGACTACAAGGAACAGGATGACAAGATTGCCGTTTACTATGCCGTGGGCGATATCGTGCAGACAGCAGGGGGCATCAACCCGATGAGTAGCACAGGTCCGCAGATTGTGGGCGAAAAGGTCATCGACGACCTGCGCAGCCTGCGTGAAGACGACGATGTGAAGGCCGTGGTGCTGCGTGTGAACTCAGGTGGCGGTTCGGCTTATGCCAGTGAACAAATCTGGCGCGAAGTGGAACTGCTGAAGCAGGAGAAGCCTGTTGTGGTTTCAATGGGCGGACTGGCTGCCAGCGGTGGCTACTACATCTCGAGCGGAGCCAACCAGATTTTTGCCGAACCATCGACACTCACCGGCAGCATTGGCATATTCGGCATGATACCCGACGCAAGCGAGCTGATAACCCAGAAGGTGGGTGTGAAGTTTGACGTGGTGAAGACCAACGCGCTGAGCGACTTTGGCACCATGTCACGCGGAATGAATGCCGAGGAAGGCCAACTGATGCAAACCATGGTGGAGCGCGGATACGAAACCTTTACAGGCCGTGTGGCCATCGGGCGCAAAATGAAGTTGGAAGACGTGAAAGCCATTGCCGAAGGCCGCGTGTGGACCGGCGAGCAAGCCAAGGAACTGGGCCTTGTGGACAAACTGGGCAATCTGGATGCCGCCATCAAAGCTGCTGCCAAGCTGGCAAAGGTGGAGAAGTACAACCGCGTGAACTATCCCGAACCACAGCCCTGGTATCAATCATTGCTCGACAAAACGAAGTCGGGCTACATGGACGCCGAACTGCGCGCAACCTTGGGTGAATACTACACCACCTTCACCCTGTTACGCACGATGAAGCATCAGGACCGTATACAAGCCCGCCTGCCCTTCGACCTGAACATTCATTAATGAAGGCTTAGAGACATATAGAATAGAGAGATGGAAGGAGACTTGGTGCACATCAACGAATGGCTACTGCCGCTGAGCTGGCTCTATGGTCAGGGCGTGGCCCTGCGCAATGCGCTGTTCGATATGGGCATCTTGGAGTCCCGGAGCTACAACATCCCCATCATCAACGTCGGCAACCTCACAGTAGGCGGTACAGGAAAGACGCCTCACACGGAATACCTGATTCGTCTGCTGAGCCCGACGCTGAAAGTGGCTGTGCTGAGCCGAGGCTACAAACGTAAGACGAAAGGCTACGTCTTGGCAACGGACAGCAGCAGTGTTGAGGACATTGGCGACGAGCCCTGGCAGATGCGGCAGAAGTTTCCCGACATATACATTGCCGTTGACCGCAATCGTCGTCACGGCATTGAGCGCCTGTGTAATGATGAAGCCACAAAGGACGTCGATGTCATCCTGCTCGACGATGCCTACCAGCATCGCTATGTGCAGCCTGGCATCAACATCCTGCTGGTGGACTATCACCGCATGGTGACCGACGACCGACTGCTGCCGGCAGGCCGTCTGCGCGAACCTAAGGAGAGCATGAGCCGGGCACACATGGTTGTCGTGACCAAGTGCCCCCATGACATCAAGCCCATGGGCTACAGCGTCATCCAGCGCCAGCTGTCCCTGATGCCCTGCCAAGGGCTCTTCTTCACCACCTTCCGATATGGGAAACTGCGTTCGCTGTTCAGCAACGACGAGCGTCCGCTCCCCACGAAGTCCAGCGCCGAACACATCATGCTCCTCACAGGCATTGCATCGCCCGAGCAGATGCGCATCGACCTGAGCCGATACTGCGACGACATCACGCCTCTCTCCTTCCCCGACCACCACTACTTCACGGCCGAAGACACGGAACTCATAAACCAGACATTTGCCCATCTTCCTCAGCCGCGCCTCATCGTCACGACCGAGAAGGATGCCTCGCGACTCCGGCAAGTCAAGGGACTGAGCCAGGAGGTCAGGGCAGCGCTGCATGTGCTGCCAGTGGAAGTGGAATTCCTGAGAAACGAACAAGACAACTTTAACGATAAAATCACAGGCTATGTACGAAAAAATCCAAGAAACCGCATCGTGGCTAAAGGCCAGGATGCGCACTAAGCCAGAAACGGCCATTATTCTGGGCACTGGCTTGGGACGACTGACTGATGAGATAGAAATAGAGCAGACCTTCCCCTACAGCGAGATTCCCAATTTCCCCGTATCGACAGTCGAGGGACATCGCGGTGCACTGCTCTTTGGCAAACTGGGTGGCAAGGACGTACTGGCCATGCAAGGCCGCTTCCACTTCTACGAAGGCTACCCGATGCGTGAAGTCACATTCCCCATTCGGGTCATGTACGAACTGGGCATCAAGACTCTGTTTGTCTCTAACGCCAGTGGCGGCACCAACCCCGCGTTCAGCGTGGGCGACATCATGATTATCACCGACCACATCAACTTCTTCCCCGAGAACCCGCTGCGTGGCCCCAACTTCCCTACGGGTCCGCGTTTCCCCGACATGCATGAGGCTTATGACAAAGCCCTCATCCAGCTGGCCGACAAGATTGCGGAAGAAGAGGGCACCCCCGTGCAGCATGGAGTCTATCTGGGCACACAAGGCCCCACCTTCGAGACCCCTGCCGAGTACCGAATGTTTGCACGCATGGGGGCAGACGCCGTGGGCATGAGCACCGTGCCCGAAGTCATCGTGGCCCGTCACTGCGGCATCAAGGTCTTCGGAGTATCCGTCATCACCGACCTTGGCGGTTTTGACAACCCCGTCGAAGTCAGTCACGAGGAAGTGCAGAAGGCCGCTGACAAGGTGCAGCCCAAGATGGCACAAATCATGCGAGAGATGATTAAGCGCTCCTGAAAAAGAGCGTAATTGATAATTGATTGCCCGGCATCTGCGTAGCAGTGACGCTTGCGCAGCTTGTCGGAGTAAGAATTGATAATTGAAAATTGGAAATATCTGAACTGGGTGAGTTCGGCCTGATAAAGCGACTCACCGAAAACCTGAAACCCCAAAACAAGAGCACCCTGAAGGGTGTAGGCGACGACTGTGCAGTGCTCGACTACGGAGGCACAAATCGCATACTCGTCACCACTGACATGCTCATGGAGGGCGTACACTTCGACCTCCAATACGTCCCCCTGCGCCATCTGGGATGGAAGTCGGTCATCGTGAACCTGAGCGACATCTACGCCATGAACGGCACGCCCCGTCAGGTCACCGTAAGCCTGGCCCTGTCCAAGCGCTTCTCTGTCGAAGACATCGAAGAACTGTACGACGGCATGCGACTGGCCTGTGAAGCCCACCATGTGGACCTCGTGGGTGGCGACACCACCTCCAGCCTCACGGGACTGGCCATCAGCATCACCGCCATTGGCGAAGCCCCGGCCGAAGACGTCGTCCTGCGCTCCGGCGCCCAGCCCAACGATTTGGTCTGCGTCTCAGGCAATCTGGGAGCCGCCTACATGGGACTGCAACTGCTGGAACGCGAAAAAGCCGTCTATCTGCAACAAGTGCGCGAAGCAGGAGACCGGCGCGACGAGGTCATGTTCCAACCCGAGTTCTCAGGCCGCGAGTATCTGCTCGAACGCCAGCTGCGCCCCGAAGCCCGTGGCGACATCATTGCCCGACTGCGTGAGGCTGGCATCCACCCCACCTCCATGATGGACATCAGCGATGGGTTGTCGAGCGAACTCATGCACATCTGCACCCAGAGCCACACCGGCTGCCGCATCTACGAAGAGCGCATCCCTCTGGACTACCAGACTGCCGTCATGGCCGAGGAACTGAACATGAACGTCACCACATGCGCCATGAACGGCGGCGAGGACTACGAACTCCTGTTCACAGTGCCCCTGACGCTCAACGACCAAGTGTCGCAACTGCAGGATGTCCGAGTCATCGGCTACATCACCAAGCCGGAACTCGGCTGCGCCCTCATCACGCGCGACGGTCAGGAGTTTCCCCTCAAAGCCCAAGGTTGGAACCCACTGAAAAGCTAATTACCATAATACATTATACGCATGCGCGCGTGCGAAAAGGAAAATATATGAGTGAAAAAGCCCCGCTAGTCAAGCGGGGCTTTTAAGTTTAGGAGTGATTCGCTTACAGGCTGTCGCCGAAGTCCTCGCGGAACTTGGCAACGAGGTCTTCCTGCCAGTGACCGATCTCCTTCATGCGACCGAAGAAGAAGCGTAGCACCTTGGGCTCCTCCACCCAGCGCAGACCGCCAATGAGTTCGCGATTGTCGTACATCCACTTGACGCGGTCGGCACAATACTTCACTTGGCTCAGGGTGAACACGCGACGCGGCATGGCCAAACGCTGCAGTTCCAGTTCGGCATAACGCTCTGTGCCGTCGGGTTCACGCTGTTCGCTGACAGTTCCGCGCTCCATGCCTCGGATGCCGCCTGCAATGTAGAGGGCAGCACCAACGGCTGCAGCAGGATACTGATTATGAGGCAGGTTGGGCACAATCTCTGAACAGTTGAGATGGGCACCCAGACCACCGGCGGGCTTGATGACGGGCACGCCATAGTCGTCGAGCTCCTTCACAAGATAGGCAATGAACTCGGGGCCCTGACTGATGTACTCCATGTCCAAGCTCTCGAGCAGGCCCTGTGCTGCGGCCTCAATGCTGCGCACCTCCATGCCGCCGTAGGTGAGGAATCCCTCGAACAGGGGTACGAACTCCATCATCATCTGGGTCCATTTGGGGTCGCTGGAGATGATGAATCCTCCGCGTGAGAAACCGAGCTTGCGGGCCGAGAAATAGATGATGTCGAAGCGGCTGGCCAGAAGGTGGTAGATTTCCTTCGTGTCCATGTACTTGCACTGGGCCTCGCGAGTCTTCATGAAATAGACGTTGTCCTGCAACAGCGAAGCGTCGAGCACACTCACTACGCCGTACTGATGGCAGATGTCGGTGACCGCGAGCATGTTTTCCAGACTGACAGGCTGTCCGCCGATGAGATTGGTGCCGGCCTCAACGCGCACGAAGGCAACCTTCTCGGGGGTGTACTCTTCGATGCACTGACGCAGGTTGTCGAGGTTGAAGTCGCCCTTGAAGGGGTCGTCGCTCTGGGGCACAAGGCCTTTCTTGTCCACAAGTTCGATGACCTCGCCACCCAGACGGGTGATGTGGGCCTTGGTGGTGGTGAAGTGGAAGTTCATGAGAGCCACCTTACCGGGTTTGACAAAGGTCTCGGCAAGGATGTTCTCGGCTGCACGTCCCTGATGGGCGGGCAATACGTTATCGACACCAAACACCGTCTTGACGGCGGCCTTGGCACGGTTCCACGTCTCGCTGCCTGCATAGGAGTCGTCGGCCACCTGCATGGCTGCCACTTGCTGGTCCGACATGCCATTGACACCCGAATCGGTGATCATGTCCATGTAGATGTCGCGATTCTGCAAGAGGAAAGTATTGTTGCCTGCTGCCTGAATAGCACGCAGACGCTCCTCGACAGGGATGAGGTTCAACTTCTGTACAACGCGCACCTTGTGCATCTCAAGGGGCACCTGATTTTCCGGCTGATAGAATTTTACTGCCATGTTTTTAGTTTTTGAGGTTTATGGTTTTCTTATTTGAATTCAAGATAAGGACGCAGACGTTCGATGTCGGCCTCGCTGAAGTCAGGCAACTGGCGCAGGTCGTCGATGCTCTGGAGGGGGCCTTTATTGTGACGATGGTCCCAGATGGAACGAGCACGATAGACGCGCAAGTAGGGATGTCTCACCAACTGAGTCTTCGTGGCATGGTTGACGTCTATCTTCCGGACTGAAGAGGAGTCGATGCTTACCCATTGGTCTATGTCCTCGGGCATGCCCTCAATCTCCTGCAACTGGCTGGACGAAACGTAGCCTCCCAACCGCTCACGATAACGCACAATCTGTCGGGCATAGTACGACCCGATGCCAGGAATCTTCTTCAGCATGGATGTGTCAGCCTGGTTCAGGGCAACGACGGTTCCTTCATTCAGTTTCACCGGATACCGAACCGTGTCTCTCGGAACCAATGGCTGCTCCTTCACCTCGACACGAGGTTTCTGCTCGTAGGAACGAGGCGCGGGCGTGACATATTGGAATTTGCGGTCGATGCGGATGTGCGGTGCAAGACGCTCCCACAACTCGTTTGTCATGCCAGGGATGCGCTGCACGTCGGCCAGCTCGTGATAACGGCCTCCCTTCGCGCGGTACTTATAGACACCTCGCACCATGAATGGCGGAAAGCCCAGTCGGAGCAATGTCGTGGAGTCGACCGTGTTAGGGTCAAAGTCGAAGGTCTCGAATCTGCGCTCCTCCACGGCATAGTAGCGATTTGTGCGAGCCTCAGCCTTACGCTTCACGACGAGGCTTTCACGTGGTTCATCACCACTTCGCCCCATGTACGTGACAACAACCACGACAAGCACCAATATCAGGGCCGCCACAAGAACAATCAGACCCCGACGTTCGCTGGATGAAGGTTCAAAGAAAGCCATTATCGCAAGAATAATTCGTTGAGGAAAATGAAGGCAATGGCCAACGGAGCCACCCAACGCACCAGGAAGATGTAGAGCCGGAAGAAACGGATGCGAAGTCTCCCACTGTTCGTGACTTCGTTATAGACCAATTGACGATCGAGTCGCCATCCCACAAACAGGCATATGATGATACCCCCCAAGGGCAAGATGATTTTGGCCGAAACATAATCGAAGAGGTCAAACAAGCACAAGCCTCCAATCTGGAAATTGTTCCAGATGCCCATCGAAAGCGAGCATGCCACCGCCAAGAGAATGCAACCCAGAGTCACCATCCATGCTGCACTCTTGCGACTGAAATGCCACTCCTCATGGATGTAGGCCGTGACCGGTTCATGGAGCGAAATGGCACTGGTGAGTGCCGACAGAAGCAACAACAAATAGAAGAGTCCCGAGAACAGATAGCCTATGATTGGGACGCTGTGGAAAGCGATGTTGAAGACATGGGGCAGAGTGATGAACACCAGCCCAGGCCCCTCGCCAGGCTCTACGCCAGGAACCGAAAAGACAGCCGGAAAGATGATGAAACCGCACAAAATGGCCACGCAGGTATCAATCAGGCTCACATTCATGGCCGTCTTCGCCAGATTGGTATCGGGACCAAAGTACGAAGCATAGGTACACAGGCAACCCATGGCCAGGCTGAGCGAATAGAACGCCTGCCCTACTGCACTGAGCACCACCGTGGGTGTGACTTTCGAGAAGTCGGGGCGCAACAGAAAGGTGATACCCTCGGTGAAACCACTCATCGAGAATGAACAGATAACCAGTACGGCAATGATGAGCAGAAGCATGGGCATCATCAACTTGGAAAAGCGTTCAATGCCTCGCTCCACCCCCCGTACAATAACGAAGTGTGTCATGAGCATGAAGACAACGGCATAGGCCACAGGTTCCCAGGGACTGCTGACAAAGTCGTTGAAAAAGGCCTTATAATCATGGTCGCCCGACAGGCGGTTGGCAAACGATGCCACCGTATAGTGCAAGGTCCATCCCGCCACGACGATGTAGTAGCACGAGATGAAGAACGCCACAAATACCCCCTCGATGCCCCCAATGCGCCACCAAGATTTTGGAGCGAGTTTGCGGAAGGCAGTAATCGTGTTGGCATGCGTGTTCCGTCCAATGACAAACTCGCTCACCATGACAGGAACACCTATGAAGAACACACTAAACAAATAGATGAGAATGAAAGCTGCGCCACCATTGTTCCCGACTTCGGTGGGAAAGCGCCACACATTGCCCAGCCCCACTGCCGATCCGGCAGCAGCGAGCACCACTCCAAGCTTCGAACCAAAACTACCTCGATGTGACATCAGTTTGCAATTTCATTAAGGAATACGATACCCACTCCGATGGGAGCCACCCAACGAATGAGGAACAACAGGATGCGAAGACCCCGAACACGGAGCCTGCCTCCGTTGGTAAGCTGGTCAACGACAAAACGACGGTCGAGATACCACTCCACAAACATCGTTATCAAGATACCGCCTAAAGGCATGAGGAACTTGGCCGTGAGGAAGTCGAAGAGGTCAAAGAATCCTCTGTTCCATATCTTCACATCGCTCCACGGGCCAAACGAAAGCGAACAGGCAGCGCCCAGCACAATGCACACCACCGTGACTACTATAGCGGCACGCTGACGCGAAAGATGGTAGTTCTCGTGGATGAAGGCTGTAGCAATTTCGTGCATGGAGATGGTACTCGTCAGGGCGGCTAAGAGCAAGAGCACATAGAACATGCCCGAGAACAGATAGCCCAGAACGGGCAAACCGGAGAAGGCTTCATTGAAGACGTGAGGCAAAGTGATATAGACCAAGCCAGGACCTGCGTCAGGTGCTACTCCTGCCACAGAGAATACGGCAGGAAAGATGATGAAGCCACTGAGAATGGCCACTGCAGAATCGATGATACAAACATTCAAGGCCGATGAAACGAGAGGCGTGTCGGGTTTGAAATAGGAGGCGTATGTGGCCAAGCACCCCAGTCCCACACTCAATGAAAAGAATGCCTGTCCCATGGCCGAGAGCACAACGCCTGTGGTCACCTTGGAAAAGTCGGGACGCAACAGGAAACGCAATCCCTCTTCTGCCCCTGGCATCGTAAGCGAACAGCACACGAGCACCAATATGATGAGCAGCAACACAGGCATCATGACTTTGGAAAAACGCTCTATGCCTCGCTCCACGCCACGCGAAACAACGTAGTGGGTAACCAACAGGAAGACCATCTGAAAGATAAGCGGTTTCCAGGGATTCGAGACGAAACGTTGGAACACAGCTCCAAAGTCCTGACCAGCTGTAAGTTGGTTGGCAAAAGACTGTACCGTGTAGTGAAGCGTCCAACCCGCCACTACGCTATAGAACGAGAGCACAAGAATGCCACCCAGCACACCCATGAAGCCCGCCACTATCCAGGGTTTGCCTGGAGCGAGCGTCCGATAGGCTCCAACGGTGTTGGCCTTGCTACCTCGTCCTATCACGAACTCGGCCAGCATAACCGGCATGGCCAGCAAGAAGACGAAGCAGAGGTAAACGAGAATGAAGGCTGCGCCACCATTGTTCCCGACTTCGGTGGGGAAACGCCAGATGTTGCCCAGCCCCACAGCCGAACCCGCAGACGCCAGAATCACACCCAGACGGCTTCCGAAATTACCCCTCTTGCCGGAATCAACCATTTTTACCTTATAATTTTTTAGAAAAACACTGCAAAAATACGAAAACTTTCGTAATTTTGCAACAAAATACAATATAATGAAAGCACCTTACCTAAAAAGATACCCCTTGAGTCACTTTGTGGCAGCCGTAATCATCATTCTATCGCTTGCCCCCATTCCCGAGGTCCCTCATTTGCCTGACATTAATCTGCTCGACAAGTGGGTCCACTTTGTCATGTATGGAGGTTTGTGCCTCGTCATCTGGTGGGAATACCTGCACCAGCACCAGTGCATTAACTGGCTGCATATGACCATCGGTGCCATAGTGCTGCCCGTGGCCTTAGGGGGCCTGCTTGAGTTGGCGCAAGCCTACCTCACCACCTGTCGCAGCGGTGAGTGGCTCGACTTTGTGGCCGATGCCGTCGGAGTGTTGCTGGGAGCCCTGATAGGCTATCCTACGACTTCCAGATTTTATAAGGGTTAGCCCGTAGGTGGGCATTGTAATACCGACGGTCGCCAGTGACCTCCTTTCCGATGAAATCGGGCTTCTCGAACACATCGTCCTCGCTGCGCAGTTCTATCTCGGCCACCACAAGGCCCTCATTGTCACCATGGAATTCGTCCACCTCCCAGGTGTGTTCCCCATCGGGACTCTTCACCAGATAGCGGTGTTTGTCGATGATGCCTGGCTCACACAACAGGAGCAGGTCACGGGCATCGCTGACGGAGATTTCCGTCTCAAACTCATAACGTGAAAGGCCCTCGGGGCCTGCGGGCCCTTTGATGGTGATGTAGGCCCGTTGGTCACGAATGCGGATGCGCACTGTGCGACCTGGCCTCGTGCCTATATAGCCCTGACAGATGTGACTGACGGCAAAGGCTTGTCCCTTGAAGTCGCCCCGGACGAGGAACTTCCTCTCAATTTCCTGTGCCACGCTTCAATCAGTACATGAGCACAGCCACCAACACTACGCACAGAACGACCAGTGCAATGATGATTCCACGAATCACCTTGCGGGCTTGTTCCTCTTCGTGTGCAGCATGCTTGGCTGCCTTTTTTTTCCGGTTTTCTTTTTTAATGCTTGCCATAGTATATTTTTTTAGGATTTTATAGAATCACATAGGAAAGAAGCAGGGAGCTACTCTGCTGTCTCGCCACCAAACTCCATGAGGTAGGCCTTGATGAAAGCGTCAATCTTGCCGTCCATCACGCCACCCACGTCACTGGTCTGATAGTTGGTGCGGTGGTCTTTCACTCGGCGGTCGTCAAAGACATAGCTCCGGATTTGGCTACCCCACTCTATCTTTTTCTTGCCTGCCTCCACCTTTGCCTGTTCCTGCATACGGTGTTGCAGTTCTTTGTCATAGAGCATTGAACGCAGCAGTCGCAAGGCATTTTCCTTATTCTTGGGTTGGTCACGCGTCTCGGTGTTTTCGATAAGGATTTCCTCTTCCTCGCCCGTGTAGGGATCCTTGTATTGGTAGCGCAGACGCACACCCGACTCCACCTTGTTGACGTTCTGGCCACCGGCGCCACTGGAACGGAACGTGTCCCATGAGATGCGGGCCTGCTCGATGTTCACTTCGATGCTGTCGTCCACCAATGGGGTCACAAAGACTGAGGCAAATGAGGTCATGCGCTTGCCTTGAGCATTGTAGGGAGACACGCGCACCAGGCGATGCACGCCATTCTCACTCTTCAGATAGCCGTAGGCATAGTCGCCCATGATTTCGAGTGTGCAGGTCTTGATGCCTGCGTCGTCTCCGTCAAGCAGATTGCTCACCGTGCACTTGTAGCCGTTCGACTCTGCCCATCGCATGTACATGCGCATGAGCATCTGAGCCCAATCCTGCGCCTCAGTGCCACCGGCTCCAGCATTGATTTTCAGCACGGCATCCATCTGATCTTCCTCTCTGCGGAGCATGTTCTTAAGTTCCAAGTTCTCGATGGCCTCGAGGGCGCGGTGGTAGAGGTCGTCGATTTCCTGTTCGGTCACCAGTTCTTCCTTATAGTACTCGCATGCCAGTTCAAGCTCATCGGCCAAGCTCTTCACTTCATTGTAGCTTTTAATCCATTTCTCCAGCCCTTTCACGAGTTTCATCTGGACCTCGGCCCGCTTTTGGTCGTCCCAGAAGCCGGGGGCTTGGGTGCGCAACTGCTCTTCCTCGAGTTGCATCTGCTTGCCATCAATGTTTAAGTATCGGTGTAGTGCCGCGGTTCGGTCTTTAATTTCCTTGAGTTGTTCTATTGTTATCATATTTTATCTTAGCCTCATTACTCTTCGTACATTCTCTCGATTTCCTTCTTGTAGTTTTCATACACCACAGGGCGCTTCACCTTCAGGGTGTTGGTGAGTTCGCCACGCTCCATACTGAAGGGCTCGGGCAGCAAAGTGATACGCTTCACCTGCTCATAGTGGGCCAATTCCTGCTGCATGGTCTCGATGCGTTCCATGACAAAGTCGCGCACTTCCTCGTTGCCGCAGAGTTCGGCACGATTCTTGAACTCGATGTGATGCTTGCGAGCCCACTCTTCCAGGACGGCGTAGTCGGGGATGATGAGTGCCGAGACGAACTTGTGACGGTCTGCAATGAGCACGGCCTGGTCAATGTAGCGGTCCACGACAAGTTTTGTCTCTATCATTTGCGGAGCTATGTACTTGCCATTGCTGGTCTTGAAAAGGTCCTTGATGCGGTCGGTCAAGAACAGTTCTCCGTCTTTCATGTAACCGGCATCGCCTGTGTGGAACCAGCCCTCGTCGTCAATGACATTGGCGGTGACCTCAGCCTTACGGAAGTAGCCCTTGGTGATGGTCTCGCCCTTAAGCAGTATCTCGTTGTTCTCGCCAATCTTCACCTCCACGCCCGGCAACAGTCGGCCCACCGAACCCAGTGTGATGGGTTTGTCAACGTGGTCGCACGACACGGTAGCGGTGGATTCCGTGAGTCCGTAGCCCACTATCATTCCTATGCCTGCCGCATGGACAAACTCCTCCACCTCCACGGGCACAGCGGCTCCTGCCGTGGGGAAGAAATTCTGTCGTTCCAGCCCCAGATTCTTGAGAAGAAGAGCAATGACGGTCTTCTCGTAGAACTTGTACTTCATCTTCAATGACAGAGGAGGTACGAGTCCTCGCATACGGTATTTCACGTTGTACTCCTTGCCCACCCGAAGGGCATCGAGCATGAGTGTGCGCTGCACAGCACTGCTTTGATGAATCTTCTCCTGCACCCCGGCAAACACCTTTTCCCAGAAACGAGGCACGGCGGCCATGCAGGTCGGATGAACCTCAAGCATGGACTGCAATACATCCTGAGGCCGCAGGTTCACGGCCAGTGTGCAACCGAATCCCACGCCGAGATAACTCCACGCGCGCTCAAAGATATGGGTAAAGGGGAGAAAGTTCATGATGACGTCCTTTTCTGTCAAGGGCAACACACCCACATGGCCGCGGAAAGCAGCAGCATATTGCCTATGGGTCTGCATCACACCTTTCGAAAGGCCCGTGGTTCCGCTTGTGTAAAGGATATTGGCCAGGTCATCGGGTTGCAGTTCATCAGACCGGCGTTCCACCTCATCCTGATAAGGCAGTCCCTCGCCCAGTTCCAGAAACTCGTCGAAGGAAATGCTCGTCTTGTCCTGTGGGTTTTTCTTCACCTTGGGGTCGAAGATGATGAGTTGCTTGACATGCGGTTCAATTTGCATCACGCGCACGGCCGTATCATATTGGAATTGTTCTCCCACGAAGATGTAGCGGACATTAGCATCCGACACCATGTAGCGCACCTGCTGTTCGCTGCTGGTGGCATAAAAGGGGATGGTGACGGCACGGATGCCGTAGGCTCCATAGTCACAGAACAGACATTCTGGCTTGTTTTGGGAGAAAACGGCTACCTTCTCCTGTACCTCTACGCCCAGAGCAAGAAGTGCGTTGCTCACGAGTCTGACCTTGCGTGAAAACTCGTTCCACGAGATTTCGCACCACTTGCCAAGGTCGTAATCACGATACATCAAGGCCACACGGTCGCCGTAGCGCTCTGCCTGAGAGTGAATCAAACGGCACAAAGGAGTTTCATTAAGCATAGCTATCCTAATTTAATCACCTTGCAAAGTTACGAATAAGCGAGGAGAAAAGCAAAAAATATCGGCATTTTATCGTCCTATCCAAGCTTCGGGATTGAGCAGGGAGGTCTCCTTGCGGAGCTGGAAGTGCAGCACATACTGCCCCGTGCCATCGTTGGCCACGGTGCCCAGCAGGTCGCGGGCCTTCACTTTCTTGCCCTTGTGGACAATGACAGACGAGAGGTTGCAATAAACCGAGATATAACTGCCGTGGCGCACAAGCACGTTTTTCATTCCACCGAAGGAAAAGACTGCCGACACCTCGCCATCGAACACTGCACGAGCACGAGCACCAGCACGGCCCACATAGTTGGTGCCCTTGCTCGTGAGCACCACATGGGAGTGGCCTGAGGTGTTGCTGCCATAGTGGGCGCCTATCATATATTCGCCTGTGATGGGCACGGGCAACCGGCCTTTATTGTGGGCAAAGCTGCCGTTGAGTTTCTGTTCCTCAGGGGTGAGCCACTTCGAACTGGAGGCACTCGAACTTGACTTAACCGACGACTTCTTCTCCGTAGCAGTCTTTGCCGTTGAGGAAGTGCCTTTCTTCCTGGCAGCTTCTGCTGCAGCCTTACGTTTGGCCTCCTCTGCGGCCTTCCGACGAGCCTCAGCCTCGGCCTTCTTGCGGGCTTGCTCTATCTCATAGGCTATTACCTGATCTATCTTCTTCTGCAGGGCCACTATCTGCGACTGCTTGTCGGCCACCTGCTTCTGCAAGTCCTTGGCCTTCTTCTGCAGGGTGTTCACCTGACTTTGCTGCTCCACCTGCTGGCGAGCCAGCTTGGCACGTTCCTGCACCAGGACCTGCATCTTACGGTTCATCTCGCTCTTCAGCCCAAGCAACATGTTTTGCCGTTCCAAGAGTTCTATCTGACGAGCCTGCACCTGCTCACCCAGCGAACGCTCATAGGAGGCATACTGACGGGTGTAGCGCAAACGACGATACATTTGTGTTACATCGTTGGCCGAGAGGGCAAAGAGCAGCGAACTGTTGTTCTTCCTGTAAGCCTGAGCCATGCGCAGGGCGCGAGTGTACTTTTCTTTCTTTATGGTAAGGATGGAGTCGAGCACCTGTATTTCGGTCTGCACCGAGTCCACCAACCCCTGCAGACTGTCGAGGTCCTGCTCGGTATCGTGGATGTAGCGTACGCGAACCTCAATCTCCTGGTCGAGATACTGCAGCACCACCTGCCCCTTCTGCACGTCCTTACGAGCCTTCGACAGGTCGTTTTGCGATTTCTTCAGGTCTTTCTCCAGACGCGACTTCTGATTCTTGAGGTCCTTCACCTTCTTGCTGTTTTGGGCGAACAACGGACCCTGCACAACAAACAGGAACAGGAGGAACAAGAGACTTTTCTTCATATATAATCTTCAATTATTTCAGCAGGACATCACTTTGCAACAGACATGAGGGCCTTCATGACGGCATCGAGCGAGATGGGAGTGTATTTCGAGGTTACCTCGGTGCGGGTCTCCCAGTCGGCATTCTGCTTGGGCCCGGCAAGGTCGAAGGTAGCCTTATAGCTCTTACCCTTGGCCTTGGAGGCAAAGGTAATGGTGCAGGGGAACTGGCCGTTGCCCAGCGGCTGCCAGTCGCTGTAGGTCCACTCCAGCAGGGGCGTGGGCGATTCTGGAGCCTCGCCCCAGAAGACACGTTGCAAAGCATCAAACGTGACACCAGCCTCCACGAGTGAGGGCACCTCGTCGTAGCGCACCCGACAGTAACGCTTATTCAGGCGGTCAAGCACCAGGATGTAGTCGGGCGTAAGTTCCAGTGTGCCCACATTGAGGGTGAATATCATCGTGTAGGTGAGATTGAGCTGCACCACCTCGTTGCGCTTCAGCCGATAGGTGCCACCCAGATTTATCCGCTTTCCTCCCGATTCCAGCGTCAGGTTCATCTTCGAAGTGAGTGCGCTGACATCGGTGCCCCTCTTCACTTCCTTGGACTTGTCTGCAGAGCCGGATTGCTTGTCGTCGGTTGGTTTCCTGTTGTCCTGCGAATCGCCGGGATAGACAATCTGCGAGGCACCCGTGGTGACATCCGCCTTGCGAGCAGCGTGTCTCGACGAGCGACAGCCGCTGAGGACAAGCATCAGTACGAGGGAGAAGAGCAATAGGAGATTTCTTTTCATATCATTCATTCTTTAACGTATTTCTTCAGTTTCAGTTTCCTGACCAGCACAGCGCTTTCGCTTCCCTTCTCGCGGGCAAGCGTCCAGTAGCGCACTGCCTGGTTGGCATCATTGTTCTGGGCATAGATGTCACCTGCATGCTCCAGCACATCGGCATGAACGTCCTCGTCGGCAAGCAGCACGCTGTCTGCAAGCGAGGGGGATATGACGCGGTCGATGTAGAAACGGGCCATCGTGTAATTGCCTTGCATGAAGAGCACCCAAGCATAGGTGTCGAGGTAGGTTTTGTTCAGCGGCTCTGCCTTTATGGCTCGGTAGGCCATGCGCTCGGCTTCGTCCAACCGCTCCTCGCGCAAGCTCAGATAGTAGGCATAGTTGTTGAGGCAGGCTGCGTGGTCGTCCTTATAGACCAGGCAACTGTCATATGCAGCAAAGGCTTCTGACGTTCGCTCCTCATCATAATAGAGTTCGCCCAGAATCTCATAGACGTCAGCTATCTGCTCGGGCTGCGTCCGCTCGTTCACTTGTTTCAGTCCGGCCTGCAGGGCTTCAATGGCCTGCTGGTTTTGCTTCATCTGCGACAGGGCAATGCCTAGATAATAGTGGTAGGTGATGGATTCGGGATGGCTGTTGATGCCCATGCGGCAGATTTCGGCCACCTGCTCCATGTCGCGCTGCCCCAGATAGTGAACCAACAGGCGCGAGAGGGCATTCTCGTTGGCCGGGTCCACTGTAAGCAACTGGCGCATGGCCACGGTGATGCTGTCCTGACTGGCCTGAGTATGCATCAGGTAGGAGACACGAAGCGAATACATCAGTGGTGTGGGCGACAGGTGGATGAGGGTGTCGAGCGTGGTCATCACCACCTGCTTCTGTTCGGATTTGCCTTTCAGGTCGTCAATCAGCACGGCCACCATCTGGGCGCGGACCTCGTCGGGGGTGTCATGGCCGTAGAGCAACGAGTCACGTAGTGCCACCCGACGCTCTTGCTGACCCGTTCGGGCATAATAATCCATCATGGCCATGCGCAGTTCGGCATTCTGGGGGTCGGCCTGTGCCACGCTTTCGAAACAGCGGAGAGCCTCGTCGGGCTGGTCGTTCTCCAGGTATTGCTTGCCCATGATGAGAGGGATGCGCAAATCATAAGGCGACTCACGCTGCATCGATTTCAGCACTTCAAAAGCCTCGTCCTTGCGCCCCTGGTCGATGTAAAAGGCATACTTCTGCATACTGGTCTGCAGGGTGCGCCCCTCAAGAAGCTCTATGCGGTCGAGGGCACGGATGGCATCCTCCGTCTTACCTGTGCCCTTGTAGAGCTCCACCAATTGGTAGAGCACATCCGACCGACGAGTCTGCAACTCGGCCAGACGCTCCACAACGGGGATGGCCTTCTCATAGTCGTTCTGGGTCAGATAGGCCGCTGCCAACGATTGCACATACAGAGGGTTGCGGTCGTCAATCTCCGTCGCACGCTGAAAGAGAGCCGAGCCCACGCTGTCCTCCCCATAGAAGAACTTCAGGTAGCCCATCTCATACAGTGCATCGGGGTCGTTGGGGTCAATGTCAAGACAATGTTGGAACAGGTCATGAGCCTCGCTCAGGTGACCAGTCATTTTCTGCTTGATGCCTTCCTGATAGAAATACGAAAGGCGGCGGGCATCAGTTGGTGCCAACAGCGTCCGTTGTACGGTTTTCTTCACCACCTTCTTGCGACGAGCCTCAGAAGGAAGAGCCAATATAAAAAGCAGGAAAAGAAGGAACAGCCTCTTCAACACAAATTCCCAATAATTACCGTTAACCGTTAAACATTACACGTTAACCTTTACAATCCCGTATGTCCAAATCCCCCTTCGCCCCGTTCGGTCTCGTCAAGCACCTCCACGGCCACCAATTCAGGCTGCTCGTGGGGAGCAATGACCATCTGGGCAATGCGCTCGCCATCGTTGACGACAAAGGGGGTCTGGCTCAAATTCACCAGAATGATGCCCACCTCACCACGATAGTCGGCATCGATGGTTCCAGGCGTGTTCAGTACGGTCACCCCGTGCTTCAGGGCCAGACCGCTGCGGGGGCGCACCTGAGCCTCATAACCTGCGGGCAAAGCTATGCGCAGACCCGTGGGAATGAGACGACGTTCGAGGGGTTGGAGTGTGATGGGCTCGTCAAGATTAGCACGCAAGTCCATGCCTGCCGACAGAGGGGTTTCGTAACGCGGAAGGGCGTGGTGAGACCCATTGATTATACGGATTTCCATAACATAACGCTTAAAATGCGCTCAAAGATAAGAAATAAATCTCAATTCGCAATTCACATTTCACAATTATTTCCTATTTTTGCGTCATGAAATGGGAACAACTTCTTTCTAACAAGCGATTTGGACAAGAAAAAGCGCTTCATCGCGAGGACGATCGCTCGGAATTCCAACGCGACTTCGACCGCCTCATTTTCTCGGCACCCTTCCGTCGATTGCAGAATAAGACACAGGTGTTTCCCCTGCCAGGGAGCATCTTCGTACACAACCGTCTGACTCACTCGCTGGAGGTCAGTTCCGTAGGACGCAGTCTGGGTAATGATGTCAGCCGTCAGTTGCTCGAACGCCATCCGCATCTGGCCAACACCCACCTTACTGAGATGGGGAGCATCGTCAGTGCTGCCTGTCTGGCCCACGACCTTGGCAACCCGCCATTCGGCCACAGCGGCGAGAGGGCCATCGGCAGCTATTTCAGCGAGGGCGACGGACAGAAGTACAGGACTCTTTTCTGCGATGAAACGGGAGATTCTCTCACGCCTGAGCAGTGGCAGGACATGATTCATTTCGAAGGTAATGCCAATGCTTTCCGCCTCCTCACTCACCACTTCCGCGGCCGACGGGAGGGTGGTTTTGTCATGACCTATTCCACACTGGCCAGCATCGTCAAATACCCTTACTCCAGCACGCAAGCCTCCAAGAAGGGGAAATTCGGATTCTTCCAGGCTGAGAAAGAGGGATTCAACAAGATTGCTCGCGAACTGGGCATCAAGAAGGTGAAAACAGCCGATGGCAGTGAGCGCTTTGCCCGCTACCCGCTTGTCTATCTGGTGGAGGCTGCCGACGACATTTGCTATCAGATAATGGACATCGAGGATGCTCACAAACTGAAAATCCTGACCACGGAAGAAACCCAGAAACTGCTCATTTCCTTCTTTGACGAAGAGAAGCAGCAGGAGGTTCGTGCCAGGCTGACGACGGTGGATGACGTAAACGAACAGGTGGTGTATCTGCGCAGCATAGCCATCGGTCTTCTCGAGTCAGAATGTGTGCGGGTGTTCCTCGACAACGAAGAGGCCATTCTGGACGGCAGATTCGAAGGGAGTCTCATCGACCACATCAGCGAACGCCCGGCACAGGCCTACAAGACCTGCGTCAAGACGGCCGTCACAAAGATCTATCGGTCCCGACTCGTTGTTGACATCGAGATTGCGGGCCACAAGGTCATCACCCAACTGCTCGACCTTATGCTGGATGCAGTGACACACTCCGACCGCACCTACTCAAAAATACTCATCAATCGGGTGAGCTCGCAGTATCAGATTGATGCCCCCACCCTGTACGAACGCATGCTGGCCGTGCTCGACTACATCTCGGGCATGACCGATGTGTTCGCACTTGACCTTTATCGTAAAATTAATGGAATGAGCCTGGCCACCGTCTGAGGACAGACAACTCTAAACCTTATAGAAAATACGGTGTGCTCCGTCGATAATCTTTACCAGTTCGGGATGCTCGGCAGCAAAGGTATCGATGTGACGCATGCGCTTCTCTTGCAGGATTTCATCCACCGCAATCAGAATGCCCGTTTCCTCCACATCGCCAAAGCCGTCGTTGATGGCTGTACCAAAGAGTTTCATCGTCGGACTTAGACTCATGTAGGCATTCACCAAGGGAGGAATGTTGTAACCCAACTGACGCACTTCGCGGTTGAGGATGCGATAGTCCTTACGGAACTCATCCTCCGTGAACAAAGCCTTAAATACGGCAGGATCATGCTCCAAAACCAGCGGTTTCATCGGTTTTATTAGGTTGTCGGGGTCGGGGAAATGCTTCTGTAAGAAATAAAGAATCATGTCACGAGCCATACGGTCATAGGTGGGATACATCGTGAACTTACCGAACAAGTAGCGTACAGTTGGTTCGATTACCACCAACGCACCGAGTCCATCCCACAAGTTGTCGAGTGCATAGAGGGCTTTGGAACCCATGCGCGTGCTCTGATATTCAAGGGTTACAAAAGAGCGACCCAATTCTATGGTGTAAGGAGCATAGTCACGCATAAACTTCTCGCTGAAACGGAACATGTGACTCGTGGCCAGATGGGGCTGACCTGTTTCCGGGTCGATGGGCCAGTCCTTGCCCAAAAGGTAACGATAGCCACCAAGGATTTTCTCATGTTCGGGGTCCCATACGATGAGTTGCTTGTAGGGATGCTCACAGGTGTCAAACTCGTCAAGATCCATGGACTTGCCCGTACCACCGCCAGCATCGCGAAAAGCAATTTCACGCAACCGGCCAATCTCACGCAAGACATTGGGAGAGTCCTGCCAAGTGACAATATATACCTCGTTGTTGCTCTTATTGGTGAAGCGCAGGCGCTTGTCTTCAGTCAGTTCCTGCCTTAGCACTTCACGCGGAATCCTTGCAATTATCTCCTCCATAATCCTACAGCTTATATACCTCCTGTTTTACAAATTCTGCCCATTTCATCGGGGTTCTCGACTTATCAAAAGTCTCCCAGGGTATGGGCTTTCCGATGACCACTCGGTAGTGCTTGCCCCGACTGCGATACATCTCGTCGGGCAGCAGTGCCATGGCGAAGTTGGGCAGGCGGAAACGCTTGCAGAAATTGGCCACCCGATAGAATCGGCTCGAGTTTTCTCCATAGAAATGGATGGGCACCACATCGTGATGGTGCTGACGGCTCTTTATCACGAACGTCTTCTGCCAAGGCAGGTCACTGACGACACCATTCGTGCGTCGGCTACACAACCCTGCCGGGAACATGATGACATGGTTCTCGCCAGAGAAGATGCGCTCCACCATCTCCGGCAGATTGCGGGCCTGATTGCCTATCTTGTTGACTGGGACACACAAGGGGGCAAGGCCCTTGAGATTCATCAGGAAATCGTTGACCAGATACTTTATCTTCCCCTCATAGTGCTTGCCCAACACGGCGCCGAGCGTCACACCGTCGATGGCCCCGAGCGGATGGTTGCTGACAAACGTACAATAGCCCATGTCCTGAGCAGGCAAGTTTTCCTTTCCCTCGACATCGACCGTCACGCCCAGATACTCAATCACTCCCTGGCAGAAGTCCACTCCTTCGCGTCCCTGCCGTAGGTATTCGTTGATGAAGTCCTGATGGATAAGCCTCTTCAGCCATGCAAAAACAAAGCGAGGAACGAACCTCGACTTCTCGCCCATCCTTGTCCGGACAATAGCTTCGATGTCGATTTCCGTGAGGTTCATCTATTTTATACTGATGGTTCGGTTATTGATGCGGTATCGGCCTCGGGGCAGACCATTGAGCCAGTTGACACCCGGCGTCAGCTGCATGGCCAGATAGAGAGTGCCGCCCTGCTTGTAGATGGGGAGTATCTGTTCGTGTTTGGAACTGATACACAAGCTACGCCCCTTCACCGTAAGTTTCACGGGATAGGCACTATGAGCCATGCGTCCCGTTGGCATTTCGCTCCAAGCCGAGGGGGTGGCCACGGAGAGGGTGTCCCTCGCTTGCCGGCGAATGTCCTGCCGGTCGGCCAAGGCCCAAGTGCTTGTCAGCATCAGACCGACAAGCAGCAAACGGCGGAATGAAAGACGAAATGTGGACATACGCATTTAGCCAAATTACAACTTTAGCGCAAAAATACCACAAAAAAGGGGAAAGTGCAAATAAATTTGGTACAAAATTGCACTTTGTGCAGTTTCTTAGTCCTTTCGGGGCGAAAAGTCCTTCATGTACTGGTCCAATGTGCCACCATCCAACTTCAGGAAACAGGAGCGCACAGTCTTCACAGAACCGAAACCGGCATCGAGACATTCGGTCAGGGTGGACACTTGTCCGCGACGGATGCGGCGCTTCAGTTCCTCCAGCCGATAGCTGTTGATGTAGTCATGCACATTGTTGTAGCCCTGACTGCGCACACACTGCAGCAGCAAGTGACGGTTGATGCCCGTCTCACGACAAAGGATGTCACGGTTGAACGTGGAGTCGGTCCACGCCCCACTGTTGTTTTGCATCCAGAACTCCACACGTTGGAACCGCTGTCGGTTGGCCTCGTTGAAGTCCTCCTCGGCCTTGCGCAGCTCTTCGTCGGTAGGCGCCGTCTCCACTTCCTGGATGACGGGTTTAGGCAGTTCCAGTGCCGTGGTCTCCAGGGTGCGGAAGCAGAGGTAGAGGTTGAGCAGGGTGAAGATGATGACGTAGAGCATGATGAGCCGGGCGTCGTAGTCGATGGCTACGGCCAGATAGAAGATGACACTCATGCCCACCAACGTACTGTAACCCACCAGATAGCGGGGAAAATCGACATGCGTCAGCCTATGGGGCAGGCGGAAGATGTTACCGATGTACCAGAAACTGACCAACACCATGCCCAGCCGCATCATGAGGTCGCCCGAGAGCAGATGCTGGCGCAGCTCGCTCAGGTTGTGGACAATCACGGGACGTGCGCCCAGCACCATGGCGCCGAAATAGACAAGGATGAGGGCAATGGCCGGCGAGGCGTACTTCCACATGCGTCCCCACTGCAGATAGCCGGGCATGGGAATGGAGAGGGGGTAGATACTCTGCAGATAACTGATGACCATCACCGCCATCAGGGCAAAGGGATGCAGCATGCCCGGCTCGCGCCCCGTGGCCACAGTGCGGCCAAAAAACGACATCACCAGCATGGCCACAGCAAAGATACCCATGATCCAGGCAATGGACAGATACTTAATCTGGTGACGGGCAAACAGCGCCATTACCATGGTGATCACGAAGTGCGCCACACTGCCACACAGAAATATGATGAGAGTCGTTTCTGGTGAAATCATGGTGCAAAAATACAAAAAAGCGCCAACTCCACAAAGAGTTAGCGCTTTTTTCGGCTCTTATACCTTATTCTTAGTTCTTACCCAGGATGATGTTGACGAGGGCTGTGACATCTGCGATGCTCACGTCGCCGTCGGCATTCACGTCAGCCATTTCGTTCTTCTCCGTCTTGCCCAGAATCATGTTCACCAAGGCCGTTACGTCGGCAATGCTCACCGTGCCGTCCTTATTTACGTCGCCCTTGTAGTAGAACTGTATCTCGTAAGAGTTAGCAGTCTTGCCATCACCAGCCGTCACATCAACATAGAGGATATGATACTCTTCGTTAAACGAAACGTCAACAGTTGCATCCTCACTAACGGTATATGCCAACTTATTTTCGTCAAACGGGCCATCAATGAAAGCCTCGGTCGCATCGTCTGCACTGAAGGCTAATTCCTCGCCATCATAGGTCAACGTCAACAGGTCACACTCATACACCTTCTGCTTGAACTGGATGGTGTAGGTGTGAGACTCCGTGCCCTCCTGGTTTGTTACAACAATAGTATATTTGCCTGTTTCAGCATTGTAACTGGACGCGACGGTTGCTACACCAGCCTTAGTATTGTCAACAGCTACAACATTGGTCACACCTTCCGTATAATATGAATCTACCGTGTAATCATAGGTATCCTTGTCAAAGTTAGGAACGCTAACGCCATCTACTGTGAGAGATTTAAGTTGAGAGTAGTACACAAATCTTACATCATCCACAGTCAAGGTGTTATCCTTCTTGTGATTTGAGCGATCTACAAAATAATCCATCGCAGAGAAAACCACATTAATCATTGTCGGAGCATCGTCAATAGAATTATAAGTAAATTCATATGTTGCCAGAGTCCAATTTGTCTTAATATCTGCCAGCTTAACAATGTGTTCATTGCCTGTCTTTAGCGAAGCAACTAACTTAAAATCAGTACTATATGTTACATCCCCGCCCTTAGAATAACTCATGCCAAGAATATTTCTATCACGGTTTTTCATGTTTACCGTAGTTGGATTACTACTAGCTACAGTGACAGGAACGCTTGCTTGTTCGGTTTCGCCCTTCCATAAATAAGCAACAACAGAGGCTGGTTGCGAGTTGTCCGCTGCCGTCCTTTTGTAATAAAACTCTATAGCATCAGGTCTACCAGTAAACGAAACACCACCAAAAACTCCACCATCAGCATTTCCACCAGTAAGATCAGCGGTATTCCACGTTGTACCAAGGGAGACATATCCAGGAATAATATTCTTCATCATTTCAACATTATAAATATAACAGGCGTTATTTCCAGTATTTCCCTTAACTGATTCACCAACAGATGTTGAACCCGTCCAAGTTAGTCCCAAAAATTTATAACCTGCCACGTGAGAAATACACCAGTTAGGAGGATTCTGTCCAACTGACGTTGAAGAACCACCAGTGTATGGTGTACATGACGTCCAAGTTCCCTCAAAACCAGGATTAGTCAACTGATACTGTGCACTTGCCGTGAGGGCAAAGCATATCACTGCAAAGCATGAAAATAATTTTTTCATAATTGTTTGAATTTTCGCTTAATAGATTCCTTAAAAACTGGGGCAAAGTTAATTCTTTACGCGCACAGGTACATAAAAATGTCGGTAAAACCGCACGGTATTACCGACATTTCCATATTGGGGAGGGGTGTAAAGCAAATTTCTTACTTCACGAAGATGCGCTTGCCGTTGACGATGTAGATGCCAGCCTTGGTGATGCGCTGCACGCGACGGCCACTGAGATCGTAATATTTGCCATTTGACGATTGGCCATTCACCACTTCGTCAATGCCATCTACAACGGAGATGATGGCCGTGTAGGTAACATCGTGGGCAGGCATGGTATCGTAGTGCTCGCCATCCCAGCCCTCGAAGGTACGGGTGTAGCGATCATCGCTCTGGGGGGTGATGGTGAAATTGGGGATAGGGCTACCATAGGCCACCTCCTCGGTATAGATGATTCGACCGTCAACCATGTAATAGACGTTGTACTTATTGACGGTGTAGGAGCCCGTCACGGTTACGTCGTCGGTCACGGTCTCGGGCACGCCCGTCCAACCGGCAAAGGTGTGGCCTTCCTTCTCAGGAGCCTCGGGAAGTGTCGGGGTGCCACCCTCCTCTACCTGCTCAGTGGCAATGGTCTCACCGTCGATGACATAGGTCACAGTGTAAGTGGCGGGGATGTCAGTACCGAAGCTGACGTGGATGATCTGACCCAGTGTGGACATCATGTCGATGTCGATGTTCACATACAGTTTGTCGTCGTTCATCTTACCGTCAAGTTTCAGGGGGATGGGGCTAATCAGGGGACCCAGATATTCTTCCTCGGCTACACCCTCGATGTCACCAGCCGTGATGTCGAGATTACCATTGAACGAGAAAGTCTTGTAACCATGACCCTCGGAAAGCATCAGTTCATCGACGGCGATGTTGCCAACATTGATCTCACCACCCAGGCTGAAGTTCTTCAGAACGAAATTGATGTCACCGTTCTCCAGCATCTCCACGGTCACAGTAGTTTCCTGTGGGTCGGTGCTCTCCTCGTTGATGGTAACGACGAGGTTGTCGGTGTACTGCTTGGTGGAAACTACAGGTACCTCGGGGAAGTCGGTGCCGAAGCTGACATAGATGACCTGACCCAGTGTGGAGGTCATATCGATGTCGATGGACACATACAGTTTGTCGTCACTGACCTTACCCGTCAGTTTCAGGGGGATAGGGCTGATGATGGGACCCAGATATTCGTCCTCGGCCACGCCCTCGATGTCGCCAGCCGTGATGGTAATGTCTCCCTTGAAGAGGAAGGAGTCGAAACGACGGCCATGGACCACAGGAAGGTCTTCCACGACGATGTTGCCCACATTAATCTCACCACCCAAGGTGAAATTCTTCAAGCTGAAATTGATGTTCCCGTTCTCCAGGTATTCTACATTCACGGTAGTCTGCTGGGGGTCGGTGCTTTCGCCATTAATCGTCACCACCAAGTCATCGGTGTAGGTCTTTGTCTCGGCTTGTGCCACGAAGCTCATCATGGCAGCCGCTGCAATGAGTAAAAGTTTTTTCATAACTGTCTTTTATCAATCATTAAAGTGTGTTTCTTAATATCTGTAGGCCACGCCAACGGTGGCATAGAGGGGATACATGCGGAAATCGACGGCCTCGAAACCCTTGTCCCAGATGTTGGACAAACCCCAGTCGAGCGAGGCAAAGGCATTGAAGTGGCGGGCCACCTTCCAGTCGAAAAGCAGTTCTATGCCGCCGTTCCAGTTGCGCATGTCGTCATGGAAGTCGTAGGTGGCAGGATTCGAGTGGTCGATGTTGATTTTCTCGCCCGTCGGGGTATCAACGCGCAGATAGCCTACACCATCCTTGTTGTCATAGACCTCGCCCTTGAAGGAGCGCTTGAAATAGGTGGAGAAGTAGGGACCGAAGCTGACGTTCCAGCGAGGAGCAAAACGGAACGTTATCAGCACGGGCATGGTCATGCCCCACATGTCGGTGTTGGTGATGTCGGTGCCGGTGAAGTAGCCCGACATGGTGTTGCCCTCCTGAGTGAGCGACATCTTGTAGTTCTTGACGTCGGCACCCGTGTGGAAGCCCTCGTAGAAGAAGTGCCAGCCAGCGCTGATGCCCCATCTGCGACCGAACATCTTATAGACATCCAGCCCCACCGTGGCACCGCCCTTGGGCGAAAACTCATTGATGGACCGAATCTCGTCGGGCAGAGGCAGGGGCGTGGTGCCGCCTAAGGTGTAGCCAGCCCTAACCAGGAATCCGGCCTGAGAGGGCGACGTAGGGCCCCACTCTTTCCACTTGTCCTCCTGCGCCGTGGCAGAGAGAAGTGCGAAACATGCAAGAAACAGAAATGCTATCTTCTTCATTGTCTAAAGTCTTTATTGTCAGTTACACATTAGTGCTTAGTATTCACATTCGATGACCACGTTGTCCACGCAGAAGATGCTGCCCGGAGCACCCTCGAACGAGGCGCCCTCGATGCTGCTGGCCATGCTGAGTGTCATGCTGTAGCCGTTGTTCTCCAGCAGGTTGTCGTCCAGCTCCTGATTGTACTCGACGGCCATCTCAAACTGCGTCCACTCGTCGGTCTCCACCACACCCGTGATGCGTGCCAGACCCACGATGGCCTTGCTGGAGAGCACGTCGTCGCCATAGAGCAACACCTGATTGCCCTCGCTGTCCTGATTGCGATACATGACGCAGTAGATGTCAGGCAGGTCCATGCGGTCAACCTTCTGTCCCTGACGGTTTTGGAACTGCTCGCCAGCCTTGAACTTGTACCAGCCCGTCACCTTGATGGGCTTGTGCTTAAAGGGCAGGCCAAAGCGCGTGGCGGCCATGGCATCCTTG
Organism: Prevotellaceae bacterium UBA4301; assembly: GCA_002395775.1. Classification (GTDB taxonomy): domain Bacteria; phylum Bacteroidota; class Bacteroidia; order Bacteroidales; family Bacteroidaceae; genus Physcousia. The sequence continues at coordinate 28,387 of DGUV01000037.1, forward strand.
AGTGCGTTGGCCACATCAAAGGTGCCGATGAAGAGGTTGCCGGCAGCCAGACGCATGTTGACCATGCGACCGAAGGCGCCCGTGTCGCGTGTCTCCAGCTTGACGTATGGACCACCGTCCACGCCACCCTCAGCAACGCCCACGGTGGGATATTCCTCGACCTTGGCACTCGACTTACTCAGGTTGAAACCCGGATTACCCGTGGCCCACTGGTCGTAGCTGATGCTGTTTTCCTCGGCTCCGTACCACACATGATACTTGCCCGTGCTGTTGAGTCCGAAGTGGTCGAAGGTGACATTCATGAAGAAATGCTCGCGTTCGGGAGCCACATCATGGACAATGTTGATCTTATACATGCGGGCCCACTTGCCGTCCTGCGACACGATGCGGAACTCGCGGATCTGCTCCTCAGAGAAATCTACAAGCTGACCATTCCGGAAGGGCACAAATTCTCCATCCGACAGGATGTAAGCTTGGGCGCCCTCGGTGACCTTGAGCGTCAAGGGAAGCTGACCGACTGACTTGTCGTAGCGGATGAGGAACCCCACGCTGTCAACAGCGGAGGACACCACCTGCATGGTGTCGTATTCGTGATAGAAGATGCTCTCGGCATCGGGCACCGACAGGCTCACCTGTTCGATGTCGCACTCGGCATTCAGGGGTTCGTCGCCAATGCAGCTGCCCAACGAAAGGCAACCTACAAGGGCAAGGGCCGGAACAAAGATTTTCTTACTCATATAATCAGTTTTCATCTATGATTCACACAAAAACTTTAAAATCGGGTGCAAAGAAACATCAATTTATTCACACGCACGTGAAAAATTGGTAAAAATCGCCTCGATTACTCAAATTCCAACCTCCCAAGCCCTTTTATAGCATTTTTCCTGAAATTGAACCAAAAACAACGTTTTCTTCCGATGAAATGGATGATTTTCTCAAATATCACCTCCTGAAACGCCCGTCACGACAGCGCACTCTTGCAGAATCAGACGCGAGGCTACCAGAGCAGTGCCTTTGGAGACACCAAACAACGGCCTACGGGAACCGACACAAAATCGAAAGGGAGGAAAAAATATGGACTTCTAAACCCATGGCAAGCAGCCGAACGAAGGGACTCCTGCACGGCACATACATTATTAATTTATGACGCACACGCGCATAATACAGCCCTCCAAAAAGGGCATTTCAGGGCCTACGCATAAAGCACGGAAAGAAATTGCAAAATTTTGAAAAATAAATTTAGATTTCCGAACCGAAATGTAAAAAATATTTTGTACCTTTACACCCGAATATCGACTTACGTGCCAGATTGACCTAAAATGAGTTACAACTACCACACTCCAGTAATGCTCAAGGAAGCATTGGAAGGCTTGCAAATCAAGCCCGACGGAGTGTATGTAGATATGACTTTCGGCGGCGGCGGACACAGTCGGGCCATACTGGAAAACCTGGGCCCCGAAGGCCACCTCTACGCCTTCGACCAGGACCTGGACGCCATGGCTGGCGCACCCGACGACGAACGCTTCACCTTTGTCAGGAGTAACTTCCGCTACCTGCAAAACTGGATGCAATACTATGGTGTGGAAGGGGTGGACGGTATATTGGCTGACTTGGGCGTAAGCAGTCACCACCTGGACGACGGGGCACGCGGATTCAGCTTCCGTTGCGACGCGCCGCTGGACATGCGCATGAACCAACGCGCACGCCTCACAGCCCGCGAAGTGGTGAACAACTATTCGGAGGAACATCTGGCAGACATCCTGTACCTCTACGGTGAACTGAAACAAAGCCGCCGACTGGCAACAGCCATCGTCAAAGCCCGTCAGACGGCGCCCATCGAGACCACCGGACAACTGGCCGACCTGCTCAACCCATTGCTGGGTCCCCAGCATGAGAAGAAAGACCTGGCACGCGTATTCCAAGCCCTGCGCATCGAGGTGAACGGCGAGATGAAGGCCCTACGCCAAATGCTGGCAGCAGCCACCCAGGTGCTGGCCCCCGAGGGGCGGCTGGTGGTGCTCACCTACCACTCGCTGGAAGACCGCATGGTGAAGAACGTCATGCGCAGCGGCAACCCAGAGGGTAATGTGGAACAGGACATCTACGGATGCATTAAAGCACCCCTGCGCAGTGTGGGCAAAATGCAGGTGCCCAGCGATGAGGAACAAGTGCAGAACCCCCGCAGCCGCAGTGCCAAGCTGAGAGTAGCGGAGAAGAACTGATTATGACAATGAACGACATAAAAGACAAACATACCGAAGAGATCAAAACACAGGAGCAGACACGAAGGCGCCTGTGGGGCTCACTCTTCACTGAAGGCGAGTCGGAAGCCAACGAAAGCAAGAGCATCGGCGACGTGGTGCGCTCCATACGCATCGACGGACAGCTCTTCTTCCGTCAAATCCCCCTGTTGCTGCTCATCCTGGCAGGCATTCTGCTCATGGTCACCAACCGCTATCAGGCCCAGCAGGAAATCATCAAGAAGGAGCAACTGCAGAAAGAGGTGGAAGATTGGCGATTCCGTGCCCTGACACGTTCAAGCGAATTAACGACGAAGACCCGCCAGAGCCAAATAGAGGAACGGCTGAAGCTCCTGGGCGACAGCGCACTCACCACACCCAAAGAACCCCCATTCACCATAAACCCCAACGACTGACACGACAACATGGCAACACGCAACCGAAAATCAATCAAGCGATTCAGAATGATACTCGTGGGCATCAGTCTGATGGGGGCATACATCCTGGCCACGGCCCTGAAAACCATGCTCGTGGAGGCCGACTACTGGCGGGAGGTGGGACAGAAATTCGTGTCGGACAGCATTAGTGTGCCCGCCATGCGCGGCAACATCCTTTCGGCCGACGGACATGTGATGGTGGCCTCGCTGCCCAAGTATCGCCTCTTCATGGACTATGTGGTCATCGACAAAGACTCGGCAGCCCGCGTCAAGGCCCAGGCATGGCGCGACAGCATGGTACGAGAAAAGGCCGACAGCATCGCCGAAGGGCTGGCACGCATCTTCCCGGACAAGTCGAAGCAGTGGTTCAAGGACCGTTTCCTCGAAGGCCACCGACGCGGGTCCCATGCCTGGAACCTCTATCCCCGCATGGCTTCCTACATCCAGTACAAACAGGTGAAGGAACTGCCGCTGCTACGCGAGTCTCCCCTGCGAGGCGGATTCAATCCCGAACGCATCATGCTGCGCGCCAAACCCTATGGTTCGCTGGCCAGCCGCACAATGGGCGACGTAGCCAAGGACTCGTCCACCGACTCCATCCGCGGAACCAGCGGACTGGAATGGTGCTACGACACCATCATGCGCGGACAGGACGGCATCAAGCACCGGTCGCGTGTCTATAAGCAGACCGTAGATTTCTTTGACCGCGAGCCCACCAACGGCCATGACCTGGTTTCGACCATCGACGTCACCATGCAGGACATTGCCGAGAAGGCCATCGTCAACAAGCTGAAAGAAGTGAACGGTGACAAGGGCGTGGTCATCCTTATGGAGGTGAAGACGGGCGACATCAAAGCCATGGTCAGCATGACCCGCTACCGCAACGAACAGACCGGCGAGAGCGAATACTACGAAGCTCAGAACGATGCCATCAACGCCCTGTGGGAACCGGGCAGCACCTTCAAGACGGGCAGTATCATGGTGGCCCTGGAGGACGGAAAAATCACACCCGAAACCACGGTGGAGACGGGGTCGGGCATCTACATGATGCACGGCCGGCCCATGAAGGACCACAACTGGCACCGCGGCGGCTACGGCACACTGAATGTGACACAGGTGCTGGAATACAGCTCGAACATCGGTGTGAGCCGCCTCATCGACGACGCCTATCACGACTGTCCCGAGAAATACGTGCAGGGACTCTATAACCTGGGCGTAGGCATTCCTCTGGGCCTTCCTATGGGTGCCAACCCGCGAGTGCGCATGCCCAATACGGACAAAATCAAAGGCAACTGGTCGAAGACGGCCCTGGCCTGGATGAGCATTGGCTACGAGACCCAGATTCCGCCCATCAGCACCGTGGCCTTCTACAATGCCATTGCCAACAACGGCCGTTTCGTGCGCCCACGATTTGTGAAAGCCGAAATGGCAAACGGAAAGGTGGTGCGCGAGTTCCCAGTGGAGGTCATCAAGGAGCAGATTTGTTCGCCCCACACCCTTCGCGACATACGCACCATACTTGAGAAAGTAGTGAGCGAGGGCCTGGGCAAGAAGGCCGGCAACAAGCGCTTCAAGGTAAGCGGCAAGACGGGAACGGCACAGGTGGCCGAGAACGGCAGTTATGCCAGCCATGCCTACATGGTCAGCTTTTGCGGCTACTTCCCCAGCGACGACCCCAAATACTCGTGCATCGTGTGCATCCGCAAGCGTGGTCTGCCCGCATCGGGCGGCGGACAGTGTGGTCCCGTGTTCAGCGAAATCAGCCAGTTGGTGATGAACCAGGGCGTCTATCGCGACCCACGTGAGGCGGCCGACTCCACCAGCATCTTCACCCCCACCCTGATGAGGGAAAAGACCGAATATGTGGCGGGCGAGGTGCCCGATGTCATCGGCATGGGAGCCCAGAAGGCCGTCTATGCTTTGCAGCGGGCAGGACTGAGAGTGCGCCTGCGCGGCACCGGCAGTGTGAGCGACCAAAGCATCGACCCCGGCACCAAAAATGCTAAGGGGAAGACCATAACGCTGACGCTGAAATAGCTATCGGAATAGTCAGAATAGTCGGAGTAATCAGAATAATCAGAAAATAGATATGACAATCAAGCAACTCACAGAAAAGACCCATCCCCTGAAGGTGACAGGCAATGAGGCACTGGAGGTGACGGGTATCGAAATAGATTCAAGGCGCATCAAGCCCGGCAATGCCTTCGTGGCCATGCGAGGCACACAGGTGGACGGACACCAGTTCATCGGCAAGGCGCTGGAATTGGGAGCTACATGCATCGTGTGCGAAACCCTGCCCGACACCCTGCAGGAACATGTCACCTATGTGCAATACGAAAGCACGGAAGAGGCCGTAGGTCCCCTGGCCACGCACTTCTTCGGCGACCCCACGCAGCGCATGAAACTCATCGGTGTGACGGGAACAAACGGAAAGACCACCATTGCCACCCTGCTCTACAACATGTTCCGGCAGTTTGGCTACAAAGTGGGACTCTGCAGCACCGTGTGCAACTATATCGACGGCGAGGCCATACCCACCGAATGCACCACGCCCGACCCCATCACCCTGAACCGACTGCTCGGACGAATGGCTGACGAGGGCTGCCAGTATGCCTTCATGGAAGTTAGTTCCCACTCCGTAGTGCAGCACCGCATCGGCGGACTGACCTTCGCCGGCGGACTCTTCACCAACCTCACCCGCGACCACCTCGACTACCACAAGACTTTCGAGGCTTATCGCGATGCCAAAAAGGGATTCTTCGACATGCTGCCCCGTGAAGCCTTTGCCATCATCAATGCGGATGACAAGAACGGAATGTTCATGGTGCAGAACACACGAGCCCAGGTGAAGACCTACGCCCAGCGCACGGACGCCGACTTTAAGGCACGCATTCTGGAGGAAGGTTTCGAAGGAATGGCGCTGAACATTGACGGCCGCGAGGTGTTCGTGCAGTTTGTGGGCCGTTTCAATGTGAGCAACCTTCTGGCCGTCTATGGAGCAGCCGTCATGCTGGGCCACGAGCCCGAGGAAGTGCTGGTGGCACTGAGTACGATGAAGCCCGTGAACGGACGCTTCGAGGCCATCCGCAGTCCCAAGGGAGTGACGGCCATCGTCGATTACGCCCACACGCCCGACGCCTTGGTGAACGTGCTCACCACCATCAACGAGGTGTTGCAGAAGCGGGGACAGTGCTGGACGGTGTGCGGTGCCGGCGGCAACCGCGACAAAGGCAAGCGACCGCTGATGGCACAGGAGGCCGTGAAGAACAGTGACCGCGTCATCATCACCAGCGACAATCCACGTTTCGAGGACCCGCAGGACATCATCAACGACATGCTGGCCGGCCTCAACGACGAGGAGCGCCGCACGGTACTCACCATTGTGGACCGTCGCGAAGCCATCCGCACGGCATGCACCCTGGCACAGCCGGGCGACGTGGTGCTGGTGGCTGGCAAGGGGCACGAGGACTACCAAATCATACAGGGAGTGAAGCACCACTTTGACGACCACGAAGTCATACGCGAGTGCTTTGGGATAAGTTGATAGTTAAACGAAGAATAAATGCTATATTACCTCTTTAGATATCTCGGAGAATTTGGAATCCCAGGAGCTCACCTGTGGTCCTACATCTCGTTCCGCGCCATACTGACGTTGGTGCTCTCACTCATCATCAGCATCTGGTTTGGCGAATACTTCATCAAATGGATGAAGCGTCACAATGCCAATGAGGCACAGCGCGACATCACCATCGACCCCTATGGGGTGGAAAAGAAAGGCGTGCCCACCATGGGCGGTATCATCATCATCCTGGCCACCGTGGTGCCCTGCCTGCTGCTGGGCCGACTGCGCAACATCTACATGCTCATGATGATTGTCACCACGCTGTGGCTGGGAGGCATAGGCTTCATAGACGACTACATCAAGATGAAAATCTCGAAGGACGGTCTGCGCCCCATACTGAAACTGGCCGGACAGGCCCTGCTGGGACTGGGCATCGGACTGACCCTGTGGCTCAGCCCCGACGCCGTCATCCGCGAGAATGTGCAGGTCAACAACGAAAACGGCACCGAGGTGGTGTATAAGAGCGAACCCGTGAAGAGCACCATCACCACCATCCCCTTCGTGAAGAACAACAACCTCAGCTACACCGAGGCCATGGGCTGGATGGGCAAATACAAGGGAGCTGCCGGATGGGTGCTGTTTGTGTTTGTCACCACCTTCGTGGTCATGGCCGTCAGCAACGGGTCGAACCTGAATGACGGCATGGACGGCATGTGCGCCGGCAACTCGGCCATCATAGTCTTTGCCCTGGCCATCCTGGCTTACATGAGCAGTCACCTCGGCATGGCTTCGTACCTCAACATCATGTATGTCCCCGGTAGCGAAGAGCTTGTCATCTTCCTCATGGCCTTCATGGGCGGTCTGATAGGTTTCCTCTGGTACAACGCCTATCCCGCACAGGTGTTCATGGGCGACACAGGCAGTCTGGCCATCGGTGGCATCATCGCCGTTACGGCGGTCATCATCCACAAGGAACTGCTCATCCCCGTGCTGTGCTTTGTTTTCCTGTGCGAGAGCGTCAGCGTGCTGCTGCAAACCAACTACGCCAAGATGGGCAACCGCCGGGGCCAGAAGTGGAGAGTCTTCAAGCGCGCTCCCATCCACGATGCCTTCCGCATCAAGCCCGGCCAGCTGGCACCAGACCTGAAGATTCTGTGGAACTGGCCCAAGGGTTGCTGGCTGGAGTCGAAGATAACAACCCGTTTCTGGATTGTGACCGTGATTACCTCGGCGTTGGCCATCATCACGCTGAAGATTAGATAAGTTGAAGATTGAAGATTGAAGACCGAAGACTGAAAAATGAAAAGAATCGCAATACTGGGTGCCGCAGAAAGCGGAATAGGAACGGCCATCCTGGCTCAGAAGCAGGGGTGGGACGTATTCGTAAGCGACATGGGCACCATCAAGGAGCACTATAAGCAGCAACTCGACTCACACCACATCATGTGGGAAGAAGGCGGACACACCGAGGAGCGCATCCTCAGGGCCGACACCGTGGTAAAGAGTCCCGGCATTCCCGACACGGCGCCTGTCGTCAAGAAACTCATCGAACAAGGCACTCCCATCCTCTCCGAGCTGGAGTTCGCCCACCCCTACAGCCACGGAAAGACCATCTGCATCACAGGGTCGAACGGAAAGACCACTACCACCAGCCTCATCTACTACATCATGAAGCAATGGGGGGCCGATGTGGGACTGGCCGGAAACATCGGCCACTCCTATGCCCTGCAGGTGGCCGAAGGCGACCACGATTGGTATGTGCTGGAAATCAGTTCCTTCCAGTTGGACAACATGTTCCAGTTCCGGGCCGACATTGCCGTGCTGATGAACATCACCCCCGACCATCTGGACCGCTACGAGTTTAAACTCCAGAACTACGTCGATTCAAAGATGCGCATCCTGCAAAACCAAACCCCGCAGGACGCCTTCATCTATTGGCGACAGGACGAGCACATCGATGCCGAACTGCAGAAGCGTGCTGAGGGATATCGTCCCCAACCCACACCCTCGTCATTGCCTGCCCAGCCCGGAAACCCCACCCTGATGCCATTCGAGGACAACGATTTTGAGCGCCTGGGCCTGATCTTCTCACAAATGGGACAGCACAACAAACGCAACGCACTGGCAGCCTATCAGGCCACCCAGAAAGCGGGCGTTCCAGAGGACATCATCCGGCAGTGCCTCAAGGACTTCCCCGGCGTGGAGCACCGACTGGAGCGCGTGGAGGAGAAGGGCGGAGTGCTCTTCATCAACGACTCGAAAGCCACGAACGTGGATGCCTGCTATGTGGCCCTGCAAGCCATGGACCGCCCCACCATACTCATCGTGGGCGGGCGCGACAAGGGCAACGACTACTCAGTCCTGCACGACATCATCCGGAAGAAGTGCGTCGGGCTGGTCTATCTGGGTGCCGACAACGAGAAGTTGCACCAGTCGTTTGACGCCCTGGGACTGCCCATCCGTGACACCCACAGCATGAAGGACTGCGTCGATGCATGCATCGACATGGCCAAGGAGGGCGACGTGGTGCTGCTGAGTCCGTGCTGTGCCAGTTTCGACCTCTTCCACAATATGGAGGACCGCGGCGAACAATTCAAATCATGCGTACGCGCACATAATATATAATAGGTAGAAGATGAAGCTGTCTGGCATCAAAATACAAAAAGAAGGTTTTCTGCAAGGCGACAGTGTCGTGTGGATGATATTGCTGGCCCTGTGCATGATTTCCGTGGTGGAAGTTTACAGTGCATCGAGTCGCATGACCTATTCCTCGGGACATTACTGGGGCCCTGTGGTCGAGCACACGTCTTACGTCCTCGTGGGACTGTTCATCACATGGCTCGTCCACAAGATGCCCTGCAAGAGCTTCAAGTTCCTGAGTGTGATGGGCTTGCTGGTATCCTTCATCCTGCTCATCGTGGTGCTGTTCATGGGCAGTATCAACGATGCCGCCCGATGGATAAAGATTTTCGGCATCACCATTCAGCCATCGGAGTTTGCAAAGATTTCGCTCGTGGGCACCGTGGCCATGCTTCTGGCCACTTTCCGCGACAAGTCCACCGGCGGTGCCTCCCAGTTGGCATTCAACTGCGTGGCCATACTCACAGCCATCGTCTGCCTGCTCATCGTCAGCGAGAACTTCTCCACGGCGGGCATCATCTTCATCGTCATGCTGCTGATGACCTGGTATGCCCAGGCTCCCAAGAAGTGGCTGTGGATAGTCTTTGCCTCTGTGACGCTGACGGGTGCCATCGGTTTCGGAACACTGAAGTATGTGCCCGACACAACGGCCGAATTCATCAGCGAAAAGACCCCCCTGCACCGCTTCAACACCTGGCACAAGCGCCTGAAGGGAGGCAGTGAACTGCCTGAGAACCCAGCCGACTACAACATTCACGATAACATCCAAGTCACCCATGCCCGCATTGCCGTAGCCACCTGCAATGTCATTGGCAAAGGTCCCGGCCAGAGTGTGGAGCGCGATTTCCTGCCCCATGCCGTTTCGGACTTCATCTATGCCATCATCATCGAGGAAGCCGGCATCGAGGGAGGCATCTTCGTCATGTTCCTCTATCTGCTGCTGCTTTACAGGGCCATGCGCATAGCGGAGCGATGCAAAAACCGCTTCCCCGCCTACCTGGCGATGGGTCTGTCGCTGATGCTTGTGGTGCAGGCCATGATTAATATGGCCGTGAGCGTGGGAGCCTTCCCCGTGACCGGACAGCCCCTGCCGCTGGTCAGCAAGGGTGGCACCTCGACCTTCATCACCTGTGCCTACATCGGCATGATACTGAGTGTGAGCCACACGGCCAAACAAATTGAAGAAAAACCAGAGCAAACATAAACAACGAAAATGAGCGAACTGAGAATCATCATAAGCGGAGGCGGAACGGGAGGCCACATCTTCCCGGCAGTGAGCATTGCCAACGCCATTCGGGAACTGGAGCCCCAGGCCAAAGTCCTCTTCGTAGGAGCCGAGGGGCGCATGGAGATGAAGCGCGTGCCTGCGGCAGGCTACGAGATTGTGGGCCTGCCCATCCGCGGTCTGTACCGACCTCTTTGGAAACCGGCCAACATTGGCGTATTCATTGATTTCCTGAAATCGAAGCGACTGGCCAAGAAGACCCTTCGCGAGTTCCATCCCGACGTGGCCGTAGGCGTCGGCGGCTATGCAAGCAGTGCCACGCTGAATGCCGCCTACGAGTTGGGCATCCCCTGCCTCATTCAGGAACAGAATTCATACGCCGGACTGACGAACAAGACCCTGGCCAGGAAGGCCGAGAAGATTTGCGTCGCCTACGAAGGCATGGAGCGGTTCTTCCCCAAGGAGCGCATCATTCTGACCGGCAATCCCGTCCGCCAGGGACTGCTCGACCCCACGCTCACCAAGACCGAGTCCTCGGCCATCTTCGGCCTGGAACCCGACCTGCCCACGGTGCTCATCATCGGCGGAAGCCTGGGCGCACGCACCATCAACGAGAGTGTGCTGCAGAACCTTGGCGCAATTGCCAAATCCAACATCCAGTTCATCTGGCAGACCGGAGGCTACTACTTCAAGGAAATCCAGGAGGCACTGGAACAAAAGGGCAAGCCCGCCAACCTGTATGTGACCGACTTCATTGCCCGCATGGACCAGGCCTACAAGGCTGCCGACCTCGTCATCTCGCGTGCCGGAGCCAGCAGCATCAGCGAACTCTGCCTCTTAGGCAAGCCTTCCATCCTGGTGCCCTCGCCCAATGTGGCCGAAGACCACCAGACCTGCAACGCCATGGCCCTGGTGAAGAAGGACGCCGCACTGATGGTGAAGGATGCCGAGGCCCGAGACCGACTCATCCCACTGGCCATGGAGACCGTGGCCGCCCACGAGCGACTGAAGACGCTTGGCGAGAACGCCTACAAGATGGCCTATAAGGATTCGGCCAAGATTATCGCACAAGAAGTTATCAAACTTGCAAAAGGAAACAAATAAATGGACGCAACACAGATAAAAGCAGTATATTTCGTGGGCATCGGCGGCATCGGCATGAGCGCCATTGCCCGTTATTTCCTCCACCAGGGCATGACCGTGGGCGGCTACGACAAAACACCCACCGAACTGACCCAGCGCCTCATTGACGAAGGCGCACACATCCATTTCGAGGAGAACATCGGCCTCATCCCCACCGAGTGTCTCAACCCCGAATCGTGCCTCGTGGTTTACACTCCAGCCATCCCTGCCGAGCACAGCGAACTGCAATACTTCCAGCGCAATGGCTTCGAACTCCAGAAGCGCGCTCAGGTGCTGGGCACACTCACCCGCACGCTGAAGGGCCTGTGCGTGGCCGGCACCCACGGCAAGACCACGACCTCGTCGATGGCTGCCCACCTGCTCCACCAGAGCCACGTCGACTGCAACGCCTTCCTGGGCGGCATCACCAAGAACTACGGCACCAACTACATCCTCAGCCCCAAGAGCGACTATGTGGTGATTGAGGCCGACGAGTTCGACCGCTCGTTCCACTGGCTCCGTCCCTGGGCCACCGTCATCACCTCCACCGACGCCGACCACCTGGACATCTATGGCACCGAGGAAGCTTATCTTGAAAGTTTCCGCCACTACACCAGCCTCATCCAGGAAGGCGGCTATCTGGTGCTGCACACCGGACTGAAGATGCAGCCCGACACAAAGGCAGGAGTGACCACCTACACCTATAGCCGCGAGGAGGGCGACTTCCATGCCGAGAACGTGAAGATTGGCAACGGCGAAATCACCTTCGACCTCGTTTCCCCCCTTGGCAACATCCCAGGCATCAATCTGGGCGTGCCCGTGACCGTCAACATCGAAAACGGCATCGCCGCCATGGCCCTGGCACAGCTGGCCGGAGCCACCGAGGAGGAGATACGTCAGGGGATGGCCTCGTTCAGCGGAGTGGACCGCCGTTTCGACTTCCATGTCCGCACTCCCCAGATGGTCTATCTGAGCGACTATGCCCACCACCCCGCCGAGATTCGCCAAAGCATCCTCAGCGTGAAGCAGCTCTACGAAGGACGCCGGGTGAAGGCCATCTTCCAACCCCATCTCTACAGCCGCACCCGCGACTTCTACCGCGAGTTTGCCGAAGCCCTGTCGCTGCTCGACGACGTCACCATCGTTGACATCTATCCCGCCCGCGAGCTGCCCATCCCCGGCATCACCAGCAAGCTCATCTACGACAACCTCCGTCCCGGCATCAAGCGGGAAATGTGCCACAAGGAGGAGATTCCCGACATAGTCCGCCGCGGCGGATTCGACGTCTTGGTCACCCTCGGAGCCGGCGACATTGACGACTATGCACCCCTGATTACCCAGATACTCAACGAGAAGGCATGATAAAAACCCTGCTGAAGACCCTGCTATTGCTGACCGCCGTAGGCTATCTCGCCTTTGCCGTCATCAAGGTGAGCCGCTCGCCCAAGGAGATGGTGTGCACGGGCATCGACTATCAGTTCCCCGATTCCGTCGGTCCTAGCCTCATCGATGCCGACATGGTGGCCCATCAGCTGGCCCGCAAGAAGATAAGCCCCAAAGGGAAGAAGTTGGCCGACATCGACATCCGCGGCATCCAAGACCTTCTGGCCGCCGACCCTTACATCGACACCCTCACCTGCTACACCACGGCATCGGGCAAAATCTGCATTCGCGTCACGCCAGTCCGCCCGCTCCTCCACGTCTTTGCCGACGACGGCGACGAGTTCTACGTCGGGGAGCACGGCGAGGTGATGCCCGCCGGAGGACTCAATTGCGACCTCCCCGTCGTCACCGGCCACGTCAGCCGCAAGTTTGCCAGCACCAAGTTGCTCTCCCTGGCCCACCTGCTCAGGGACGACGCCTATTGGGGCCGCCAGACCCAGCAAGTGAACATCGACCCGCAGGGCCACCTGGAGCTCATCCCCCGCTTCTGCGACCAGAAAATCATCCTCGGCGACACCCGGGATCTGGAGAACAAGCTGGAGCGCGTGCGTCTCTTCTATGAGAAAGCCATGCCCAAGGCCGGATGGAACAAGTACAACGTCATCAACGCCACCTACAACGACCAAATCATTTGCACGAAAGAATAAACGAACAACACAAAAACAGATACACCTATGGGAGCAGAAAAAGAGATTATCGTAGCCCTGGAATTCGGAACCTCCTCCATCCGAGGCATCGCAGGCAAGAAGAAGCCCGACGGGACCATCCAGATCCTTGACATCCAACAAGAGCGCACCAACGATGCCATCCAGCGTGGCGTCATCTACAACATCGACAAGACCACACAGGCCATCAACAACATCGTCTCCCGACTCGACGAAAACCTCAACCTCCACATCCGCCGCGCCTACGTAGGAGTCGGAGGCCAGTCGCTGCACTCCAACGGCAACTTCATCTCGCGCGGACTGGAGATGAAGGTGAAGATTACGCCCGAGCTCGTGGACAACCTCATGGACAACAACCGCGCCACCCAGTACACCGACTCCCAGATACTCGACGTAGTGCCCCAGGAGTATGTCGTGGGCAACCGCACCATTGCCGACCCCGTAGGCATCCAGAGCGACCAGATAGAAGCCCGCTTCCTCAACATCGTGGCCAAGAACGTCCTCGTGGAGAACATCCAGAAGTGCATGCGCATGGCAGGCATAGAGATAGCCGACATGTTCATCGCCCCCACCACGCTGGCCGACGTCCTGCTCACCGACAGCGAGAAGCGTTCGGGCTGCGCCATGGTCGATTTCGGAGCAGGCACCACCACCGTGGCCGTCTATAACGGCAACCTGCTGCGCCACCTGGCAGTCATCCCCCTGGGCGGCAACAACATCACCGCCGACATCGCCACCGCCCATCAGATGGAGTTTGAGGAAGCCGAAAGCCTCAAGCGCAAGCACGGCATCGCCTACGTGGCCGCAGAGAGCGACACCCCCCAGCAGCTGCCCATCAGCAACGACCGCACCCTCTCGGAAAACGAACTGCAGAACATCATCGGTGCCCGCCAGGAGGAAATCATCGCCAACGTCTGGCACCAAATCGAGAACGTCAGCAGCACCCTCCTCTCCGGCATCGTCATCACCGGTGCTGCCGCTCAGCTCAAGGACATGCCTGAGGCCATCAAGCACTTCACCAAGTTCCAGCGCGTCAAGCTCGCCAAGTCGCTCATCACCACCGCCGACGTAGCCCCCGGCATCACCGCCCCCCAGGGCAACAGCAGCGACACACTCATCGCCCTGCTCATGCACGGCGAGGCCAACTGCGTCGAAGCCCGCCAGGACGACGCAGTCCGCGGAGAAGGCGAGGAGACCACTCCCTTAGCCCAAGAGCCCCAAGCCCCCGCCGAACCACAGCCCGAGGCCCAGCCCGAAACCCAGGCCGCCGAGCAGGCCGCCGAGGAACCCAAGCCCAAGAAGCGCTTCGGCGAAGGCTTCAAGAAATTCGGCCGCGTGCTGCAGAAGATATTCACCGATGAGGAAGAAGAATAAAATACTAACCACGTAATCACACAAACAGAAATGGATCAAGAAACGAAAGACATATTCGGAATGGACGGAGGAATCCAGTTCACCGGTTTCCAGCATGTCAACAACCCCAGCATCATCAAGGTGATTGGCGTGGGAGGTGGCGGTGGCAACGCCGTCAACCACATGTTCAACGAAGGCATCCACGACGTCACCTACGTCCTCTGCAACACCGATAAGAAAGCCCTCGAGGACAGCCCCGTGCCCACCATCCTCCAGTTGGGCAAGGAAGGCCTCGGCGCAGGCAACCGTCCCGAACGCGCCCGCCAGGCCGCCATGGAGAGCATGGACGACATCAAGAACATGCTCAGCGACGGCACCAAGATGGTCTTCATTACCGCCGGCATGGGCGGCGGCACCGGCACCGGCGCAGCCCCCATCATCGCCAAGTGCGCCAAGGAGATGGGCATCCTCACCGTGGGCATCGTCACCATCCCCTTCCTCTTCGAAGGCAACAAGAAGATAGATCAGGCACTGGAAGGTGTGGAGGAAATCAAGAAACACGTCGATGCCCTCCTCGTCATCAACAACGAGCGCCTGCGCGAAATCTATCCCGAGCTCACCGTCATCAACGCCTTTGCCCGTGCCGACGACACCCTCACCGTGGCCGCACGCTCCATCGCCGAGATCATCACCATGCGCGGACGCATCAACCTCGACTTCCAGGACGTCAAGACCGTCCTCGAGAACGGCGGCGTCGCACTCATGTCCACAGGCTATGCCGAAGGCGAAAACCGTGTCAGCAAGGCCATCGACGAAGCCATCAAATCGCCCCTGCTCAACAACAACGACATCTTCAACTCCAAGAAAGTCCTCCTCAACATCAACTTCAGCGATGCCGAGGAGAGCCAGCAGTTCACCATGGAGGAGATGAACGAAGTCCACAACTTCATGAGCAAGTTCTCCAAGAACGTCGAGACCAAATGGGGTATGGCCACCGACCCCGCCCTGGGCAACCGCATCAAGATTACCCTTCTGGCCACCGGCTTCGGCCTCCAGCACGTCCCCGGCATGCAGGACATGATGGACAAGACCGCCCTCCAGCAAGAAGAGGATGACCGCGAACGTCAGGAGATGCGCGACGCCATCCGCAGTCAGTACTACGCCAACTCCGGCCGTCCCGCCATGCGCCGCCGCCCCTACATCTTCGTCTTCACCCCCGAGGAGCTCGACGACGAGGACATCATCTCACGCGTAGAGACCACCCCCACCTACCGCCGTACCAAGGACGAACTCAGCCAGATACGCAACCGACAGGAAGAATCCGCCGCCCCCCTCACAGCCACTCCCCCCGCAGAAGGGAGAGCCAGCGAAGAGGCAGCGCCAAGCGAGGAAGCCCCTCAGCCCTTCCTCGGTTTCCAGTTAGGCGAAGACGAATAAGAAGACCCCTCTCCCCCACAGCGGGGAGAGGGGCTTTTTAACTCAAGACCTCTCTCAGGATAGCCATCGACCGCAATTCCGGGAAGTGAGGCACGTGGCGACGATAGTAATCATTCAGCACCTCCAGCAGGCGCCTTCGCTGCCCCTGCGAGAAGCGAAACAAGTGCATCGTCCCAAAGTCCATCCGCAACATCAGCGGCACCAGCCGCCGCTCCTCCTCGCTCAGCCCCACCTGCGCCTCCTCCCCATCGGGCCAGAAGCCCAGGAAGCGCGACAAATGGATGAGGAACACCGCCGGGAAGTTGGCAAACCCCTCGCGACGGTTGTCCAGCCACAGCAACGACATGCGCAGATACTCAAACAGCTCCTCGCTCGCCTGCTCCTCGCGCAAGGCATAATATAGGAACTCGCCCAGGAACAAGGCAATCGTCTGCTTCATCGGATTGTAAGGCAGCGACCCATAAGGCTCCGCCACCCTCACGTCCACCAGCCGCTGCAGGCGCGCCTCCTCGCGGAAGTCCATGTCCACCTCCAACAAGTTCAGCGGCATCAGCGCCACCCTCACCATCGTCCCCCCTCTGCCCCTGGGCCTCTTCACCATGAAGCTCACCGCCCCGCGCGAGGCCGTGAACACGGTCACAATCTCCTTGTCATCCGAATATCGCAACGCGTGCAACACCACTCCCTGAGTCTTCTCCAGCATGTCTGAAATAGCTAAATCGAGGGTAAAGATACAAAAAAAAACCGAAAACCTTTGCCAGTTCACGGAAAAGTCGTAACTTTGCACCCGCAAATCGCGCCCTGCCCTGGGCACGGATGCTAAACAGGCGGTCCCTTCGTCTATCGGTTAGGACGAGAGATTTTCATTCTCTAAAGAGGAGTTCGACTCTCCTAGGGACTACCACCAAAGAGAAACATGTGAAGAAGAGAAACAATAAAAGATAATTAACAGAAATGGCAAATCACAAATCATCTCTCAAGAGAATCCGTCAGGAGCAAAAGCGCCGCCTGCACAACCGCTACTACGCCAAGACCATGCGTAACGCCGTCCGCAAGCTCCGCGCCACCACCGACAAGGCCGCAGCCCTGGAGATGTACCCCGGCGTCCAGAAGATACTGGACAAGCTGGCCAAGACCAACATCATCCACAAGAACAAGGCCGCAAACCTCAAGTCAAAGCTCTGCCGCTACATCCAGAAGCTCGGCTAAGCCCCATCCTGACACCCAATCACAACACGACCGCTACTCACAACGAGGGCGGTCGAATTTTTTGTACCCATTGCTTGCCACGTCAAAAATATTTCGTATTTTTGCGGAGACTACAATCTTAATAACACACTAATTCCCAACATCATGAAAAAGAAACTTTTCCTGGCTTTCTTGGCCATGTTGGGGATTGCCATGCAAGTCTCGGCTCAATGGGAGAAAGAGCGCAGCGTCACCACAGTGGTCCTATGGGCCGAAGACGGCACAAGCGCCGAGTACAAATGCAGCGACCGCCCCGTGGTGCACCACGATGGCAATGAGTGGGTGCAAGGTTGGCACCACTACCGAAAATCTTGCCGCTGGACTTTACGTGGTTAGGCAAGAAAACGCAAGTCGCAAAGTCTTCATCAAAAACTAATGTAATATGAAACACATTGCTTATTCATTTTTATTCCTTTCCCTTGTTGCATCATCGTTGGCGCAGGAACTGCGCAGCGACATTAACCTCAGCGACCCGTTTATCATGGCGGACGCAAAGACACAGCAGTACTACATGACTGGTACTGGTGGAGGACTGTGGCGAAGCAGCAACCTTGAAACGTGGACCTACCTGGGCTTCCCGCTGCAGTTCAACGAGTCGGCATGGATGGGTGCCAGTCCGCAGGTGTGGGCTTCGGAAATACATTACATTGATGGGAAGTATTACAACTTCTCGACGCTGACAAACCGCAGCATCACCATCGACAGCGATGGCCACCCCCGCCGGGCGGTACACATTATGAGCAGTACATTGCCCCAAGGCAAGTACTCGCTTATCAGTGGGGGTGACGACACTTACGTGCCTGCTGAGAAGACCACGCTTGACGCCACTTACTTTGAGGATACCGACGGTCGGTGCTACCTGCTCTATTGTCATGAGTGGATACAGAACGGCAACGGCACCATCGAGTACATCGAACTCAAGCCCGACATGACGGGTGCCATAGGCAAGGGTGTGGTGATGACCCGTGCCCACGACGCAACATGGAATACCAGTCCCGTGACCGACGGGCCCTACTTGTTCCGCACGCAGACAGGTCGATTGGGCATGATATGGACGAGCTGGCACGGCGGGCGCTATGTTCAGGGCGTAGCCTATTCTACGACGGGCACTCTTGCTGGCCCATGGCAACACGAGCCGCTCCCCATCACCCCCGACAACTACGGCCACGGCATGCTTTTCCGCACCTTTGGTGGGCAACTGCTGATGTCCATACACAGCCACCGCACTATTGATGAGTCGAAGCAGCTGTGGGAGCGCCACCCCGCACTTTTCGTCATGGACGACAGTGGCGACAAGTTGCGTACCATCATGGAGTATAAGATGGACATCAGTGCAACAAATCCCACGCGGGTGATGGTTGATAATCCCGAGTTCGAGTACGGCAAACTGGGCTGGAATTGTACCACGGGTGCACAGAACCAACTAATCGCCACAAACCAAAGCGGAGCCATCACGGGAAACTTCTTCGAAAGTTGGGATGCCAATTCGTTTACGGGTGAAATATATCAAGAACTCGTCGTGCCCAATGGTACATATCGCCTCGCGGCAGCGGCTTTCCGCAGTCAGCTTATGGCTGGTGGCAAGCAGGATACCGAAAGCGTCTATCTCTTTGCCAACGATGAAAAGATGTTGGTTAATATGACCACGCCCACCACCTTTTATGTCACAGTCTATGTCAGCGATGGCCGCCTACGATTTGGTCTGCGCTCGGAGAAGAAGAACTTCCGCTGGATGGGTATTGACAACGTAAGCATCATGTACTATGGAACCGAGAAACTCTCGGCCGATGAAATCGACCGTGTCCAGCGCAACAGCCATGTTTATCTGTGCAATCTGCGCGATAGTAAGTTTTTGAACGCTGGACAATCGTGGGGGACACAGGCTATACTTGATAGCCAACCTCTTGACTTACACCTTGTTCTTTTGCCAGACGGAAAATATGCAATTGACAGTCGCATCAGTAACGGCAGTCTCGACCACTATGTTGCAGCCAATGGCTATATGGACGGAACACTGACTCCTTTCACCATCAAAGACAGAGGACTTTCGGACGCAGGTCGCCGGATAATAACGCTAACCGCCGACGGCACTCACTACTGGGGCAGCACGGGAGGCAAGACGGTGAGCACTCAGCTCACATCGGCCTCGTTGAAAGGTGCAGCATGGGAAGTGCTGACGTACGACGATCTATTGGCCACGTTAAGCAATGCGACACCTGCTAATCCAGCTGATGCTACCTTCCTCATCCAGTGCCCTGGATTTGGGCGCAATGACACCCGCATCAGCGCTTGGCTGGGTGCGACCCTCACCTTAGGCGGCGATGCCAAGAATCAGTGTGCCGAGGCTCCGTCGGGCAAGTTCGATGTTCACCAGACCCTTACAGACATACCAAACGGCGTGTACGAACTCACGGCGCAAGGTTTTAGCAAAGGCGCCGTGGCCCTTCTCTATGCCAACAATACCACACAGAAGCTTCATGGGATTGCCGACGAGAACGTTGCGCAACCCACCGACCTCAATGAGGCCAGTGCATGCTTCA
>DGUV01000088.1:0-2603 GCA_002395775.1 Prevotellaceae bacterium UBA4301
TACATCGACCGTAAGAAGAAGCTCCCCGTGACCACTCTGTTGCGTGCCATCGGTTTTGAGAAGGATAAAGACATTCTTGAAATCTTTGTTCAGACAGAGGAGATTGCCGTTACCCGTCAGAATCTTGAGAAGTACAAGGGTCAGAAGCTGGCTGCGCGTGTCTTGAAGAGTAGGGTAGAGGACTTTGTTGACGAGGATACAGGTGAAGTAATCTCTGTAGAGCGTAACGAGGTTATCCTGGACCGTGAGTCGGAGCTGAATGATGAGAACATCGAGAAGATTCTGGACAGTGGTGTGGAGACCGTGCTTGTACTGAAGGAGGACGCCAACACCAGCGGATACTCTATCATCTTCAACACCCTGAACAAGGATACGTCGAACAGCGAAAAAGAAGCCATCCTGCACATCTATCGTCAGTTGCGTAATGCAGACCCTGCCGATGACGCCAGTGCTCGTGAAGTGATCTATAACCTTTTCTTCTCTGAGAAGCGTTATGATCTGGGTGATGTCGGTCGTTATCGCATCAACCGCAAGCTGGGTCTTGACACGGATCCCAGTGTGCGCGTACTGACCAAGGAGGACATCATTGAAATCATCAAATATCTCATTGAACTGATCAACTCTAAGGCTGCAGTTGATGATATCGACCACCTGTCGAATCGTCATGTCCGCACCGTCGGTGAGCAGCTGAGCAATCAGTTCTCTATTGGTTTGGCTCGCATGAGTCGCACCATTCGCGAGCGCATGAACGTTCGCGACAACGAAGTCTTCCAGCCCGTTGACCTGATTAACGCAAAGACCATTTCCAGCGTCATCAACAGTTTCTTCGGAACCAATGCCCTGTCGCAGTTCATGGACCAGACCAACCCTCTGGCAGAGGTGACTCACAAGCGTCGTCTGTCAGCCTTGGGTCCTGGCGGTTTGTCGCGTGAGCGTGCAGGTTTCGAGGTGCGTGACGTACACTACACCCACTATGGTCGCCTTTGTCCCATTGAGTCGCCTGAAGGTCCCAACATCGGTCTGATCAGCTCGCTTTGCGTATTTGCAAAGATTAACGACCTTGGCTTCATCGAGACTCCCTATCGTGTGGTAGAGAATGGCAAGGTGGATCTCAGTGACGACGGTATTCGTTACATGACAGCCGAGGAGGAGGAAGGTCAGATTATTGGTCAGGGTAATGCTCCTCTGAACGACGATGGCACCTTCATCCGTTCTCGTGTGAAATGCCGTCGGGACGACGACTATCCTGTTGTTCCTCCCTCGGAGGTTAATTTGATGGACGTTGCTCCGCAGCAGATTGCCTCTATCGCTGCTGCCTTGATTCCCTTCCTGGAGCACGACGATGCTCACCGTGCGTTGATGGGATCGAACATGATGCGCCAGGCCGTGCCCTTGTTGCGCACCGAGGCTCCCATCGTAGGTACCGGTATTGAGAAGCAGGTTTGTGAGGACAGCCGCACCATGATTACTGCCGAAGGCGATGGCGTGGTTGACTATGTTGATGCCACCTCCATCCGCATTCTTTATGACCGCACTGAGGATGAGGAATTCGTAAGCTTTGAGCCTGCGCTGAAGGAATATCGCATTCCCAAGTTCCGTCGCACCAACCAGAACATGACCATCGACCTCCGTCCCATCTGCAACAAGGGCGACCGCGTGAAGAAGGGCGACATCCTTACCGAAGGCTATTCTACCGCAAACGGCGAGTTGGCACTGGGTAAGAACCTGCTCGTGGCCTACATGCCTTGGAAGGGATATAACTATGAGGATGCCATCGTGCTGAACGAGCGCATTGTCCGCGAGGACATCATGACCAGCGTACACGTTGAGGAATTCTCTTTGGAGGTTCGTGAGACCAAGCGCGGTTATGAGGAACTGACCAGCGACATCCCCAATGTCAGTGAGGAAGCCACAAAGGACCTCGACGAGAACGGTATCATCCGCATTGGTGCCCGCGTAACTCCCGGTGACATCATGATTGGTAAGATTACACCTAAGGGTGAGAGCGATCCCAGTCCCGAGGAGAAGTTGCTTCGTGCCATCTTTGGTGACAAGGCAGGCGATGTGAAGGATGCTTCACTGAAGGCCAATCCTTCGCTCAACGGTGTGGTCATCGACAAGAAACTCTTCTCTCGTGCCATCAAGACCCGTTCTTCCAAGGCTCAGGACAAGCCACGTCTGGCAGCCATCGACGAGGAGTTCCAGAACAAGGTGGCAGACCTCAAGGCCATCCTCATCGACAAGTTGCTTGAGCTGACCAAGGGCGTCACCTCTCAGGGTGTGAAGGACTACATGGGTGCCGAGGTCATTCCTCATGGCAAGCGTTTCACTGCCGCAGCCCTCGAGTCGCTCGACTTTGCAGCCATTCAGCTTTCCGGCTGGACGAAGAAGGAATACACCAACCAACTCATTTCCAAGTTGGTCATCAATTACCTGAAGAAGTACAAACTGCTGAATGCCGAGATGTCGCGTAAGAAGTTTGCCATCACCATCGGTGACGAGCTGCCCGCAGGCATCATCCAGATGGCCAAGGTTTACATCGCCAAGAAGCGTAAGATTGGTGTTGGTGACAAGATGGCCGGTCGTCATGGTAACAAGGGTAT
>DGUV01000088.1:2757-2993 GCA_002395775.1 Prevotellaceae bacterium UBA4301
CGTATGAACATCGGTCAGATCTTTGAGACCATTCTCGGTGCTGCCGGTAAGGAACTTGGCGTGAAGTTCGCCTCTCCCATCTTCGATGGCGCCACGCTTGACGACCTCGATGAGTGGACCGAGAAGGCAGGTCTGCCTCGCTACTGTTCCACACAGCTCTACGACGGCGCCACAGGTGAGCCTTTCGACCAGTTGGCAACCGTGGGCGTGGCCTACATGCTCAAGCTCGGCCACAT
>DGUV01000088.1:3143-3641 GCA_002395775.1 Prevotellaceae bacterium UBA4301
TTTCGGTGAGATGGAGGTTTGGGCCATTGAGGCCTTCGGTGCTTCGCATGTACTGCAAGAGATTCTGACCATCAAGTCCGACGACGTGGTTGGTCGTAGCAAGGCATACGAGGCCATCGTTAAGGGTGAGCCCATGCCCACTCCTGGTATTCCTGAGTCACTTAACGTGCTGCTGCACGAGCTCAAGGGCTTGGGTCTGAGTGTAACCCTCGATTAACGGATACATATAAAGAATACAACTATGGCTTTTAAGAAAGAAAGTAAGATAAAGACAAACTTCACGAAGATTACCATCGGACTTGCCTCCCCTGAGGAGATTCTGGAGAGTTCGTATGGTGAAGTTCTGAAGCCCGAGACCATCAATTATCGCACCTACAAGCCCGAGCGTGATGGTCTGTTCTGCGAGCGCATTTTTGGTCCCACAAAGGACTATGAATGTCATTGCGGCAAGTATAAGCGTATCCGTTACAAGGGTATCGTCTGCGACCGTTGCGGTGT
>DGUV01000088.1:3789-4032 GCA_002395775.1 Prevotellaceae bacterium UBA4301
CCAACAAGATTGGTTATCTGCTGGGCCTGCCCACCAAGAAGCTCGATCAGGTTATCTATTACGAGCGCTATATCGTCATTCAGGTAGGTGCCTTGGCCGATGTCAAGATTGAGTCGCTGGGCCGTCCCCTCGAAGCCAACGACCTTCTCTCTGAGGAGGAGTACATGGAGGTGATGGAGCATGTCTCAAAGGACAATGCCTATCTCGAAGACAGCGACCCCAACAAGTTCATTGCCAAGATGG
>DGUV01000088.1:4075-4275 GCA_002395775.1 Prevotellaceae bacterium UBA4301
CATTGCCAAGATGGGTGCCGAGGCTGTTTACGACCTCCTTTGCCGTGTCGACCTCGATAAGCTTTCTGGCCAACTGCGCACCCTTGCCAATCAGGAAGGTGCCCAGCAGCGCAAGAACGATGCACTGAAGCGTCTGCAGGTTGTAGAGTCGTTCCGCGCCAGCCGCGACCGCAATCGCCCCGAGTGGATGATCATGAAGA
>DGUV01000088.1:4412-5006 GCA_002395775.1 Prevotellaceae bacterium UBA4301
GACCTCTATCGTCGTGTCATCATTCGCAACAATCGTCTGAAGCGTCTGATTGAGATCAAGGCCCCCGAAGTCATCCTTCGCAACGAGAAGCGCATGCTCCAGGAGGCAGTTGACAGCCTGTTCGACAACAGCCGTAAGAGCAGCGCCGTGAAGACGGAGAACAATCGTCCCTTGAAGTCCCTCTCCGATTCTTTGAAGGGTAAGCAGGGTCGCTTCCGTCAGAATCTGCTGGGTAAGCGTGTTGACTACAGTGCACGTTCGGTTATCGTCGTAGGTCCCGAGCTGAAGATGGGTGAGTGCGGTCTGCCCAAGCTGATGGCAGCCGAACTCTATAAGCCATTCATCATCCGCAAGCTCATTGAGCGCGGCATCGTGAAGACCGTGAAGTCGGCCAAGAAGATTGTTGACCGCAAGGAACCCATCATCTGGGATATTCTGGAGCATGTCATGAAGGGTCATCCCGTTCTCCTCAACCGTGCCCCGACACTTCACCGTCTGGGCATCCAGGCCTTCCAGCCCAAGATGATTGAGGGCAAGGCCATTCAGCTCCATCCCCTGGCATGTACCGCCTTCAATGCCGACTTCGACGGCGAC
>DGUV01000088.1:5051-5861 GCA_002395775.1 Prevotellaceae bacterium UBA4301
ACTTCGACGGCGACCAGATGGCCGTCCACTTGCCTCTGAGCAACGAAGCCATTCTGGAGGCACAGATACTGATGCTGCAGAGCCACAACATCCTGAACCCTGCCAACGGTGCTCCTATCACCGTTCCCTCTCAGGACATGGTGCTTGGTCTCTACTACATCACCAAGCTGCGTCCTGGAGCAAAGGGCGAAGGCCTGAAGTTCTATGGACCCGAAGAGGCCATTGTTGCCTACAACGAGAAGAAGGTGGACATCCACGCCCCCATCAAGGTCATCGTTGACGACAAGCTGGAGGATGGCACCATTGGTAAGAAGATGGTAGAGACCTCCGTTGGCCGCATTATCGTCAACGAGGTTGTCCCCACCGAGGTAGGCTTCTTCAATGAGACCATTTCGAAGAAGAACCTGCGTGGCATCATCACGGATGTCATCAAGATCGTAGGTGTTGCCCGTGCCTGTGCTTTCCTCGACGGCATCAAGAACCTCGGTTACAAGATGGCCTACGAGGGCGGTCTGTCCTTCAACCTTGGCGACATCATCATCCCTGAGGAGAAGAAAGCCCTCATCCATCGTGGTAACGACGAGGTCGAAGCCATCCAGCAAGACTACGGAATGGGCTTCATCACCGACAAGGAGCGCTACAACAAGGTCATCGACGCCTGGACTCACATCAACAACGACCTGTCCGAAATCCTCATGAAGGAGATGAAGGAGGCCGACCAGGGCTTCAATGCCGTTTACATGATGCTCGATTCCGGTGCCCGTGGTAGTAAGGGACAGATTAGCCAGCTCTCTGGTATGCGTGGTCTGA
>DGUV01000088.1:6040-7418 GCA_002395775.1 Prevotellaceae bacterium UBA4301
GTCTGGCCGATACCGCCCTGAAGACTGCCGACGCCGGTTATCTTACCCGTCGTCTGGTCGATGTCTCCCACGATGTCATCATCACCGAGGAGGACTGCGGCACACTGCGTGGCCTGGAATGCCGTGCCCTGAAGAATGGCGACGAGGTCATCAGCAGCCTCTACGAGCGCATCCTGGGCCGCGTGTCGGTTCACGACATCATCCATCCCATCACGGGCAAGCTCATCTGTGCCGCAGGCGAGGAAATCACCGAGGCCAAGGCACAGGAGATTGAGGACAGCCCCATCGAGATGGTCGAGATTCGTTCCGTGCTCACCTGCGAGGCCAAGCATGGCGTCTGCATGAAGTGCTATGGTCGCAACCTGGCCACCAGTCAGATGGTGCAGAAGGGCGAGGCCGTCGGAGTCATCGCAGCCCAGTCCATCGGTGAACCTGGTACACAGCTGACACTGCGTACCTTCCACGCCGGTGGTGTGGCCGGTAATGCCGTTGCCAATGCCATGATTATGGCCAAGTACGATGCCAAGCTGAACTTCGACGAACTGCGCACGGTTGACTTCACCGACGAGGACGGCAAGGCAGCCAAGATGGTTGTCGGTCGTCTGGCCGAGGTTCGCTTTGTCGAGCCCAAGACCGGCATCGTCCTGCTTGCCCAGAGCGTGCCTTACGGCTCTACGCTCTATTGCAAGGAAGGCGACCTCGTGAAGAAGGGCGACATCGTTGCCAAGTGGGACCCCTTCAATGCAGTCATCGTAACCGAGGCTCCCGGTCGCGTCCAGTTCGAGAATGTTGTCGAGGGCGTCACCTATCGTGTCGAGACCGACGAAATCTCCGGTCAGCGCGAGTTGATTGTCACGGAGTCGAAGGACCGCACCATCGTTCCCTCGGCCCACATCCTCGACGAGAATGGCGAACTCATCCGCACCTACAACTTCCCCATCAATGGTCACATCTCTGTTGCCGACGGTGCCATAGTCAAGGCTGGTGACGTACTGGTCAAGATACCTCGTGCACTGGGCGGTGGCGGTGGCGACATCACTGGTGGTCTGCCTCGTGTGACAGAGCTCTTCGAGGCTCGCAACCCGTCTAATCCCGCCATCGTGGCCGAGATCGACGGTGAGGTGACCATGGGCAAGCTGAAGCGTGGCAACCGCGAAATCATCATCACCTCCAAGGTGGGCGACGAGCGCAAGTATCTCGTACCCCTGTCGAAGCAGATTCTCGTGCAGGAGAACGACTATGTGCGTGCCGGCACACCGCTTTCCGACGGCGCCATCACGCCTGCCGACATCCTCTCCATCAAGGGCCCCACGGCCGTTCAGGAGTACATCGTGAACGAGATTCAGGACGTCTATCGTCTGCAGGGTGTGAAGATCAA
>DGUV01000088.1:7481-29630 GCA_002395775.1 Prevotellaceae bacterium UBA4301
ATCAACGACAAGCACTTCGAGGTCATCGTCCGCCAGATGATGCGCAAGGTGCAGATCGACGAGCCCGGCGACACCCGCTTCCTTGAGCAGCAGGTTGTCGATAAGCTCGACTTTGCCGAGGAGAACGACCGCATCTGGGGCAAGAAGGTGGTTACCGACAGCGGCGACTCCGAGACCATGTACCCCGGCATGATTGTGACCGCCCGCAAGCTGCGCGACGAGAACTCCATGCTCAAGCGCAAGGACATGAAGACCGTGCAGGTGCGCGACGCCGTTCCTGCCACCTCTACGCAGATTCTGCAGGGTATCACCCGCGCAGCCCTGCAGACGGGTAGCTTCATCTCCGCCGCATCGTTCCAGGAGACCACCAAGGTGCTCAACGAGGCCGCCATCAACGGCAAGACCGACCGCCTGGAGGGCATGAAGGAGAACGTCATCTCCGGTCACCTTATTCCCGCCGGTACGGGTCTGCGCGAGTTCGAGAAGATCATTGTCGGTTCGAAGGAAGACTTCGACCGCGCCATGCTCAACCGCAAGTCCATCCTCGACCTCGACGACGACATGTAGGATTCGGTCCGGGGCCGTCTCTGGTCCCTGGATTCCTCACATACGTTTCCAGTGGAAGCGGGTCCCTTTCTTGGGGGGCTCGCTTCCTTCGTTTTCTCCCTTTTATTGTCCTTTAATGGCCAAATTGGTCATTCTCTCTCTCCTCCGTTTCGCTGTTTCATAATTATTTTGTACCTTTGCGTCGGATTTCAAGAAACAACAGCAAGTAGAGTCATCACACACATGAAATTTGCAATCATAGCAGCTGGCGAAGGGTCGCGTTTGGCACAGGAGGGCGTGGAGTTGCCCAAGCCCCTGGTTCGCCTTGCGGGCGAGCCCATGATAGAGCGTCTCATACGAATCTTTCGCGAGTGTGGAGCCGAATCCATTTCCATCATTGTCAACACCCTGCGCCCCGAGACCGAGGCCTTCGTGCGTCAGCTCATGGCCGACGGCCGTGCCGGTGTGCCCATCCATCTGGTGGTGAAGAGCACGCCCAGTTCCATGCACAGCTTCTCCGAGCTGGCCCCCTCCTTGCAGGGCAGCCCCTTCTGCCTCACCACCGTCGATACCATCTTCCGTGAGCAGGAGTTTGCCCGTTTCATCGAGGACTTCCGCCAGTCCGATGCCGATGGCATGATGGCCGTGACCGATTACATCGACGACGAGAAGCCCCTCTATGTGGGCACCGACGACGAGCTTCGCATCACGGGTTTCTATGACACCCCCCAGCCCGACAGCCGCTACATCTCCGGTGGCATCTATTGTCTGCGCGACAGTGCCCTCGAGGTTCTCCGTCATTGCATCGAGCAGGGCCAGAGCCGCATGCGCAACTTCCAGCGCGCCCTCGTGGCCGAAGGACTCAGGCTGAAGGCCCGTCCGCTCTCCAAGATTCTCGATGTTGACCATGCCGGGGACATCCGGAAGGCCGAGGAGTTCTTAGGAGGGGAGAAGTGATAGAGTGAAGAAGTGATGGTGTGATGAAGTCTGAATAAGTTTAAGCATTGAGAAACAGAATAACCATAGCCGCCCTGTTCCTGCTCGTCACCATGCGGGCAGCAGCGCAGTTCATCACGGGCACCATCGTCGATAAGCAGTATGGCGAGCCCATGCCCGGCGTGCGCATCCAGTATGCCGAGAGCAAGCGCCCCTTGGCCGTCTCCGACGTCAATGGCAAGTACCGCATCCAGGCCCGCAAGGGCACCCTCCAGTTCTCCATGATAGGCTACGACACCTATGCCGTCACCATCAAGCAGGCCCGTTCGCAGAAGATTGACGTCAAGCTCGTCGAGGGCAACAACGCCATGCAGGAAGTGGTCGTCACCGAGAAGAAGGGCAAGTACAGCCGCAAGAACAATCCCGCCGTGGACATGATGCGCAAGGTGATAGAGGCCAAGAAGATGAGCGACCTCTATCAGCGCGACTTCTTCTCCTACCAGAAGTACGAGAAGATGACCCTCGCCCTCAACGAGTTCACCGAGAAGGTCTTTGAGGACGACCACTTCAAGCACTTCCCCTTCCTGAAGGACCACGTCGAGGTCTGCCCCGAGACGGGCAAGCTCATCCTCCCACTGACCGTAGAGGAGAAGGTGAGTCAGCAAATCTATCGTCGCGACCCCAAGACCGAGAAGACCATCATCTTCGGCAAGCGCAACGAGGGCGTCACCGACCTCATCAACACGGGCGACATCGTCACCACCATGCTGGCCGACTGCTTCACCGACGTCGATATCTATCAGGAAGACGTGCGCCTCCTGCAGTTCCCCTTCATCAGCCCCATCAGCACCAAGAAGGCCATCAACTTCTACCGTTACTACCTCACCGACACCCTGCTGGTCGATAAGCAGATGTGCTATCAGGTCGATTTCACCCCCAACAACCCCCAGGACTTCGGTTTCTCGGGCTCGCTCTATGTGCTGGCCGACTCCTCGTGGCAGCTCAAGCGTGCCCATCTCAGCATACCCTCGCGCAGCGACGTCAACTTCGTTGAGCACATGGACATCGTGCAGAACTTCGAGCCCCTGCCTTCGGGCGAACGTGTGGTCACCGACAACAAGATGATCGTCCAGCTCAAGCTCACCTCCTTCATACAGAAACTCCAGGTCGAGCGCACCGTGCGCTACCAGAACTTCGACTTCACGGCCATCCCCGAACGCTCGTTCAAGATTCGTGGCGACGTGAAGGAGGAAAGCTCGGCCCAGATGCGCGACGACGAGTTCTGGGAGGAATTCCGTCCCGCCCCCCTCACGCAGAGCGAGAGCCAGATGAACATCCTGCTCAAGAAGGTGCAGGACATCAAGGGCATGAAATACATCATCTGGGTGGCCAAGGCCTTCATCGAGAACTTTGTAGAGACCTCCGTCAATCCCAAACACCCCAGCAAGGTGGACATCGGCCCCGTCAACACCATGATTGGCAGCAACTGGGTCGAAGGCTTCCGCCTGCGCGCCTCGGCACAGACCACCGCCAACCTCAGCCCCCACTGGTTTGCCCGCGGCTACGTGAAGTACGGCTTCGGCGACAAACGCTGGAAGGGCATGGGCGAGCTCACCTACTCCTTCAACAAGAAGGACTATCTGCCCCGCGAATATCCCGTCCACAACCTCACCTTCACCTACACCAACGACATCATCGCCCCCAGCGACAAATACCTGCCCACCGACAAGGACAACGTCTTCGTGGCCTGGAAGTGGACCAAGGTGCGCCACATGAACTATTTCGAGCGCTTCAATCTCCTCTACGACTGGGAGTGGGAAAACGGCATGCGACTCAACGTGCAGCTGCGCCGCGAGTGGAACCAGGGAGCCGGAGCCCTGTTCTATCAGACCCTCTCCAACGGACTCCTCGACAACCTCGGCCGCTGGGCCCCCGACCCTCAGGGCCAGATGCTCAGGAAGATAACCTTTGCCGAGGCCACCGTCAGCCTGCGCTATCAGCCCGGAGCCACCTACGTCAACACCAAACAGCGCCGCCTGACCACCAACTTCGACTCCCCCATCATGGGCATCAGCCACACCGTCGGCGTCAAGGGCGTCCTGGGAGGCCAGTACAACTACAACTTCACCGAGGCCACCCTCTACAAGCGCTTCTGGCTCCACTCCTGGGGCAAAATCAACTGCATGCTCAAGGGCGGCATACAGTGGAACAAGGTGCCCTATCCCTTCCTCATCATGCCCGCGGCCAACCTCTCCTACATCCTCGAGGACAACACCTTCAACCTCATCGACAACATGGAGTTCCTCAACGACCGCTACGCCTCGGCCATGATCTCGTGGGACATGAACGGCAAGTTCTTCAACCGCATCCCCCTCATCAAGAAGCTCAAGTGGCGCGAATACATCGGCATCAACACCCTCTGGGGGACCCTCACGGACAAGAACAACCCCTTCCTGCCCAAGAACCAGGGCGACCCCCTGCTCATGTACTTCCCCGGCCAGTTCAAGAACGGACAGTACCACTATCTCTCCCACGTCATGGAGCGCAACAAACCCTACGTCGAACTCGTCGTGGGCATCCACAACATCTTCAAACTCATCCATGTCGAGTATGTCCATCGCATGAACTACCACTATCCCGGCACCCAGAAGTGGGGCCTGCGCACCACCTTCCGCATGTCGTTCTGACGAAGAAAGTTCGGGTTTTATTTGCAAATCCCCTCCTTTTTTACTATCTTTGTATCGAAATCATAGGCCCCATAAGGGGGAATGTTGCAAAAGGTTGCACGGTGTGAGACGATTGTCCCACGGCGTGCAACTTTCGTTTCACGGCGTGCAACGATAATTTCACGCGGGAGTTTTGGCTATCCATCAATATTTTATTAACTTTGCCTCCTAAGAGCAAGTCTCCGTCCTCCTAAGCGTTTGGGCTTATCCTCCTATGTGCTCGGACGTTTCCCCTTAGGCGTGTGAGGCCCTGCTCCCGTAAACGCGTATCAAAATACCTAAATGATAGAACACAATGCCTACTTATTATAAACGAGAGATTGCCGACCTCAACGGCACGGGTGAGAAGCAATACCGCTATGAAGTGCGCTCCTCGGGCACCTGCGACCTTGAGTCTCTGGCCCAGAAACTAAGGCAAAGCTACCGGGCCATTGGAACAACAGAAGTCATCGGCATCGTCAACGGTGTAGTGCAGGCTATGGCAAAGGCCCTGGCCGAAGGCTACACGGTGTCCATCGACGGGCTGGGCAGTTTCTCCCTCAGTCTTGGCATGCACGAGTACAGCGCCAACACCCGTCCCGAGGAACAGCAGGGCGAGCCCAACGCCTCGCGCATCTATGTCCGTGGAGTCAACGTCCGTGTCTCGGCCGACCTGGTGAGGGAGATCGACCTCCTCTGCACTGGCCGTTTCCGTCGTGAGACAGGTGGTGCCGTAGCCATACGCCAGCCTCGTGGAACCCGAGAGCAACGCATCGAACAAGCCCTCGCCCTCATCCGCGAGCAAGGTTACATGCGCCTGGCCGACTATGCCCGTATGATGCAAATCTCCCTCAGCACAGCCAGTCGCGAACTGAAGTCTTTCTGCCAAGACCCCGATGTCCCCATCCGCGCCAGTGGCCGGGGTCCCAGCCGCCTCTTTGTGGAGAGCAAGGTGAAGCAGTGAGATTTATAGACTCAGCTTCTCGCCGAATCGCTTCATCCAGCGCCAGGCAGTGACGCGCGACAAGTCGGTCAGGTTCTGTATCTCGGAGTTCGTCAGCCCTATGCGCATCAGGTAGCACACTTGCATCTGTTGTTCGCTGATTCGCCCCAGCCTCTCCAGCACGTCTTCGTGGAATGTCGGGTACAACTCATCCACAGCCCTATACAGTTGTCTCCAGTCGCGGTTGTTCATCTGCCGTTTGCCTCGGGCCGACTCCTTGATGCCTCTTACCACCTCCTCGGCGGAAGATTCCAGTTCTGACTGGTGCAGCAGGCGCACAAACGTCTTGTTCTGCTCAATCCTGTCCTCCAGTTGCTTCTCCTTCTCCTTCAGTTCCGTGTCATACCGGCCTATCTCCTGGTTCATCTGCTCCAGTTCCCGGTCCTTCTCTCTCAGCGACTCCCGTTGCCTTTCCAGTTCCCTATTTCTCTGAGCGATACTCTCCTCCAGTTCGCTCTTCTCCTCCTTCAGTCGAGTAAGTGCATGGGTGAGGGAGAGCATCTCATGAAGCCTTTTGTTGCGTCGGTAGATGCTTGTGGCCACTATCGCTAAAATGACGATGGAAGACAGAAGGGAAATGACGACCAGCAAGTGCCGCGCCTGTTCCTGCTCCTCCCTCATCCGCTGCTCCTCCCTCTCGTTCTTGTTATATTGATACATATTGTTGACCGTGGCAGCCATCTCTTGCCTTTTCCCAAGGTCAAGGGCAGTACTTGCATCGGCAAAGGCTACGGCATATTTTGCGGTTTGCTTGTCATCCCCTCGCTCATGGTAAATCCGGATGAGCTTCTTTAGTGCATCATATTTCTCAACCAAGAGTGTGTCTTCAAGAATCTTACAATAACAACTAATAGCAGAGTCTAACGCGTTTTTCGAAATATAGTATTCTGATAGGAGCAAAACACTCTCTGTATTTAAGGGAATTGCATGCATTTGGGTCCTTTTATAGAGTATATCTGCTTTCTTTATGTCTTTCAAGCGTGAATGATGATAAATCAAAGGATAAACAATATCTACTTCCTTTTGTTCCATAGAATCTTGCATGACGTGCTTAAAGGCCATGTCGAATAATGCTTTTGCATGATTAACACTGTCAATGCGAAGGTACGATGTCCCTAAATGCATCATTGTTCTTGCATCTAATTTATTTAGTTCCTTTGCTATTTGTATTTCTTTCTTTGCAATGTCCAACGCGTTTTTGTAATCTTGCACTGCGTAATATACACAATGTAGATTAGAATATGTATTTCTGAGTATAATGGAGTCACACCTTCGAGCATTTAGTGCAGTTTCTATAGCTTGCAAGTAATATTTCATGGCTCTTGGTGTATCATGCAGGTCTCGGTAAACACTTCCAGCATAGTAGTAAGTTTCCTGCTTCTCCAGGTCGGTCCCCTTTTTCTCGTAATAGTCTATCAGTTCTTTTATCTTTATGTCCGATGTGGCAGGAATGTAGGCTTTGTCATGCAGCCGTATGCTGAGCAGGTCATATTCTTTTTGTAGATATTCTGGCGACTTACGGATGTCCGTTTCAATGGAGTCTAACATTTGCAGGGCCAGTTTAGGGTCCCTGTTGCCCATCGTACGGATTTCCCCCATTCTCTCCTTTAGTTCGTTGCTGCTGCATGCCACAAAGAGCATTATGATGATACAAATGATTATGTTTCTCATTGTTCTATATTGATTGTTTGTGCAACAAAGATACGTACAAATTCTCGATAAATCAAGAAAGAAACTCCCTCTTTTTGTTTCACATTGTTTCAATTAGTCCTTGTGAAACACATTGAAACATGAAATATTTGCAAGATATATTAGAAACGTGGAACTTTGCATCACCAATAGTTACAAATAAGGAATATTTATGAGAAGTATCATGTATATATGAGTGTTAAAATGGATTTAAATATTGTTAATCCTTTGCCACGATGAGGGATTATCCTTAATTTTGCGGCAGATGATGTGATACCTTTGTCGAGTAACAGGTAGCCCAAAAGTGTTTTGAAATGGATAGGTGTAAACTGAAAGCGGTTCTTGCAGCCACCTTTATCACGGAGGTTTGGTTCGTGGTATTTTGCTTCATAGCGGGTTTAACCGACTATAGGAGCATTTGGGCAGTGGTAGGCATGCATCTGCCCCTGATGTCCGTGGCGGCCCTGACGGCATACCTGAGCCTTACGCGATACAGGGGCGATGGCATCGCGTGGCGTTTCCTTCATCTGCTCGCCACATCCTTTTGTCTGTCATTCTTGCTGACAGGTGTGTATTGGCTGGCCGTGCTCATTCCAACTTCAAATTCTATCCTCGATTGGCTGGGCGGTGCACTGTTTCATCAGCTGCTCCTTTGGTTTATGATGGGCGGCATGGTATGGGCGGCCATAGCCATCGTGCCTTGCTTGCTGACGGCCATACTGCTGCATTACTGGAAGAACGAAGATGATGATGAGGCTGTCGGGCAACGGGAGATAAGTACTGCCGCAAAGGTTGGAATTGTTGCCATCTTGATATTGGCAGGCATACTTGCCTTTTCTGGTCTTCACTATCAGTTTGGCAAAGGCCCTTCACATTATAGTGTAGAGGGCGTACATCTGGAGAAAGACTTACAGGCAGACAGCTTACAACCCGATTCGAGTCATTATCGGATAACCTACGAGGCTATGACTGCCAATGTCATCCGTGGCTATCATGGAACGCCTTGGAGTTATGGTTGCGCTGACAGCGTGGTGGAAATTAGATTTGAAAGTCGGGCACAAAAGTGTTTGAATGAGTTCATTAAGCCCGACATAGAACATTTGCGGCACCTTCTGCAGCATGACGGACGTCCGGGCATTGCTGGTGGGAATGCTACTGTCATTGCCCTGCCGAAGAACTGCCCTCAGCCCCGATATGTTATTGTCAGGTTTCCTGACAGGGAGATTCGTGACACCTTAATACAATAATCAGGGAACACGGCTGTCTCCTCAAAGACGTCAATAAAGTTTGAAGTAAAAATAGAAAAGATAAAACGATATGGAAGTAGCAAAGCGATTATTGCTGATTATGGTCATGTTGGTGCCACAAGTGTTGTCAGCCAACTCTGATGCAGCCTCTGTCCCCGATGGAATCATGTGGCGCATCTCTGGTAATGGACTTGAGAGACCTTCCTATGTTTTGGGAACGGTGCACACATTGCATAGAGATATAATTAGGCATATCCCCGAAATCACCCTTTATCTCGACTCGGTGGAAGCACTCGTTTTGGAGAGTGACATCTTAAAAACAGATTGGCAGCCTGATATGGAGAAGATACGTGCTTCGATACCTGAAGAGGCATTCGATTTTGCAGAAAGAATGGGTAAGGATTTCTCACATAAAGGCAAGAAGAATCCATATAATAAGTATCTGAGTAAGGAGCAACGGGATTCGTTGGATGCCATGATGGAATATCTGATGGGAGACACGTCCTACAAGAACTTGAATCCGGGTATAACTTTCTTTCTCCTTTACCATTCCTTTATGGAGAAACGAAGGGAGACACAAGAACATCTTGGGTATGACACTCAGGCAGGAAGTCGAAGTCTTGATGCCGAACTTGAGAAACTTTTTTTGCAGAGGAATGAGAAGCTTAGGATGAGCAGTGAGGGAGACACGCTGCAGGTTCTGGGATTGGATAGTGTGAGGATGTTTCAATATGCCGCTGAAAATGCTCTCCTGTTCCCTGATTATAGGATGACGAGTGCGGATATGGCTCAATCTATATATGAACGCGTAACTGTCTTAACAAAACGAATTGAGCAAATAGAAGTGGAAGACTCGTTGTATCGAAGGGGGAAGGGTTATGACATCTTGCAGTCTCAAAGTCTATATTACGACACGAAGGCTAACGATGTCTTTAAAGTAGAGGAAAGGAATCGGTATTGGATGAGTAAACTCCCTGCTATCATCGAAGAGGGTCCCGCTTTTATTGCTGTAGGCCTTAGTCATGTGCTTCCGACACAGTGGAGTGAGGGGATTCTGTCTGAACTGATGAAGCTGGGGTATGACGTGACTCCAATTCACTAAGAATCCGAAGAATGAATAGTTCCTATCGATAAAAACCAATAGCATAAGTAAGATATGAAAAGTAAAAAGATTGCTAAACATGGCGCGCAGGCACTTGTCGTAGTGACCTTGCTGACGGCTTTCTCGAATTGTAAGAGCGACAAATGGGTTGAGAAGGATACTCCCATCTCTGCCGAGGAGTTCTTGAAGAGTATCTACGATAATCCTGCGAATCGGGACTCCTGCTATACGAAGGAGTGGGGAGAACGGCATACGACCAAGGAATTTCGGGACGAACTGTTGACAAGTGTAGGCGACTGGGGTGGCGGAATCTATGAATCCGTCGGTATGTGCATTTATGGTGTACAACGGGGAGAGTCGGAGATAATCAGAGTGGACAGCATGCGGGAGGAGTCCGGACACTATATGGTCTATACCAGTATCTTGTTCATAGATGGTCAGGTATTCGATACTCGTTGCCCCACCTTTACGTTGGAACTGCGTGACGGACAGTATGTCATAACAGAAATTGACTTTCTTCAGGAAAGGGTAGAAAAAGCGGTCGCAGCCATTTATCTTGATGGCGTTATACCGCATTGTCGGGCAAACAAAGAACAAGAGTCCCTATATAAACGGTTTTGCACCAGTGAATTCCAGAACCTGATGGCCCAAGATAACCAGCAAAACGACGGGGAGATAGGTTTTATAGACCATGACCTGTGGCTCGATGCCCAAGATTGGAATAATGATTTGGCAGTTTTGACCACACAGACTTATCGTGTGGTTAACCTTGATACCCTCTGGGTTAAAGTCCGTCTTCGCAACTGCGGTCAAAAAAACGAAGTCATGCTCGTAGTGACCAATGAAAACGACGAATGGAAGGTAGATGACTTCCCGCAGTATCGGGATGGCGAATGGCATAGCTTAAAGGCAACCATGCAGAAGAACCTTAATAAAGAATAGCGATATGAAGACACCAAAGTATGTGAGAGTTATTTCCAGTGTTGCTTTTCTGCTCTCTGTCCTGCCTTGTTTCTCTCAAGGCTTTACACGGGCGGAAGAACTTCAGGTGAGTTATGAGAAACTGCTAAAGAATGGTTCGAAGGGAAACCAACAAGCGTTCTTCGATGCTTTCCCTAGAAACGCATCTGAGTTTCAGGACTTGTGCACGATGGATGGTAAGTCGCATAAGGGCAATGCGGATGTGTTTGCCTATCTGAACCAATTTGAGGGCCTGACGGAAATTGCTGACAGCATCGTGTGTGTAAGATTGCTCAACATTGCGATAGGGCTAAACTACGACGCCGACGGGCCAAACTTCTTCCAGTCTCTCCTTCATCGGGCAATGGGCTGTGAGACCTGCGCTTCGCGCCATGGGGGAGGGGACATAGGCATCGTAGCGAAGAAAGACCGCATTCCCGGCATTATGTCCTTCCTCCTGAATGGAATCCCTGTGGCAGACCAATTCCGCTTCTGGCAATTCTATTGGTCGTCGCTATACTTCGAGGAAGATGGTGGCAGTGTGGACGATTCGCATTATCAGGAACTGGCCCGCATGATCGCTTTGTGCAGAGATAAGGGGGCGTGTTTCGTAAGGACTGTGGTGGATGCCTTTACCTATTTTAACGGGGGCGTTTCTATGGGGATAGGGGAATATGCTCCTTATTACTGGAATATTAAAAACTAATAGCAGGGAAACAGCATAAGTAAGATATGAAAAGTAAAAAGATTCTGTACCTTCTGGCAGCATTGCTTGTCGTGGCATTACTTTGCGGTGTTTATGTAAAGTATGGTAAGAGTAAAATGTGTGATTCTGCGGGAAGCGAGTGTGTCGCTTCTTCTGAAGAAGTAGGAACTGGGAATGATGAAACGGATGCTTCGCAAGAGGCAGCCGACCGCGTGCGCGACATCTATGGCCAGATTATCGCCAACGGACGCGATTCGGTGGAGGCGGATGCCGGTTCGTATGGCTATTTGCTTTTCGATACGCCAGACTACTTGTCGGAAGACTATTACCAATGGTATCGGCGTACCGAGGACTACGACGACAAGATGGGTAACGAGGGCATGCGCTTCCATAACTTTGACCACTGGGGCACCGTGCAAGAGTTTACCTGCATCACGAAGGCAGAGGTGAAGAAGAGCGAAGTGCTGTCCGATGGCCGGGTGCGCGTGGACGTGGACTTGGAATGTGCGGCGTATAACATCGGTGAGAAGGAACCTAACTACACGGCAACGCAGCCCGTGGCATTGGTGCTCGTGAAGGAACGGGACAGATGGTTCGTCGATGACTTCCTGGATAAGGATGGCGACAGCGAGAAGGCACAGATGAAGGAGTACCTGAAAGAGGAAGCAGAAGCAAAGTAGGCCGTAAA
The DNA here is from genome assembly GCA_002395775.1 of Prevotellaceae bacterium UBA4301. GTDB lineage: Bacteria > Bacteroidota > Bacteroidia > Bacteroidales > Bacteroidaceae > Physcousia. The sequence goes on from DGUV01000088.1 coordinate 19,064, forward strand.
CGCATATAAAAACGTTAATTCCTTGCAGTGTAGAGGGATTATCCTTAATTTTGCGACAAATGATGTGTTAAACACTATATAATAGGATGTTACCATGAAAAGGAATTTACTTGTCTTTTTTGCCCTTCTGGTTTGCTTGACGGGCTATGCCCAGTTTGACGGACTGGTGAGCGTGGAATCTGCACCCGTATTGGCAGATGAGAATGACGGCTTGATAGGTGAGATGCTGATGAGAGCTGACAAAAGGCTGGAGACCTCGACCAACTTCATCAAGATAGATGATAATACGTCGCTTATGGAATATACGTTCACTGCAAAGGAGGATGTGGTCAATCCCATAATTCTTGTAGCATTCTCGCATGTAGAGAAACCCCTGTGGTGGATGATGCCTGCTACGAAATACAATAGCATAGACAGAAATGTGTCTGTTCAAAAGCGTGGAGACAAACCGTCGCAACAGTTTGGCGTATATTCATGGCAGCGAACGAGTGTGCCAGGTTTGGCTTATACGGAGGGAAATAAATATGCCGTGGCAACATGGTCGGATGGAAACTGTGCGGCAACTCTCCTTCCGACGAAAGGAAAAGCCTTGCACTGTCTGATGTGGCCAGAGCTGGACAACCCTGTGGGCAATGGGTTTGAGCTGAAGGAGGATGAGGCAGGGGTCCCGACGGGTTCTCGGTCATGGGAAGTTGGGGACTATAACTTTGCCCCCAAGGATCATGTCACGATGAAGAAAGGCGAAAAGAAGGTGATACGCATGTATATCTACACCGCTTTCGTCAAACCCAACCATGCGGCCATGAGCGGGGTGCTGCGTTCGGCGTGGAACCTGGCAAAGGCTCCTGCATTGCCTAAGGTGAATGACAAAAAGTTGTGGAAGGAAGGCATTGAAAAAATAATGAACCAACCATGGACTGGTGTGGAGAGCCTCGCAGTTGCCAACGTTTTGCTGGCTGATTACGCGCAGAAGGGCGGTAAGGGTTCGTTCTCTAAGGGCGTGGAGTTGTTGAACAAGGCATTTGACGTGGAATGGAAATCCCTGACAGGCCGACAACAGGCCGAGTTGGCAGTTGGGCTGTTGCGTGCCGATGCTTTGGCTATCAAATGTGGAAAGCCAAGGCCCCAATGCAAGGAGAGGGCACTTGAAATCTGCCAGTACATTTTGGGCGAGCAATACTCCGATGGGGTATGGAACAAGGTAGGCCCCTATTATCTGCCTGCCTTGTTTGCAGCTTATGAGGCGACCGAGGACAAGACCTTCCTGCAGGCTGCACGGAAGGGATTTGAACCCTACATGGCGGCCCTGAGAGGGGGTGGCGAAGGCTGGTGGTGGGGGCCTGTGGACAGGGATTCGGCCTATCCGCTGTTGCAAGCGGCCCTGCGGCTATACAAACATACAGGCGAAGACTCCTTCCTGCAGGATGCTGTCTTGGCATCAAGTTTCCTGAGCACATGGCTGTGGCACTATGATGTGGACTGGCCCGTAAAGGATGGAGTGGCTGGTGAGAAGTATCACACATTCGGCCTGAGTCGTCCTTCGACGGATTGCCCGCAGTTCGACATTGAGGCTTGCCGATGGGTGCCCGAGTGGATAGAACTGTCGGAATTGACGGGCGACAGACAGTGGCAGGATAAGGCAATGGCTATCTGGAAGTCGTCGGCACAAATTGCCTCGCAGACCAGTGAGGTGAGGCCGGTGGCTGTACAATTGGATGTGTTGCAACGTTTTCGTTAAGCCAGATGACCAAAGCGGAGCTTGCTCCAGTTTTGGCATGGCGAGAAAAGGTGCATGAATATGAACGCATAAAAGAGAAGGGCTACGAATTGTAGCCCTTCTCCGTTGTTTATAATAAGATTTGTTCCAAGTCCGACAGGCGGGTGATGATGTAGTCGGGTAGGGAGCGGTCCACTTCCTCTGGTGCCCAGCCGGGGCCTTCGAACCAGGCGGCCTGACAGCCTACGCGCTTGGCGGGGACGATGTCCTTGCCGTAGCTGTCGCCAACGACCATCACTTCCTGGGCAGGCAGCCCTATGGCATCGACACCTAACTGATAGATGGCGGGGTCGGGTTTGCGCACGCCCACGACGGCAGACTCGATGACCTGGGGGAAGAACTCGGAGAGCTGGAAGTCCTGGAGGATGGTCTGGATGTTGCCGTAGAAGTTGCTGACGAGGACCATGGGGTAGCGCTTGCTGAGACGCAGGAGGGTTTGGCGGCTTTCCATGACGGTCTGGCGCGCCTGTTCGTAACAGTAGAGGGCGACTTGGTCGCTCAGTCGGCGACGTTCCTCGACGGTGGGCTGCCAGACGCCCATCTCCACGAGGTGCTGCGTCTCTACTTCCAGTTTCTTCTGCATCAGGTCGCGGAAGTTGTCGGTGGGCAGGACGATGGGGGCCTTGGCCAGTGCCCGCTCGGCATAGACATAGGCTTCGCGGAACTGTTCCTCGGTGACGGGGATGCGAGCCTCCTTGTATCCGTCCCAGATGACGTGGGCCCAGTGGCGGCCTCGGGTGTCGAGCGTGCCGCCGTAGTCGAAAATCAGAGCACTTACAGGACTCTCCCCCTGCCCCTCCCTGTTAAGGAGGGGGGCGGTTACTTTTGCAGATGGTTTCATTTTAGCCATATTCTTGAATTCCTAATCTCTAACCCTTCATCCTTACATTACTATATACTCCCCTCCTTTATAGGGAGGGGCCGGGGGTGAGTCTTTTCATCCTTTCGGATAATTTCTCATGCTTGTACCGCATGTAGAACATGAGGGCAGTGAGCACGACGATCTCGAAGGTCGGGTAGATCCAGATGAGGTCGGGGCGGGTCAGCATGCTGATGATGAGGCTGAGGAAAAGGACGTTGGCGCGGGTGTTGTGGGTGAGGATGTTGGTCCACTTCATCAGGGGCAGGCTGCCCTTGCGGAACTCGTCGCGCAACGACTGGGGGATGTCGTCGCCATACTGCGCCTTCACTTTGGCAAAGAACTGCTGGAACTGGGGCGTCATCTTCTCCTGCACGGAGCAATAGTTGGCGTAGAAGAACTGGAACGTCTTCTCGATGAGGTGACCCTTCCAAGGCATCTGGACATATTTCTCGCGTTGAGCTTGTCCATTGTCTAGTTCACTGCCGCTTTTGCCTTTGAGGAAGAAGAGATGAATCTGACGATAATAGTCACTGAGTTGTGCCTGCTTGGCATGGCAGATGAAGCCTGCCAAAGAACAAAGAAGCCAACTCCATATGCCCCATCCGCTTTGAACTGTCAGGCGAAGGGCAATGGTGACGTAGATGCTCAGGAACCAAATGTCGGAGGCCAGGCCGTCGAGTATGCGACCAATCTGACTTTTCTTTCCCGTCATGCGAGCCAGTTGACCGTCGGCCGAGTCGTGGAGGTTGGCCCACACGAGGAGCAGAATGGCAGCGATGGTGCAGGGCCACGTGCGCCAGTACATGAGAATGCCGGCGATGATGCCCCAGAAGATGCCCCAGATGGTGACGACGTTGGGGTGAATGTCGAAGTGGTTGTAGGCTTTGGCTATCAGGAGGCCGAGCGGACGGGTGAAGACGATGTCCTGCCACTCCTCAGTGTCTTGTGACTTGATAAAAGCCCCCTTTTCATCTTCCCCCGAGGGGGAAGGAAGATTGTTTACTTTGTTTGTACTCATGACGTTATAAATCATTTATTTTTTTTCTGTTGTAGATGGTGCCAACTCCCTTCCACTCGGGGGAGGGCAGGGGAGAGGGGCCGCTATTGCAGCTATCGCCTTCGCGGCTTCCTCACGGCAGGAGGAGAAACTGGGCCAGTCGTTGAGGTCGATGATACGGGCAGAACCTTGGGGGGTGACGATGGCGTCGCCGCCGACAATCGTAAGACCTACGGCCTGTGCTAACAAATCGACTTGCTGCTTGAGCCGTTGTTCATCGAAGTGGAAGCCTTGGGCTGAGCCATTGACCGCCTCGTTGCCGAACTTGCTGAACACGGGATAGTTCCAGTGAAAGAAAGGGGTTCCACTGACGCTATAGAACTTTACGAGGTCGCCCTCGCTGTGCTGTTCCACGACATACTTCTCGATGCCTGAGGCCCTGACGCTTGCCCATTCTGCTTCGTTGCGGATGAGGCGCACGTCGCCTTGCTCCTGCGACACACGGTCGTCGCGTTTCCACCAGACAGGGTAGGGCAGAGGGCAGGCTTCCAGCGGGCCGACGGCAAAGGGGGCCGTGGGCACGCCCAGTTGGCGGGCAGTGAGCAACAGGCGGCGCCGGTTGATGCCGAGCATGGCCCGGGCGCTGTTCACCACGCTCGTGCCTTCCTCTTCCAGTCGGGCCAGCCAACGGAGAGTGGCCGTGTCGCGCCCCATGGAGAGTATGGCGTCGGCCGTGGTGGTGGCGGGCAGGGCATCCTCTTTGCAGAGCTCCACTTGGTGGCCTTGCTCCTTCAGCTCGTCGGCCACGGCGCGGAGTATGGCCGCATCGCGCTCCACCGAGTTGGGGGAGAATCGTTCGGCCCTTGCAATGAGTAGGATGTTACGCTTCTTTGTCATAGCAAGCGCGAAATTACAATAAAATTACCGAAAGTGGGCATTTGGGACCATCTTTTTTCATTTTAAGTCTTATAAATTGTTAAAATCCGTTTAAATTGTTTGTGAAATACTGAAAAGTATTATATTTGCAGCGTAAAACGTGTTTTATTAATTAACTCATTCATTAACAACTTAAAACAAAAAAGCAATGAAAAAGTTATTTGCAATGGTTATGGCTGTAGCAGCCATTTCGTTTGTTTCTTGCGGCAACAAGACCGAAAAGGCAGAATGTGAGGACACCTGCGCTTGCGCTTGTGACACTTGTGTTTGCGACCCCTGCGACTGTGCAGCTCAGGCTTGCCAGAAGGAGTGTGGCGAATGCCCCGTTAAGGCTCTGGCCGAGAAGCTGGAAGCTGGCGACGCTGAGGCTGTTGGCACAGCGCTGACCGAGGCTCAGACCAAGATTGAGGCTCTGGTGGCTGAGGGCAAGACCGAAGAGGCTCAGAAGCTGGGCAGCGCCATCAAGGCTTTCGTTGAAGAGAACAAGGCTAAGCTGGCTGACGCTCAGATTACCGTTGACAACATCGTGAGCACCATCGCTGCCATCCCCGCTGCTGCTGAGGCTACTGCTGAGGCTGGTGCCGAGGCTGTGAAGGCTGACGCTCAGGCTGTGAAGGAAGGTGCTGAGGCTGCTGCCAATGCTGCCGTTGAGGCTGGTAAGGCTAAGGCTGAGGAGACTGTAAACCAGGCTGTTGAGGCTGGCAAGGCTGAGGCTAACAAGCAGATCGACAAGGGCGTTGACGCTGCCAAGAAGAAGCTGGGTCTCTAATCCACACCAATCACGCAAGACACATACTAACGTTTAGTATAAGTCAAATCCCCGCCGGTAATTTCCGACGGGGATTTTTTTGTTTCCGATGATAGGACAGCCTCACTTCACTTTCCAGACATTCAGGGTGACGCCATCCCCGCCTCCCCACACCGGAGCGCAGAGGAATAGGGCATTGTTGAGCCAGGCATACTTGCTGTCCTCAGGAGCTTCGAACTGCGGGGCGGTCTTGAAGTAGGAGCCTCCCTCGCCACTGGATATGATGCCCCGGTTGCGGATGTGGATATATACGCCGTCGTCGGTCTTGATGCTGTAGATGGCCTCAAGCTCTGTGCGGTTCCCTTTTGCCAACTGCCAGTCGGCGCCCCCTTCGAGTATGGTTCCCTTCAACAGTGGACCCTCGAACGTGCCACCAGTGATGGGGATGACTGTGCGTCGGCCTTTCGGAGTCTCGCCTACAGAATAGGGAGTCCCCAGTTTCACCTTCAGCTGCATCACGAACTCAGTCTCGGGGCCTGGGATGTCCGTCGTCGTTTGGGCGTGGAGGCCCATACTTGCGATGGCAAGACACGCCATCAGCATGAGTGTTCGTTTCATATTATCTTTTGTTTACAGGTGTAACTTTGATGTTCTCCTTCATTCGCCATCCGTACTGATAAATGTGGAGGCAGGCATGTTGGCTCCGTTGACGAGGTTGGCTTCCGTATAGGGTTGCCAAGCATAGCGCACGAAACGGGGGTGCTTGACTTCCTTGGACGTAAGGCGGACTTGGTTTCCTATGATTTCTGCCTGGGCAGGATGGAATTCGCCAGGATGTTCGGCTACCTCGAAGGTGCGCGGGGCCTGGCCGTCGCTGGTCTGGAGTCCGTCGGCATAGTCAAAGTGGACCCATGCTTCCTTGCCCTTGACCTCGATACTGCGGAACAGGGGACCCGAGGGGACGACCTGGGTGTAGCCGTAGTCGTTGTGCAGGGCCAAGGCTGCCAGACGGTGGGCAACGGGACGCTTGTTGCGCGGATGTACGTCGGAGGGATTGCCGACATCGCTGCTTACGGCCATGCCTGAATGGGGAATCTGGGCAAGGAGGCGGCGCTGCGAGTCGCGGAACCATGGCCAAGAGGGACGGTTGAGGCTGCTGAGCTGGACATAGTAGAAGGGCAGGTGGTCGTTGTTCCAGGTCTTGCGCCAACTCTTCACCAGCAAGGGGAAGAGGCGTTCGTGGGCATCCTTGTTGTGGGCATTGCTTTCGCCTTGGTACCATATCACGCCTGAGATGGGCAGTTCGCTGAGCAAGCGGATGCTGGCCTCGTGGAGATAGCAGGGCTGATAGGGGTGGCGCTGCAGCGGAGCGTGTTCCTTGCCCATGTTCTTTTCTGCTCGTCCGCGCACCCAGTCTTGTATGAAATCGTTCCGTGTCCAGTCGCGCAGAATTTCGGGGAACTGGTATTCGAGTGTCCAGCGGTCAATCCATGCCTCGGCCGGACTGCCGCCAACGGCATTGTTGATGATGCCGACGGGGCACTGGAGGCTGTCCTGAAGTTCACGGGCAAAATAGTAACCGATGGCGCTGAAGCGGGGCGCTGTGCGTGGCGAGCAGGTGTGCCAGCCGGGGTCGGTGAAGTAGAGCAGATGGTTGATGCTGTCAAGTGCCGAGGCGGTCCACTCGACATTGTCGGTGCGCCACCGCGCTTCGAGGTTGAGCAGGCGGATGTTGGGATTGGCCGACTGGGGGATGTCTACCTGCCCTGTGCTGCATTGTCGCAGCTGGAACTCCATGTTGGACTGGCCGGAACAGAGCCAGAGTTCGCCGGCAAGGATGTTGGTGAGCGTGATTTCCTGCAGGCTGGTGCTGGCAGTTAGTGTGTAGGGCCCTCCTGTGGCGAGCGGACTGACGGTTACTGTCCAGCGGCCGTCCTTGCCGGCGCGCGCGTGCAGACGTTGGCCTTTCTGCTTACCGCCTTGCGGTTCTATGCGCACGGTGACCTTGTCTCCGGCATTGGCTATGCCCTTGATTTGGAACTCGCGCTTGTGGGGGAGCACCATGTCGCTGCCATAGTACTGGGGCAGTTGCAGTCCGCCAAAGTCGCCCGTGATGGCCTGATAGACGATGCGCGCCATAAGTCCGTAGCCCTCGCGATTGGGGTGGATGGCATCGGGAAAGAGTTCGGGACGGTGGTGCATGGGCTCGTAGAAGGAGATGAGTTCGCAACCCTTGCGCTCGGCCACCTGCTCGATGGCTTGCTGTATCTCGCGATGCCAGTCGCGCGTCCCGCTGAGGAAGCGGTGGTGGCGGTCGGAGAGCGGCGTGAGGCGGGCTATGATGACACGGCACTTGGGGTTGCTCTTCCTGACGGAATCGATGAGGGCGCAATAGTCGGGGATGAATTCGTCGCGATAATTGGGCCAGGCCCGTGGGTCGGTGTCGTTGATGCCAAGGTGTATGATGGCGATGTCGCCGTGGAAGTCCATGGCCTGGCGGAATTCTACTTGGTCGAAATAGGGACGGAAGGCCCGCCTGAGCAGTGTGGCACCTGGCTTGCCAAATCGTCCGACCTCGTAGCCGGGGCCCAGCAGTTGCTGGAGTTGGGTGGGGTAGGAGTGGAGTTCGGGCTGCTTAAGGCCTGTGCCATAGGTGATGCTGTTGCCGATGCAGCTGACGCGGATGGGGCGGACTTGGTTCTGAGCGGATGCGGACAGGTAGAGCAGCAGACATAGGGCGAGTAGATGGCTTTTCATGATTGGTGTGTTTAGTATTCGCAGGACAAAGATAGGAATTAATTGCGTACTTTCCAAATCTTGTCTGCCTATTCTATACCTATATATTATATACGCATGCGCGCGAGAGAGCGTATGCTCTGCATGTCTCTTTCCGCACCGAATCTAAGCAACATGGATTGGACGCTTGTCTGGTCTTTTCTGCTCTCCATTGTGCTTAAATACTCTTAAAAGTGTTAATAAAATTTAAATTATAGCTTTTTTACCCCTTTCAGGCGAAATAAGAAGCCCTTATGGATTGTGGTTTCAGATACTTTTTGTAACTTTGCACCCCGAATGGCCTCATTATGCCCTTTCGAGACCTAAAAATGACATAAAAATACATAAATAAATATATAAACTAAAAACAAAAACAAAATGCCTACAATTCAACAATTGGTAAGAAAAGGCCGTACCGTGTTGGTAGACAAGAGCAAGAGCCCCGCTCTGGACAGCTGCCCCCAGCGTCGCGGAGTGTGCGTGCGCGTGTACACTACCACACCTAAGAAGCCTAACTCGGCGATGAGAAAGGTCGCCCGTGTCCGTCTGACTAATCAGAAGGAAGTGAACAGCTACATCCCCGGAGAGGGACACAACCTGCAGGAGCACAGCATCGTGCTGGTGCGCGGCGGTCGTGTGAAGGACCTGCCCGGTGTGCGTTACCACATCGTTCGTGGTTCGCTCGACACCGCTGGCGTTGCCAACCGCACCCAGCGCCGTTCGAAGTACGGAGCTAAGCGTCCCAAGGCTAAGAAGTAATCTTAATTAATAATTAACAAAACCGTTTTGAGTTGTAAACTAAGGTTGAGTAAGGCTGCGGAGGCAGCACTGAAGAACGCGAGAATACAGCCCTGAACACAAAACCCAAAACAAAATGCGTAAAGCTAAACCAAAGAAGCGCGTCATCCTTCCCGATCCCGTGTTCGGCGACGTGAAGGTGTCGAAGTTCGTGAATCATCTGATGTACTCGGGTAAGAAGAGTATTTCTTACACCATCTTCTACACTGCTCTTGACATCGTAGGTGAGAAAATGAGTGGCGAGGAGAAGCCCGCTCTCCAGATCTGGAAAGAGGCCCTCGACAAGATTACTCCCCAAGTGGAGGTAAAGAGCCGCCGTATTGGTGGTGCCACCTTCCAGGTTCCTACCGAAATCCGTCCCGACCGTAAGGAGTCTGTTTCGATGAAGAACATGATTGCCTTCGCTCGTAAGCGTGGCGGTAAGACCATGGCCGACAAACTGGCTGCCGAGATTATGGATGCCTACAACGAGCAGGGTGGCGCCTTCAAGCGTAAGGAGGATATGCACCGCATGGCCGAGGCTAACCGTGCATTCGCACACTTCCGCTTCTAAACAACATTCCAAGGAAAAAGATTTTAAAAGATGGCAAAACAAGATTTGCATTTGACCCGCAACATCGGTATCATGGCCCACATCGATGCCGGTAAGACAACTACTTCGGAGCGTATCCTTTTCTACACGGGTAAGACCCACAAGATTGGTGAGGTGCACGAAGGTGCAGCTACCATGGACTGGATGGCTCAGGAGCAGGAGCGTGGTATCACCATCACCTCTGCTGCCACCACGGCCTACTGGACCTGGAACGGCAACAAGTACAAGTTCAACCTGATTGACACCCCGGGACACGTGGACTTCACCGCTGAGGTGGAGCGCTCGCTGCGTGTGCTGGACGGTGCCGTTGCTGCATATTGCGCAGTGGGCGGCGTTGAGCCTCAGTCGGAGACCGTATGGCGCCAGGCTGACAAGTACAACGTTCCCCGTATGGGCTACGTTAACAAGATGGACCGTTCGGGTGCCGACTTCTTCGAGGTTGTCCGCCAGATGAAGGACGTGCTAGGTGCTACACCTTGCGTCATCGCTGTGCCCATCGGTGCAGAGGAGAATTTCAAGGGTATCGTTGACCTCATCCAGATGAAGGCTATCCTGTGGCACGACGAGACCATGGGTGCCGAATACGACGTGGAGGAGATTCCCGCCGACATGAAGGATGAATGCGACGAGTGGCGTGCCAAACTTATTGAGCAGGCTGCTGAGCAGGACGAGGCCCTGATGGAGAAGTATTTCGAGGATCCCGACAGCCTGACCGAGGAAGAGATTATCGCAGCTATCCGTAAGGGTACGCTGAGCCTGGACCTCGTGCCCATGACCTGCGGTTCGTCGTTCAAGAACAAGGGCGTGCAGAAGTTGCTCGACTACGTCTGCATGTTCCTGCCCTCTCCCCTGGATACTCCCGCCATCACGGGTACCAACCCCGAGACCGGCGAAGAGGAAGACCGCAAGCCCAGCGAGGACGAGAAGACCTCTGCCCTGGCATTCAAGATTGCTACGGACCCCTATGTAGGCCGTCTGACCTTCTTCCGCGTTTATTCGGGTAAGGTTGAGTCTGGTTCGTACATCTACAACGTACGTTCGGGCAAGAAGGAGCGTGTGAGCCGTCTGTTCCAGATGCACTC
>DGUV01000007.1 GCA_002395775.1 Prevotellaceae bacterium UBA4301
AATTGTATTCACTCACCTTCCTCTTCCAGGGATTCAACGAGTACTCGTCTGCCTATTTCACCGGACTGAACAATGGGAAGGTATCTGCCATCATCGCATTCAGCAAGAGTTTCCTGATTCAGACGGCAGCCATCATGCTACTGCCCATCTTCTTTGGCTTGGAAGGGCTGTGGGTGTCGCAGGCAGTTGCGGAATTTGCCGCCTCCCTCGTAGGTGTGTATTTCTATATTACACATAGGTGGGAATATACGGGGAAAGGGAAGAGTGAAAAGTGAGAAGTGAAAAGTGAAAAATAATCAAGGATTTAAAGGATTAAAAGGATTCTTGAAACTTGAAACCTGAAACGGCGCTTGCGCCTTGAAACTTGAAACGTAACTCAGTAAGTTTTAACATTTAAATATAGCTTTCTTATGAAGAAGACATTGACAATAGTTGCATTGATGCTGGTGGCATCTGCAGCTGCTTTCGCACAGTCGAAGGTGTATCTGACAAGGGAAATCAGTCCTGAGGCGTTGGTGAAAATCTATAAGGCACTGGGTGTTCCTGCTAAGGGACGCGTGGCAGTGAAGATGAGTACGGGAGAGGGTAGCAACCCCAACTACCTGAAACCGGAGCTTGTCAAGAATCTGGTGTTTGAGGTAGATGGCACCATCGTGGAGTGCAATACCGCCTATGGCAATGGTCCTGCCGACAAAAAGGATGAGCGCAATACATCGGAAAACCACTGGAAGGTGATTGAGCGTCACGGCTTCATGAAGTATTTCCCCGTGGATATCATGGACGAATATGACGAAATCCGCATCCCCGTGAAAGATCAGACGCACATCAAGTACGACATCGTTGGAGGACACATCGCCAACTACGATTTCATGATAGCCCTCAACCACTTCAAAGGTCACCCTATGGGTGGCTATGGCGGTGCACTGAAGAATCTCTCCATCGGCTGTGCCAGTCAGAACGGCAAGGCATATATCCACTCTGCCGGCAAGATGGAGAAACTCGACATGGGCAAGCTCTGGACACCCGAGTTCATCGGCAATCAGGATGGATTCCTCGAGAGTATGGCGGCTGCAGCGCAGGCTGTCGTGAACTACTTTCAGAAGCAGGAGGGTATCATTTATATCAGTGTGATGAACAACATGTCGATAGACTGTGACTGCGTGGATCATCCTGAACCAGTGAAAATCGAGGACTACGGCATCTTGGCATCTACAGACCCTGTGGCTCTTGACCAAGCGTGCATCGACATCATCAATCAGCAGAAGGTGACAGCGAAGAACGACCCTACCGACCTCCTCAACCGCATTGACAAGCAGCACGGTATTCACACCATTGAACATGCTGCTAAGCTCGGTCTCGGCAGCCGCCAGTACAAGTTAATAAGCATTGACAAATGAAAGTAAATAAGCATATCAATATAGCCTTCGTCGCCATCCTTTTTCTCGGCGAAAGCGTGTTTACTACTTGTTCGAGGGGTGATGATGAGAAGGCTATGGGAGTCGATACGACAGGTCGTGTCGATAAGTACAATGAGATGGATAGCTTAGTGGAATCCATGCCTTTCTCCCAACTCCAGGGAGTGAGCGTCGGAAATGCACAGAACAATGATGCAAAGACCGGCGTAACGGTGTTCTTCTTCCCCAAGGCTTCCATGGCTTCGGCGGTGGTTCTGGGTGGTGGACCTGCATCGCGCGAGGTGCCTCTCTTGGACCCTCAGCGCAACACGCAGCCTCTCAACGCATTGGTCTTCAGTGGCGGTTCGGCATACGGTTTGGCGGCTTCCGACGGTGTGGCAAACTGTCTGGAAGAACATGGCTATGGCTATAACACGGGCTTCGGGCTGGTTCCCATCGTATGTCAGAGCTGTATCTTCGATTTGTCCTACGGCAAGGGCACCGTCCGCCCAGACCGCGAAATGGGCTATAAGGCTTGCGAGAGTGCCATCGCTAGCAACTCTCCTCTCAGTGGGAATGTGGGTGCCGGCACGGGAGCCACGGTGGGTAAGCCTGGCGGCATGGCATTTGCCCAGAAGAGCGGCATAGGCTATGCAGCAGCACGTCTTGGACGCTTGGAAGTGGGTGTTGCCGTCGTTGTCAATGCCCTGGGCGACATCTTCCAGGACGGAGTGAAGATAGCGGGTATTACCACCGCCGACCGCAAGGGTTTCGTGAGTGCCGAACAGGCGGTGCTCAAGAATCAGAATTCCGACCTGATAGCAGGCAACACGACCATTGCAGCCGTGTTCACCAACGCCCGTTTGGGAGTTGCCGACCTGCAGAAGGTGGCGAACATCGCCTCCACTGGCATGGCACGCTGCATTCGTCCTGTGTTCACGATGGCGGATGGCGACACTGTCTATGGCATATCCCTCAGCGGTGGTGACGTTGAGACGGATGTCAACACCATCGGTGTGCTTGCCTCGCTGGTGATGGAGAAAGCCATTGCCGATGCCATCCTCTCCAGCAAGATATCCGAGGAAGAGTATCTCGCCAATATTTAATTTTTCACTTTGAACCTGCTTAGGAACGGAATCCATTCAGACAGAAATCAGTAATTATGGTAGAATTTTCTGTGATTCATTTCATTGTTTTTTATATCATTTGCTGTATTTTTGCAACTGATTTTTTTAATCTTCTAACTAACTATCATTGATGAAACAGTCAAGATTGTTCTCTACATGGATTTTGGTACTATGTGCCTTGTTGGTTCAGGCTCAGGTGAAAATTAAATTCGACTTCAAGAATAGGGGCCAGTTGGTGACTGAGGACCACTATGGTATCTTCTTCGAAGAAATCAATCATGCAGGTGATGGTGGCTTATACGCTGAGTTGGTGCGCAACCGCTCTTTTGAGGAGGATATGAACAGCCCGCTTGCATGGAGCACCGTAGGCAACGCTACCATCAGTCTCAGCAGCAACAATATGTTGAATACCGTGCAAAAGCGAGCGTTGCGTGTGGACATCAAATCAGCAGGTGGTGGCGTTCGCAATGAAGGCTATTGGGGCATCAATATCGTCAGTGGACGCACTTATCAACTCTCCTTTTGGCTCTGCGCACAAGATACTTATGATGGTGTTATCACGGCTGAATTGCAGAAAACCAACGGACAACAGATGGGTAAGACGACCATCAATGTCAACGCCACACAAAAATGGCAAAAGCTGTCTGCCACCATCCGAGCTACAGGCAACGAGGCTCAAGGGCGGCTGGTGCTGAAGGGTTCCGTCAAGGGTGTTGTTTATTTGGACGTGGTCAGCCTCTTCCCACCGACCTTCAAGAATCGTCCCAACGGTTGTCGTGAGGACCTGGCACAGATGTTGTCCGACCTTCACCCACGTTTCATGCGCTTCCCCGGTGGCTGCTACATAGAGGGTGCCTACGCTGATGGTGCCACGAACCGTTTTGAATGGAAAAAGTCTGTAGGACCCATCGAGGAGCGTCCCGGGCACTTGAATCGCAACTGGGGCTACAAGGTGACCGACGGACTGGGCTACCACGAGTGTCTGCAGCTGGCAGAGGATTTAGGGGCACATGCTCTCTTCGTGGTCAATATGGGATTAGGGCATGATTGGAAAGTGGATGAGAACAACATCGACCCTTTCATTCAGGAAGCACTCGATGCCATCGAGTATGCCAATGGCTCGGCAACTGATACATTCTATGGACGCATGCGTGCACAGAATGGCCATCCCGATCCTTTCGACCTTAAATATATGGAAATAGGAAACGAGCAGGAGTTCATGCTCAACCGCGATGACTACATGAAACGCTACATGCAGTTCTACACTGCCATCAAGACCCGTTGGCCTGATTTGCACCTGATTGCAGACAGCTACTACTTCGACAACGTAACCGAACCTGTGGAACTCAAGGACGAGCACTACTACGACACCCCAGACTTCTTCATCAGTCAGTACGGACGCTACGACAATCACTCTAAATCTTCCACGCATATCTATGTGGGTGAGTACGCAGTGACAAAGGATTGTGGCTGGTGGGGTAACATGAATGCCGCTATCGGCGAAGCCGTGTTCATGCAAGGATGCGAGAACAACAGCGAGTGCGTCACCATGATGAGCTACGCACCTATTTTCACCCACGAGGAGAACTACGCATGGCATCCCGACATGATTCGCTTCAACTCTTCGCTGAGCTACGGAACACCCTCTTACTACGTGCAACGCATGTTCAGCAATAACATTGGGCAACAGAATATCCGTTGGAGTGAGCAGGACAACGTCCCCGCTTTCAACGCCACAAAGGGTAGTATAGGTCTCGGTACTTGGGCAACCAGCGCCACTTTCACGGATTTAAGTGTCACAGCCATCGACACGACCTTCGAAGTCAAGAACCTCGTGACCAACGAGTGGACGACACGCAATGGCAGTTGGGAGCTCAACGATGGCACGTTCCGCCAAACGAACACCTCTGCCGTTGATGTCACTTGCGTGCTCAACAAGCAGTTCACAACCACCAATGTGGATATGACAGTCCACGCCACCAAGAACGGTGGTTCTGAAGGTTTCCTGATTATCTTCGACTACAAGGATGCACAGAACTATAGTTGGTTGAACCTCGGCGGATGGGGCAACTCCAGGCATGCTGTGGAACAATGCAAAAATGGAGTGAAATCCACCCTTGCCGACAAGGAAGGCAAGCTCACTGCAGGGCAGGAGTACACCATCCGTGTGCAGAAGGAAGGACAGCGTGTGCGTTGCTACCTGAATGGGGAACAGATTATCGACGCCCACCTCCGTGAATATGCAGACCGACGTATCTTCACCAGTGCCAATATAGACCAAGAGGAGGAAGTCTTCTACGTCAAACTTGTGAATCCACACCCTCAAACCACTCCTGTGCTTCTTTCGTTCATCAATGGGCGCACGCTCTCTGGCGAAGCCGAAGTGCTCTCAGCTCCGAATGGCTCCGACGAGAACACCCTTTCGAACCCCTTTGCCATCGTTCCTCACTCGCAATCAGTCCCTGTCGAAAGCGATGGCACCATCCTCTTCGAGGCAGCAGCCAACTCGGTCAATGTCCTGCGCCTGAAGGTGGCCGACGTGGGCGTGCCTGTCGCCGACCCACTTCCTCAGCCTCGACTACGCTTCTCGTTCGAAAGCGGCACACCTACCGACGACTCAGGCACCTATCGTGGCACACTCTTCGGTAAGGCTGCCATCGAGCAGCAGTCGGACGGCAATTTCGTCCTCTCCACAGGGCAACTGGGTGAGAACAGCTACATGAGCCTACCGATCAAGGCAGTGCAGGACGCGCTCGCAGGAGCCACGGACTACACCATCAGCATGAATGTGCTCCAGCGCATAGGGAACAACACCAACCGCTTCGCCTGGGCATTGGAGTTGAGCAACGGCACTGACCAGTATTTCGGAATCATCAACTCGGGAAGCAACAACAACTGGTACTGCGAACTGAAGAACGGCTCCACCCTGAGCAACATATCCTCGTGGTCCTGCCTCAGGATTGGTGAATGGCATAACATCACCTGCACCCAAACCAACGGCACCGTCCGCCTCTACGTCGATGGACAACTGCGGCGCACGCAGGACACCCGTGTCCATCTCCCCGAACTCGTCGCCGATCTGAAGCTGGCAAGGATTGCTCATTCGCCTTTTTCCGCTGATGCCATCATGGAGCATGCCCTGTTCGACGACTTCCAAATCTTCGACTGCGCACTCTCGGACCTTCAGGTGCAGACTATCGCAGCCAGAGCCACTGCCATGCACGACGATGCTCAGTACGAGGGAATAGCCGACATGCAGGAACTCCAAAACCTCGTCTTGGAGGTGAAGAACTATTACAAGGATGCCAACAACAACGCACTGACCCAAGCCTACAACTCCGCATCGCGTGCACTTAGCAGCGGCACCACCGCCACTCGCCGCCAGCGCTACCAGCAATTACTCAGAGCCGTTGCGGACTATCAGGAAGAGCAACTTCAACTCGCTCGTTCCAACCAGCCCGCCAACCTCACCTTCCTCATCGAGAACAGTTCCTTCACCCGCTACAATGTGGGTTGGCAAGGAGCCGATATCCCTGCTGTGAGGACAGGCACCGACATCACCACCACCTACGCGGGCTACCACGGTGAGACCGCCGAGCAGTTCTCCCGTCCGTTCCACATCTGGCAGGAACTGACCGATCTGCCTGCAGGCAACTACCAGCTCTCCGCCCATGCCTTCTATCGTGCTGGCGCCATCGAGCCTGCCTACGCTGCCTGGCAGCAACGCGACCCGTCCATCGGCTATGCCCAGCTCTATCTTGGCGATGCCTCCGCACCACTCCAAAACCTCTATAGCTGTGAGGACTACAGCTACAGCCCATACCAATACCCCGACAACCTGGCAGCCGCCTCCGAGGCTCTCAACAGCGACGACCGATACAGCAATTCCCTATCCTTCGTCCTCCCTTCCGACCAGCACGCTTTGCGATTAGGAATCCGCAAACAACAGACGGTGGATGCCGACTGGGTAGCTTACGACCACTTCCAACTCCGATACATGGGCAGTGGCGCAGGAATTCAAGACCTTCACCCCTCTGCACATGACGACCACCAAGCCATCTATGACCTCATGGGTCGTCGTCTGCCCAACCTCAGCGTTCAGGAACTGAACAAGCTACCAGCAGGAATCTATATCATAGGTGGAAAGAAATACATCTCAGGTCAATAAAAAGCCATCCACACACATCAGCACGACCTGAACTAAAAAACAGAATTTTTAGAACCTACCTCTAATCCATTCATAGGGGGGATTCTATCTCTTGCGAACGACTCTCGTGTCATGGTACGCTGGACTCAGCTACTTAATATATACCTTTTGTGTGCTACCATCAGGGGAGTGCACGATATTGATACCCTTCACCAACTGTGGCTGTCGCTGTCCGCAAGGGTTATACACCTCCTTTGGTCTGCCGTCATTGCCTCTGCCCATGCCATCGCTGTCCTCTAAGAACCCTTCCACTCCAGAGGAGGACCCCCTGCTGAGCTGAAAGTTCTGCTTGACTCCCAAGCCAACATTTTGCAGTTCGAACGAGATGGTCACTCGCCCGTTAAAGCTGTCGGACTTATGAGCTGCGACATCAATGTTGAAATCATTCAAGCTCTCTACTTCCACGATTTCATCTGGTGTGCGCTTTGTGCCCCATGGAAGTTGGAACGTACGCCCCGTGGTATATACCCCTTTCGTGGTACAGAACTGAATGTACGTATTCTCCGTTCCTGTCCTGATAATCCACACGAATGTTTAAGGTAGAGTTGCTGCTGCGTCGCTGAACGATTCCCTTGCGTAGCCCTTCCACCTTCAATACGTTGGGCACCCTTGTGGCTTCAATGCCTATCAGTGCCAATCCAGTTGCGTCCTTGTTCGACGAGAGACGCACGGTCCATGTTTTGGGATCGAAGAGAGCGTATGAGGCTGTGTTCGTTCGCTTGGGAAACCACTGGTGCGTGCGTACGATGGTACCTAATGCCACCTTCGGATAGAGCACTGGTGCGTTGTCGGCTACAACACGAATGAAGCAGACTCCTTTGCTGCGCACGGTATCTTCCAGACGGAGGATTCCATCGCTGATTTCGATGTGCTCCGAACGACTCTTGGTCAATTGACCGTTCTTGTTCTCGTACCAGCTATTGTGTTCTTCGTCGATGTGATATACCTCCAAGGTTCCGCTTCCGAAAGGAATGCTGTCCAGCTTGATGCTTAGGGGTTGCTCGTTAGTGGAGGTGTTCCAAAGGACTGTAGTCATGCAATCAGGTGAGGCGGATGCCAGTCCTTTGACGTAGCTGCCAGAGACAGACATCCGACGGCGGTCGGAAGGCATCATCCCATAGAGCTTGAAGGCATTGAACAGCGCCTTGCGAGCACCACTGTCGCGGTCGATGAGTCCTAACTTGTCGCCCACGAAGAACCCCGGGTCGATGTACTGAGCCCAGTTGACGAAGCTGAGGTCCGTACACTCCAAGAATCCTGGCAGAGCGTTGAAGAAGGTCATCGCTGCCTCCGCCTTCTCCACGGGTCCGTCCTTCTGATACTCGGCGGCTGTGTAGGGCGAGTACTCCGTAAGCAACATCTCAGCCTCGTTCCTCCCCAGACTGTTCAGTGCGCTGCGCATGCCATTGATTTGCCATGAGTAGTCGGGACCGTAGGCATGTCCCGAGAGGAAATCCAAAGGAATGTCGTTCGCCTTCACGCGATCCACCAGCGAATGGTGCCACCAGTTGAAAGCTCCTGCTGGTCCCCCTACCTTGACATCGGGGTAGCCTCGGTTCACGGCAGGTGCTGCTGCTTCGTAGATATCTAAGTATTCGTCCACGCCGCCCGTGAAGAAACCATCCTTCAGGTCGGGTTCATTCCACACTTCCACGTAGCTGTTCGTGAATCCTTTGTTCTTCCACTCTTGTGCAAAGCGCTCGTTGATGGCGCTCCATGAGCTGAGGTTGATAGGTGGATCCATGAATCCGCTCCATTCCGTAGGTCGGCTTTGGAGGATGGTGGGAGTGTAGCCGTGGGAGATGACAAGCACAGGACAATACTTCTGGGCATGAGTTAGGAGGTAGTCAACGTTTGCGAGCGAGTAGGCAGGTCTCTCTGCAGAGCCTACCACGCAGGGCTGCCCGTAGAGGTCATCCTTGCCGCATGCCATCTCATAGCGCATGGAGCGTGCCTCGAGTTCCGCCAACTTGGGAAAATCGCGGTCCAGCCATGCTTTTGACACCAAAGGCGTCTGATAGAGTCCTATTTTTTTCACGAGTGGGTATTCTTCCCATTGTGCTCCATCCACGTGAACCGTTACTTGGCTGTGCAGCGATGGCATCGCTCTCAGCAGTGCGAAAGCGCAAAACAAAAATCTTCGCGTCATATATCTTATTTTTCTTTACTAAACTACATTCTATTTTGCTAACACCACCTAAACAATTTACCGAAATAAAGACCAGTTTTACTGATTTTGCAGATTTTCAGCATTATCACACATATACAACTTGCGATAGTTGAGTCATACACTTCGTTATTCCGTTACAACTTCA
>DGUV01000060.1 GCA_002395775.1 Prevotellaceae bacterium UBA4301
AATTTTAAAAATAATTTTACGTTTCTATTTTAAACTTCATTTCGAGCCGGAGGCGACCAAGTTAGTGAAAAGTGAAAAAGTTACTACAGCATTTGTTTAACGTATTGCTTGCAACGATGATTGCAACTACAACAATGGCTCAGGAGGTGATGGATGTGCACAGCCACATCATCACTTCTGAGTTTGTGTCTGCCTTGGAGAACGAGGGACGACTGATGGACGAGGGATTCCCCCTGCCAAAGTACAACGTGGAGAGTCAACTCAAATGGATGGACGAAGCTGGTGTGCAGACATCGGTGCTGACATTGGCGGCACCACAGCCAACATCACCAAAAGTAGTGAGACAGACAAACGAGTCCGCTGCTCGTATCAAGCGGGAACACCCAGGGCGATTCCTATTCTGTGCAGCCCTTCCTCTGCCTGATGTCGGCAAAGCTATCGAAGAGGCGAAGTATGCACTCGACGTGCTGAAGGCTGATGGCATCAAATTGGCGACCAATGTGCAGGGACAGTATCTTGGTGCTCCAGAACTCGACACCCTTTTTGCTTTCCTGAACGAGCGCAAGGCTGTGGTGATTCTGCATCCCCATCGTCCTGAACCGGTGAACAAGCAGGTGATGGTGCAAACACCGCTCGCCATGCAGGAATATCTTTCAGAAACTACACGTGCCGTGACGAACATGATCAGTCGCAACGTATTGGCTCGCTATAATAAAATAAAGGTGATAGTGCCTCATTGCGGTGCCTACCTGCCGCTTGCCATCCCTCGTATGAAGTCGCTGACACCCGTGATGCAGGCGAACAAGATGGTGGGCGAGATTGACTACGATGCCAACCTCCGTACATTGTATTACGACCTTGCCGGCGCACATAGCCCCGAGACTATTCGCATGCTACTCACCATCACCACACCCGACCACCTACTCTACGGTTCCGATTATCCCTACGTTGCCCCGCAGGTACTCACCCAGAGCCTCGCCCGCATGAAGCAATATCTCTCCACAGAACCCGACCTTGCACCATTCCGTGAAATGATTCTCTACAAGAATGCGCAGTGGCTTTTGGGGCAGGCTGTTGAAAAGCCGTCTGCCGTCAGTCGCACAGCCGACGGCATGCTGTTCCGCTTGGCAGAAATTGAGGTTCATCCCCAATATCTGAAAGAATACCTTGCTGCAGCTGCCGAGATACAAAAAGCGAGCCTCGCCGAGGAGCCTGGTGTCGTCTGCCTGTTCCCTACGCAGACCAAGGAGGACTGTTGTCAAATCCGCATTCTCGAAATCTATGCCTCACAACAAGCCTACCAGCACCACATCCAAACGGCACATTTCAAGAAGTACAAGCAGGGCACACTCCACATGGTGAAGCATCTGAAGTTGCAAGACCTCCAGCCGCTGACACCAGAGACCATGAACAAGATTTTCAAACGATAAGCAACGACTAAAAACAAGACAAACGGACTATGAAAAAGATTATAACAATGATCTGTGGCATGCTCCTCACAGCCATGAGCAGCATGAATGCCAAGACGCTCGTGGTGTATTACAGCTATACGAATAACTGCCACGATATTGTGCAGACGCTATCGTCGCAGATTGATACAGACGTGATGCGCATTGAGCCTGCCGACAAGACGCAGAAGTACGAGGCAAACGGTTATGCCATCGGCACGAAGTTGCTGAATGCCATCAAGGCTGCGCCCAACGATGCTGCAAGTTATCCTGCCATTGATCCTGTGAGCATCACCGACCTCACCCCCTATCACACCATCATCATCGTCACTCCCCTGTGGTGGAGCCAGATGGCAGCCATCATGCAGACCTACCTCTTTCATCATGGTTCAGAAATGGCTGGCAAGAACATCGGACTGATTGTGTCGAGTGCCAGCAGCGGTATCAGCGGAGTAGTCAACGACTGCAAGCGCTTGGTACCCAATGGCAAATATTTCAGTGAGAACCTGTGGATCAACAACTCCAACCGCTCCAACCGCAGCACAATGATTAAGAATTGGCTCACATCAGTCAACTACAATTCCCTAACTGCCATCAAGACTCCGACCACAAAGAGTACTACTACTCACAACTACTACTCACTCTCTGGCCAGCGTCTTTCGCAGGCTCCGAAACGCAGGGTATTCATCGCAAATGGCAAGAAAGTGTTCAGGTAAATCCCAAAAGTGCTTACAATAAAAAACGATAGCAGTTTTGGGCAAACATGATGACAATGAGAAGGAACGATAAAAAATAACAGCAGCAATGGAATATGTAAAACTTGGAAACTCCGATTTACAAGTGTCGCGCATCTGCTTGGGATGCATGGGATTTGGCGACCCAACCATCGGACAGCACTCATGGACGATTGGTGAGGAGCCTACACGCGAGATTATCCGGCGTTCGCTCGAACTGGGCGTGAACTTCTTCGACACGGCGATTGCCTACCAGTTGGGTACGTCGGAACAGTATGTCGGACGTGCCCTCAAGGACATGGCTCGGCGTGAGGACATGGTGGTTGCCACAAAATTCCTGCCACGAACCGACGAGGACATCCAGAAGGGTGTTGACGGGCGACAGCATGTACTGAACAACATAGACCTGAGCCTACAGCATCTCGGCATGGACTATGTGGACCTTTACATCTATCACATTTGGGACTACAAGACGCCTGCCAAGGAGATTCTTGAGGGCATGAACGATGCCGTTCGTCAAGGCAAGGCACGCTACATCGGCATAGCTAACGTGTATGCCTACCAGTTGGCAAAGATGAATGCGCTGGCAGAGAAACATGGTTGGGCAAAATTCGTTTCGGTGCAGAACCACTACAACTTGATTATGCGTGAGGAGGAGCGTGAGATGCAGCCGCTATGCCGTGAGGACAACATAGCACAGACTCCCTATAGCGCTCTGGCATCGGGCAAACTTGCCAAGCGTCCAGGCGAGACATCGAAGCGACAGAAGGAGGACTCGTTCATGCACTTCAAATACGATGCCACCGCTGAGCAGGACAACCGCATCGTAGAGCGTGTGGTGGAGCTTGCCGACCGCTATGGTGTGGAGATGACGCAGATTGCACTGGCATGGCTGCTGACGAAGGTGGAATCGCCCATCGTAGGAGCCACCAAACTGCACCATATCGAGGGAGCCGTAAAATCGCTCGACATCCATCTTTCTGAAGATGACCTTCGCTACTTGGAGGAGCCTTACGTGCCGCACAATCTCTCTGGCGTGATGGCTGTTAACAAGCCTGTAATGAACGAGGAACCAGTATGGGTTGCTGCAAAAAGAAACAAATAAGGTAGGTTCTAGAAGCAGAATCTTTAGAACTTACCTAAATTCAACATATTAGAGAACCTAACTAAACACGGTACTACCCTTTTATAAGTCCCTTCTCCTTCAGGACGGGAAGGATATTCGAGGCTGACTGACGAGCATTCTTTTTCTCAATCGCATTGTATCGTTTCAACAATGCTTG
>DGUV01000070.1 GCA_002395775.1 Prevotellaceae bacterium UBA4301
GAGTTGCCTGAATTTTCGCGTTCGGTGCTCGAAGTGCTCCGTCAGCCGCTCGAGGACCGCATCATCAATGTCTCCCGGGCCAAGTATTCCGTCACCTATCCCGCTTCGTTCATGTTCGTGGCTTCCATGAATCCCTGTCCCTGCGGCTACTATGGCGACCCCACCCACCATTGCACCTGCACACCCGGGCGCATCCAGCAATACATGTCCAAGATTTCGGGCCCCCTGCTTGACCGCATCGACCTGCAAATCGAGATTTCGCCCCTGCCCTTCAAGGACATCTCGCAGGCAGCCCCTGGCGAGCCCAGCGCGAAGATTCGCGAGCGGGTCATTCGTGCGCGGCAGATTCAGGAACAGCGTTTCGCAGGCACTAAGGGAGTGCACTGCAACGCCCAGATGTCGGAACGCATGATACACGAGTTTGCCCAGCCCGACGAGCAGGGCCTCGACATGCTGCGCATGGCCATGGAGCGGCTCTCGCTCTCCGCTCGCGCCTACAACCGCATCCTCAAGGTCGCCCGCACCATCGCCGACCTTGCCGGCTCAAAGAAGGTCCAGTCCACCCACATCGCCGAAGCCATTGGCTACCGCAACCTCGACCGCGGCGACTGGGCGGAACGAGGAGGATAATACATTCGCAAGTTCATTCATAAACCTTAAACCTTAATTATTATGATACTGACAACAACCCCACAGATTGAAGGCCAACCCATCCGCGAGTACAAGGGAGTGGTGACAGGAGAAACCATTATCGGTGCAAACTTTGTGAAGGACTTCTTTGCAGGCATCCGCGATATCGTCGGTGGCCGCTCTGGCAGTTACGAAAAGGTGCTGCGCAAGGCAAAGGACACCTCGATGAAGGAAATGATGGAGCGCGCCAAGGAACTGGGCGCCAATGCCGTGGTAGGCATCGACATCGACTACGAAACCATAGGCGAAACCAATTCCATGCTCATGGTGGCAACCAGCGGGACGGCCGTGCTGATTTGATTTTGTCTTCGAAATATTTGTGTGGAATGGAAAAATTTTCGTAGATTTGTGGAGTGATACCATGTAAAACGAAAATACAATGACAAAAAGCAATGAACGAATGCTGTTTGCCAGAGTGGTTCTGGTGGCAGCAATGCTGGTGCTTTCGCTGTGCCCAGCCATGGCTCAGGACCATAGTGTGAGAGGCGTGGTGGCCGACGACCTGGGCGAGCCCTTGACGGGAGCCATAGTCAGGGTGAAAGGCGTTGACAACAAGTTGTCGAGTTGCGACATCGACGGACGTTACTCGCTCACAGGCATCAAGCGCAACGATGTGCTTGTGGTGACCTTCGTGGGATTCACCCCTCAGGAGATTCCAGTCAACGGACGCACGGTCATCGACGTGAGAATGAAGGAGGAGAACAACACTATGAACGAGGTTGTCGTAACCGCCATGGGTATCCTGCGCAAAGAGAAATCGCTGACCTATGCCACGCAGAAGGTGACCTCCGACGACTTCATGAAGGTGCAGGACGCCAATGTAGCCAACTCACTCGAGGGCAAGGTGGCCGGCATCACCATCACACCCAGTGCCGGCGGCGCAGGTGGAGCATCGAAAATCATGCTTCGCGGCAACAAGTCCATTCTGGGCGATTCTTCGCCCTTGATCGTCATCGACGGAGTGCCCATGACCAACGACATCCGCAACCAGACCAACAACTCGCAGAACATGACGGAATACGTCTCGACGGAGGGTGGCGATGCGTTGTCCATGATCAATCCCGACGACATCGAAAGCATCAATGTACTGAAGGGAGCCAATGCTGCTGCCCTTTATGGTTCGCGGGCAGCCAATGGTGTGCTCATGATAACCACGAAGAAGGGACGGAGCGGAAAAATCCAAGTGAGCTATACGGGTAACGTGACTTTCGACGTGCCTCTGACCACGCCCAAGATACAGAACCGCTATGGCGCTGCCGTTGATGCCCAAGGTTACCTTGGCGCGGCCAACAGCTGGGGAGGCAAAGTCACCGACTCGCCCCTTACGGCTTTGGCCCGTGAAACGGAGAAGATGCCCTATGAACGGCAAATCCATCTGCGAAACTATGGCAACGACGACGTGGCCGACTTCTACCGGACAGGCGTGACGGCAAACAATTCCGTCTCCATCTCCGGCGGCACCGACAAGGTGCAGAGCTACGTATCCGTGGCCAACAGCCATGCGCTCGGACTCATCGAGACGAACAACTACAACCGAAACACGGTGGCTTTCCGCCAGACCTATACGCTCTGGAAGCGGCTGACGATAAATGCTTCGCTCAACTATGCCCAGACACGCACGCGAAACCGCATTGGCGGAGGCACCGTCGGCAATCCCATCTATCACCTCTACACCGCACCTCGCAACATAGACATGGACTACTATCGCCACAACTATGCCATCAGCGATGCCAAGTGGCTCTCTGAACCACAAGGCCATTATGTGCAGACCGAAACGGGATTCATCCGCCAGAACGACCGCGCCGAACTCACCGGCCCGATGATGAACTATGCCTACATGGATGCCCGCCAGAACAATCCCTACTGGCTGCTCAAGCAGAACCGGGGCTACAACAAGGAGGACCGCGTGTACGGAAGTTTCCAGGGCAACCTGGACATTTGGGACGGTCTTTCGGCCCAGGCCCGCTTCAATTTCGACTACGACAAGTATCAGGAGCAGAGTGTGCGCTATGCCACCACATTCTCTCCCGCTTCGATGTATGATTTCGGAACCTACAACAAGCGCCGCGACAATAAGTCGGAAATCTATGTTGACTACATGCTCAACTACAACAAGACCTTCAAGGAGACATGGGGCGTGAGTGCCAACATCGGATGGACGGGCCACACCACGAAGAATGCATATTATGGAACCTACATTGCCAATGCCACATACGTTGACCCCCTGAACCAGCAGCTTATGACGCAGGTTAACCGCTTCGACACCTCTTCGGGCAGTTCCGGCGTCACCACCGAGAGCCAGAACAACAACTGGGACCGCGCTTGGCTGGCTACGGCGCAGTTGGGATGGAAGGAGCGCATTTATGTCGATGCCTCATGGCGAAGGGATGAATACCGCGTGTTCCGTCAGTTCCCCGACAAGCCACAGGCCTACAACTACTATGGCTTTGGTGCAAACGCCCTGCTGAGCGACCTGTTCAAGTTGCCGGAATGGTGGACTTATGCCAAGTATCGCATCTCCTATTCCCAGGTGGGTAATGCCGTCCCGGCCCGTCTCTATTACGGTGCTGGCAGCAACAACCGCACCGGGGCCCTCAGTTCCACCAGCATCCTGCTGCGCAACGTGAAGCCCGAGGAGACCCATTCCTTCGAGACGGGTCTTGAGCTCCTGTTCTTCGACAACCGGCTCAGCCTCGACGTTACTTATTATAATAGTACCATCAAGGACCTCTACATGGGCATCGGCAACACCGCCGGCATCACCGTCTGGGACAATGTGGCTTCGTTGCGCAATCAGGGCATTGAGGCCACCTTGGGCTACAACTTCCGCTTCGGAAAGCATGTCCGCTGGCGCACAGCCGTCAACTTCTCCTACAACAAGAACAAGATTCTCAGCGTGGGCACCGACGAGCGCGGCAACAAGAACCGCGTCTTCACCGATGTGGCCGGAGTGCGTGTGCGTTACACCGAGGGCGACTCCTATGGCGACATGTATGTCCGCGACCTGCGCCGCAACGAGGATGGCACCATCTTCCTGTCCAGCAGCGGCAACATTGCCAAGGAAGGGCTCTACACAAAGTACATCGGCAACATGAATTCGCCCTACCAACTCGGTTGGACCAACACCGTGAATTGGAAGAACTTCCAGTTCTCGATGCTCATCAACGGACGGATAGGCGGCAAGGTCATCTCGCTCACCGAGGCCTTCCTCGATGAAATGGGCCTTTCTGAACGCACGGCCGACGCTCGCGATTATGCCTATGCCAACAATCTCTTCACTCCCGATGGTGCTCCGGCCATGTATCTGCCTGACGGCAGCGGCCGTACCATTGGTGTGCAGAACTACTATCAGGTGATGGGAGCCCGCGGAAGCCAGTATTCGCCGCTTTATGTCTATAACGCCACGAACTTCCGTTTGCGCGAGCTTTCCCTCGGCTACATCTTCAAGGACGTCTTCGGCGAGAACAAGGACATCAGCCTCTCCTTCATCGCCCGCAACCTCTTCTTCTTCTACAAGGATGCTCCCGTTGACCCCGACATCTCTCTCTCCACTGGCAACGGTCTGGGAGGCTTCGAGCTCTTCAACATGCCATCCACCCGTTCCTTCGGTTTCAACGTGAAGATGACGTTCTGATGCCTTGCGACATGGATAATATGTAATTGAGAATTTAAATACACTATTCTTATGAAACGGAACAACATATATGCGTTGATGGCAGCAAGCCTGATGGCAGCGGGAATGGTCTCCTGCATGGACTTCGATTCGCCGCTCGACACCCTCACCATCGACCAGGAAGTGGTGGACCCCACCGTCCATGTGGGCAATCCCGAACAGATAGACTACGACATAGAGATTACGGAGCAAGAGTTCGACCAGGCCCTGGCATCGCTCGATGTCAACCTTCGTCAGGCCAAGGGAGGACAGTACGGAATGCGTGGCGGCAAGAATGGCGACTATCCCGGCGAACACGCCTATCAGCGGCAGTTCTCACTCGGACCCGACAACTATGCCCAATACACCACGGTGCCCCACTACGACTTCATGTACGGCACCCTTCAGAGCTCCTACGACATCAGCGTGGAGTTCAATCCCGGTCCCAACAGTTCCTACCTCATCGTTAAGAACGCAATGGTGCCCCTGCTCAACCATCCTGCCATCGACTCCATTCCCGAGATGAAGGCCATCTATCTCTTGCTCTTCGACCAGGCCTCGCAGGAGATTGCCGACATCCATGGTGCATTCCCCTACGACGATTTCCTCTACAACAAGCAGACGTCGCCCTTCACCTACGTCGGTGTGGAGCACATCTACAAGACCATCATCGAGCATCTCGACAAGATTACGGCCTGCCTTGCCCATTATGAGACACGTCCCGAATGGTACAAGGAGAAGCTCCAGCAACTGATGGACGACAACCTCGATGTCTGCCAAAACAAGTTTTACGGCCGCAAGGGCGTAGCCGAATGGATTCGCTATGCCAATTCCCTGAAGTTGCGCATTGCCATGCACTGCGTCAAGGTGGAACCCCTGCTGGCCCGCCAGTGGGCCGAGGAGGCCGTGGCAGGCGGTGTCGTGGAGACCCCCGAGCAGGAGTTTGGTCTCTACGGATACCAGTTAGGCTTCGGCCATCCGCTCAACATGATTTGGATTTCCTGGGGCGATGCTCGCCTGAGTGCCTCGTTCGAGAGCCTCCTCATGAGCCTCGACCACCCCTACACCAAGGGTGAATATCCCTTCTTCAAGAACAACGGAGGCGCCATCGTCAACACCAAGACAGGCGAAGTCCTTGAGGCCGACACCCGCATCGTCGGTCTGCGCGAAGGCATCCATCCCGGCATGGGACAGAGCGCCGCCAGCAATCCGATGATCAACTACAGCGTCTTCGATGCCGACTACATGGCCCAGGCCCCGCTCTATCTGATGAAGATGTCCGAGGTCGATTTCCTCCGGGCCGAGGGAGCCTTGCGCGGCTGGAACATGGGCGGTTCGGCCCAGGAGTTCTACGAGCGTGGCATACGCTATGCCTATCTCTTTGAGCGTTCCGAGGTCTATTTCCATGAGGAATACGACGCTCTCGTCGAGGACTACCTGCAGCGTGCCGACCCCGTGCCCTACACCTATCACGACCCCATGGGCCTGGTGGCCGACGAACCCAGCGTCACAAAGATTGGCGTGAAGTGGAACGAAGCAGACGACCGCGAGACCAAGCTGGAGAAAATCATCACCCAGAAGTACATCGCCTCCTTCCCCAACAGTTTCGAGGCCTGGGTTGACCTTCGCCGTACGGGCTATCCCAAGGTATTCCCCGTGCTGAATGCCGACGAGGGCGACGGCACGCTCCGCCAGGGCGACATCATCCGCCGTTGCCCCTTCCCGGACACCGACGACTCCTCCGTGGCCGACATCCTCGACACGGGACTCGACGCCCTCGGCGGCGAGGACTATCAGGCCACACGCATCTGGTGGGACGTCGATGGTCCCAACTTCTGACACACACCAAGGAAAAGTGAGACACACACCTTAAATAACTAACCATTTAACTCATCAACCGTATGAAAAAACTAATCCTTCTCTCCCTCGTTGCCGTATTCAGTTTCGGCACCGCACAGGCCCAGGACTACGACGCCTCGGCCTCGCGTGAGATTTTCGACTTCTCCCACTTCGGTGAGAGCACCGTGCTCGACCTCTTCTACAAAGCCCAGCAGGCAGGGCGCGAATACCCCACCGTCGAGGAGTTTGAGGCCGCTGGCATCAGCCCCATGGACCTGGAGTTTGCCCGTTCCCACGTGCGTCCTCGTCCCATCATCGACGACCAGGCCAACCAACTGCTTAGTGGTGTTAAGAACACCCGTCGTCTGTGGATGAACATCCCCATGGGCACTGCCAAGGGCATGGGCGGTTATCCCGGCACCAATGCTGGCGACGACACCTACTCCATCTGGAACTACACCCACCTCTTCGGCTCCTGGAACCACGGACTCTTCCAAGCTCCCGGTTGCTGGATTGATGCCGCCCACCAGAACGGCACCGACATCTTCACCGGCATCAAGTTCTTCGAGTCGTGGACGCCCGGCAGCGGCGACGGCGCCTACAGCAAACTCATCACTGAGAAGAATGCCGATGGCAGCTTCAAGTACGTCAAGCCCCTCATCAGTGCCCTCCTCTATTACGGAGCCGACGGCATCAACTACAACTGGGAGGACGGTTCCTACAGCAACGCCGACATCATCGCCTTCCACAAGGCTCTCTACAAGGAGGCTGAGGCTCGGGGCTTCAAGAACTTCCACATCGGACTCTACACCAATCAGAGCACCCTCACGGCCAACAACGCCAACGCCCTCTTCGGCAACAGCGAAGGCCGCACCGCCGACACCTTCCTCAACTATTCGGCCAACAACTTCATCTCCTCCATGGCCATGCGCAGTTCCGAGACTGCTGCCCAGAACGCCATGGGCACCACCGACGGCCTCTACGCCGGCGCCTGGATTGTGACCATGAACCGCAGCTGGACCAACCTCAACGGCCGCGACATCGGTGCCGTCCTCTGGGGCGAACACGGCAACAGCCGCTTCTGGAGCAACAACGTCGGCAACGACGCCACCGAGTTCCAGGCCAACTACCAAGCCCTGCTCGAGCGCACCGTCTCCGGTGGTAATCGTAACCCGGCCAAGCGTCCGACGATGCAGAACAGCGGCAACGAGTGGGCATGGAGCGGCACCACACCTCCCCTCTCCAAGTTCGGCGGCCTGGCCACCTACTTCCCCGAGCGTTCGGCCATCCAGGGCAAGCTTCCCTTCCACAGCTACTTCAACACCGGCATCGGCGAAGTCTATCTCTACAAAGGCAAGAAGGCCCACGGCAACTGGTACAACATGTCCACCCAGGACATCGTCCCCACCTATCGTTGGCTTGTCTATAATGCCGGCACTACCACCGTCTCCACCATCCTCCAGCCCGAGTTCACCATCGAGGACTCCTACATGGGCGGCTCCTGCCTCAGACTCTCAGGCAAGGGCAGCGGTTCGGCCGACGTCGTTCTCTTCCGCACTGCCCTCACCGGCAACAGCGGACAGCCCTACGCCAAGTTGGCCGTGAAGACAGGTCGTGAAGGCCAGAACGAGACTGGTCTCAGCCTCATCCTCAAGGTAGGCGGCGAGTGGAAGGAATTCCCTGTAGGCCCCACCAGCGGCAAGACCTGGGAAGAAAAGCAAATCCAGCTCACCGGCATCAGTGCCACCGACCAGATTGACTTCGTCGGCCTCCGCGCCAAGGACGTCACCCCCAGCTATCAAGTCTATGTGGGCGAACTACAGCTCAACGACGAAGCCACCCTCCAGCCTGCAGCCATTCGTGACGTCGTAGCCGAAGTCAAGCGCGAGACCACCACAGGCATGAGCGTCAAGCTCTATTGGACACTCGACCAGGCCCCCGGCAAGTATGGGCTCACCTACAACGACGAAGCCAATATCGACCACTTCGAAGTCCTCTACAAGAATGGTGAGGATGGTCAGCCCAAGGTTGTCAGCCACGTCCAGGCATGGTCTGCTTTCGTGGGCAACATCAAGCTGGCCGCAGCCGACGCTCCCTACCTGGGCGTGCGTGCCGTCTCCACCGACCTCAAGACCTACTCCCAGCCCCGCTGGGTAGCCATCTCGCGCAGCACCAACGTCCCCGAGGGCGCAGGAGCCGATGCACTGGAGTACGGCGTCAGCGAGATTAATCCCGACGCCGACGGCTACAAGACCGCCATCCAGACCCGCTACCTCACCAGCATCACCACCAGCGGAGCCAGCGTTGCCGACATGAACTACACCTGCAACGCCCCCGGTCCCGAGGCCGACCTCAACTACGTCAACGCCACCCAGACCGCCGTTCTGAAGGTCAAGCAAGGCGACGAAATCACCGTCAACTACCAGTGGAACACTGCCAACGACGGCATTCAGTGGTGCATCATGAAGGGCTATGCCGACTGGAACATCAACGGATTCTTCGAAGGCACCACCGACGAACTCATCATCGAGCAAGGCAAGGCCAACACCAACAACAGCATCGAGAACACCCCCGAGTACTCCTCTACGCCTCTCCATCCCAACGGCTACACCGACAATCCCTTCATCCCCTTCAAGATTAAGATTCCCGACGACGCCGTTTGCGGCACCTCGCGCATCCGCATCGTCTTCACCGACGCCTGGGCAGCCCATCCCGGCCCCGTAGGCCTCACCGCCAAAGGCTTCACCATCGACCTCGGAGTGGAGATTACCGGCACCAACCCACAGCGCCAGCCCACTGCCAAGCTCTATGACGAAGGCGAAGCCGGCGAACCCGAAGGACTCACCGACGGCATCCTCGCCACCAAGGGCGAGGCCAGCAACGCCTTTGTGGCAGGCGGCAAACTTCAGTTCACCAGCGTCGAGAAAGCCTGGATCTACACCACCGACGGCAAGCTCGTGCGCTTCCTGAGCAACCCTCGCGCCCTCGCCACTTCCAATTTCGCACCCGGACTCTACGTCATCCGCATGCAGAATCAGGGCGTCATCCGCACCCGCAAGGTTGCGATTAAGTGAGCAACAAGCCGAGCCGGGGCTCGAGATTGTTCGAACGTGAGCAAGCTCGGCCCCAGCCCCAAGGTTGCGATTAAGTGAGCAAGCTCGGCCCTCGGCACAGGGTTCGATTAAGTGAGCAACAAAAAGGAAAGGCTGCAATCTCCGTTCTGGGGGTTGCAGCCTTACTTCTTTGTCAGCACAGGGGGGGGAGCCTATCGCCCTCAGTAA
The DNA here is from genome assembly GCA_002395775.1 of Prevotellaceae bacterium UBA4301. Taxonomy (GTDB): domain Bacteria; phylum Bacteroidota; class Bacteroidia; order Bacteroidales; family Bacteroidaceae; genus Physcousia. The sequence goes on from DGUV01000070.1 coordinate 9,463, forward strand.
TTCTCGGCATGCACCTCAAAGTAGGCCTGCGGATGGTTGCAAGCCGGGCACACCTCCGGAGCCTTCGTGCCCACCACGATGTGGCCACAGTTGCGGCACTCCCACACCTTCACCTCGCTCTTCCTGAACACCTCCGCCGTCTCCAGGTTGCGCAGCAGCGCCCGGTAGCGCTCCTCGTGGTGCTTCTCGATGGCAGCAATCAGCCGGAACCTCTTGGCCAGTTCGGGGAAACCCTCCTCGTCCGCAGTGTCCGCAAATCCGGCATACATATCCGTCCATTCATAGTTCTCCCCGTTGGCAGCCTCGGCCAGGTTCTCCGCTGTCGAGCCAATGCCCTCCAGCTCCTTCAGCCACAGCTTGGCGTGTTCCTTCTCGTTCTCCGCCGTCTTCAGGAACAGGGCTGCAATCTGTTCGTAGCCCTCCTTCTTGGCCTTCGATGCAAAATAGGTGTACTTGTTTCTGGCCTGCGATTCGCCCGCAAAGGCTGCCAGCAGATTTTTCTCCGTCTGCGTTCCGGCATAGCGATTCTTCTTTTCCATAGCTTTTTGTTTTTTAGTGAGTTTGATGAATGTCCGATGGGGACAAAGATAATGCAAAGCTCCGAACGAAACAAGCACAAGGGCTAATTATTTTCTTCTCCATCCCCTTTTTTGTCGCGTGAAGGGATAAAGTAGGGCATAGCTATATAGTGAAGTAATGTATGTTCCCCGTCTATGATACATTGCGAAAGGACTGATTCTAAGGCCTACAGACAGAGATTGCCCAATCATTGAGAAATCATTTCCCAATCATCGAAAATTTACTTACCAATCATCGGCTCATCATTGGTAAGTAAATTTTCGATGATTGG
>DGUV01000085.1 GCA_002395775.1 Prevotellaceae bacterium UBA4301
ATCAACACCGAGGACTTCATGGCGGCCGTCGATTTCCTGTCGCGTCAGGACGACGTGGACGCTGAGCGCAGCGGAATCATCGGCATCTGCGGATGGGGAGGCATCGCCCTGAACGCTGCTGCTGCGGACACGCGCATCAAGGCCACGGTGGCCTCGACGATGTACGACATGACGCGCGTCAGCGGCAACGGCTACTTCGATGCTGAGGACAAGGAGGAGTCGCGACATGCTGCCCGCGAAGCCATGGCCAGACAGCGACTTGCCGACCCCATGGCGATGGCTGGCGGTGTGGTGAATCCCTTGCCCGACGATGCCCCGCAGTTCGTCAAGGACTACTATGACTATTACATCACCCCGCGCGGCTACCACAAGCGTAGCGGCAACTCCAACGACGGCTGGCGTGCCATCGGCACACAGGCCTTTGCCAACGCCCGCTTCATCTATTACGCGAACGAGATACGTTCGGCCGTACTGGTGATGCACGGCGAGAAGGCCCATTCGCGCTACTTTGGTGAGGCTGCCTACGGCTACATGGTGGAGGGCAAGGCTGAGGGGTACAACGTCGTGGGCAAGCCTAATCCCTGTCCAGAGAACAAGGAGTTGCTTATCGTCCCCGGTGCCTCGCATTGCGACCTCTACGATGGCGGCTATACCGAAGCCGCAGGCCAGGGCGAACCCAAGAATCTCATCCCCTGGGACAAGCTGGCAGACTTCTTCTCTAGAAACCTGAACAAGTGAATTCTCCGAAAACGCATAACGGCAAGAGCCACGTTACCATGCTCGGTACGGGCAGCGCCCTCGTCACCAGATGCTACAATACATGCTTCGTCCTGCATGGTGCCGACGGTGCCAGGATGCTTGTGGACGCCGGTGGTGGCAACGGCATTCTCACCCAGCTGGAGCGGGCAGGGATAGCCTGCAACGCGATTCACAATCTCTTCGTCACCCATGCCCACACCGACCATCTGCTGGGATGTGTGTGGATGATACGCATGGCTCTGCAGTTCCGTTTCCCGCTGCATGTGTGGAGCCATCACAAGGTCGTCAGGCTACTGACCCTCGTTTGCAGGGATATCCTTCCTTCGGGAGAGGTTGAGGGCATGGGCAGCCTTGTCGTAATGCACGAACTGAAAGACGGGGACAGATTTGAGGTCGGGGGGATGCAGTTGCAATGCTTCGACATCCATTCCGCCAAGGAACTGCAATATGGCTTCGTCGCCCTGATGCCCGACGGGCAGCGCTTGTGCTGCCTTGGCGACGAGCCTTTTAGTGAACAGTGCCGAACGTATGCCGACGGGGCCGACTGGCTGATGTGTGAGGCCTTCTGCCTGCATGAAGACCGCGAATGTTTCCAACCCTACGAGAAGCATCATAGCACGGCGCTCGATGCCGCACGTTTGGCCGAGAAACTGGGTGTGAGAAATCTCATCCTCTATCATACAGAGGACAAGACGCTTGAAACACGTAAGGAGAGATACACGGCAGAAGCCCAGACAGCATACGGGGGGCGCGTCTTTGTTCCTGACGACCTTGAGCGAATTGTCCTGTAAATCGAGAAAAACATAAAAACGCTGCACACAAATGATAGACCAGATTATTGACTACAACAAGACTTTCGTGGCAGAGAAAGGCTACGAGAAATATATCACCGACAAATATCCCGACAAGAAACTGGCTGTACTGTCATGTATGGACACCCGCCTGACCGAGTTGCTCCCGGCAGCACTCGGGCTGAGGAACGGCGATGCCAAAATCATCAAGAACGCGGGAGGACTGGTTATCTCCGCTTTCGACTCAGCCATGCGCAGCCTCATAGTTGCCATCTACGAGTTAGGTGTGGAGGAAATCATGGTGGTGGCTCACTCTCATTGCGGAGCCTGCCACATGAGCTTTGAGCATTTCCATCACGAAATGATAGCCCGTGGCGTGACAGACAAGACCCTCGACACCATCCAGAAGTGTGGAATCAACCTGCATCATTGGTTGGAAGGCTTTAAGGACACACCGACCTCCGTAAGAAAGACCGTCGAGACCATCAAGACCCATCCGCTTGTTCCACAGGACATCGTGGTTCGTGGTTTTATCATTGATTCGGAAACAGGAGAATTAGAAGAAGTCCGATAATATGACGATACAAGAATTTAGGGATTACATGACATCGGGCAAGCCCGTCATTGGAGGGTCCGATGTCCACATGATGTTTCATCAGCTATCGCAGGAGGCACTGAAGATTACCGCCGAGATTAACGGGAAATATCATACTCCAGAGCAGCTACATGATTTATTGGAGCAACTTTGGGGGCGAGAGGTTCCCAAGACGGTGGGAATGTTTCCTCCGTTTCACACCGACTGCGGTAAGAACACCGTCATTGGTGAACGAGTGTTCATCAACATGGGTTGCAAGTTCCAGGACCAAGGTGGCATTACCATCGATGAAGGCGCTCTCATCGGTCACAACGTCGTGCTGGCCACCATCAACCACGACCTTGACCCAGCTAAGCGTCAGAGTATGAGCTATGCACCCATCCACATCGGTAAGAACGTCTGGATTGGGGCCAACGCAACGGTGCTGGCAGGAGTTACCATTGGTGATGGAGCAGTTGTGGCCGCTGGTGCCGTGGTGACAAAGGATGTAGAGCCAAACACAATCGTTGGCGGTGTGCCTGCCAAGGTCATTAAAAAGATAGATGTGTAACCAGATAAATTGGAAGTTAACTAACGGCAAAATGAAGAAGATAAGAATATGTGGCATGGCAATTATTGCCTTGGTGCTTTTGGCTATTACCTTTGTGCCGACATTGTTCCTCAAAAATGGTGACAGGTTGATTTGGCAATTGAGCAATTGGACATGGGTTTTCGCTTCGCTGCTGATTGCCAT
>DGUV01000086.1 GCA_002395775.1 Prevotellaceae bacterium UBA4301
ACAAAGTTACTAAGATTATGAAGTTGAAATATGACACTTTGCGCCTGAACTGTGAGAGTGTAGAAAGGCAGCAACTGTTGAAACAAGAGATAGAAAAGCAACTCGGCGAGGAAAGCCTCCGCATCCTCAGCCTGATGCCCCGGTGGGCACCGGCCAGTCGGTTTGGTCGTCACGTAAGCATGAAATACGTCGTCCCAGTGCAATTCAGGGCTACGGAGGTGGAACGCCAGATTTTCCTTGCCCAGAGACAACACAAGGGATATTTGCAAGACCACATTGCTGAACTTGACTTCGTACCCTCATCCGCTGACTTGGGGGCTGCCCATACCATACGAATTACCGGCTCGGGCCATGCACATCGAAAAGACTCTATCGTCGTTGTCGTCAATGGTGAAATCCTTCCTGACTCCATAGGACTGAATATTGGTATGTGGAATGTTTATATCAATAGGCAACAACAGATGATAAATACTATTAATGTTTATAAGGGTGACAGACTAAAGAAACAGTTCGAGGCACGCTACGGCTTCCTGCCATCTGCCGACGCCATTATCGAAATAACGACCACGACCGACACGCTAAGCGAGATATACATGCAGCAGCACCCGGATTTGCGGACCCAGCGTAGGCGTATTGAAGGCTACGTCACCAGCGATGACGGCAAGCCGCTGGCCGATGCCTGGGTCTCGCTCTCAAAATATGAACAGGGAACCGCCACTGATACTTCCGGTCATTTTATCTTCTGGATACCTCTCACAGGCAAAACGCTCACAGTCTATAGTGATGGCTACGAGACCATTAGTGACATCCAGCCTTCCGACACCGTTCTCACCATACGCATGAAACCTCTCGTAAATACCATAAAAACGAAAGAAAAGGGAGCTATACTGATTAGAGGCGCAGAGCCAAAATCGTGAATCTTAAAAAAGAATTGGGTGCAACCCTTTATAATAAGAGTGTTGCACCCAATTGATTTTTTCAGATTTTCAGACTTACTCTTCCACTGCTGCCTGCGCGGCGGCTAACGGAGGCTGATTATCAGTACATTACAGAAATCTGGGAAACATTTGGGAAACATTATGAGCATGAACTGCACATTCTGCACCCGATTTTCTCTATTTCTAACATACTATTCATTCTTTGTCGCTAATTACTTATTCTATTAATTGTTAAACACTGATTGCATCTCCGTGTTTCAAACACGTTCTGCAAATTTTGCTTGCAAAATTAATGATTTCTCCTGACATTACGTTCGTTTTGCTCATTTTTCTTGCAGAATGTGTTCGTTTTTTAACATATTTAGGAGAAGTGACATATCATCTTTTCAAAATTCAGTCTCGATTAAAAGAAAAATTTATGGATTCTTGCGTCGTTGGTTTAGGTTTAAGTTTAGATGTTCTTATATATATAATTAAGGTATAGTAAACCAAAATCAGGAGATTGAAGGTTTAATATTTAAGTTTAGAGAGGCATGTATATATACATGGGTAAACGTAAACCTAAACTTTGCAGAATGAAACGACTTGATGTTTCCCAAAATTCACATTTTTCTTTTTACTGAAGATGAACTATAATGTTCCCCAAGCCTTCTTATTCCCCTTTTCCTTTTGACAGAAAAATAGTGTCGGAGATAACAAGTCACATTTTGAGTTTACTTTGGAAATTTCAAAAGAAAACTCGCCGAAATGCAAAAAAACTGCAAATTGGCGAGTTTTATTACGCAATTCGGATAAAAACCTAATTGCGGTTATCATTGATAAGCGTTAAGATTAACCATCATATTTGAGCATTACTTGCACTCCTTCAGGATTTCAACGATCTCGTTGGGTGTGAGTTGCCTACAGCAGCCAGGGGTGATGATGGTGCTGGTAGCAATAGCGCGGATGGTGTCATCGTCGAGAATGATACCCATTTCGGTGAAAGTGGTGGGTAGACCTACCTCACGAATGAAGTCAGCAAGGAAGTCAATACCTTCGTCAGCATCCTGCACCAGCCAGACTTCCTGTGCCCAGCGACGAAACTTTTCTTCTGCACTTTTGTAGATATGGCGATAGAGGATAGGATGCAGCACAGCCAATCCCTGGCCATGATTGCAGTCGGTATAAGCTCCGAGTTGGTGCTCTATCATGTGGCACTGGAAGTCAGTCACCTTGCCAAGTTTCAGAATGCCATTTTCACCCATTGCCGATGCCCACATCAGTTCAGAGCGGGCAAAGTCATCATCTGGATTGACGATGATGGCCTTCAGGTTCTTGATGACGCTACGTTGTACGGCCTCGTTGATGCGATCGCTGAGATTGCATGTGTGCGGGTGGCCGAAATAGGTCTCCATACAATGGCTCAGCGTATCGAAGGCTCCGCTGATGACCTGCTTCATCGGCACCGTCTTCGTCAGGTCAGGGTCGAGGATGGCGAAGTCGGCGAAGCTGCCCCAGAGCGGACTCTTTTGTTTCTTTTCCTCATTCGTAATCACGGCTCCATTGTTCTGTTCCGAACCCGTGCCGCTGGCAGTCACGATGACTCCGAGCGGGATAAATTCGGTTGGAATCTTGCGCTCCGCATATTCATAGTCCCAGATGTCGCTGTCGAGCCGAGCCTGTGCCGAGACTATCTTGCAGCAGTCTGACACAGAGCCACCACCCACAGCAAGGATGAAATCTACCTTCTGCTCACGAGCCAACCTTGCGCCCTCCAGCACCTTTGCATAAGTGGGATTAGGCATGATGCCACCAAAGTCCGTCACTGTCTTCCCAGCCTCATTGAGCATCGTCACAATACGGTCATACAGTCCCGTGCGCTTCAGCGAACCGCCACCGTATGCCAGCATCACACGCTTTCCATATTTCTGTAACTCCTTCTTCAGCGAGTCCTCAAAACATCCCTGTCCGAAGTGGATTCGGACAGGAAAGTCATAGTCAAATCTTTTCATCTGTTCAGAGATTCTTATTGAAGAACGGAATAATTAACTCGAATGCTTCACTGACGAACGGAGCGAGGTCGTACATATCGAAGTGGCTGGCCTCTGGGATGACGTACATCTGCTTCTGGGTGTGGGGTACGGCATTGAAAACCTCAGTCGATGCCTCGCGGCTCCATGCATTCTCGCCCGTGATAACGAGGTAGGGCTTCTTCATGTCCTTCATAATGTTCACCACGTTGTACTTCACCAGTTCCAGCTGGCTCCACGCCACCACCTGATTGGACCAGCGGGGATGTGTGCCGCGCGAACTATAATAATAAGCGGCACCCTCGTCGAAGGCTCGCGGCATGAAGTTAAGATGCATCAGTCCGCCCTTGCCCTGCTCGTAGGCTTTCTTAGCGGCCATCACCTCGTCTTCAGGACGGAAGAATCCAGCCATAGCAGATTTCGAGATGTCGGCTATGGCGGGCACAATAGCCGTAATGGCTTTCAGCCGAGGCTCCTTCACACCGGCAACCGACATATACGAGCCACTTCCGCAGATGCCGAGTCCGCCAATACGATTGTTATCGACATAAGGAAGACTCACAAGAAAGTCCACGGCTCCCTCAATGTCACTCTCCTTCACGTCAGGCAGTTCCTGCTGACGAGGCTCGCCCTCGCTTTCGCCGAAGTATGTACCGTCGAACACCAGCGTCACGAAGCCTGCTGCCGTCAGCCGCTCGGCATATACCGACTGTGCCTGCTCCTTCACCGACAGCATCGGTCCTGTTACCACCACTGCTGGGTAGTTCTGACTGAGATTAAAACCTGCGGGCAGGCGAAGCAGTCCTGCCATCCGCGTACCTAACTGTTTGTTGACGAATACCACCTTTTGAATTTCCATATTTGTTTCTGCTTTTGTTGCGCCGCCCACCGTCAGGAGGAAGCACAGGGTTAATACTAATTTCTTCACTGCCTTCTTTCCGTTTACAAATTATGCTCCTTCAACCATTCACCCACGAGGTCGGCAATCACGTCGTTGTTCTTCTCTTGGAACATGAAGTGGCTATTACCGTGTATCTGTTTCTCGGGCAGATAGATGACCGTCGCGTCGCCTCCGTCGGCATTATACTGCTTGGCGAAGTCGCGGCACTGCTGGAGCACCATCTTCCAGAAACCTGTCGATTGGATGTCTTCGGGACCATTCTCAATGTAGTCACCAAAGAGGAACAGCATGGGAATCTTCGCAGCCACGAATTTCTTGTAGGTGTCGCTGCCCACCTCGGGAGCGAAGCCAGGCTCTACGGCAATAATGGCTGCCATGTTGTCCGTGTCCGTCGCCCAGCCGACGCGACCGCCCTGCGAGTGAGTCACGTAGATACTCTTCTTGCCAGTTATTGTTTGCACGTCTTTCAGCACCGCGCTCAGTGCCTTGCCGAACAAAGGTTCGTCATAGTTACCCGTGTTCGGCGTCATCTGGCAGAAGAACTCTTCCAAAGCATCGTCGCCCTCGGGGAACTGCGAGCCCTCATAGCGTTCCGGTGCCACGCGACCGATGCGGAAGTGCGTGTACCAAGCCTGTTCGCCCACTTTGAACTTGCCGTTTGCCACATCGCCCGGGTCATTGACAATCTCCTCCGTAGCACCCGCAGCACCGCGACGCGGCTGGTCAACGAGGAACACCGAGTAGCCTTTCTTCAAGAACAGGTCCGACCAACCTTCACGTCCGTCGGGAGTCGATTGCCAGCCCGTGCGCGTCTGTCCGTAGCCGTGCAGGAAGACGATGGGATTACAATTCCCTCCCACCGGAATCTGATAGAACGTGTTGGCATGATCCACGTGCGTCGTCGTACCCTTGCGCTCTGGGTCGAGCCAGTTCTGCGTCGGGTC
>DGUV01000022.1 GCA_002395775.1 Prevotellaceae bacterium UBA4301
CCGTCACGCAGGTCATCACGTTCAGGGGGAACTTCACGTCCAGCCCCTTCAGGTTATTGGCACGCGCACCCTTAACTTCGATGTAGTTGTTCCACGGCCTCCGGCTCTTGGGCACGGGCAGTGTGTCCTCGCCCGTCAGGAAGGCCAATGTATGGGAGACGACCCCCTCCCCATTCCCTCCCCGGGGGGAGGGCGTAAGCACCTTCTTCCCCTGACTGCTCCCCTCCCTCGGGAGGGGCAGGGGGATGGGGTCGCTGATTGGTCCTTGATAGACAACTTCACCTCCCAGTCGTCCGGCATCGGGACCGATGTCGATGAGCCAGTCGGCTGCACGCATGATTTCCTCGTCGTGCTCCACCACCACCACCGTGTTGCCCAGGTCGCGCAGCTGTTTCAGCACACCGATGAGCTGTTGCGTGTCGCGGCTGTGCAGTCCTATGCTTGGCTCGTCCAGAATGTAGAGCGAGCCCACCAGACTGCTACCCAGCGAAGTGGCCAGGTTGATGCGCTGGCTTTCGCCGCCCGAGAGCGAGTTCGACAGCCGATTCAGTGTCAGATATCCCAGTCCCACGTCGAGCAGGAATCCCAGGCGGCTCTTGATTTCCGTCATGATGCGCTGTGCTATGCGCCCTTCCTGTTCCGTGAGTTCCAGTTGGTCGAACCATCGTTTCAGTTCCGTGATGGGCAAGTCCACCAGGTCGGTGATGCTCCTTCCGCCCACCTTCACGTAGTTGGCTTCCGGGCGCAGTCGCGTGCCGTGGCACTTGGGACAGAGCGTTTTGCCCCGGTAGCGGGCCAGCATGACGCGGTTCTGAATCTTGTACTGCCCCTCGCGCAGATAGTCGAAGAAGGCGTCAATCGACATCATACCCCATTCCTTTTCCTCGGGCTTCAGTTCACGCAGTTTGGCTGGCACGCTGGCCGGAATGGTGCCGTGCCACAGCCAGTCCTTTTCCTCGCGCGAGAGTTGGAAGTAGGGCTTGTGTATGGGGAATCCGCGTTCCGAATTCAGTCGGACGAACCAGTTCTTCCACTCGCTCATCTTCTCGCCACGCCAGCACATCACGGCCCCTTCCCACACCGACAGGGCGGTGTTGGGCACCACAAGGTGCTCGTCGATGCCCATGATGCGGCCGAAGCCCTCGCACTCGGGACAGGCACCTACGGGCGAGTTGAAGGCAAACAGACGGTCGGAGGGCTCCTCAAAGGTGATGCCGTCGGCCTCGAATCGCATGCTGAACTGATGGACGATGCCGGCTGGATAGAATCGCAGCATCATCTCGCCTCCGCCCTCGTAGAAGGCTGTTTCGCTGGAGTCCACCAGTCGCGAGATGACGTCCTTCTCGTCGCTCACCGACATGCGGTCCACCACCAGGTTCAGTGTGGAGACGTTGGAAGTCTGGGGTGAGAGCTTGTCGTCCTCCAGCTTCAGCAAGTCCTCGATGCGCAGAATCTCACTGTCGCGCTCCACGCGCACGAATCCCGCCTTCATCTCCATCTCCAGTTGTTCCCTGAGCGTGCGTCCCTCGGGCACCCGCAGGGGGCACAGCACGGCAAACTTGGTGCCTCGGCCGTAGGAGAGCATGGTCTTGACGACATCGTCCGTGGTGTGCTTCCTCACCTCCTTGCCGCTGATGGGCGAGAAGGTGCGTCCGATGCGGGCAAACAGGAGTCGCATGTAGTCATACACCTCCGTCTGCGTGCCCACTGTGGAGCGGGGGTTGCGACTCGTCACCTTCTGCTCGATAGCAATCGAGGGAGGGATGCCCTTGATGTAGTCGCACTCGGGCTTCTGCATCCTGCCCAGGAATTGGCGGGCATAAGCCGAGAGGCTTTCCACATATCGCCTTTGTCCTTCGGCATAAAGTGTATCGAACGCCAGCGACGACTTTCCACTGCCGCTTACGCCCGTAATAACCACTAGTTTCTCGCGCGGAATCTCCAGGTCAATGCCCTTCAGGTTATTCACCCGCGCCCCTTTTATCCTTATGCTTTCTTCCATTGTGTGTTCTCTAATTATAGCATTGCAGAGAATGCCGCCAGCCTTATGACCTCGATATGTGGGAAGTCTATCTGTTTCAGAACATCGTAGTGATGGTCTTCCGTAACGATATACTTCGCATTGGCTGCAATAGCGCAATCAACAAACTTGTTATCGTCAGGGTCAGCAGTAATGAGTTGATACTTCATGCGTGTATCAATTTTTAGCACATTCTTGCGGTTAAGGATGGCTTGAATGATGTTCTTTGCAATATCGGCATTAATCCTTTGTGTCAGTATTTCCTCGTATTCGAGGATGATGTCATTGGTAATGCAGAGCGTGTATTGTTCTGACAAAAATCCCGTCCATACATTATGGAAGGGACTATTCGAGGCCAGGCTGATAAGCAGGCAGTTCGTATCGAGGACAATTCTTTGCATCAGCGATAGGGGGTGCGCATGTGTTCCTTTTGCCACGCTTGCAAGACACTGGGATTAATGACTCCCTCGTCCCACAATTTGTCAATCTCTCTTTGTGCCTTCTGGGCAAAATAGTCAGAAATAGCATTCTTCAGTTCGCACACTTCCTCGTCACTCTTGATGTACGAGAATGTGTCGATAATAGCCCTTTGAGCAGGTGTAAAGGTCATATCGTAGGCGGCAGCGGGTTCGCTTGCCTGCATCTTTCCCTCTTTGTGGTCTGGATATTTCTTTTCAGACATATTCCTTTATGGTTCTTTTGGGCAAAAATACGCAAAAGTTTATGCTAATCCAAAATAATCCTTACTTTTTTAAAATTTAATCCGAAAAAAACTTGCTCCTTAAGAATGGTGGAGAATTAATGGCCTTGTGCTCTATTGTCCGAATAAGTCTTTTTATCAAAACAAAACCCTTTCTCCTGTTATAAGAAGAAAGGGCCTTTTTGTAGAAAGTCTTGACGGATTATTTAATCATCATTTTTTTCGTCATTCCGTCTGAGAAGCGGATGATGTTGATACCTTTCTGTAAGTGGTTGCGCAGGCGTCCTTGCAGGTCATAGACCTTGTAACCTTGTGCTTCGGCATCTACTCCTCTCACGGGAGTATTGTCCGTAACTGTCACGGTGCAAGTTGCTATATATCCTCCGTCAACCGTTGTTGCAATGATTATGGCCGTTCCGTAGCCAACTGCAACTATTTGTCCATGTGAAACGATGCAGATACTCTCATTCGAACTTTTCCAGTTTACTTCTTTGTTCGTAGCATCAGCAGGTAATACTGTGGCCTCCAGCTGTACGCTTTCGCCGATTCCATCCAACTGACAACTGCTTTGCGACATATTAATTCCTGCCACGGGCTGAATTACTACGATTTTACAGGAGTCATTTGCTTCGGGATTATCCACAGATGAAACCTTTATCCATGCCTCGCCTGCCTTATATGCTGTTACGAGACCAGTTTCGCTTACCGAGGCTATATCTTCATCCGAAGAACTCCATACTACATTCTTCTCATCGGCATTTTCGGGAGCAATAGAAAATGTAAGCAATTGCTCTTTGCCTACTTCCATTGTAAGTTCATGATTATTCAGAGATACCTCTTTTATATGTGTACTTACCTCTATAATGTTAGCATCCTTCCATTCTTCTTTCATTATATAATTCCCCTTGGAACCTTTTGGTACATATATCACATAATTTGACTGCATTTTAAATTTACAGTATGGTGGAGTTGCTGCTTCCATATGGAAGAACAAAGTATCAGGAAATAATTCTTTTTGAGTAAATGGTTCCCATATACCTTTTCCCATTATTCCAGAGGATAAAACCTTAGTAGAGGAGGAAATAAAAATATGTTCATGGTCCTGATAATTAAAAGCTTCCGTGTTAAATTCTACCAACGAGCGTGGAATAATTAATGTATCCATAGAATACGGAGTACATTCCGGATCACCAAAGGCAAGACGGAATGCTTTTTCTCCTAAATATACAATCTTATTTAATTCTGAAAAATTTGTATAATCTATAGGGCAGCGATAAAAACTCTTATCACCGATATACGTGGTTTCTTTTGAAAAGAAAACATTATTAAGTTTATAACCATTCTCAAAAGCAAGTTCGGGAATTACGGTAACATTATCACCTAAAAATAGATTATTGCAAAATAATGTTCTCCTTCCTCCTCCAAAATTTTCACCTCGGACATTATTTGAATTCCAATAGAGACTATCTACAAATATCACATCCCCTAAAACATAATAAGCATCAACAAGACTATTGGGAAATTTTAAGGTTTCTATATAGATTTCCTTTCCTATACCAAAACAATCACGTCCATAATCGCTTAGAGTATTATCTGGATTTCCGTTAGTTCCCACTATATTGGCTCCAGACAAATCGATGCATCCTTGTAGTTTTCTATCCCTCATTAACCCCCCAATGAACTTCAAGTCAGTGGTATTTACATATCCTGTAACCTTTAGATTCCTAACGGTCTGTTGGTCAGCATAATCAATCTTGCTTGATAGCCAACCAGGGTTCTGGCAGTCAATGGTCATTGATGTTGCCTGAGAATATGCTCCAATGTAGCTGCAGAGGGCAATTGCAAAAGCAAATAAAATTCTTTTCATATTAGTATTGTTTTTAGTTATACATACAAAAAAGAGGCGCAGACCTTTGCCATACGCCTAAGAGGTTCACCACAAACCTACATACCAATACGGAAAGCCTACGCCCAATGAAGCGTAGCCCAATTTGGTATGATGTTTGCTCTCTTTTTCTTCGAGTGGTGATTTCTTAGGCAATCGAGCAAAATATGTCTGCATTCCTTTCGGAACACGTGGCAAAGTTACAAATAGATTTCGAGAAGACAAAGGGGATTTAAAGAAATCTTTGAACCCTAGCAACTGGAGGCGTTTTGTGCGACGTTTAATGCTTCGTCTGATACTCGTCTGGTAGTTACTTTTGCATGTTATATTAACTTACGCCTGCAAATTATATTAACTTATCGTGTGAAGTTAAGTTAACTTATGCGTGTTGGTTAATATAACTTACACGGGCATGCCCTGAACCATTACCAGTTACCTATTATAATTTTCGCGTACGCATATACGTGCGCGTTGGAAACCAGTATATAGTCTGTCGGAAGGAAGTTACTGGGTTCGACATTTGGAGAGGAAATCTGTCGATTCGTTTGGCAGGGTCGCAACTTATTTGTAATTTTACACTCAAACTAACAAAAACAGAGTACCCGATGAAACGAAAACTGCTCTTTTTGCTCCTCATTGCCTCATTCTCTCATTGTCTCAATTTCAATTCCCTTTCCGCACAGACTCAGCCTAAGCGCGAGTTCCGCGGGGCGTGGATTCAGTGTGTCAACAACCAGTGGAACTCGGTGGGACGCGACCGCATGCAACAGACGCTGCGTTACCAGCTGGACGAACTGCAACGGTCCCACATCAACGTCATCCTCTTCCAGGTGAGGGCCGAGGGCGACGCCCTGTACATGAGCAACCTGGAGCCCTGGAGCCGCTATCTGACGGGGCAGCAAGGCCGAGTGCCCGACCCCGTGTGGGACCCCCTCCAGTGGATGGTGGACGAGTGTCACCGGCGCGGCATGGAACTGCACGCATGGATCAATCCCTTCCGTGCCAAGACGAAGGGCACGCCCGCGCTGACCAGTTCGTACTATATGCAGCATCCCGAACGATTCTTTGAGTACGACGGCCTCTGGCTCTTCGACCCGGGCATACCTGAAAACCGTCAATACATCTGCCAAGTGGCGGCCGACATCGTGCAGCGCTACGACGTGGACGGACTGCACATCGACGACTATTTCTATCCCTATCCCGTGGCGGGATTGCAGATTCCCGACGACCGCAGCTATTCGCTCTACGGCGGAGGCATGAACCGCAACGACTGGCGCCGACAGAATGTCAACCTGTTCATACGCGACCTCTATCAAACTATCCATAGCGTGAAGCCCTGGGTGAAGTTCGGCGTATCGCCGTTCGGCATCTATCGCAACCAAAGGAACGACCCGCAGGGAAGCCAGACCAACGGACTGCAGAACTACGACGACCTCTATGCCGACGTGCTGGAGTGGGTGCGCCAGGGATGGGTCGATTACAACATTCCGCAAATCTACTGGGAGATTGGCAACCGCGCAGCCGACTATGCCACGCTGGCCCACTGGTGGAACGATCATGCCGCAGGGCGTACGCTGGTCATCGGGCAGGACGTGGAACGGACAGTGAAGTTTGCCGACACCACAAATCCGCAGCAGCACCAGGTGTTCCAGAAATATGACCTGCAACGTAGCCTGCCCCATGTGGAGGGTTCGTGCCAGTGGTATGCCAAGGCTTGCGTCGATAATCCGCAGAACTACACCACCGTCCTGCGTCAGAAGTACCATCCCTTCGTGGCCCTGCAGCCTCAGATGCCCTGGATTGACAAGAAGGCACCGGGCAAGGTGAAGAAGGCCAAGGTGGTGTGGACGGGGGACGGTCCCGTGCTGTTCTGGACGGCTCCGAAGGCCAAGACCCAGATGGACCGCGCTGAAAAGTATGTGGTCTATCGGTTTGCCAAGGGACAGAAGGTGGACCTCACCAACCCCGGGCACATCGTGGCCATCACGGAGAACGCGTTCTATCGTCTTCCCTACAGCGGCGGTACCATGAAGTACACCTATGTGGTGACGGCGCTCGACCGTCTGCAGAACGAATCGAAGGCTGTGAAGAAATCAGTGAAATTATAAAGCATAAAGGGTAAGAAATTTAATGATGAGAATGAAAGCATGGGTGATGGCCACCACCCTCGTAATCTGTGGCGCATCGACAGTCGTGATGTCCTCTTGCAAGAGCACGAAACAGGCCGAAAACGCTGTCGTAAAGAGTGAAGAACTGATACGTACCTCCCAGAGCTGGGACGGAGTGGAACTGCCCGACTACCTGAAGGGCCGTCCCGAACTGGTGGCCGTAAGATATGAGTTCCCTGCCGGAAAGAAACTGGGCTGGCACCACCATCCCGTGATGAACTACGGCATACTGGTGCAGGGCGAACTGACCATCATCGGTCAGGATGGCAAGGAGAAGACGGTGCACGAGGGCGAGACTGTCGTCGAGATGGTCAATACCATCCATCATGGCGAGAACCGAGGCTCGAAGCCCGTCATCCTCTACATGTTCTATCTCTCACAGAAGGGTCTCCCCCTTGCCGTCCAGCACCCCGAAATTCCGTTGGAATAATTTTGAACGGTAAAGTCTAACTTTACCTCCTGAACTCAACCTCCACCGTCCTGAAGCCGAAAGCGCGCATCAGGGCGGTGACTTGTTCGCGGCCGTTCTCTTCGGCCTGCTGGCGGGCTTTGCTGCGACGCAGGCGGGCAAGCATGCGGCGTTCGGCCTCACGATACATGCGCTCGCGAGCCTTGTTGCTCCAGGAGCCTGTTTCGTAGAAGGTTTGGGTGTGGGCCTCGTCGATGAACCGTTTGTTGAGTTGACGGATGGGTGGAAGAAGGACGATGGCCGTGTCGCCATGGACAGTGAGCCAGTTGTCGGTCAGCGCGTCTGTGTCGATGCCCAGGCGTATGGTGCCCCGATAGATGCGCACGAGTTCCTCGTCGGCCAGGAGGAAACGACTGTGGGTGGTGTCGATGATTTCCTCCATCTGCATGCTCAGGAATTCCCATTTGCCAATGCGACGGATGCTGGTGACCTGGGCAGGGGTGAGGTCGATGGAGTTGTCCGAATCGATGGTGAGGGCAATGGGGGCCTCGCCGCTGTCGATGGCCACGGAGAGGGTGCGCATGGCCAGGGCCACGAGCAACAGTGTGACGATGGTGAGCGTCCACCGCCAGTGATGATACAAGAACGAGAATATTTGCTTCACCTTCATGTTCTATTTTCCTTTAACCTGTTAACCCTTTAACCTGTTAACCCTTTATTTTCACCGTACTTCGCTCGTTGTCGTAGAGGTGGGGCAGGTCCCTTTCGGTGAACTCCTTGCGGAAGGTGACCACGATGCGCTCCTGCGTGTAGCCCATGTCGGTCAGCAGGGGAATGAGGAGCGAGGCGGCATTTTGGCGTGCCGACTCGATGATGCCCATCTGGGGCACTGTGCGCAGCACACTGGCCACGCCCTGCTGGGCAAAGTCGGTGAGTTCCTCGTCGCGGAAGTCGCTGCGCAGCCAGCTCACGTGGGTGCGTATGCCCTCGTTGTCCACCTTTGACGAGGTGACCACGATGCGCGGGTCGGGTAGGGTGATGTGCAAAACCTCCCCCTTCCCCTCCAAAGGAGGGGTGTCGTCCTTGCCTTTTTGAACTTTGAATGTTGAATTTTGAATTATCTCAATGTCTTCCTCCCTGATCTGTGAGAGGTCGATGTAGGCCTGCAGTACCACGTCGATGGGGATGGCTATCTTGCGTTCGCCCAGGGGCAGTTCCTGCTTGAACTGCATGCCAAGGAACGAACCTCTGAGCTGTTTCAGGTCGTTGTGGGTCACAATCTTGTGCACCACATACTCCGATGTATAGAGCCTCGACTGACGACTGATTTCCGTAGCAATGCTTACTCGCTCATCAACTTTCTCGTCTTCCGGCTGTCCGACCTCCTGCTTCGTGCAGGAAGTCAGCATAGCAATCATAATAATGAATAAGATCCGATTCAACTCTTAATCCTCAATCTTTAAACGTTAAACTTTAACCGTTAACCGTTAAACTTTCATCCATCATCGCACTCCTCCTCCGAATCCTCCGCCAGAGAAGCCACCTCCGCCTCCCCACGAAGCACGGCCACCGCCACCAGCAGCACGGGCTTCCCGTTCGGCCTTCGACATGGCAGCACGGGCAGTACTCCGATGCATGGTGCTGCGGATCATGGGCAGGGTGGTGTCGTTGGCCATCTGCTGAGCCACTTGGTCCATGTTGAAGTATTCGGGGTTAATCTTCTTCATGTCGCGGATGACCTGGTCGGCAATGCCGAAGAGGGTGGCATAGATCATATAGTCTTTCCACAATGTGACTTCACCCACGTTGCGCTCGTCGAGCAGCGTGAAATCCTTCAGGAACTTGCGCAGACCAAACACTTTGCGGACTTCGTCCTGCTGGTCACGATATTGATAGATGCGGGTCTTGGTGTGCAGCGTCTGAATGAAAGAGTCGGCATAACTCTGATTGTGGCGACTATTCATCCAGGAGCGCAGTTCCTTCGGTTCGAGGACGGTGTCCGTCCCTGCTGCGTCGCGGAATATCTTGTGCACCATGCGCAACAGCTGGGGATAGTCCTTATCCTCAGGCAGGGAATGAATGACAAAATACTTCCCTTTGCCTTTTTCATTCTTGTTATATGAGTCTGCGTCAGTCGCATTGTGGCTCATGCCCCCTCCTTGGGAGGGGGTGGGGGGAGGTGTCTGGCTGATGCTGATGGCTCCATCGTTGATGAGGCGCAGAATGCAAGCCGAGAGCAGGTTGTTGTAGTCGGCACCCACATATTTGTAGGCGTTCACCACATCGTTAGTGGCCTGCAAGTTGCCGTCGAAAGGCAGGCCGCGATACCAAAGCAGGTCCTTCATGACCCGTCGGCGTTGGCGCCAGACGTAGAAGAAGTAACTGAACAGAAGCAGGAGCGGTAGCAGGATGAGTGCCAAGACGAACAGAGCCAGGGCAATCTTGTCGTCGCGCGTCATCTCGTCGGAGTAGTCGCTACCTTCGAAGGCGCGACCCTTAAGGGTCTCAAAACTGCCCGTGTTGACAACGGCAGGGGCGAACAATCCTTTCTGGAACCGAGCCATCACTATCATGGCACTATGCCGACTGAAAGGTTCGTCGGATTCGGCCACGATGCTGTCCCCCATGAGATTAATCTCGCCGCTATAGCGGAAGGCCCATACGCCAATGCTGTCAGCTTCCAGATGGATGCTGTCTTCGGGTACGATGACTAATCTCACATGCTGGGGGCTGGGTTGTATGCCCTCAGCGACAAACATGTAATTGAAGCCGTCGGCATCGGAATAGCCGCGCAACAGGTTCGTAATGGTGTATTGTGTTACATAGGTCCGACTGCCACTTTCGCCCAGTCCCCAGCACAGTTCGTAGCCGTCGTGCTTGGTGACGATGCCACATCGCCCGGCCTTTTGCTGACGGCTTTGGTTGATGTCCCAGTAGGACTGAGGTTCGTAGGTGCGGCCCGTTTCGTCAGTTACACTGAAGTCCTGCAGTTCACTGTCATTAAGGTTGCCAATGACGATGTAACATTCCGTGCCCTCAGAGTCGATGCTCATGTGTCGGGTCTCCGTGATTCGTGCGTCGCCGTTCGATTGCAGCACGACGCGAATGTCCAAATCGTGCAGCCTTGGAGCTCCAGAAACAGTTGTGGCCGATGCCAGCAGTATCAGCCACAAGAGTATGTCACTTCTTAAATGCTTCATCAAGGTTGGGATAACTCTTCTTTTCTTCGCTGTCAACTTTCAGGTATTCCTTCTCGACGAAGTGGAGGACAGAAGCCACGATGCTCGATGGCCACTGACGCACCATGCGGTTCATCTTTGTGGCGGTGTCGTTATAGACCATACGCGACATGCGCACGTTCTCTTCATATTGTTTCATCCCCTCCATGGCTTCCTGATAGAGGCCGGCAGCCTTCAACTCGGGATAAGCTTCGCCGATGGCAATCAGGCGTCCCATGACCTGACCGAGGGCAGAGGTCTGTTCGTTGACGGCCTCGGGGGTGTTCACTTGTTCGCCACGGCGCTGTTGGATGACCTCGATCAGCGTCTCTGACTCGTGCTTGGCATACTGTGCTGCAGTCTTTGCCAGAGCCAATACGGCATCCCAACGGGAGTTTAGCTGAACCTCGATTTGGCTCAGGGCATTCTTACAAAGTTCATCCAGATTGACCAGCGAGCGCTGAGTCGAGATGAAATAGGAGATGACGACAAACGCCACGATGATGAGAATAATAGCTGTCATAGTGTTGAGAATTTAGGTTTCACGGGTTAAAAGTACAAATAAGTGGCCGTCCGACCAAATCTTTGTCCGTTTTTTGTGGAAGGGGACTGCTCATCGGATATTGAACAGGCGGAAGAAGCCCGTCATGGTGAACACCTCACGAATACTTTCGTTCAGATTCTTCAGCGTCAGTTGGCCTCCCTTGCTGTTGGCCTGCTTGAGCAGTGTGAGTAGCAGGCTCAGACCTGAGCTGCTGATGTATTCCAGTCCGGCCAGGTCCAGTTCAATGTTGCGGTGTGCCTGTTCCAACAGGGGATTCATGTCGCGGGCAAACTGTTCTGAGGCGGCGGTGTCGAGGCGTCCTGTCAGTTCGGCCTTCAGACCATTGTCTTGTTCGGTGATTTTAAGTGTCATGTTGGGTATGGGATGAAAAAAATGTTATTGAAACTTGCGGTCATTGTATCGGAGTGATGGGCCAGATGAGGTTGACGGCCAGCAGGTTGGTGGCCAGAATGATGAGACTCATCCAGACGCCCACGCGGGAGAAGTCGGAGAAGCGGTAGCCGCCAGGACCATAGACAAGCATGTGGGTGGGCGAACCGATGGGGGTGATAAAGCACGAGCTGACGGCAATCATCAGTGCCACGCAGAAGGGGAAAGGGTCGTAGCCCATAGTGGTGGCGGCCTTGTAGATGATGGGGAAGAAGATGGCTCCCGTGGCGGTGTTTGAGATGAACTCGGTTGTGAACATGCCCGCCATGCATATTGCGGCCATCACGACGATGGGATTGTCGCCACACACCGTCAGTATGCCGCTTGCAATCATCTGCGCCAGTCCTGTCTTGGCAATGGCTGTACCCATGACGACAGAGCCGGCAAAGACCATAAGGATGTTCCAGTTGATGGCTTTCATGGCCTGG
>DGUV01000024.1 GCA_002395775.1 Prevotellaceae bacterium UBA4301
CACCTTTCCCTTCATCCGAGGCATGGTCGGCCCTGTCGATTTCACCCCCGGCGGCATGCGCAACGCCAGCAAAGCCGACTTCCAGCCCATCTACCACCACCCCATGACCATGGGCACACGATGCCACCAACTCGCCCACTACATCGTGCATGAGTCGCCCCTCACCATGCTGGCCGACACCCCCACCGCCTACGAGCGAGAGCCTGAATGCACCGCCTTCATCGCATCCCTCCCCACCGTCTATGACGAGATGCGCGTGCTCAGCGGCAAGATGGGCGAATACATCATCGTGGCGCGCCGCCAAGGCAACGACTGGTATGTGGCAGGCGAAACCAACTGGCAGAGCCGCGACGTACAGGTCAGTGCCTCCTTCCTTCCCCCAGGCACCTACGAGATGACCGCCTTCCTCGATGGCGAAAATGCCGACAAGACAGCCACCGACTACAACGTGTGGCAACAGACCTTCACCCTGCCCGTCAGCACCGACCACTCCATCACCGTCCACATGGCCAGCGGCGGTGGCTTTGCCGCCAAACTCATCCGAAAGTAAACATCCCCCTATTCGCAAAACAGGTTTGACGCACAGCCAAACCTTCCATAAGGGTCACTCCACACCCTCTCAACCGACGTCCCCGATGTCGGTCAACCGATGTCCCGGACGTCGGTCGACCGATGTCCGGGACATCGGTTTTTAAGGTATTACGACCTCCATTTCACCCCACCTTCTTCTTAGCCTGTTCTGCCACATATTCTTTTGACTACAAATTTCACAAATTTGACGAATTGGTTCGCCGCAAGCGACGATGGCTTCCACCTTGCCATCCGAATGGCAAGAACCGTCCCCCGGCTCTGAAAATTCGTCCAATTCTAAAATTCGTAGTCCTTAAAAAGTCCTTGTCAAGAAGAAATTCGACATTTTTTTTTACTATCTCCGTGATGTTTTTTCACTACCTTTGTAATGTTTTGGATGAAAGGTGTGTATATAGAAGTAGAGAAAAGCAAGAAAAAAGTGCAAGAAAGAGAAGACATCAGACAATGGATGGAAGCGGCACGGCAGGGCGACGCCCATGCCTGTGGTGTACTGGTGGAGCAGTGTGGCAGACGGATGTTCTCGCTGGTGCAACGGATGGGGCTGAACACGCTCGACGCTGAGGAGGTGACGCAAGATGCCTTGATGCGTGGCTTGCAGCAACTTCAGCACTACAATCCCACACGGGCATCACTCGCCACATGGTTCTGCCGCATCGCCTACCGCACGGCACTGAACCGACTGCGAAAGGCAGAGGTGGTCACGCTCTCCGTCGATGAGGATGAGACCGTCACGCTGGAGACAGACAGGCAGATGGTGCGTCTGTTTCAGGAGCCAGACAACAGCCGTGTGGAGCAGTTGCAGCAGGCTCTAGAGCAGTTGACACCAGACGAGCAGACGCTCATCACGCTGTTCTACTACGACGACCTGCCCATCGGCGACATCGCCTACATCACGGAACAGACGAGCAACGCCGTGGCCGTGAGACTGCACCGCATCAGAAAGAAACTCTACGAACACATTCAAAACCTATCATCATGAAACAGACATTTTCCCCTGAGACAGAGCAGCAACTTAGGGCTGACGTGAACCTGCGTGAAGCCCTCCGCCGTCGATATGCCGAGGAGCCACAGTTGCCCGACAACTTCGCCCTGAAGTTGCAGAAACGCATGGCGGCAGAACGCGAACAGAAGACCGTGAACATCAGACCCCAGCGGTGGCGAAACGTGGCAGCCAGTGTGGCAGGCGCCGTGTTGGTGAGCGGCATGGTGTATGCAGCGGTGCAATGGGGCTTTTCTCGGCAGGGAAAAAGCCCAGAGTGCAGCGATGCCGTCGCTGCGACAAAGAAGGAAATGCCAACGGCAGAGGGCGACAGCCTCGTCTGCTTCCGCAATGCACGGCTGGACAGCCTGCTGCTGGTGGTAGGCAGCCACTACCGTCATGCGGTGGTCTTCACCGACGAGGAGCCAAAAGCCCTGCGGTTCTCCATCGACTGGAACCAAGAGAAGCCGCTGGCCGACTTCGTGTCCATCGTGAACGAATTTGAGGGACTGCATCTCACAGCCAAACGAGACACCCTCTATGTGGAATCGGTAGAAGAGGAGGACGAACCATGAAACAGTTCCTTCCATTCCTCCTTCTGTGTGTGTCGGTGAGCCTTTCTGCCCAAACGGTCAGCCACACCTTTCATGACGAGCCGCTGGCTCAAGCACTCGAAACTCTCCAGAGCCATCAGCAGACCTACCGCATCACCTTCATCCACAACGATTTGGAAGACTTGAAGGTGACAGCCACCCTGAAAGGTCTCTCCGTGCCCGAAGCCGTGAAACGCATCTGCAAGGGGCTACCCGTAAGGGTGAAAGTGAAAGATACGGACATCTTTGTGCAGTATAAGACAAAGGCGAAAGCGCGCACCATGCTCTTGCAAGGAAAGGTGCTGGACAGCCGCACCCACAACGACTTGCCCGGCGCAATGGTCTATCTGCTCTCGAAAGACAGCACCGTGCTCGACTCCTGCCACGCCAAAATCTTCTATCAGTCAGACAACAAGAAATGGTTCCAGTCCGACTTCCACTTCAACATTCCCCATAAGCAGGACACCTACATCCTCAAGGCACACATGGGCGGCTATGAGACGGGCTACATGGCCTACACCATCAGCAACCTGCACCGCCGTGAGTTCAGCCGACAGTTGCCGCCGCTCTACCTGATGGAAGCGGGACGGATGCTGAGAGAAGTGGTGGTGACCGCCACGAAAGTGAAGTTCTACCACAGGGGCGACACGGTGGTGTATGACGCCAGTGCCTTCCAGTTGGCAGAAGGCAGCATGCTCGATGCGCTGGTCAAGCAGTTGCCGGGCGTGGAACTGAAGAGCGACGGGCGCATTCTTCACAACGGCAAGTTTGTGGAAAGCCTCCTGCTCAATGGCAGAGACTTCTTCAAGGGCGACAATCGCGTGATGCTCGACAACCTGCC
>DGUV01000020.1:0-15880 GCA_002395775.1 Prevotellaceae bacterium UBA4301
CTTCGTCATGATGGACGATGCCATGTGGGGCATGATTCTGGGCAAGTCTGGAAAGGTTCCCGGCCCCATTGCCCCAGAGCTCGTGGAACTGGCCAAGAAGCAGGGACGCGAATTCACCGATACCGACCCCCACACCCTCTATCCCAATGCCCTCGACCAGTTCCGCAAGGAGATGGACGAAAACGGATGGGACTACGGACAGGACGATGAAGAACTCTTCGAACTGGCCATGCACCCCGAACAGTATCGCAACTACAAGAGCGGACAGGCCAAGAAGAATTTCCTCAGCGACCTGCAGAAGGCAAAGGACGCCAAACTGGGTTCGAAATTGAGCCCCGAGGAGCTGGCCGCCTTCAAGCATGCCAAGGCCGACCAGGTGGTAAGTCCTGTCAACGGACAAGTCTTCTATGAGTTCCAGGGTGGCAGCGAGGTTGTGCCCTGCCTCGAACCGTTCATCGGACAGGAGTACAAGGATGGCGACATCCTGTGCTATGTGCAAACGTCATGGGGCGAGTTCGTACCCATACCCGCAGGCATCGGCGGTCGCCTCGTAGAGGTAGCTGCCAAGAAAGCTTCCTTCGTCCATCGTGGCGACACATTGGCATGGATTGAGAGGAAGTCCTAATCATAGGAGGTACTGAATCTTGACACTTTATCGGGAGGCCCGCGGTCTCCCGATATTTTTTTAGTCTGCCAGGAACGATGTCCCCTACAGCCAGCCTCGCGTGTCCCTAAATGTCCGGAATCAGTCCCTTAGGAATCAATGTAAATACATAGATATATAGAACAAACAGAATAATTATCCGACAGCGATAAGATAATTATGCGATAGATGTAAGATAATTATGCAAATGCGATAAGATAATTATCCATTACGAATCACGCTATATAGACTGGGACCGATCCCTTAGGCCTTAGCGGCAGAGAAATACTATAGCATGTGCCCAAGGTTGCCCAAGCATGTGCCCAAGGTTGCCCAAGCATCGTCTCAGGGTTGTACAACCATGATGGGATGAAATATTATTACCTGACCCAGCGACCTGGGGAGCAGAGATGGACTTTGCAACTGAGTTGCAGGGAAAAGCCTGTAACTTTGCACCAGAAACAGAGATTCAAGTGCGGCTGGCGCCGCAGTTACCATCGATAACTAAAAGGAATAGCATGATGATACAAAATCTTTTTCTCGACATCTGGACACTCCTTTGTGAGATGTCTCCCTACCTGCTACTCGGATTCCTGCTAGCAGGTCTGATGCACGCGTTCATTCCCCGCCAAGTGTATGCCAACTACCTGAGCCAACCGAACTTCAGGAGTGTGCTGCTGGCAGCATTGTTCGGGGTTCCCCTGCCCCTTTGTTCGTGTGGCGTGTTGCCCACAGCCATGGGTCTGCGCCGCGAGGGGGGCAGCAAGGGAGCCACCATCTCGTTTCTCATCGCCACACCGCAGACGGGCGTTGACAGCATCATTGCCACCTACTCCCTCATGGGCCTTCCCTTTGCCATCATTCGTCCCCTCGTTGCCTTCCTGACGGCAATCTTGGGAGGAGAAATGGTGAACGTGTTTGAGAATGACGATGAGGTCATTGTCGTGCGCAAGCCCCATGAGGAAGAACAGCACAAGACGTTCTTCGAGAAACTAAGGGAGAGCCTCGCCTACGGATTTGTGGAGATGATGGCCGACATTGGCAAGTGGCTCGTTGTCGGTCTGGTGGTTGCGGGTATGATTACGTCATTGGTTCCCGACCAGTGGTTCGAAGTGTTCAAGGACAATTCCCTGCTGAGCATCCTGCTTGTGCTGTGCATCAGCGTACCCATGTATGTCTGTGCCACAGGCAGCATACCCATTGCCGTGGCTCTGATGATGAAGGGCCTGACACCTGGTGCCGCACTAGTGCTGCTGATGGCTGGTCCCGCCTGCAACGTGGCCAGTCTGCTGGTCATCAACAAGGTGATGGGACGTCGTACGCTGTTGCTCTACCTGACCTCCATCGTGGGCGGTGCCATCCTCTTTGCCCTGGGAATCGACTACCTGCTTCCGCGCGAATGGTTCGTCTCGGAGCTGGTGATGCAGGGCGACTGCTGCCACGAGGAAATCGGCCTGTTCAACATCGTCTCGGCCGTGGTTCTCATCCTGCTGCTGATCAATGCCCTGTTCCTGCATCGCCACCACCATCATCATGAAGAAGCACTCACGTCGGAAGCCGAAACCACCTGTTTCACGGTGGAAGGCATGCATTGCAGCCATTGTGCGGCCAATGTGGAGAGAGCCATCAAGAGTGTGGAGGGCGTGGAGAACGTAAGCGTCCAACTCAGTGAGAAACAGGCTGTGGTGACCGGGAACTATGACGAAAATGCCGTCCGTGAAGCCGTAGAGAGCATTGGATATAAAATAAAGTGAACAAATTCTTGGTCAGTTCGTAAAAAGTTATTACTTTTGCAACCAGAAACGTAATAAACCGGAACATGAACACCTCTTACGCCTACGCATTCTTTTATTACTTTTACTTTAGCAATGAAGTGAAGCGGTAAGGCGTGTATAAGAATTAACAGACACTAAGAATCAGAAACATACGAGTCCCGCTTCCATGAAACAAAGGAGCGGGATTCTTTTTTACACCGACACACATATATATGACACACAAGGTTGCAATACAAGGTATCAAGGGCAGTTTCCACGACATTGCCGCCCATCGCTACTACGAAGGCGAAGAGGTGGAACTCGCTTGCTGTGAGACCTTTGAGCAGGTATTCAAGTCGATGCAGTCCGACCCCCATGTGATAGGACTCGTAGCCATTGAGAACACCATTGCCGGCAGTCTGCTGCACAACTACGAACTGCTGCGCGACAGCGGCATGACCATCGTGGGCGAACACAAGCTGCGCATCTCCCACTCCATCATGTGCCTGCCCGACGAGGACTGGGGCAACCTGCAGGAGGTGAACTCCCATCCCGTGGCGCTCATGCAATGTCGCGACTTCCTGAACGAACACCGGGGACTGAAGGTGGTGGAAGTGGCCGACACGGCAGGTGCGGCGGCCGACATCAGCCGAGGATGCCTGAGGGGACATGCCGCCATCTGCCATCGCGACGCAGCCCGAATCTACGGGATGAAGGTGTTGCAGGAAGGCATCGAAACTAACAAGCACAATTTCACACGCTTCCTCGTCCTCGCCCATCCCAGCCAGGCCGACAAACTGCGCGATCTGCGAAGGGTCAACAAATCGAGCCTCGTCTTCACCCTCCCTCATGAGGAGGGTAGCCTCTCGGCCATACTGAGTGTGCTCAGCTTCTACAAACTGAACTTGACCAAAATCCAGTCGTTGCCCATCATTGGCAAGGAATGGCAATACATGTTCTACATCGATCTCTCTTTCTCAGAATACACGCGTTATCGGCAGGCCATCAATGCCATCACCCCGCTTACACGCAATCTAAAACTACTTGGCGAATACGAAAATGGGAAACAAAGCATTTAAACCCGCCCAGCGACTGGAAGAAGTCCAGGAGTACTACTTCAGTCGCAAGCTGAAGCAGGTGGCAGAGATGAACGCCCAAGGCAAGGACGTCATCTCGCTGGCCATTGGCAGCCCTGACATGCCCCCCTCTGACTCCACCATAGACGTGCTCTGCCGCGAAGCTCGCAAGGCCGACGCCCACGGCTATCAGCCCACCATTGGCACACCCGAACTACGAAAGGCCATGGCGGGATTCTACAAGCGCTGGTACGGAGTAGAGCTCAACCCCTCGACCGAAATCCAGCCACTCATCGGGTCGAAGGAGGGCATTCTGCACATCACCCTGGCTTTCGTCAACCCGGGCGACAAGGTGCTGGTGCCCAATCCCGGCTATCCCACCTACACATCGCTGAGCCGACTGCTTGGAGCACAAATCGTGAACTACGACCTGGACGAGGAAAAAGGTTGGCAGCCCGACTTTGACAAACTGGAAAAGACTGACCTCAGCGGTGTCCGGCTCATGTGGACCAACTATCCCAACATGCCCACGGGAGCCAATGCCCAGCGAGCAACCTATGAGCGACTCGTCGATTTCGCCCTCCGCCACGGCATCATCGTAGTTAACGACAATCCGTACTCCTTCATCCTCAACCGCGACGAAAGGTTAAGCATACTGCAGATTCCCGGGGCCAAGGAGTGCTGCATCGAACTCAACTCCATGTCCAAATCCCACAACATGCCCGGATGGCGTGTGGGCATGCTGGCCACGAATGCCCAGTTCGTGAGCTGGATTCTGAAAGTGAAGTCAAACATAGACAGCGGCACCTTCCGTCCCCTGCAGCTTGCTGCGGCACAGGCTTATGACAACTCCGACGAATGGCACCGCGAGGCCAACGTCGAGACCTACGCCCGCCGACGTCAGTTTGCCGAGCAAATCATGCAGTCGCTCGGTTGCCACTACGACCCTCATCAGGTGGGAATGTTCCTATGGGGTCGTATCCCCGACCACCTGAGCGATGCCGAAGTGCTTACCGAGCATGTGCTCCACGACGCCCGTGTCTTCATCACTCCCGGCTTCATCTTCGGCTCCAACGGACAGCGCTACATCCGCATCTCACTCTGTGCCAAGGAAGAGATGTTCCGTGAGGCACTCAACAGAATCAAAAAGATAAAAGCTTAAAATATATGGAATTAGAACTTCTCCCCCTCAACTTGCCAAGCGACAAACCCCGCCCGTTTGTCATTGCAGGTCCGTGCTCTGCCGAAACCGAAGAGCAAGTCATGACCACTGCCCACCAACTTGCCGAAAAGGGATGCCACATGTTCCGTGCCGGCGTATGGAAGCCTCGTACCAAACCCGGATGCTTTGAAGGGCATGGCGAACCCGCCCTTGCATGGCTCCAACGCGTCAAACAGGAGACGGGCATGCTCACGGCCATTGAGGTGGCCAAGCCTGAGCATGTAGAGCTGGCCCTGAAATATGGCATCGACATCCTCTGGATAGGAGCCCGCACCACGGTCAATCCCTTTGCCGTACAGGAACTTGCCGACAGCCTGAAAGGCACCGACGTGCCCGTGTTGGTCAAGAATCCCGTCAGCCCCGACCTGGAGTTGTGGATAGGAGCCCTGTTGCGTCTCAACCGTGTTGGCGTCAAGCGTCTCGGGGCCATCCATCGCGGCTTCACCAGCATCGACCAGAAGATTTATCGCAACACGCCCATGTGGCACATTCCCATAGAGCTGCACCGCCGCTTCCCCAAGCTACCCATCGTGTGCGACCCCAGCCACATGGGAGGCCGCCGCGACCTTGTGGCACCACTCTGCCAACAGGCCATGGACATGGGATTCGACGGGCTGCTTGTCGAGAGCCACTGCGACCCCGACAATGCCTGGAGCGATGCCTCGCAACAAGTGCTCCCCGACGTGCTCGACTTCATCATCGACCGTCTGGTCATTCGCGACAATGCCGAGATGACAGAGTCGCTGGCCAGCATGCGGAAACAAATCGACGAGATGGACACCGCCCTCATGGACCTGCTGACCAAGCGCATGCGTGTCTGCCGCGAGATTGCCACCTATAAGCGTGAGCACAACATGGCCGTGGTGCAGGCCGTACGCTACAACGAGATTCTCGACAAGCGCGGAGCACAGGGTTCTCTGTGCGGCATGAGTCCCGATTTCGTGCGCCGCATCTATGAGGCCATCCACGAAGAGAGTGTTCGACAGCAAATGGACATCATTAATAAGAACTGACCCCCCATGAAGATTCTTATCCTTGGAGCCGGAAAGATGGGGTCGTTCTTCACCGACCTTCTGTCGTTCGACCACGAAACAGCGGTCTATGAAATCGACCCGCGCCGCATGCGCTTCATGTACAACACCTTGCGGCTCACCCAACTGGAGGAGATACGTGACTTCCGCCCCGACCTGGTCATCAATTGCGTCTCACTCGACCACACCCTGCAGGTCTTCCGTCAGGTCATCCCCTATTTGTGGCAGGACTGCATCATCAGCGACATAGCCAGCGTGAAGACAGGGCTCAAGGAGTTCTATGAGGAGACGGGCATGCACTATGTATCCACTCACCCCATGTTTGGCCCCACCTTTGCCAACCTCGGAGCACTCAGCACGGAGAATGCCATCGTCATCAGCGAAGGCGACCACCTGGGCCGTGTCTTCTTCCTCGACCTCTACCGTCGTCTGGGGCTCAATGTTCACGAATACACCTTCGAGCAGCATGACGAGGCCATGGCCTACTCCCTTTCCGTGCCCTTCGTCTCCACGTTCGTCTTCTCGGCCGTCATGAAGCATCAGGACGCCCCCGGCACCACCTTCAAACGCCACCTGAAGATTGCCCGCGGGGTGCTCTCAGAGGATGACACATTGTTGCGTGAGATTCTCTTCAATCCACGCACGAAGAATCATGTCGAAGGCATACGAGAGGAACTGAAGACTCTCATCAGCATCATTGACAACCGCGACACGGAGGCCCTCGGGCAGTTCCTGACACGCATACGCAAGAACATCAAGTAATATACGACAAAGAAAAGGCCCCGAGAATCGTCTCGGGGCCTTTTCCTAACGTCTTGTCTATCATTCAGACTTATTTGATTTCAATCTGACGGCTGACCTTCACTTCATCCTTCTTCACCTTAGGCAGGGTGATGGTGAGAATACCGTGTTCCACACTGGCTGCAATGTTGTCGCGATCCACATTATCGGGCAGCGTGTAGTTCTGCTGGTAGTTGGTGTACGAGAATTCGCGACGCAGATAGTGCTGTTTCTTGTCTTCCTCCTTGTGCTCCATCTTGTTCTCAATGGCCACCGACAGGTTGCCATCGTCATTGATGTGCACTCGGCAATACTCTTTCTTGATACCAGGAGCTGCCACCTCCATTGTGTAGGCTTCGGGACTTTCCTTAACATTCACTGCGGGTGCAGTCACTTGGTTGTGCGACACGAGGTCGTTGTTGAAGAAATCATCGAACACTGTTGGGAACCAACTGTTTCTTAGCATTACTGGTAACATTTTTTTGTCCTCCTATTAATTAAAGGTTTAACATGTTTTCAAATCTCTCTTGGCTTTCGCCTTACGCCCAATAGGACACAAGGTGCATGCCACTTGATTTTCGGGGACATTTTGACACAAAACAAGGACAAAAGGGCAGAAAAGTGGAAATAATGTTGTAACTTTGATGCCGATTATGAGGAAACTGATACTCATTACAGGAGGCGAGCGCTCGGGCAAATCGACGTACGCCGAACATCTGGCTCTGAGTTTGAGCCCGGAACCCGTCTATATGGCCACAGCCCGCGTGTGGGACGATGAGTTTCGCGAACGCATCCAACGCCATCAGGAACGGCGAGGCCCCGAGTGGACCAATATCGAAGAAGAGAAATTTCTCTCTCACCACGATGTCGCCGGCCATGTGGTGCTCATCGACTGCCTGACGCTGTGGGCCACCAACTGGTTTTTCGACATGGAAGGCCAACCGCTGGACACCATACTCCGCCAGATGGAGGACGAATTGGAACGCCTCTTCAGTCAAGATGCCACATTCATCGTGGTAACCAACGAAATCGGAATGGGCGGAGTATCGCCAAACAAGACCCAACGCCAATTCACTGACCTACTGGGATGGCTCAACCAACATGTTGCCAAATTGGCCCACGAGGTTGTGCTGATGGTAAGCGGAATACCTGTTAGAGTGAAAAGTTGAAAACGACAAAAGAAGCTATTAAACATTATAACATTCTTCAATTGTGAACTGCGATTTGCGCTCGGCTTTGACCGAAAAGATAGACAACCTGAACAAGCCCAAGGGCTCGCTGGGCCGCCTGGAAGAACTGGCCTTGCAGATAGGTCTCATACAGGGCACACTCTCGCCCACCCTCAACCATCCTTGCCACCTGCTCCTTGGTGCTGATCACGGCATCGAGAGGGAGGGCGTGAGTGTATCACCACGCGAAGTCACCTGGCAACAGATGGTGAACTTTACCCAAGGAGGCGGAGGAGTCAACATGTTTTGCCGTCAGCATGGGTTCTGCCTGCAACTGGTGGATGTGGGAGTTGACCACGATCTCACAGACCATCCCACTATCATGAACAAAAAGGTACGCATGCACGGGAGCGGCAACATACTTTACGAACCGGCCATGACTGAAGAAGAGACTGACCTATGCCTCACCATAGGACGCCAGCTGGTGGACGACTGTTACCGCGAGGGTTGCAACATCATCAGCATTGGCGAGATGGGTATCGGAAACACCAGCCCCTCCAGTCTCTGGATGAGTCTTCTGCTGGACATACCTCTTCAGCAATGCGTGGGGGCCGGTGCGGGGCTCAATAATGAAGGCATCCTCCACAAACTCGACATTCTGGAGAAGTGCCAGACCCGATTCCTCACTGCCCACCCCCAATGGACACCACTCCTCGTCCTTCAGGAACTGGGCGGACTGGAAATGGCCACCGCCGTTGGAGCCATGCTTCGCGCAGCAGAGTTGCATATGGTGGTGCTGGTGGACGGATTCATCATGTCGGCCTGCGCCCTCATGGCAAGCCGTCTGAGTCCTCAGTTCATGCCCTGCGCCATCTTCTGCCATGTGGGCGACGAAAAGGGTCACCGTCTCATGCTCCAAGGCATGGGTGTCCGTCCCCTGCTCTCCCTGGGTCTGAAGTTAGGTGAAGGCACGGGTGCCCTCTGCGCCTACCCCATTGTAGAGAGTGCCGTCAGAATGTTGAACGAAATGAACAATTTCCACGATGCAAAGATTACGAAATACTTTTGACCACCTCTGGGCCGCACTCATGTTCTTCACCCGCCTACCTTGGTGGCGGCTCCATGAACCCAAGCGTGAGGCCTTCAGCCATGTGGTGGAGTATTGGCCCCTGGTAGGCTGGCTCACGGGCGGTCTGACAATGCTTGTCTATGCCACCTTCCTCACACAAATGCCTCAGGCACTAAACTTGGTGGCCGTCATCATCATCGGTGTACGCCTGTTGCTCACAGGCGCCCTACACGAAGACGGACTGGCCGATTTTGCCGACGGCATGGGCGGAGGTTGCACCCGCGAGCACACGCTCAGCATCATGAAGGACTCCCACATCGGCACCTATGGTGTCCTGGCCCTCATCGTCTATTTCCTGTTCCTCTATTCCACCCTTCCCCATTTGTCTCCCTTGGTACTGGTTACGGCCGACGTGTGGGGCAAGAGCGTGGCCTCGCTACTCATCCTGCAGTTGCCTTACGCCCGCACTGAGGCCGAAGCCAAGAACCGCACCGTCTATGCCCACTATTCATGGTTGGGCCAACTGATGCGCATTCTTGTCGCCATGTCCCCCGTAGCCTTGCTTTGGTGGTATGTGGGCGATGTGCCCAACGTCTGGCTGTTCATCGTCCCCGTTGTGGTGGAGCTGGCTCTTGCCCTCTGGATGAAGCGCTCCCTCAGCGGATACACCGGCGACTGCTGTGGCGCCACTTTCCTGCTCTGCGAAGCATCCATGTTCCTCACCTATCTATTGATTCAATAAGCCCTTTTACCCATGCTCGGAACAATCACAAACACCTGTACCATCATCGTCGGTTCAGTCATAGGAGCCGTCATCAAGAATGGCATTCGACCCGAATGGCAGAAAGTTCTGTTTTCCGCAATGGGCCTTGCCTCGCTGGCACTTGGTTTCAATGCCGTCTGCCACAACATGCCTCGGAGCCAATATCCCGTTCTCTTTATCCTGAGCCTTAGCATCGGAGGGCTTATTGGAACAATGCTCGACCTCGACGGACGATTCCGCCGAGCAGTCGATAAGATATCGAAGAACAAGGATCAGCAGTACCCTCTGGCTCAGGGCCTCTCCACCGGTGTCCTGCTCTACTGCATCGGCACGCTTAGCATCGTGGGCCCAATCAACAGTGCCCTCCTGGGCGACAACACCTACCTGTTCACTAACGCCACACTCGACCTCGTAACCTCGGCAGTGCTCGCTGCCACCTACGGGATTGGTATGGTGCTGGCTGCGCCCATCCTTTTCTGCTGGCAAGGCAGCATATGGCTTCTGGCTCGGTTGTGCGGCGACATCATCCCTCCCGCCCTGCTGTGTGAACTGCAGATTGTGGGCGGCATACTCATTGTTGCCTCAGGTTTGGCCATACTCAACATCAAGGACTGCAAGACGCTGAATCTCTTACCCGGTCTGGCTGTTCCTGT
Source organism: Prevotellaceae bacterium UBA4301 (assembly GCA_002395775.1). Lineage (GTDB taxonomy): Bacteria > Bacteroidota > Bacteroidia > Bacteroidales > Bacteroidaceae > Physcousia. Next base: position 10,161 of record DGUV01000020.1, read on the forward strand.
GGTCTATTTCCTTATTCTCTCCCTTTTATCCTAAACACAGCGCACAGGACACCGCCTGTGATGCCCCGCCCGACATAATAAGAAAGAGTCATCCTCGCGGATGACTCTTTCTTTCCATATTATTCGTATTAGGGAAACACGCTGTTCAGAACTTGAATCCAGCAGAGAGCATGAGTTGATGGCGGTTGAGATCAACATCCACAGGCTGAATGCCGGCGTTGGCCATATCGGGGTTGTCTTTCGCGAACTGGCCCTCAGGGTCTGTGAAACCAGTGTCAAAGGCATAGAACTTGGCCTTCTGTGCACGATACTTGTAGGTAAGGTCGGCATAGAACTTCTTGTACTTGTAACCCACACCGAAAGAGACCGTATTGGTGGCACCAAGCTTCATGAAGTCGGTACTGGTCTGGTAGTTCATGGCCTGCGAGTCGAGCTTATACTGGTCGAAGGTGGGATTGTCCTTGTAGCGGCTGGAGGCGAGGTTGTAACCTACACGCAGGGCAAAGGCATCCACGGGCTTCACCTCCAATCCCAGGCGCAGGGTATGCTGCCCCTTGAGCATGTCCTTGGTGTGCTGGTTCATGGCGTGGTCGCGCGTGTTAGCATAAGCGCTGTGGTAGCCGTCATCGTTCCATTCGGGATAGCCCATAGTGTTTTGCGCAGCATTGGCAAACTCATACTCAATGCCCCAAGCTAACAACTTGTCAACAGTGGAACCCATGCTCAGACGGGCACGCCAGGGAGTGCGAACGGTGTATTCGAGGTAACTCTCGCGCGTGTCGGTGCGCACATTGTTCACATCATCGGTGAGGTCAAAGAGCGAGCTTGCGCTGAAACGATACCATGTAGGAGTCTCCACTGCCAGACCAATGCGGAATGGGCTGTTCTGCATGGGGCGTACGATGAAGCCCAGCTTCACGTTGACTCCGTGACCGTCAATCTCGCGGTCGTTATAGAGCATATAATCGCCATACTGCCCGTCCTTGTCGACGCTGAGTTCCTGATAGGCACTCCAGGAGAGATAGTCGAGACGGTCCACGCCCAGCGTCAGACCCGTGTAGAAGCGGTCGTTGACATTGAAAGAGATGTTCATGTCGAACGACTTCATGGAACCGCGCTGATGGCGGGTATAGTAGTTCTTCTCACCGCGATAGGCGTTGTAGTAGCCCAGTTCGTCCTTCGAAAGGAACTCGTTATCAACGGCAATGCCAGTCAGGTTATAATCGGTGTCGTAGCCTTCGTTGGCGAGTTCTGCCAACTGGTCCATCTGCGACAGACCGCCCAGATTAAGGTTATCGGCATAGAAGCCCTGATTGAAGTTGGCCTTCTTCTGATAGTTAAAGGCCAGGTTGACGAACTTCAGCTTCGGGCCACCCGTGCGCAGACTCCACACGAGGCCCATCTGGTCGAAACTGGCACGTGCGAGTTTTTCGCCATAAGTGCGATTAACATCGTCGGAGTTCCAGCCATTGGCCTTGTTAGGAGCCACCACACCAAAGGTGAGGCCCACGTCGCTCTTCCGATAGAGACCGATGCCGGCAGGGTTTGAGCTGATGACCGAAAGATCGGCCCCAAGGGCACCCAAGGCACCACCCATGGCCACATAGCGTGCCGTACCATTGAGGTCGTCAGTGGCCGTCAGACGGTCGTTGAGATAGGTGTCCTGTGCATTTGCGATGGAGGCTGCACCCAGCAGCACTGCCATCAAGAGATAGCGCTTAGTCATATCTTTGTTTTTTCTGATTATTCGGAATACTCTAACTTATCTTCAGCGACGTCCGCCGCCACCGCCGCGACTGCCACCACCAGAGAAGCCACCGCCACGACTGCCGCCACCAGAGAAGCCTCCTCCACGACTACCGCCAGAGAATCCGCCACTCGAGAAGCTGCCACCCGAACTACGGCTCGAGCTTACGCTACCCCTACTGCTGCCAGAATATCCGCGCGAGGAAGAAGAATTGCTGCGGCTGTTGGTAACCGTGCTGCGACTGCTACTGCCCGTGATACCACGTGTAGTGGGTGAGGTGGTGCGCGATGTAGCACGACTGCCACGAGTGCCCAATGCCGACTGGCGACTGCTGTTTATGCCACTGATGCCTGTACGTCCAGAGCGTGTGGCAGTGCGAGTGGAACCATAGGTGCCACGACGCGAGCTGCCCGTGGAGGCATAGCCTCGACCGCCGTTGAATCCGCGATGAGGACGATTGCTGGCCCAGTAGCCACCATGATGCCAACATCCATAATAGTGGCCCCAGCCATAGTACCAAGGACGATAACCCCAATAGCCACCATAGTACCAAGGGCCATACCAACCATAGTGCCAGCCACCATACCAGCCCCAAGGACGATAGCCCCAGCCACCATAGTACCAAGGGTCGTAGTACCAAGGATCATACCAGGGATCGTAGAAATCATAATAATAAGGATAGCCAAAGCCGTGGAAACGAGCCAGGCGAGCCGAGTAGCGATAGTCGTCGTCTTCGAGCGGAGCCGGCTCCTCGTCCAGACCACTATATCCCTTGCTCAGTACATACTTGCCTTCCTCGTTCAGCGTCAGCTGACTTTCGTCCACCTGGAAGGTGTCTGTCTCTGTGATGATTGTCACATTCCGTCCCGCACCTCCGCGGCGATTGTATTCATCCACGTCACGCAGGGGCCCAGTGTAGTACTCAGCAGGTGCCGATGTCGTTGCCCTGTAGCTCTGACGTGCAGGTGTGGCTGACGCAGGTGTGATGGTTTGCGTGGTGTTACTTTTCTTCTTCGGAACGAAGTACATGTCGTCGTCGTTCTGTGCAAAACTGATGACCGGCAACATGGCCAGCATCATCCAAGCGATTGTTCTTGCTTTCATAACTGCCATTTTAGAGTTTTTCTAATGCAAAATTACTACCTTTTTATCACTCGGCAAGGGGAAATTCCCCATTTTCTGGGGGAAAATCCCTCTAAATAGACTTTTTTTGTGTAAATTCGCACTCGGATATGAAGTATTACGAAGTAAAATTCCAGATTGAGCCCAACAGCGAGGAGGCCTACGACGTGCTGGCCTCACTGCTGGCCGATGCCGGATTCGAGGCTTTTGTGCCCGACGGAAAGCGGCTTGTGGGCTACATACAGCAGTCGCTCTTTAGGGAGAGCGAGTTGGAGAGGACAGTCAACCAGTTTCCCCTGCCCCACTCGTCCATCAGCTACGAAGTGGGCGAGGCACCCGATGAGGACTGGAATCAAGCATGGGAGGAAGAGGGATTCACGCCCATTGCCATCGACCATCTGGTGTGTGTCCACGACACGCGTCACGAAGCCATTGAGGGTTGCCGGTATGACATTGTCATTAACCCGCGCATGGCCTTCGGCACAGGCACTCACCCCACTACGAGGCAGATTTTGCGTCAGCTATGCGACATGGACGTACAGGACCGTCGCGTAGTGGATGCCGGATGCGGTACGGGCGTGCTGGGCTTCCTGTGCCTGATGAGAGGGGCACGCGAAGTGTTCAGCTACGACATTGACGAATGGAGTGTGGAGAACACGCGCATCAATGCCCAACTCAACGGACTCGAGGACATTCGTGTGGCAGAGGGCGATGCCAGCGTGCTGCCCCAGCAGGCAGACTTCGACCTGCTCATAGCCAACATCAACCGCAACATTCTGCTCCACGACCTGCCCCAATTTGCCCGGGCACTAAAAAAAGACGCCCATCTGCTGCTGAGCGGCTTTTATGAAGAGGATGTGCCCCTGCTCACAGAGGCAGCCAAAAGACTGGGTTTCACGCTGGAGTTGCAAACCTGCGAGGAAGGCTGGGCCATGCTACTCCTCAGGCTCAAGGAGCGAGGGCATTAAGGTCAGCTGCTTCAAGTCCTTCATGCTGCCATTAAAGATGTCGAAATCGACATAGCCCTTGATGCCATCCACCTTACCACAATCGGTGTATTGCCAGAATACCCACTGGCCCTGATAGCGGAGTTTCTTCTCATAATAGTGGGCTATCCACAAGGGATACTCGTTCAGGGCAGACGTATTCAGATAGTCTTCCTTGAACTTGTACGAAGTGTAGATGATGGGGGGAACGCCATAGACGCTCTGCACTATCTGAAGCCATGTGAGTACGTCCTGCTGGAACTCATGGAGGGGTTTGTTGCCTCGTTTCTCGATGTCGAGAATAGGCGGTAGGTCGCCCTCGAGCAAATGTACCTGATGCAGAAAGTATTCAGCCTGCTGAGTGATGTTTTTATCTGGAATATAGAAGTGATAAGCACCTCGTACTAAGCCGTTTTCACGCGCCCAGTGGAAGTTGTCATTGAAGTTTTCGTCAAACAGCGTCGTCCCCTCGGTAGCCTTGATGATGACAAAGCTCAACGGGTGGTCGCCAATCTTGGCATTGCGCAAGCGGTCCCAGTCGATGGTGGCCTGATGGTGACTGATGTCGATGCCCATGATGTCGTAGCCCGTGGGATAGTCGGGTTCGCCATACAGGGCGCGCCAGCGGAACGAAAGCGGTGTAACAAAGAAGTTGTAGAAGACAAGCACATAGGCAACCACAATGAGCACTCCGCCGGCTAACACGGCCCACCAAGTGCGCAAACGCGAGCCACCCGAACGCTTTCGCTTCGGGCGGCTTCGCCTTGCAGTTTTTCGTGTTGTTGTCTTATTCACTTCTTCACGTCCTCATGCCTTCATTTCGCATGCTCCAGGGCCAGGGTCTTGGTGCACTGGTCGCACACCTCGGTGGGACCGAAGTACTGGATGGGACCGGGATAGACGTAAGCCGTCTGGCGAGCCCATTCATCGCGCTTCGAAGCGAAGTACTTGAAGGGAGCACCGTCCAGTTCTACCAGGGCCTTGCGGATAACGGGCTTGTTGGCACCGTTGCGGCGTTCGATGTTCATCATCATCGTGATGGGCACACCACCGGCCACCCATTCGGCAGCGGGAGCCGTAGTGTTCTTGATGACGCTCATGTAGCCCGTCTTGCCGTTCGAGATGAGGCGGCTGGCATTGTAGCCCAGGCTGTAGCAGTAGTCGGCATCGTAGTTAGAGGGGGCAGCGCAACGGCCTTCGTAGCCGAAGAAGTGGTGCTGGGCGCTGAACTTGCCGTTGTACTTGCCTTCGGCCTTCCATGCTGCCAACTTCTTGGCCACCATGGCGCTGAGCAGTTTCTCGGTCTCGATGAGGCTGACCTGTACGTTTCCGTGGGGGTCGCGGTCGAGGCAGAGCTGACGCTTCACGTCGGCAGGCAGGCTCTCCAGCACGGCCTTGTTCTCGGCGGTGATGTTGCTGAGCACGAACTCAATCTGCTCCTCGGCGCTCTTGAACTCACGAGGTTCGCCCGTCGTCGGGTCGGTCAGGACCTCGTTGAGCTGGGCTATCAACTTCTTGATGGCGGGGATGAACTCAATCAGGCCTTCGGGAATCACCACGGTACCGAAGTTGTTGCCGTCGGCAGCACGCTGGGCAACGGCCTTGGCGATGTATTCCACCACGTCGTCCAGCGACATCTGCTTGGCTTCCACCTCCTCGCTGACGAGGCAGATGTTGGGCTGGCACTGCAGGGCGCACTCCAGGGCGATGTGGCTGGCAGAGCGGCCCATCACCTTGATGAAGTGCCAGTACTTGCGAGCCGAATTGCAGTCGCGCTGGATGTTACCGATGAGCTCGGAGTAGGTCTTGCAGGCGGTGTCGAAACCGAAGGAGGTCTCAATCTGCTCGTTCTTCAGGTCGCCGTC
>DGUV01000020.1:15938-17204 GCA_002395775.1 Prevotellaceae bacterium UBA4301
GGTCGCCGTCGATGGTCTTGGGGCAACCGATTACCTGCACGCCATACTTCTTGGCAGCATAGTATTCGGCCAGCACGCAGGCGTTGGTGTTAGAGTCGTCGCCACCGATGATGACCAGGGCCTTTATGCCCAGTTGGCGCAGAATCTGGATACCGCTCTCGAACTGGGCTTCCTTCTCCAACTTTGTGCGGCCGGAGCCGATGATGTCGAAACCGCCCGTATTGCGATACTCGTCGATAAACTCGTCGGTGAACTCCACATACTTGTGGTCAACCAGACCGCCGGGGCCCATGAGGAAGCCATAGAGCTTCGAGCTCTTGTTGAGCGACTTGACGCCGTCGTACAGACCGCTGATGACGTTGTGGCCGCCAGGAGCCTGACCGCCACTGAGGATGATGCCCACGTTGATGGGCTCCGTGTTCTCGCTCTCGGCGGGCACGAATTCCACAACGGGCATACCGTAGGTGTTGGGGAACAGGGCTTTGATTTCCTCCTGATTGCCAACGCTCTGGGTGGCAGCGCCTTCCTTCACTTTCACGGGACCTTGCAAGGCCTTCGGCAACTTAGGCTGATAGGCGGCTCTTGCAATCTGCAATGCACTTTTTTCCATAATAGATAATATTATTAATTAAGACTTCTTTCTTTAATGGCTGCAAAGATACGAATAAGCGAGAATAAAAACAAATTTTATTTGATTTTTATCGAGCGAGAGTATCTAAGAGCTTTCGCAGAAGGGTCAAAGAGCGAATACTCATTCGTGGTGCCTTGAACGCAGGTTCGTGATGCATTGAACCTAATCTCGCCTGCTCGGTGTCTTAGGAAAGTTCTCTTCCCTTCAGGGGAGTCGGAGAGGGGCCCTTCTCTAACACTATACAAAGATAGTGATAATTTGTGAGATACGCAAAGTTTTGCACGCGCGCGGGAGAGAAAACACCAATTTCTTTGAAAATTATTTCATAATGCATTGATATACACATGTTTAAGTAGATTGTACACTAATGTAGCTTGATAGCGGTCGTTGTCACGATTGTCATTGTCATGATTGTCATTAACGATTTTGAATTCCAAAACACCTCACAATATATATAATAATTTTATTATTATATATATTGTGGCATAAATTTCCCTCCGAAAAGTTGATTTTCTTAATGACAATCATGACAATGACAATAATGACAATAATTCTAATGAAAATGTCTTTCCCTGTATAGTGTTGACTCCTTTTGAGCCTTGATTTGTTGCTGTTTTGTTAATTACTGTTTATTA
>DGUV01000020.1:17323-56778 GCA_002395775.1 Prevotellaceae bacterium UBA4301
TTCCCGGGTTAGTGGACTTTGTACTGGAAAGTGGCACAAAGAATGAGCAAAGGGAGGCCCCACGCCCCCCCCCATACTCTTTGATAATTGCAATAGAGAGAGGTTTTTTATCATTTTCTCCAAATTTATTTGGCATTTCGCACTTTTTTTTGTATCTTTGACCAGTTTTGAACCCAACCAACAATTACAGCTATGGCAAAAAGAAGAGATTTGAAGAAAGGAATCAACTTCCTTTGTGGTGAATTGTTCGCTGAGTGTGTGGCAATTATGCATTACCAGAAGCGTGCGCCGCAAGCAGATGTTGACAACGTGATGGCCAGCATCCTGAACCTGCAGGACGACATGCTCAACCGTGTCAGCCACGTAGAACCGGGGATGAAAGCCAAAGACTATTTCAAGAAACTCCGCGAGGACCTCATCAATCATACTGACGAAATCGTGGACCACATCAAAGCACTCCTATGATACAGGCCCTCTGCAAATGGATACTCTACCGCTGCATGGGATACCGATTCGATGAAACGGTACGTCGCCCGCGCAAGTACATCATCGCACTGGCGCCGCACACCTCAAACTGGGACTTCATCATGGCCCTTCTGTTCATGGGGGCCGAGCAGTTTCAGTGCGGATTCATGATGAAGAAGGAATGGTTCTTCTGGCCCCTTGGCCCCATCTTCCGCAGCATGGGAGGCATACCCGTCTATCGTGACAAGAACCGCAGCGTCACCGACATCGTAGCCCAGCAGGCACGCGAGGCCGAAGACTTCCATCTGTGCATCACACCCGAAGGCACACGACGCAGGCAACCCGAATGGCACAAGGGTTTCTACTACATCGCCCTAAAAGCCGGGCTCCCCATCCTGCTCTATGGGCTTGACTACAAGCGACGCCTCATCCAATGCACCAAACAAGTGGTGCCCAATGGTGACATCGACAGTCAGATGGTGGAAATCAAACAATACTTCGAGGGCTTTAGCGGCAAGCATCCCGACCAGTTTACCACGGGACTGATTGCTAACTGATAACTGACACCCGGCAATGGAAAAGACTATCAAAAGGCTTTGCTCGTTAGCTGTCGCACTCCTCGTCGTAGCACCGTGGTCAACCACCCATTGCCAAACATCTGTCAGCCAGGCACTCAAGAACCGCCTATCCAACTATTTCACCACTTACAGCACCCCCACATACACGAGCAATACCCCCATCAGGCTCGACAATGTGGAGGTGGATGAAGCACGGCGAACCGTCACGCTCCGCGCCAACGCGGGATTTGCCGAACAACCCTTCACGAGAGAAGTCGTCACACGCATCCGTCACGACGTGGAACGACTGCTGCCCCCGCCTCACAACACCTACAAATTGCGCATTCTGGCCAATGGGACCCCTATTGAGGAACTCATACCACTGGTATGGAACGACACCATTGCCGCACTGCGCCGATGGGGCACAATAGTCTACAAGGGCAACCCCTGGGTCACCCCCCTCTCGCGGCCCTACGAAATCACTCATGGTCTGCAAGGGAGGCACCTCGCCCTGTGGGCCAGTCACGGCCGATACTTCGACACAGCAAAAGGCACATGGCAATGGCAACGCCCACGCCTTTATTGCACCAGCGAGGACATCTTCACCCAGTCGTTCGTGGTCCCCTTTCTCATGCCCATGCTTGAGAATGCCGGAGCAGTGGTCTTCACGCCTCGCGAACGCGACTGGCAGCAGGAAGAGGTAATCGTGGACAACGACATAGAATCGAACTCCGGACTCTACATCGAGGACAACGGCAACTATGAATGGGAAAACGGCGGAAAGGGATTCTGCAAGTTGCAGGACATCTACTTCGACGGCGAGCATCCCTTTGAAGCCGGCACCTGCCGGAAGGCCGAAGCACAACCACGGAAGCGCCAGGCAAGCCAGATTGTGTGGCAGCCCCACCTGGCCGATGACGGGCCACATGCCGTCTATGTCAGCTACACCACACTGCCCACCAGCGTGAGCGACGCAGAGTACACCGTAGTCCATCGGGGCATCAGAACCAAATTCCGCGTCAACCAGCAAATGGGCGGTAGCACATGGGTCTATCTGGGCACATTCGACTTTGCACAAGGCTGTTCGCCCGACAACTGTGTCACACTCTCCAACCAAAGCAACTACCGCGGAGTGGTCACAGCCGATGCCGTGCGATTCGGCGGAGGGATGGGCAACGTCTCCCGAGGCGACTCCCTCCACGCCTTCACGCGCAGCCATCTGCCCCGCTATCTCGAGGGCAGCCGCTATTATGCCCAGTGGGCAGGAATGCCCCAAGCGGTGTACAAGAACAAGGAGGGAGTCAACGACTATGCTGAGGACATCAACACCCGCTCACTCATGACCAACCGCCTGGCATGCGGCTCGGTCTTCCTGCCCGGCGACAGCGGACTGTGCGTTCCACTCGAGCTTTCATTGGCCATTCACAGCGATGCTGGCTATCGGCCAGACTCCACACTCATCGGCACACTGGGCATCTACACCTCCGGTGCCTACACCACAACATCCGACCGCTTCGAGGGACTTCTGGCAGAGGGTCTGCTGCCGAGCAAGCGTTCACGGCTCATGTCGCGCGACCTTTGCGACGTGGTGATGACACAGGTCGACGAAGACATCCGACAGGTATATCACAACTGGAACCGCCGACAGATGTATGACCGCAACTACTCGGAAACACGCGTGCCCGAAATCCCGAGCATGATACTCGAGACACTCTCTCACCAGAACTTCGCGGACATGCTTCGAGGTCACGACCCCACGTTCAAGCAATTGCTCTCGCGTGCCATATATAAGGGAATACTGCGCTATACGAGCGCCGTGCACGGACGCAAGGGGTTCATCGTACAGCCTCTGCCGGTGACCGACTTTTCTGCCAAGCTCACTGCTGCTGCCGATTCAGTCATCCTCTCCTGGTCACCTCAAGACGACTCCTCCGCCCCCAATGCCTCACCCACAGGCTATGTGATATACACCAGCAAGGACCAACAGGGCTACGACAACGGACGGGTAGTCTATAGTTCACGGGTAGTCTTGTCAATCAATAAAGGGGAATACATGCGTTTTCAGGTGCGGGCCTTCAACGAAGGCGGATGCAGCATGCCCAGCGAGCAACTCTGCGTCTATGCAGCTCCTCACGAAAGGCGCCGCCTGCTCATCGTCAACGGGTTCACGCGTCTGGCAGGTCCCCAGCCCGTCGATAACGACTCCCTTCGTGGCTTCGACTTCAATCTGGACCCTGGCGTGGTCTATCAACGCAGTGCCTCGTATTGCGGCCGGCAAACCAACCTACGAAAGGACATGGGCGACAACTTCGGCCAAAGTGGCGACGAACTGGCAGGCATGCTCATGGCTGGTAACACCTTCGACTTCCCCCTCCAACATGCCGCCGACTTTCTCTTGGCCGACACGGCGCTCAGCATCGCCTCCTGCGCGGTCTCAGCCTTCGAAAAAGAAGACCTGTCCAGACACGTCCAGGCCATCGACCTCATCTTAGGCGCCCAACGAAGCGACGGCTACAGCCTCTGTGCCGCTCCTGCCCTACCCAAGGGATTGTGTCAACGGCTGCAAGCGTTTGTTGGTCAGGGAGGTTCACTCCTCGTCAGCGGAGCATACATCAGCGAAGAAATCGACCCAGACTTCTCTGTCTCTACACTTCACTGTACCCCTAATGGCACACTTCCCCTATCCGACCCCAATCACTCGTTCACAGGCATGAACACCCACTTCAGCATTTACAACGAGCCTAATGAAGAGCGCTACTCAGTGCGACGTTTGAGCGTATTCCAGCCCATGTCCGATGCATTCTGTTCCGTCATCGACGGGTCGGCCACCCACGCTCTCGCTGTTGCATACCAAGGTGCCAACTACCGCACACTCACCTACGGATTCCCACTCGAATGCATTCGTGAGGCCGACACCCGTCGGGCCATCATGGCTGCTTCCCTACGATTTATACTGAACGCTGAAAACTAAACCATTAAACGTTAAACTATAAACCCTTATCCATAATGACCATCACCACCAATCCCAAAGGCTCGCGCAGCATCGAAATAAGCGACGAACATCTGCAAACGCTCAAGCACTATGCCCTGCTTTCCGACCTGCTGGACAGCAATGGCATCGTCGATGAATCGGTACTACAGAAACTGCGTCTCAACACCGTCGCCCTGCTGGAAAACCACAACGACGACCTTGCACTCCTCTCTCTCTGCCGCGACGTGCTCTTCCACGACAACATGAAGGCTTTTGGTCTCCACCAACTCATCCTACTCTATCTGGCCCAAAACAAGAAGATTGACGAACAACAATGACCTGACCCGCTGGCTCCCCACCACGCGCCGAGAAATGGAACTACGTGGTTGGGACCGCCCCGACGTCATCCTCTTCTCGGGTGACGCCTACGTTGATCATCCTTCGTTCGGGGCTGCCGTCATCGGTCGCATCCTGGAAGCCGAAGGACTGCGCGTGGCCATCGTCCCACAACCTGACTGGCACGGCGACTTGCGTGACTTCCGCCGCCTGGGTCGCCCGCGGCTTTGGTTCGGCATAGCCCCTGGATGCATGGACTCGATGGTGAACAAATACACCGCCGCCCGACGTCTGCGCAGCGAGGATGCCTATTCGCCCGACGGACGCCACGATATGCGCCCAGAATACCCGACCATCGTCTATAGCCGCATCCTACGGCAGCTCTACCCCGACGTGCCCATCGTGCTCGGAGGTATTGAGGCCAGCTTGAGACGACTCACCCACTACGACTACTGGCAGGATAAGTTCCTGCCCAGCATCTTGCTTCCCTCTGGAGCCGACCTCATCGTCTATGGTATGGGCGAACTGCCCACCATCGAGATTGCCCACCGGCTCACGCAAATGATTGACGAGTATCATCCAGCGCTCTCCTATGACGAACAGGGCGAAGCTTGTATCGGACTGGAAGCCTTCCGAGAGGCTGTCACGGGAGACAATCAGATAGCACAGACCGTAGCCGCATACGACCAAGTGCCCGATGCACTGAAGCAGGAGTGCATAGAGCTGCATCCCCACGCTGAATGCCTCGCCGAACCAAGGAAACAGGCCGAAAACTTTCGCCACATCGAGGAGGAGAGCAACAAACTCCATGCACAGACCCTCGTCCAACAGACCCTGGGTAAGTGGATTGTAGTCACACCGCCCTATCCGCCCATGACCACCGAGCAGCTCGACCACTCCTTCGACCTCCCATACACACGTCTGCCCCATCCCAAATACAAAGGGAAACGCATACCGGCCTATGAAATGATTCGTCACTCCGTGTGCCTCCATCGTGGATGTTTTGGCGGATGCGCCTTCTGCACCATCTCAGCACACCAAGGCAAGTTCATAGCCAGTCGTTCACCTGAAAGCATCTTGCGTGAGGTGCGCCAAGTGACTCAAATGCCAGACTTTCGCGGCTATATCAGTGACCTCGGTGGCCCGTCGGCCAACATGTATCGCATGGCAGGGCGAGATCAAGAGAAATGTGCACATTGCAAACGTCCATCATGCATTCACCCCAAGATATGTCCCAACCTTAATGGAGACCATCGCCCACTCATCGACATTTACAAAGCCGTTGACGCACAGCCTGGCGTAAAAAAGAGTTTCATCGGAAGCGGTGTACGATACGACCTCCTGCTACACGACTGGAAAGACGAAAAACTCAATCATGCTGCAAAAGATTACACAAAAGAACTCATCACGCATCATGTCAGCGGACGCCTCAAAGTAGCACCAGAGCACACCGAAGACCATGTGCTCCAACTCATGCGCAAGCCATCCTTTGAACAGTTCCACCAGTTTAAGGCCCTATTCGACCACATCTGCCAGCGTGAAGGACTTCGCCAGCAAATCATTCCATACTTCATCAGCAGCCACCCAGGCTGCCACGAACAGGACATGGCCCGCCTGGCTGAACAAGTGCGCCACATGAGCCTCCGACTGGAACAAGTGCAGGACTTCACACCCACCCCCATGACCGTCAGCACCGAAACATGGGCCACAGGCCTCCATCCTTACACGCTGCAGCCCGTATTCTCTGCCAAAAGCCCAGAGGAAAAACGGCGCCAGAAACAATACTTCTTTTGGGACAAATAAGGAGGAGCAAACAAGATTCCACAAAACTCCGCCCCCATTTCTTTCGCTTTCTCACAAAATTGCATTACCTTTGTGTCCGCTAAACTTTTAAACGATTAAACTTTTAAATTTTTATTAAAGAATATGGCACAATGGTTTGAATGCAAAATCCGTTACGACAAGACTATGGAGGACGGAAAGATAAAGCGAGTGACAGAACCCTATCTGGTGGACGCCCTGACTTTCACAGAGGCTGAAAAACGATTCCTAGAGGAGGTGGCCCCCTTTGTAAGCGGAGACTATGAGGTGGCAGACATCAAGAAAGCCCGACTGAGCGAACTGATAGACTCAGTGGACGGAACCGACGACCGATGGTACAAAGCCAAAGTAGCTTTCATTACACTCGACGAAAAGACTGCCGTAGAAAAGCGCACCTCACAAACCATGTTGGTGAAAGCCTGTGACCTAAAAAAAGCTGTTGCCAATCTGGAAAAAGGAATGGCCGGCACTATGGGTGACTGGGAACTGACATCAATGGCCGAAACACAGATTCTGGACGTGTTCCCCTACGAGAAGCAAGATGATTGAGCAGGAGATAAAAGCCATCACAGCCGAACTGCCCAAGGACGTGAAGCTGGTGGCCGTGTCAAAGTTCCACCCCGAAGAGGCCATCATGGAGGCCTATGAAGCTGGACAACGCATATTTGGCGAAAGTCATGTGCAGGAATTGCAACGTAAACACGAACACCTGCCTAAGGACATCGAATGGCACTTCATCGGTCACCTGCAGACCAACAAGGTGAAGTATCTGGCTCCCTACGTCAGTCTGATACATGCCGTAGATTCTCCCCGACTACTTGCCGAAATCAGCAAGCAGGGCGAGCGATGTGGCCGACGCATTCCCTGCCTGTTGCAATTGCATGTGGCCCAGGAGGAAACGAAATTCGGGTTCCTACCCGAAGAGGCTGACGAGTTTCTGCGGGAAGGAGACTGGCGTGAGATGAAAGGAGCTCAAATCAAGGGCATCATGTGCATGGCCAGCCTCACCGACAATGAGGTACAAGTGGCTCAGGAGTTTGAGCGGGCACAACGATTCTTCACACACGCACGCGATACTTATTTCAAAGACGATCCTGACTTTTGTGAATGTTCGTGGGGTATGTCGGACGATTACAAGATAGCCTTGCGACATGGAACCACGATGGTGCGCATCGGAAGTAAAATCTTTGGGCAGAGACAATACTAAAGTCTCTGCCTTTTTTGAATAAATAAGTAAACTTTTTTGTACAAAATGGGTCATATTCCAATATATGAACCTTTTCTATATCAGCACAATGAGAACAAATCATTTATTCTTTTCCCTCATTTTTGCATGCTGGGCCATGAATGCTCAAGGGCAAGAGTCCTTCGTAAAGGGGGCGGATGTGGGTTTCCTACCTGATCAGGAACGAAGTGGCGTAGTTTTCCATGACCGCAACGGACGCGAACGCGACTGCCTGGAGCTACTGAAGACTGACTACCAGATGTCCGCAATTCGTATGCGCGTATGGGTGAATCCACGCGGTGGAACTAATGATAAGAATGAACTACTTGCTATGGCCAAACGCGTGAAGGCACTGGGCATGGACCTCATGGTGGACTTTCATTACAGTGACTCGTGGGCTGACCCCGGCAAACAACCTATTCCCAAAGCATGGCTTGGCCACACATACGAGCAGATGAAGGAAGACCTCCGAAATCACACCATCGAGGTGCTCACACTGCTAAAGGAAAACGGCATCGAACCCCGATGGGTGCAGGTAGGAAACGAAACCACCAACGGCATGCTCTGGAGTGTGAAGACCGACGAACGTGGCTGGGAGGTTAAAGATGAGAAAGGTCAAACCACCATCACCCACTCCATGGGACACATCAAGACCGAGCCTAAGCAGTATGCCGGATTCATCCGTGCGGGATATGATGCTGTAAAAGAAGTATTTCCGAAGGCTTTGGTCATCGTTCACCTCGACCGAGGACATCGTCGCAGCATCTACGACCACAATCTCGACATCGTACTGAAATACGGTGGACGCTTCGACATGATAGGAATGTCGCTCTATCCTTACTGGGCGATGGAGGGACATCCCGAACTGCGAGCCGACGACATCATCACGGACTGCATCGCCAACATTCGATATGTCAGTGAGAAATATGGCTGTGACGTGATGATTACAGAAACCGGATTCGAAGTTGATGAGCGACACCCCGAAGTAATGGAAGAAGGACGACGCCAATTGGCACGCGTCATTCACGAAGCACGCACTATGACCAACGGCCATTGCCGAGGTGTCTTCTATTGGGAACCGCAATGCTTGCCAGGAGGCTACAAACTTGGGGCTTTTGACCACAATGCGGCCCCGACAGCCATCATGGAAGGATTCATCGAAACAAAATGATATTTCTCATCCCTATACCTTAGCTTCTAATCCTAATCTCACATATCCTCATGCGAATTACATTCCTCTTCATCATGTTGTGCCTTTGCGCACCACGAATGAAAGCCCAGCCAATCACCGCTGGTGAACAAACGAGAGTGGAAACTATCTATGGCCCCATCGAAGGCTATCTGGACGGAACTATATACACCTTCAAAGGTATTCCTTATGCCAAGGCAGAGCGATTCATGCCCCCGCAAAAGCCCGACCACTTCACGAAACTACGCCAATGCAAAGTCTATGGGCCGCAGGCTCCACAAGGGGAGTCGTTGCGCTGGAATGATCGTAACAGCCAGACGGACTATGGGTTTGGCAACCAATTCGTTGTAGAACCTATGGACGAAAAAGGATGTCTGGTGCTAAATGTATGGACGCCCGGTCTTGGTAATAAAAAACAACGTCCCGTCTTCGTATGGATTCATGGTGGAGGATATGCCGGCGGTTCAGGCCACGACCTACCCTGCTACGAAGGACGAGGACTGGCCGAAGCGGGCGACATCGTTGTCGTTAACCTCAATCACCGACTGAACATTCTGGGTTACATCAACCTAACAAGCCTTGGAGGCAAATATAAGAACTCAGTCAACCTTGGTATGCAAGACATAGTGAAAGCACTTGAGTGGATACATGACAACATCAGCCGCTTTGGCGGCGACCCTAATAATGTGACCATCGGCGGTCAATCAGGCGGAGGCGGAAAAGTTTCGACCTTGCTGGCCATGCCCAGTGCAAAAGGACTGTTTCAGAGAGCCATCGTACAGAGCGGCTCCACTCTTCGTCAAGCCGATGCTGAGAGTACAAGCCGATTTAGCATTGCCCTGACGGAAGAATTGGGCCTGACAGCCAATGGTGACGCAGACTTCAATGAGTTCTCCTACGAAGAGCTAAACGCTGCCGCCGGACGTCTGGCACGCAAAGGTATCCGTGGAGGTTTCTCGCCCGTCGTAGATGGCAACATACTGCCTCAGCATCCCTTTGCCCCTGCATCCGAGGTTTCACGCGACATCCCCATGCTCATTGGCACAGACTTCAACGAATTCACCTTCGACATCAGTCACGAAATGACCAACGAGGAAGCTGAATCCACTGTCAAGAAACGCATGGGTGACGAACGAGGTGCCAAATTCATAGAAGCATTCCGCAGAGCCTATCCGAAGGCCGAACCCAAGGAGATGACATATGTCGATACGGGTTTCCGCGCCAGTGCTGTACAGCAAGCGGCTGCAAAGAGTGCACAAGGCGGAGCACCTGCCTACCTCTATCTTTTTACCTGGAAACCAGAAAGTAATGCACTTGGCGCATCGCATGGTATGGAATTGCCCTTCATGCTCCACAACGTCAGTCTGCAACGCGAAATGACCGGTGCTTCGAAAAAAGCATACAAATTTGAGAAACTCATCAGCAACATATGGCTATCGTTCATCAAAACGGGTAATCCTAATACGAAAGGGTTGCCCAAATGGGAACCCTATGACGAAGAGAATGGTGTGACTATGATACTCGACAACACATGCCAACCTCTGAAGCATCACGACAAAGAGCTCATGGAGCTGAGCCGTCCCATGTGGTAACATAATTCCTATTTGACATGAATAAAACATCCTTCTTCTGCAAACTTTGTATCTGCATGCTGACATGCATACCCATGCGGATGAATGCACAAGTTTTCGACAGTTCCACAAAAGCCACCACTGCCCAAACGCAATATGGAAAAGTAGCCGGATACATTGAGCGAGGAGTGTTCACATACAAAGGCATTCCTTACGCCCAAGCCGAACGGTTCTTGCCAGCCAAAGCACCAAAAGCCTGGAGTGACATACGCTCGTGCCGCCACTGGGGACCAGTGTGCCCGCAAGCCAAAAACAACGGGTGGAGGAACGACCAAACTGCATTTTTCTATCAATGGAACGATGGCTTTCAGAGTGAGGATTGCCTACGACTGAACATCTGGACCAAAGGCCTCAACGATGGTAAGAAACGGCCAGTCCTTTTCTGGCTACATGGCGGTGGCTACACATCTGGAAATGGACAAGAACATCCTGGATATGACGGACGCAATCTGGCTGACAAGGGCGATGTCGTAGTAGTAACCATCAATCACCGGCTCAACGTCTTAGGCTTTCTCGACCTCTCTGCATTTGGAGAGAAATACAAGGAATCGGCAAACGTAGGCATGACCGACATCGTGGCTGCCCTGCGCTGGGTGCGCGATAGCATCTCCAACTTTGGAGGTGACCCCAATTGCGTGACCATATTTGGTCAATCAGGTGGCGGAGGCAAAGTTTCCACTCTCTTGTGCATGCCCTCGGCCCAAGGCTTATTCCACCGAGCTATGATTATGAGTGGCTCCTTCTTAGGCAGCACTCCACAAAAAGAAGCCCGTGAGGTGGGACAATTGACGGCTTGGTATCTCGGTCTCACCAGCGAAACCATCGACAGCATTCAACACGTGCCTTACGACCGTCTACTCGAAGCCTCAAACAAAGCCTTCCGAGAGGTGAGTCGCATGCATCAGGAAAAGAAGATGGGGCATGGCATACGCTTGGGATGGGGTCCTGTCAACGACGGCTACATCATGCCTGGAATTTTCGAAAATGGCAGTGAGCGTATCTCCAAAGACATTCCCTTGCTCATCGGCTCTACACTTAACGAGTTCTCCACCCCGAACAAGGACCAGATGGTGCGTCCCGCAGTCATTCAGCAGGCTACCATCCGAAGCAAAGACGCAGCTCCAGTTTATGTTTACCTATCTGGTTATCAAGTACCTACATTGGACGGAAACAACCATGCCTGTCACAATTCTGATATACCCTTTTTCTTCAACAATGTACTCAAGAGCGCCAGCATGACCGGCGCCACGAAAGAAGGCATGGCTCTGGGCGATAAAATGAGTAGTGTGCTCATCAACTTTGCCAGAACGGGCAACCCAAACGCGAAGGGGCTACCCACATGGAAGCCCTTCTCCCCAGACGACCATGCTACAATGTATTTCGACGCTCCCAAATGTAAAATGACTTATAAACAATAAAAAGAATGAAAAGGAATCTTCTCTCATCACTTCTCTTGGCTTTTGCCTTCAACGTAGTGGCTCAAGAGAGCCCCATCACAATCGACCTCGGACAACGAGGTGCAACGGTATCACCCAACCTCTATGGCATCTTCTTTGAAGAAATCAACCACGCCGGTGACGGAGGTCTGTATGCCGAACTCGTCCAGAATCGCGGTTTCGAGGAGCATGTGCAGCCTTCAAGCATGACCCATGAAAACGGACGGGCACAAGCCATTGACAGTCCAAATTATGAGCACCGCAACAACCGCAAGTGGAATATCCCCTGGAACATAGAACAAAAGAAAATGTTGGGATGGAAAGTCACTGGAGAGGGTGCTACTGTAAAAGGCGAAGTGGTGGAGGTCAAAAAACCGCTTCACAAAAACACTCCTCACGCCATGCAACTCAGAATCACGAAAGTGAACAAGGGAGGGAAAGCCCTGCTTACCAACTCCGGCTACTGGGGCATGGGACTTAAGCGCGGCGAACGCTACGACCTGCGATTCTACGTTCAGAGTGCCAACTTTAAGGGCGACATTGTGGCCCGTATCAGCAATAGCGAGGATGGCGCATCACTGGGTGAAATCACCTTCCGAAACAAGAGTCTGAAAGACTGGACCGAACTGACAGGAACCTTTACCAGCTCGGGCACCGCCCCTAAGGGCCAACTCAGCATTGAGTTCGGGAGCAAGGGTACGGTGTTAGTCGATTATGTGTCACTCTTCCCAAGAAACACCTTCAAAGGTCGCAAGAACGGACAGCGGGCCGATGTGGCACAGATGCTGGTCGATATGCACCCCCGTTTCATGCGCTGGCCAGGTGGATGTATCGTGGAGGGAGCCACATACGAGAACCGCGTAAAATGGAAGGAAACGCTGGGCGACCCCATGACACGCCGTGGCGAATGGGATGTTTGGGGCTATCGCGCCACATGGGGTATGGGCTACCATGAATTTCTTCAGTTCTGCGAAGACCTGCAGATGGACGCCATGTTTGTCAACAACGCCGGCATGTCATGCTCCGTCCGCAATGGCGACTTTGTGAGCAGCGACGAAGACATGGAGGCCGTGGTTCAGGATTTCCGCGATGCCATCGACTATGCGTTGGCCGACCCTGCTACAAACCCATGGGCTAAGCTCCGTGCCGAAGCAGGTCATCCTCGCCCCTTCCCGCTGAAGTATGTCGAAATCGGCAACGAGAACGTGGGACCGGAATACGTGAAACACTTCAACTACATCTTTAATAAACTGAAGGCCGAATACCCACAAATCATCTTCATCAACACACTCGGCCACACCGATCCACTGCTGCAGCAGATTCCCGGCAAGTACATGGTTGACCCCCACTGGTATCGCAGCCCCGATTTCTTCTTCAACAACAACCACCTCTTCGACCACGCTCCGCGCACCCACGAAATCTACGTCGGTGAGTATGCCTGCAACATGGGCGTCGGGGCCGGCAATCTGTTGGCAGCACTGAGCGAGGCAGCCTTCATCATGGGCATGGAACGCAACAGTGACGTGGTGAAGATGTCGTCCTACGCTCCCCTGTTCGAAAACGAGAACCACCGCGACTGGCCCACCAACCTCATACACATCAATAGTTCGCAGGTCTTTGGCCGCGCCTCCTACTATGTGCAGCAAATGATGGCTGAGAACCGTCCCACTTACAACGTCTTTGTAAGTGAGCCTACCACGGTCAGCGAAGAGCAGGCGTTTGCCCCGGGGGGCGTTGGTCTTGGAAGCTATGCGACACAATGCGAGTTCAAGGACATTAACCTGACAACAGCCGAAGGCAACCTCTCCCTTGCCCCCAGCCAGTTTGCTACCAAGCGCGGACAGTGGGATGTGGAACAGGGCATCCTCCGTCAGACTTCTAACCAAACTCTCACTCTCGCCCAACTGCCAGACTTCAAGGGCGACGCCTACACACTCGAACTGAAAGCCAGAAAGACGGGTGGCAACGAAGGATTCTTCATTTCCTATGGACTTGACGAGAACGGGCGCAACGGATATGTTGCCAACATTGCAGGATGGAACAACCAGACCACGGCCTTCCAACCCATCGTGCGCGGACGTACTAACGACGTTCTAGGACGCAGGGCACAGCAAACCGTAGAGACAGGACACTGGTACAACATCAAACTGGAAGTCACACCTAAGGAGGCCATCCTCTACGTCAATGGTCAACGCATTACCTCCGCACGCCCCTTGACGTCTACGCGACACTTCTGCCAAACAGGCTATGACGAACAGACAGGTGAACTCGTCATCAAGGTGGTGAACGGCACAGACAAACCCTACCACCGGACTTTCTCCATTAAGGGTGCCAACACCGTCGCGCCTACCGGCCGCGTCATCACGCTTTCTGGCGATGTCAACGACGAAAACACCTTCGAGCAGCCCACCAAACTCTCTCCCAAGACCTCGCTCTTTGGAAAATTCGACAAAGAGTTTGACTACGAATTCGAACCCATGTCGCTGACCATCATGCGCGTAAAAACCAGCGTCCCGCAGCGTGGCCGATGGGGATTCGACCCTCGTCATCCCGACGTCCATGACCCCGTAATGGCAAAGGGCGAAGATGGACGCTACTACATCTTCTCAACGGGCATGGGCGTAGGCGTAATGTCCAGTGCAGACATGCAGGAATGGAAACACGAATCCTCCGTACTCAATCCCATCCCCCAGTGGGCCATCGACTCAGTGCGCGGTTATCGCGGCCACACCTGGGCTCCCGACATCAGTCACCACAATGGTCTGTGGCATCTCTACTATTCCTGCTCCACCTTCGGCAAGAACGGAAGTGCCATCGGTCATGCCGTAAACAAGACTCTCGACCCCCGCTCGCCAGAATTCAAATGGGAGGACCGCGGCATGGTCATCGCCTCTCACCGCCGAATTGACGATTTCAACGCCATCGACCCCAATCTCGTGGTTGACGGTAAGGGGCAACCCTACCTCACATTCGGCTCCTTCTGGGATGGCATCCAGATGGTGAAACTCTCCAAAAAAGACTTCCAGACCCCCGAGGGACGCCCCTTCACCATCTCGCGCCGCGTGGGCAGGAAACTTACCATGCAGGAACTCAACGACGTCCGTAACTGGACTGTTGAGGGCGGCGACACCATCGAAGCAGGAGAGAATGCCGTTGAAGCCCCCTTCATCTATCGGCGCGGCAAGTATTACTATCTCTTTGTCAGCTTCGACTACTGCTGTCGCGGAGCCGGTTCTACCTACAACACCGTTTATGGTCGTTCCGAGAACATCACAGGCCCCTACATCGACCAAAAGGGACGCCCTATGGAGAAGGGTGGCGGCATACGTCTTTATGGCCCCGATGACCAGAATTTCGGCATAGGCCATTGCGCTGTCTATGACTTCGATGGGCAACCCTATTTTGTGGCACATGCCTATGAGAAAGCCCAAAACGGACGCGCCAAGCTCTTTGTTCGACCGCTCAAGTTCGACAAAGATGGCTGGATTGTGACCGAATAAGTCGAAAAAATCATCCTATAAGCCCCCTCTCTTGTCACGATATGACGAGGGAGGGGCTTTTTATTGCACAAAAGTTTTGGTTATGTGCGAACTTTGTTGTAACTTTGCACAGATTTAACAAAAACGAGCAAAAAAGACTATGACAAACCAAGCACAGACTGCAGGAAGTTTCAATCAATTCATATTCGACGCCATCCAGCAATACTGGGACTGCGACTCCATGTCCGACTACGGCGTCTCCACACTCCAGTACAAGGATGTAGCCCGTATCATCGAGAAGTTGCACATCCTCTTTGAGCACAGCGGTGTGAAGCCCGGCGACAAGGTGGCCCTCTGCGGCAAGAACCAGAGCCGGTGGGGCGCAGCCTTCTTCGCCATCACCACTTATGGCGCAGTGGCAGTGCCCATCCTCCACGAGTTCCATCCAGCGCAAATCCACGATATTGTCAACCACTCTGACACCAAGCTTCTCTTCATCGAAGATAAAATTTACGAGAACATCGATGCAAGTCAAATGCCCGCTCTCGAGGGTATCCTTTCAATCATCGACTACCACCTTTTTGTCAGTCGCAGCGAGCAACTCACCTTCGCCCGCGAGAACCTCAACCGCCTCTTTGGCGAGAAGTTCCCCATGAACTTCCGTAAGCACCACATCCGTCCCTACTATCAGGATAGCCCCGATGAGATGGCCATCATCAATTACACCAGTGGCTCCACGGGCAACTCCAAGGGTGTCATGATTCCCTACCGCGCCCTATGGAGCAACCGCATGTTTGCCGAGGAGGTGCTGGGTAACGTCATCACCCACGGAAACCAGATGCTCTCCATGCTGCCGCTGGCCCACACCTACGGCATGGCCTACGACTACCTCTACGCCTTCACCAAGGGCATCCACATCTTCTTCCTCACCAAGCTGGCCAGCCCCACCGTCCTCATGAAAGCCCTGGCCGACATCAAGCCCTGCGTCATCATAGTCGTCCCCCTCATCATCGAAAAAGTGGTGCGCAAGGCCGTCCTGCCCAAGATTCAGGACCCCAAGGTGCGACTGCTCATGATGACTCCCGTCATAGGCGACCGCATACGCCGCAAGATTTGCGACGGACTCACCAAAGCTCTGGGTGGCAACTTCTACGAGCTCATCATCGGTGGTTCTGCCCTGAACAAGGAAGTCGAGGATGTACTCCATGACATTGGTTTCCACTACACCGTTGGCTACGGAGCCACCGAGTGTTCCCCCATCCTGGCCTACAGCGACTGGCAGACCTTTGTCCCCGGCAGCTGCGGCCGTCCCGCCCCGCGCATGGAACTGCGCATCGACAGCAACGACCCACAGCACACCCCTGGCGAGATACTGGCTCGAGGCATGAACGTCATGCTCGGCTACTACAAAAATGATGAACTCACAGCCGAGACACTCAAGGACGGCTGGTACCACACCGGCGACCTCGGTATCATGGACGCCCAACAGAACGTCTTCATCAAGGGCCGTTCCAAGAACATGCTGCTCGGGGCAAACGGACAGAATGTCTATCCCGAGGAGATTGAAGACAAACTGGTAAGCCTGCCCCTCGTGGGCGAGTGCGTGGTCATCCAGAAGGGCGAGAAGTTCTACGGGCTCGTCTATCCCGACCCCGACAAGGTCAAGGAACTCGGACTCAGCCGCACCGACCTCGAGGAAATCATGGAGCAAAACCGCAAGGACCTCAACCTCGTCATCCCCAACTACTGCTCCCTCTCCGGCATCCGACTCATGGACCAGGAGTTTGAGAAGACACCAAAGAAGAGCATCCGCCGCTTCAAGTACACCGACTACCCCATCGACTGACCTCCGCCAGGCGGGGTGAGAGTCCCATGAACTCCGAATTGCAAGCCTACATCGAGGCCGAGATACTGCCTCGCTATGACCATTTCGACGCTGCCCACCAGCGCCCCCACGTGCTTATGGTCATCCGCGAGAGCATGGAACTTGCCACACAACTGCCCGTCAACCCCGACATGGTTTTCTGTATTGCCGCCTACCACGACGTAGGTCTCTCCGAGGGACGTGACACCCACCATGTGGCCTCTGCCCGCATCATCCGTTCCGACCAACGCCTGCGTCAGTGGTTCTCAGAGCAGCAAATCGAGGTCATGGCCGATGCCGCCGAGGACCACCGCGCCTCCGCCCGTCATGCCCCGCGCACCATCTATGGGCGCATCGTGGCGGAGGCCGACCGTTACATTCAGGCTGATGAGATCATACGTCGCACCATACAGTTTGGACTCGACCACTACCCCGAGCTCCCCCGCGAGCAACATTTCCAACGCACCCTCCAGCACCTTCGCGAGAAATATGGCCGCACGGGCTACCTCCGCCTCTGGTTTCCTCACTCGCCCAACGCAGAGCGACTTCAACAGTTGCGCCAAATCATCGACGACGAGACACAGGTGCGGGAGTTCTTCGACAAATTCTTTCCCCAAGGAAAAGACTAAAATAACCGTCTGTAATAGTCGGACTTACGTTCCAACCTCAGCGGATAGGCACGGCTCGTGCTGGGCATGCGCCACCAACGCAAGCGTCTTCCGAAAGCTTCGCCCTCAACATACTCGCCAATCTTTGGCATTGCAAATTCCAACTGCGATTGTAACTCCTCACTTGCTTTGCCCCCTGTGGTCACTACATCATGACACAGAGGAAGTGAGGCCAGCAAACCACCGATGTCTGTAGCCTCCACAATTTGGAGATGGTCATCCGAAGCATTGTCACGCAATCGGCACACCCGGGTGGCCGTGTCAAAGAAAGCGAGGCCCTCACGTTCGGCAAAGCGAATAATACGGTCGCGGTCAAACCGTTTCTCCCCTTCCACTTCAAAATGGCGAGCATCTGCATAGTGGATGAGTCCCATAACCCGCCAGAAGTCATTAATCCAGTTGGGATAAAAGAAGTCCATGCTCCAACGTTCTCGTGGAGGAGGAAAACTGCCCAGAAATAAGATATGTCCGTTTGGGGGCAGAAAGGGCTGCAGTGGATGATTCTCGTAGGTCATAGTGGATGCAAAGATACAACTAAATCGGCACACCCCCAAACGCCATGCTTCTTTTATTCCTCAAATGGTTTCCATTCGTCAACCTCGTGTACGAGTCGTTGTACAGCAGGAGCGAAATCCTCGGGATAAATAAGGGTTTCTACAAACCACAGGCGCTGACACAACACGTACTTGGCATTCAACCTGAAGGCCGTAATACGAGTGTCGCGACTTTTCACGCGTGCTGTCATTAGGAACTCCGTATCGGACTTCCGCAGACATACGCCATTTACCGCTTCGGCTATGCGTTGCATGTCACGATAGGGATTGAGCGAATCCCGACACACCTGAGTCGAAGCCTCAAGCGATATGTAAGTGATTTCACGCAATGGCATCTGCTCGACATAGACAAACCGTACGTCCACCTCACCTTCTGCCGATGCTGGAAGGAAACACGAAGGATAACGTATTGCATACCCGTAGGATGAATCCTCATAGACCTTCCAGTCAGTGCACTCCAGCATGTGTTCCAATTGCTGCAGATAGGTATCATCGTCGTGCCGATGTTCTCGTCTGTGGTTCAGGACAAACAGCCCAACGCCCAATATCATCAGTAAAAGAAATGCCTTTCTCATTCTATTATATTTTAATTGTCTATTATCAGAAACATCCAGGTCACCTGCTTTTTGTGATTCCTCCCACTATATCGTCGTTCTCTATGCTTGTTTCCGTTTTGCGCACATTTGCCTTCAACCCACCAAACCTGAAGGAGACAGAAAGCGAGAACATGCGACTGCGCTGCAATCGATGATTGTATTGTGTGAAGTCACCCTGAATGGTGTGCGAGGTGTAGCCCTTGAACTCACGGAACGGAATGTTGGCACCAAGACGAACAGTCAGACGGTCGTCAGGGAGGAACGAACGTTGCAGACTCACAGACCCTGCACCCCAAGGCTCACTATAGCCATACACGTCACTGATCTCTTTACCCACCTGACCATAGCCAGCCAAAGTAAACTTCAACTTCCACCAGAGATCCTGCATGACATAGCCATAGAAGAAGGCTGACCAGCGCGAAAGTCCCAGTCCGAGAGCAGGATTCTCATACTTGTCATGTCCTGCATTGGCATTGATTACGAGAGTAGTCATGCGAAGAGGTTTCCATTGCATATATCCCTCAAACTGCAATCGACGGTGATTGATGATGTTGCCATAGGTGGTGTACTTCACATCACCATGCGAAGTCTGCAACAAGCCAATACCATTGTTGCTCCATTTCACTGCAGGTGCCAGATTCAGGGTTATTCGCTGCCCCATGTACATATAGATGACATGCAGATTCTGCATGCGATTGCTCTTAAGATGGGCATTGCCTTGGCTCACTGAAAGGGGCGAACGCTCTATGGCTGGATTCAAGTATTCAATGCCTGGGCGTCGGATGCTGGTAGTGTACCCCAACTTCAACGATTGCCGGTCAGTTACTTGCCATTTCAGACTAATCTGGGGTACAAGGTCGTTAAGAACCTTTAAGTCGTCCCCTTCTGCCGACTCATATTCTCCGAAACTAAAGGCAGAA
Source organism: Prevotellaceae bacterium UBA4301 (assembly GCA_002395775.1). GTDB lineage: Bacteria > Bacteroidota > Bacteroidia > Bacteroidales > Bacteroidaceae > Physcousia. The sequence continues at coordinate 37,036 of DGUV01000020.1, forward strand.
AGTTCATATCGCAATCCCGCGCGGGCCGACCACCGTTGGCATCGATAGATGTAGTCGGCATAGAGTGCGCTTACATGAGTACGGTGCCTGAATCGGGTTTCCGTATCTGATTCTGCTATATCGTAAAAGTCCTGATGATTGTGACTATGATTGCGTCGATAGATGTATTTGGCACCAGTCTCCAGTTGGTGTCCTTTTCCTAAAGGGCGAAGCCAGTCGAGTTGCAATGTGTGTTCACTGAAACGCTCGCGGCCATCACTCAGGAATCCCGTGTAGCCGAAGGGTAATGCCGCATCCGTAAGTTCCAGGTCCGGTTCGTATGTTTCTTCGTTCTTGACATGCTGACGAGTAAATGCCAGCATGTATGACACCGTCCAGCGTTCGTCCTTCCTGTGCGTGTGATGCTCATAGTCCATTCGGCCCTGCCACGAATGGTGCAGATAGTCGGGCATCCAGAAGTGGCTCTTGTAACCATAAAGCGGACTTCCCTGGGCATGAGTCATTTGGGTTCTCGAGTCGCCCTCAACGTTCAGATTGAAGAAATAGCCGCCCAGCGAAGCCGAGAACAAGTTCATCGTATCAAGTTCAAGGCTCAAGTTCACGTCAGCGAAATGCACAAAGCCCGGACTCTGATGCTCGTCGGTAGTTTTAAGGTAGTTTCCCGTCTTGGTATATGCTGTCCAGCCATTAACCTTTGTTTCCGTCTCGCGCCGCGACATGCCTCCGTAACCATAGTCAACCGAAGCTGTCAACTTGCCCAACTGTGTCATCAGATAAGCATTAGCATTAGCATTAGGATGAAATTGAGTATTATAACTTCCTGATAAACTACCAGTAACACCATCCATCTTATTTCCCTCCTCGAACACCAGGTTTAGGATGGCATCCACCCCCTCAGCATCCTCGCGTGCGCCAGGCTCGGTGATGACCTCCACCCGCTTAAGCATCGACGCAGGCATGGCCTTCAGCACTTCTTTGGCATTGCGTGACAAACTGGAATCGAAGTGCCCGTTTTTGTAGATTTTGAAGGCCGAGGACCCTTTTACCTTAATGTTGTCGTTGCCGTCAACTGTGATGTAAGGCACCTTGCGGAGCATATCAAGTACGGTTAACACTTTCGATTCCTTATCACCAGACACATCATAAGCAATGCGGTCAATGTCGTTTGCTACCAGCGAACGTTGAGCCGTGACGGCCAAATCGCGTAACTCAGCCTCCAGCCCGATGCTGTCCATCCGAGCCTCAAAGAGCGAGTCTTTTTCTCCTTCCAAAGTTTGTGCCCAAACATCTGAAACAATCAGTCCGAGCGTCAACATCATTAGTATGTGCTTCATATTCTTAAATTTATCGCTGCAAAGTTACGACAAACCACAGCCGTGAACAAAAAAAGATACTGACATTTGACTGACATTTGGCTGACCACAACAGACTTTTCGATGAAATGGGGGCAATTATGGAATATTTTTTATGACAAAAACACGCGCGCACTTGCGTGCATAAAGAAAAATTCACACCCTTGTCCAAATTTGTGTGACCAAACAATAAATCAATAAACAATATGAAGGACATGAGACGATTGTTTTTGATGCTCATTGCCCTATTGGGCATGTTGGCCAGTATGGTGCCGCAAAGGGCGCTGGCCGGTTGCAAACTGCAGGACACCTGGCGCTACAGCGCCATGCTGGAAGGTACCAGCCAGCTGCGACTGCAAATGCCCCTCTATGACAAGGATGACTACGACTGCTGGATTGTAGAGGGTACAGTGTATATCCAGATTGAGGGACAGGAGAGGGAGACACTCTTCTACTACGAGTCTGAAACCAACATTGACGGCGATGACTATCGGCCCTACATCTACTGCCGCCGGGGAGTGGACGGCACGATGATACTGCAGCGCGACCGCGGTTACAGTTCGGTAAGTGTGGGCACAGGATTGAAGAAGGACCTGTATCCCTGCGTTGACGACAAGGACTATGCCGTGGTGCGCGTTCTGTGGGACATCTCCAACAAGTACCGTGGCAAGAAGGTGACCATCTCATGGTCCATCCACCACAACGGCAACATGACGGAGCCGAATAAATGGCTGGATATCAGTTCCACCACACTGACCATACCTGCAGCGCCCGACCTGCAATACCCAATGGTCATGGACCCCATCATCTCATTCAATGAAGGGAGTCCCAACAAAATGATGGTACCCTACATGATTAGTGCCAGCAACATCCAAGAGGTAAAGGCCTACTATAAGGAGAAGCACTGGGCCGAGGGCGCACAGAAGAGTCTGTTGCTGGGTACCGCGACATCGGACTTTGTGACGCTGCCGTCGGACGTTTGCATGAAGGACTTCAGAATAGAGATAACCTACATAGACAGCGAAAAGAAGTCACAGACGACAAAATCGACCCCGACGGATCTGCCCATACTCCACCACGCCAAGGCCCTGACAGCAGCGATGCAGCCCGACGGCAATGTGCAGCTTTCGTGGAAGGTTAGCCACGCCAACTGGGACGACATCTCGCCCAACGACACCTGGGAAATACAGCGCAACGCCACAGGCGACCCGACCAATTCCGAATGGACAAGCCTGGGACAGACAAGCTATAGCGACAAGACTACGGAGTACACCTTCCTGGACGACGGACTGCTCAGCACCTATCAGGGCAAGGATGTGTATTACCGCGTGCGCCGCGCCATCACCGCCGTCTGGGGCTGGACGTCACAGAGCGGCTATGCCATGACCTGCCTGCCTGCAACGCTGGCCCTGCCCCACATCGGGCAAGCCACCGTGAGCCGTCGAGGAGAGTGGACTGACGCCTCGCACCCGGTAAGCCTTAACTTCACCATGGGCAGCACCAGCAACACCGACGACAAGGGAAGGATTGTGATTCGCAACGTCGCAGACTGGGAAGCACTCGCCAAGATGATTGTGGATGGAGCTGGACAAAAGACCATCAACGTCATCATGGCAGCAGACATCAGTGTCACCAAGCCCATAGGCACTAAGAGCACCCCCTATAGCGGCACCTTCGATGGTAATGGGCACACGCTCACTGTGAAAATCGAAGGCACGGAGGAATTCCTGGCTCCCTTCCACTATGTGACCGGCACCACTGCCATTCGTAACCTAAGGGTGCAGGGCTCCGTCACGGGCGGCATACATTCGGCGGGACTTGTGGGTTCGTCTGACGACAACACCACCCTCACCATCGAATATTGCCACGTCTCTACCAATGTCACAGGAATCGGAAACTCCGAGAATGCGCCTCACCTGGGCGGCATCTTGGGCCACTGCGACGACGGCGCCATCCACACCTCCTACTCCAGCGCCGTTGTAGAGAAGGCCGAATACCACAAAGGAGGAGCCGTGGCCGATGAAACGTTCAGTGTCGATATAGAAAAAGTATTCTACAACACCACCCTTGTGGGCGATGGCAAAGACGAGGAGTATTACGGCCGCACCCAGGCCCAAATGATTGACTACGCCCTCGACGGCCAACTCAACAGTGCCAAGGGCGACTACACCGTATGGACCTTTGCCGAAGGCCGCATGCCCCAGCTCGGCTGTCTGCCCCTGCCTTGGGGCGACGTCAACCGCGACGGGCAAGTCTCCATTGCCGACGTCACCTATCTGGTCAACATCCTTCTGGGCAAGGCCAGCTAAGACTGCCTTGAAACCTGCACATCCTGATTGGCGAGAGTTGCCATTTTCTTCTTGGCCTTCCGTTGCTCGGCACGAGTGGCCACGGGACGCAACTCTACGCCCTTCATGGCCTCTGTCATGCGCTTCGAGGGCTTCCAGCGAAGGTTCACACTCTTGATAAGAGAAACATCAAACTCTTCGGCACTCTCCGCCCCTCGACTGGAAATGCTGGTGTAGAATGCCCCCAAGTCATCCAGATTCACCCGGTCGCCGGCTATCAGATGTTCCATGATGCAGCGCTGAGCATCCTGTAGGAGGCCGATAATGGTGCCCTCGGAGAACACCGAATTGTGGCTGGAGATGTGCTTAGCAATGTCGCGCGTCGTCAGCGTCTGCCTGCGCTGTGCCGTAGCATACACAAGTTTCTTTTTCGTACGTCCGTAGATGCTTGCCAGGCGCACCACGAAGCTGTAATCAATGGCCATAATCGTCTGTTTTAGAGTTCCTAATTGCCCAACATCATCCTCTTAGGAGATTGTCATGATGCAAAATTAAGAAAAAATAATCATATAAGCAAATAAGTATGAATACATAATTATCCGATAGTGAAAAGATAATTATACAAATAATGTAAGATAATTATGCGGAATGAAACGGATAATTATGTAGTGTACATGACAGAATGGCGATGAAGCAAGAAGCCACGGAGATGGGAAGTGGTGCAATAGTAAGTATCAGACCACAGGCATAGGAACATGAAAGGGAAAAGAACGAAAAACGGGGCTAAAGGCTTGTAGTTTTCATAATTATTCGTAAATTTGCACTAATTCCAGTGCCTTAGCGAAGGAGAAACACAGGAAGGACTTCAAGAAAGAAGAGCGTATGTAAGTTTAACCATCCAATATTCAATAATATATCCCCTAACACCCAAGACAATGAGAAACATCGGATGTGCCCTATTAATCTCTTTAGCCTCTATAGCAGAAACGAGTTGGGCTATAGAGTATAACGTAACAATTGATGGTATCACCTACGAATATGACTGGCGCACACAGTCCTATTATGTAGGGCATTCTACGGGAGCTTGTGGCTTCGATACCACTTCAGGCATAAAAGACGTGAAGGTTCTCTCTGCCATTCCAGCCTCACAGAATGGAAGTGAAAAGGACATTCCTGTGACGAAACTCTATTCTGGAGCATTCCGTGATTGTACAGAAATCACCTCTGTGCAGTTGCCCAATAGTGTGACAACTATTGGTTGGGATGTTTTTAATGGCTGTACGAACCTGAAATCAGTAAACCTGCCAAAGGGATTGACTTCACTGGGTCCGTTTGCCTTCTCCAAATGCACCTCTTTGTCTTCAGTGGAAATCCCTGGCACACTACCCATCCTTCCCTACATGGCCTTTGCTTATTGCGATAATCTTGCTGAGGTAAAATTCAATGAAGGTCTGCAGGCTATAGAACAAGAGGTATTCTATTCTTGCAAGTCTCTAAAGGAGACCATACTTCCCAATTCCATTGACTCTATTGGGCGTAGTGCCTTTTCATATTGCACAGCACTGGAGAAAGTTAAGCTGGGCTCGGGCCTACACAAGATTGGCGACTATGTTTTTAGTGGATGCACAAGCCTTGCTGAACTAACGCTACCCGAGGAACTGGACAGTATCGGGAAATACGCTTTTAGTAATATAGCAGCTACCTCTATTAATATTCCGGCCAGTGTCAAATCAATAGGATCATTTGCTTTCTATAGCGAGAAACTGGTTTCTGTCTATATCACAGACCTTGAAGCATGGTGCAAAATAGATTTCGAGAATGAAAGTAGCAATCCCATGTACTTTGCCGAGCGTTTCTTCCTTAATGGAAAATTGCTCCGCGACCTTACGTTTCCAAAGAACCTTGACGTAGTTAAGCCAAATACGTTCTGCGGGTGTGAGTTATTTACCTCTGTAACTTTGCACGACAATATCAAGTCCATCGGAAACTATGCCTTTTATAAGTGTAGCGACATCCCAGAAGTCAAGTTTCCTGCGAAATTGAAAGAAATCGGGAAAAGTGCTTTTGAATTTTGCGAAAAACTTCCTGCCCTGATTCTGCCATCAGGATTGGAGACTATTGGAGAGAGGGCATTCTATTTCTGTCAAGAAGCTACAGAAATAGACCTCCCAGCATCACTTAAGAGCGTTGGAGAGAATGCATTCTATAGCAACCCATATAACCCCTCAAATGTCCGCATTCATGACCTGTCGGCCTGGTGCTCTGTTCAGTTCACAAACGATGCAAGTAATCCCATGTGGCGCTCAAAACATCTCTATCTCAATGATGAGTTGGTGAAAAATCTTGAAATCCCATATGGAGTCAAGAACATCATGCCTTATGCCTTTATCGATGGGAGATTCGGAAAAGTAGTCCTGCCCTCTACCATAGAAAGCATTGGGAACAGTGCTTTTGCAGGATGCGGATACATCACTCAGGTCAATTTCCCCAAGAAGGTTAAGGAGATTGGGAACTATGCCTTTAGGAACTGTAGTTCCCTGAGCACCATTGTTTCCCTCATGGACGACCCATGCAAGACAGGATACGACTGCTTCTTCAATTCTGGAAAGTCAGTCTATAACAACGCTAAACTTTATGTTCCTGAAGGAAGCTCAGACTTATACGAAATTACGTCTTGTTGGAATGAATTTAAGAACATAATCGAAGGGGTTCCTACGGCAATTGAGAACGTCACTACAGACGATGTTTACTCCCACATCTACGACCTCTCTGGCCGACACCTCAACGGTAAGCAACGGGGGCTGAACATCCTGATTGATGGCAGTGGGAAGGCTCGGAAAGTCATGAACCGATAAAGCAAAAAAACGAACATTGGACTATTTAAGAAGAATGTCATTGAGAGCATCCAACGGCTAAAGTGACACTCTTATTTGGTATTTTGCCTGATTTGTCATATCTTTGTGGGCAGAACACGGAGTGCCATGCGATACATTATCATAGAAGACGAACGGTTTGCCTACGAAGACATCAGACGCATGATGGAGCGAATGAGGCCCGACTACCGACTTGTGGGATGGGCCACAGGCGTAGAGCAGGGTGCCATGATGCTGAGGGAGACGGAGGCCGACCTGCTGATATCCGACATACAACTGGACGACGGGTTGGTTTTTGACCTGTTTGACACGGTGGGGACGGACCTGCCCATCATCTTCACCACAGCCTACGACGAATATGCGCTGAGGGCCTTCAAGGTGAACGGAGTGGACTATCTGCTGAAGCCCATCAACGAGAGAGAACTGAATGCCGCACTGACCAAGATGGAACGCAACCAGGGGCTGGAACATGGCACGGGGCCAATCGGCCAACTGCGTTCAAACTACCTGCAGGGCCACTATAAACAACGATTTCTTGTATGCGCCAACAAGTCCTGCTACTATGTGCAGGCCAAGGACGTGGCAGCATTGTACGCCGACAACAAATACACCACGCTTCAGACCATGACGGGCGAGGAGAAGATTATCAACTATACCATCGACCAACTGGAGAAAGTGATGGACCCAGACCAGTTCTTTTGCGTGACACGAGGGGTGATTCTGAACATTAACAACATCGTGAAAACGAGCCATAACGAGAGAGGATGGATGCAGGTCACCCTCAAAGTGGAAATGGGGAAAATGCTCAAGAGCGGAACTCTGAGTGGAAAAAAGGTGACGGTAGCTCGCGACCGTGTGAGGGCTTTTATGAAGTGGCTTGACAGGTAGAAGTATGAAACTGAGAACATTCTTATACAGGCATGTCAATACGGTGAAACGTGCACGAAACGTGCTCATTGCACTGAACTTGCTGTCCATGGGCCTGAGCCTGATATGCTATCTCTTAGCAACCCGGCAGAAGGGACTACCCTTCTCGGCAGATGCACTGGGCCGCGACTTCCTGCTCAACCTCCCCGCACTGGCCTATATTTTCTTCCTGGGAGTCCGATTCCGACACTCACGCCACACACCAAGCAACAGGAAGACGTTTTTCACACTGACTGTCCTGCCCTATCTCTCCATCTTCATCATGTATGTGCCGCTACTGTTCAATCCCTTGATGAACATCTACGTGGGAGAGACCGACGAACTGAGGCGCCTACTTCTGCCCTCCATGCTGAGCAATCTGATGCTGATGCTCCTATTCAGCTTTTCCTATATATATACGCGCGCGACCCAGACACGGTTAAATTTGATTTGGGCCGAACACGAGAAGACCAGATTCCAGTTCCAGGTGCTTAAAGGACAGCTGAATCCCCACTTCCTGTTCAATGCACTGAATGTGGCCGCCTCGCTGCCCTACGAAGATCCGGAAAGGGCCAGCCAGTTCATCAAGCAACTGGGAACGGTGTATCGCTATATGTTGCAGACCGGCAATAAGCAAGTGGTGACGCTGCGGACAGAGCTGGAGTTCGTACGCTCATATCTCTATCTCCAGCATGTGCGCTTCGAGGACAAACTGCAAGTGACCATAGAGGCAGACGAGACACTGATGGAACGGCATGTGGTACCCTGCGGAGTGCAGATGCTCGTCGAAAATGCCCTAAAGCACAACACATGCACTACGGAGAATCCTCTGAGAGTGAGCATAGTGGCGGAGAAGGAGGGCGTGAGCGTCAGCAACAACATACAACTGCGCGAGCCTGGAGAACGGCCAGGCCACGGACTGGAAAATCTGCGCCTACAGTATGCCCAACTGGACCAGATTATCGAGGTGAGAAAGGATAAAAAACAGTTCGTCGTCAGGCTTCCCTTCGTTTGACGGACCAGTCAGCGACCCTTCATCCCCCCAAACCAACCCCTCGTCGGAATTATCATTGGTTTTTCTTGCAGTCAGCATAACTTTGCATCGGGTTTCAAACCCCAATGTTTAACAATTTAAAATTTAAAGTTATGTTGTATTACAGTTTTATCGTCCGCCCGGTCAATCCGTCGGAAAAGGACAGTGCGAAGAAAATCTACGCCATCGCACAAAGTAAGCAAACCTTGACGATACGCGACATCGCCAAGCACATCGCCGAGCACAACTCGGTGTTCTCAGAGGGCACCATTCTGGGTCTGCTCACTGATACTGGAAAGTGCATTTCAGAAAACCTGAAGCAGGGCAACCGCATCAACCTGTGGGACTGGGGCACATTCTACGTAACCCTCTCCAGCGAAGGTGCGGAAAACTCTGAAGAGTTCAGCACCAGCCTCATCAAGCACGTCAACCTCCGCTGGAAGACTTCAAAGGAAATGGACACGGCCTTGCAGACCGTAACCTACAAGCGCATGCCCACCATTGAGCTTCAGGATGTGGCCAGAAAGACTATGAACCAACAGGCCAACGAGGACGTTGGCACCACCTCTGGCAGCAGTGACGACACTGGCGGCAGCGGTGCCGGCGACCCCGGAGACGTGACTCCTTAAGCTATCGCCTGACAAGTCCTCACACCATCATGGTAAAAACAAGAATCCCCGACCTAATGGCCGGGGATTTTACTTTTGGATGTTGCAAAGACGCTCTGCGCTCGCTGCTCGATTACTTGACCTTGGTCGAGTAATCTTCACGACTCGGCAAAGCAAATATTTTACTCTGCTTAATTTACTCCCGAATGGTTGTCCTAAAACAAGTTTTGCACGTTCATTCGGAAGTAAATTTGCAGAGCGCAAAGCGCTCTACTTTCGCTGCTCGATTACTTGCCGAAGTAACGCTTCAGCAGGCCAGCGAAGCCGGCACCGTGACGAGCCTCGTCCTTGGCCATCTCATGAACGGTGTCGTGAATGGCATCGAAACCTGCCTTCTTGGCGTTCATGGCAATGCGGAACTTGTCCTCACAGGCACCAGCCTCGGCAGCAGCACGCTTCTCCAGGTTGGTCTTGGTGTCCCAAACACACTCGCCCAGCAGTTCGGCAAAGCGGCTGGCATGGTCGGCCTCCTCAAAGGCGTAACGCTTGAAGGCTTCAGCAATCTCAGGATAACCCTCACGGTCAGCCTGACGAGCCATGGCCAGATACATACCCACCTCGCCACACTCTCCGTTGAAGTGATTGCGCAGGTCCTGAATCATTTCCTCGCTGACCCCCTCGGGCTTGCCGTCGCCAATCTTGTGAACGGTAGCATAGCTGGTCTCGGCCTCTTCCTTGAGTTCGGTGAACTTGCTTGCAGGAGCCTTACAAATGGGGCAACGCTCGGGGGCTTCGGTTCCCTCATGGATGTAGCCGCAAACGGCACAAATGAATTTCTTAGTCATAACAGTTACATTTTGGTGAATAAAAAGGTTTGCGCTACAAAGATAGTATATTAAATTAAGAATTAAAAATTAAATACTAAAATTGTTTGCACAAACGGCATTTTTGTTTTACCTTTGTAATCGCATTTGCGATAGTAGCTCAGTTGGTAGAGCATTGGCTTCCCAAGCCGAGGGTCGCGGGTTCGAGTCCCGTCTGTCGCTCTGAATCATCCTTAAATCAAGTGGTCCTATGAATTATGGATTTGTAAAGGTGGCTGCGGCCGTACCTTCTGTGAGAGTGGGTGACTGCAAGTACAATGTCGAACAGATGGAGTCGCAGATTATCCAGGCCAACAACCAAGGAGTAGAAATCATCGTCTTTCCGGAACTTTCCATCACGTCGTATTCCTGCGGCGACCTCTTCTTTCAGCGTTTGTTGCTGGAGGAAGCGGAGATGGCACTCATCAACCTACTGAACTTCACACGTTCGATGAACATCGTGAGTGTGGTGGGCCTGCCCGTGAGTTTCCGCGGCGGACTGGTGAACTGCGCAGCAGTGCTGCAGAAGGGCAAGTTGCTGGGCCTGGTTCCGAAGACATTCATCCCCAATTATAAGGAATTCTATGAGCAACGCTGGTTCCAGAGCGGAGCCAACGTGCAGGAAGGCAATGTGCTCATCTGCGGACAACAGGTGCTGGTGTCGGCTCACCAGATATTCAAGACCACCTCATGCACCTTCGGTATAGAAATCTGCGAGGACCTTTGGGCCCCCATCCCGCCCTCGTCGGCCCTGGCCCTGCAGGGGGCTGACCTCATCGTGAACCTGAGTGCCGACACCGACCATGCCGGCAAATACGAATATCTGCGCACACTGGTGTGCCAACAGAGTGCACGCCTGCTGGCAGGTTATGTCTATGTGGGCTGCGGATTTGGCGAGAGCACACAGGACGTCGTCTTCTCGGGAAAGGCCTTCATTGTGGAGAACGGCACCATACTTCAGGAAGCACCGCGCCACTCGCTTGAGGAGATTATGTGCATCAGTGAGGTGGATGTGGAACGCCTGCGTGCCGAACGCCGCATGAACACCACCTTTGGTGCCAATGCAGCTCTGGTGCGCGACCTGCCCGTGCGCATCGTGGAGGCAGCAAGCGTGATGCAGGAGGACGGTGTGCAGACGCGCGCCATTACCCCCCATCCCTTCATCCCTGCCGAAGGGCCCGACCGCGACATGCGCTGCAAGGACATCTTCACCATCCAGTGCGACGGACTGGCCAAACGTATCGTGCACACCAACTGCGAAACCGTGGTGGTGGGCATCTCTGGCGGACTGGATTCGACCCTGGCCCTGCTGGTGTGTGCCCGCACATTTGACCGTCTGAGCAAGAGCCGCCGAGGCATCATCGGCGTGACCATGCCAGGCTTCGGAACCACCGACCGCACCTACACCAACGCCATACGCCTGATGCAGCAGCTGGGCATCACCATACGCGAAATCAACATCAAGGATGCCTGCCTGCAGCACTTCAAGGACATCGGCCACGACCCCGAGAACCACGATGTGACCTACGAAAACAGCCAGGCTCGCGAGCGCACGCAAATCCTCATGGATGCTGCCAACCAGATGAACGGGCTGGTAGTGGGCACGGGCGACCTCTCGGAACTGGCCTTAGGCTGGGCCACATACAACGGCGACCACATGTCCATGTACGGTGTCAATGCCTCTGTGCCTAAGACACTGGTGCAACACCTGGTGCGGTGGGCTGCCATGAACATTGGCGACAACACCACTCGCGACACGCTGCTCGACATTGTCGATACCCCCATCAGTCCCGAACTCATCCCAGCCGACATGGAGGGCAACATACAGCAGAAGACAGAAGACCTCGTGGGCCCCTACGAACTGCACGACTTCTTCCTCTACCACGCCCTGCGCTTCGGCTTCCGCCCGCGCAAGATATTCATGCTGGCCAAGCGGGCATTCGAAGGAAAGTACGACGATGAGGTCATCAAACACTGGCTCACCACCTTCTACCGACGCTTCTTCTCGCAGCAATTCAAACGCTCATGTCTGCCCGACGGGCCAAAGGTGGGCTCCATCTCGTTAAGCCCCCGAGGCGACTGGCGCATGCCCAGCGATGCATCGGCCGAATTATGGCTCACAGAATGCAAAAACCTATGATTTTAACAATTGACTTGGTCCTTTTTGCCTTTTTTTCCTATCCAATTTGAAAAAAAAGTGAAAAAGTGAAACAAGTTAGAAGAAAAATTCATATCTTTGTCAAGGATTAACTAAACATTAAAAAAGAAACATAATTATTAACCACACACGACTATGACAAAGCAAGAGTTAGCTAAAGCTATTGCGGAGAAGACCGGAGTTGACCAGCCCACAGCGTTGGTTTGTGTTGAAGGAATGATGGCCACCATCAAGGAGAGCCTGATAAATGAGGAGCCCGTGTACCTGCGCGGTTTTGGTAGCTTCATCTTGAAGAAGCGCGCCGAGAAGACAGCGCGCAATATCTCAAAGAACACGACGCTTGTCATCCCTGCCCACAACATCCCTGCATTCAAGCCCTGCAAGGATTTCCTCACTCAGGTAAAGAAATAATAGCAGGAACAAAGAAAAACGAACACCAAGACACAGGCCCTGAGCAAGAGTAAAGCTTAGGGCCTTGTTATTTTTTGCATAAAAAAGAAGACATGAAACACACCGCAGACAACCCGTGGCTATCAATTTCCGTCAGTGAGCACGGTGCCGAACTGAAAAGTCTCGTCCGCAAGAGCGACCAGCAACAACTGCTGTGGCAGGCCGACCCCAAATACTGGAACGGACAGTCGCCCGTCCTGTTTCCCACCGTGGGACGCGTTGCTAACGATGTGATCAGGCATAAAGGCACCACCTACCCCATGCCTAAACATGGACTGGTGAAGGACATGGACTTCCACCTCGAGCGCCACGATGCCACAAGCCTGACGCTGGGCGTGGACAGCACCGAGGAGACACTCAAGCACTATCCCTTTCCTTTCCATCTGAGTGTCAGCTACAGGTTGGAAGACAAGCAACTTGTGGTGAGTTTCATAATCACCAATCATGGCCATGAGTCTATGCCCTTCCACCTGGGCGCACATCCGGCACTGAACCTGCCTCAGTTCTGCGAAACCGACGCCGTGCACGGCTATCTAGGCTTTGACGTTCGCGAAAGGCTTGTGAGCAACGGGCTCCGCCCAGGCGGATATCTGTGGCCCGAGGGGTCATTTCCTGTCATGCTCGACGAGCACGGTCTGATGGCACTGACCAACGAGACCTTTCTCTGCGACACCATTCTGGATTCCCGCGACCTCGCACGCACGTGTACCCTATATAATAAGTATCGCGACCCCATTGCCACCGTTCGCTTCGACAGTCCTGTGCTGGCCCTGTGGGCTCCCTGCGGAGGACGTGCTCCCTTTGTGTGCATCGAACCCTGGTGGGGATGCTGCGACGAGACGGAGTTCAATGGCGACATTGCACAACGCCCTTGGACCAACATCGTTGGCCCAGAGGAGACGAAGACACTAAGCTATTCGATTACTGTTCTTTGAACCGGTCGCCCCAAAGGCGCTGCATGCGCTCGCTGAGACGAGCCTCGGAGGGATTGTCCTGCGCGTGCCAGAAGCGGGCATCGCGAAGTGCATCGGGCAGGAACTGCTGGCGGACGAAATTGCCCTCGTAATCATGGGCATACTTATAGTCCTGACCGTATCCCAATTCTTTCATCAGCGAAGTGGGTGCATTGCGCAGATGCAAGGGAACGGGTTGATTACCACTCCTTCGCACCTCCTCGAGTGCGGCGCCTATGCCCATGTAGGCCGAGTTGCTCTTGGGGCTTGTGGCCAGATAGACCGTGGCCTCGGCCAAGGGTATGCGTCCTTCGGGCCAACCAATCTTCATGACGGTATCAAAAGCTGCATTAGCCAACAGCAGTGCATTAGGGTTGGCCAGGCCAATGTCCTCCGAGGCACTAATGACTAAGCGACGGGCAATGAAGGCTGGGTCTTCACCTCCCTCAATCATGCGTGCCAACCAATAGAGCGCGCCATCGGGGTCACTGCCACGAATCGACTTGATGAAAGCTGAAATGATGTCGTAGTGCATCTCGCCATTCTTGTCATAGGCAAGCGGATTCTGCTGCAGGCGTTCGGTCACGAGCTCGTCGGTGATGACAAGCGACTCGCCCTTGCCTACGGACTCGCTCAACAGATCCAGAATATTGAGCAACTTGCGGGCATCGCCTCCACTGAAACGAAGTAGGGCTTCGGTCTCCTTCAGCTCAATTTTAAGTTCGCGCAATACCACATCCTTCTCAATGGCCCGGTGTGCCAATTCCAGCAAGTCGGCCTTTTCCAGGCTCTTCAACACATACACCTGACAACGGCTCAGCAAGGGACGTATGACCTCGAATGAGGGATTCTCCGTGGTGGCACCAATGAGTGTGATGATGCCCTGCTCCACAGCCCCGAGCAGACTGTCCTGCTGTGATTTGGAAAAGCGATGGATTTCGTCGATGAACAGGATGGGACTGGCCGAATTGAAGAAGCGGTTCGACTTGGCCCTCTCCACCACCTCGCGAACGTCCTTCACGCCGCTGGTCACGGCCGAGAGCGTATAGAAAGGAGTCTGCAACTGATGGGCTATGATGCTGGCCAAAGTGGTCTTGCCCACCCCTGGAGGTCCCCAAAGGATGAAACTGCTGACGCGCCCCGACTCAATCATACGACGCAAGACAGCTCCCTCACCAACCAGATGTTTCTGGCCGATGTAGTCGTCAAGCGACGTCGGGCGCATTCTCTCTGCCAATGGTGCCATAACAGACGCAAAGATACGAAATAATTCACAATTTACAATTCCCAATTCACAATTATTATGTAATTTTGCAATCATGAAGCTGTCCATACTGATTCCGACCTACAACCAGGACTGCACCCGACTGGTGCATGCCCTGCATCGGCAAATGCCCGAAGAGGTTGAAATCGTGGTGGCCGACGACGGAAGCTGTAACACCCAGGTCAGACAGAGCAACCGCAGCCTTGCCCAACTCAAAAACGTCGTCTATTGGGAATCGGAACACAACATGGGGCGCGCCCGAATACGCAATCGTCTGACACAGATGGCCCAAAGCGACTACCTGCTCTTCATTGACAGCGATGCACTGGTGGAACGGGAAGACTTCCTCGGCCGATACCTCCAATGCCTGCCCACTGACGCCGTGGTGTGTGGCGGCATTGTTCATCCCGCCCACCTGCCCAGTCCCAGCGTGTCACTGCGCTGGAAGTATGAGAAGAGCTGTGAGCCACGTTTTACGGCCGCTCGGCGCAACCAAGCTCCGTACGACAGCTTGCGCACCTTCAACATCATGATTCCGCGCAAGGTGGCTCTGGCACACCCATTTGACGAAACCATCACACGCTACGGCTACGAAGACACGCTGCTGGGCAAGGAATTGGCCGACGAAGGCATTGCAGTGCTACACATCGACAATCCTCTCGTCAATGGCGACATCGAAACGAATGACGTATTTCTGCAAAAGACCGAAGAAGCCATGAAGACCCTGTACGACATCAGGGAACGCATTGCAGACAAATCGCGACTGCTGGAGACATACAACCGCCTCAACCGTTGTGCCCTGACCCCGCTCGTGGCCTTTGTCTTCCGACACACACAAGCGCTGATGCGTCTCAACCTGACTGGCAACCATCCCTGCATCCAACTGTTCAATCTCTACAAACTGGGATTCTATTGCAATCTATCGAGGAGCAAAAAATGAAAAAAAGGCCGGAATCTCACGACTCAGCCTTTTTCAAATAGGTATTAGTTTTTAAGGTAAAAAGATTGTTTTTTAGAATAACTGCTGCAAATTTAGCCATTTTCGTCGCTCTTGCCAAATATTTTTATATGTTAAAAAACATATTTCTCCTTTTCCAAACCATTCACTTTGCCATGTAGCAAAATAATATTATCTTTGCGCACACATTTAACGAATACGTAAAGAAGAATTGCTATGGTAACGACTGAGAATGTTGAAAACAACGAAAAGAGGAGTCTTAATTTCATAGAACAGAAGATTGAAGCCGACCTGGCCGAAGGAAAGAATGCAGGAAAAGTGCAGACCCGCTTTCCACCAGAGCCCAACGGCTACCTGCACATCGGACATGCCAAGGCCATAGCCATGGACTTTGGTGTGGCCAAGCGCTATGGCGGCATCTGCAACCTGCGATTCGACGACACCAATCCCCAGAAGGAAGACACGGAATACATCGAAAGCATCGAACAGGACATCAAGTGGCTGGGCTACGAATGGGCCAATGTCTATTACGCCTCCGACTATTTCCAGCAACTGTGGGACTTTGCCGTGTGGCTGATTAAGCAAGGTCGTGCCTATGTCGATGAGCAGTCGGCCGAGGTCATTGCCCAGCAAAAGGGTACCACCACCAGTCCCGGCACCAACAGTCCCTACCGCGAGCGTTCCGTAGAGAAAAACCTGCAGTTGTTTGATTTCATGAACAGCGGCAAGTGTGAACCAGGAACACTTGTACTGAGAGCCAAGATTGACATGGCCCATCCCAACATGCTCTTCCGCGACCCACTCATCTATCGCGTACTCAACATTCCCCACATCCGCACTGGCAACAAGTGGAATGCCTACCCCATGTATGACTTCACACATGGCCAGAGCGACTACCTGGAGGGAGTCACCCACTCGCTCTGCACACTGGAGTTTGTGGAGCACCGTCCCCTCTACGACCTGTTTGTGCAGTGGATGAGAGAGTGGATTGCCGACTGCGGCGCCAATGCCGAGAGCGGAAGCAAACTTTCAGCCCTCAACGCTCAACTCGCTACCTACCAAGGCCCTCGGCAGACAGAGTTCAACAAGCTGAATCTGTCGTACACCCTGATGTCGAAGCGCAATCTGCTGGCCCTGGTCAACGAGGGGATGGTAAGTGGCTGGGACGACCCCCGCATGCCGACTATCTGCGGCTTCCGTCGTCGCGGCTATTCGCCCGAATCCATCCAAAAGTTCATCGACAAGATTGGATACACCACCTACGATGCTCTCAACGAAATGGCCCTTCTGGAGAGCGCTGTGCGTGAGGACCTCAACAGCAGAGCCATCCGCGTCAGTGCCGTGCTCGACCCCGTCAAGGTCATCATCACCAACTATCCCGAAGGCCAGACCGAGATGCTCACCGCCGTGAACAATCCCGAGAACGAGGCCGACGGTACGCATGAAGTGGAGTTCAGCCGTGAGTTGTGGATTGAGCGCGACGACTTCCAGCAAGTGGCTGAGAAGAAGTTCATGCGACTGGCCCCCGGCAAGGAGGTCCGCCTGAAGAACGCCTACATCATCAAGTGCGACGAGCAGCACCCTTGCGACACGGACGAGAACGGAACCGTCACCTGCATCTATTGCACCTACGACCCCGAGACCCGCAGTGGTCTGCCTGGTGCCGACCGCAAAATCAAGGGCAAGACCCTGCACTGGGTGAGCAGCCACAATGCCGTGGAGGCCGAGGTACGCCTCTACGACCGCCTGTGGAAGGTGGAAAACCCGCGCGACGAGATGGCCTCCATCCGCCAACAGCAGGGATGCGATGCCGTCACGGCCATGCGACAAATGATTAACCCCGACAGCCTGACTGTCCTAAAGGGTTGCTATGTGGAACCCTTTGCTGCCGACATGAAGCCCCTGAGCTATCTGCAGTTCCAGCGCATAGGATACTTCAATGTGGATCCCAGCAGCCAGCCCGGACACATCGTCTTCAACAAGACCGTTGGACTCAAAGACACCTGGAAGAAGTGAAGGAAGACTACAGTTATTTCCAAGACCGCGAATTCAGGGAGTCGCTTGCTGCCTACGAGCGAATGCTCTCGACTGGCGAACCTGCCGACTTCGACTCTGAGACGCTGACTGACATAGCCGAATACTATGCCATGAACCAGCGCATGGACGAGGCCGACCGCTGCATCCAGTATGCCCTGTCGTTCTACCCCGACAGCGTTGACCCGCAGATATTCCTCGCCCGCCAGCAAATGTTCTATGGCAACCGCGAGGAGGCGTGGCGCATCTGCAATGCCATCTCCGACCAGGATGACCGCGAAGTCATCTTCCTGAAAGCTGAACTCTATTTCTACTTCAACGAGGCCCCGAAGGCCTTCGACCTGCTCATGCAGTGCTATGAGGAATCGGAGGCTGAGGATGCAGCCGACCTGCTCTACGACAGCATCGCACTGTGCAAGGACTACGGATTCGGGGCCAAAGCCATGGAATGGGTGAACCTCTTGCGCACCAACCATCCCGACTATCGCGATGCCATTGCCCTGCAGGCCGAGATTCACAACTATCGCAAGGAGTATCAGCAAGCCATAGAACTGCTGGAGGAGAACATCGAAGAGATTCCCTACGACACCCACGCCTGGCTGCAGCTGGCCGAGGCACACATCTGGCTGGAGCACTATGCCGAAGCCAGGGAGGCCACCGAATACTTGCTGGCCATCAACCCCGAGAGTGCCGAGGGACTGCTCATGATGGCCGACGTGCTGCTCGACACGGAACAGCTTGACGAGGCCCACGAGTACTATACCCGCTTTCTCCGCTACTTCCCCAGCGACGAACGGGCCAACTATCTCGATGCCCAATGCCTTATCGACAGCGGGCTCTTCGAACCTGCCATCCAGCGCCTCGAACGCATCGTCAGCCTTTCGGGATACACCATGCGCGGCTATGCCCTCTCCTATCTGGCCTACTGCCACCAGCAACTGGGCCATGCCGAGCAGTCGCTCCACTATCGCCAGCAAGCCGAGAAGGAGGACTTCAACTGCCTCGATGCACTCTTCCCCGACCTCTATCCGCCTCTTCAGGATTCCGACCTACCCTTCTGACCAGATGGGACAAAAAGAATGTAGGGCAGGATGCTAACGTGCATCCTGCCCTACTTCTTTATTATCCTAACGCGCTTAGTTCAGCTTTCGTCCGTAGTCCACCATCTTTATGGCCGTGACAGCACACTCGTCGCCCTTGTTGCCCAGCATGCCACCCGAACGGGCCTCGGCCTGCTCCATATCGTTGCAGGTAAGCAATCCGTAGATGACGGGCACCTCGGCCTCGCGGTTGAGTTCGGCCAGGCCCTGCGTCGTGCCTTGGCAGATGTAGTCGAAATGAGGCGTATCGCCCCTGACCACACAGCCGATGGCAATGACAGCATCGAAACGCTGGCTCTTGACCATGCGTGCTGCACCATAGACGAGCTCGAAGCTTCCGGGGACAGTGAGGACGGTGATGTCCTCCTCACGTGCGCCATGCTTGAGGAGCGTGTCGTGGGCACCCTGGAGCAAACCTCCCGTCACCTCACGATTCCACTCCGAAACGACGATGCCAAAGCGCATGCCCTCAGCCGAGGAAACGCTCTCCAGATCGTAATCCGACAGGTTGTGAAAAGCTGTAGCCATCGCGGTTATTTTGCGGCCTTAGCGCGCTCGATGTACTTGTCAATTTCCTGACCCTGCATGCTGGCACGGTAGTGAGCCTTCACTTCCTCGTACAGTTTCAGGGCCTCGGCAGCCTTGCCGTCAGCCTCAAGGATTTCAGCAGCCTGCACCAGATAGATGGGCGAAAGCACGTTGTTGTCGGCCTTCTCAGCGGCCTTCTTCAGGGTCTCCACTGCCTTCTGGTTCTGTCCCAGCTGAGCATAGACGTTACCCAGCGCACCGATGGCGGCAGGGCTAATCATCTCGTCGCCTTTCGTATCAAAGTCGCTCAGGTACTTCTCAGCCTCCTCATACTTGCCCAGCTGCGCGTTGGCCAGACCAGCATAGAGCTTGGCC
>DGUV01000012.1:0-7287 GCA_002395775.1 Prevotellaceae bacterium UBA4301
GATGATTGGGAACGAATAGGCCGAAACAATAAAATAGCCCATTTCATCGACAATTATTTCACCTTTAATCAGTTTCCCTATAGAAACGTACAGGATGAGCGGGAACATACTACATGCCCATATCATCTGGATCTCCGAAGTCTCCGATAAGCCCGAAAGATAAGAGACTTCAACGAGGCGCAAAGCGAAGCCCTTACACAAGCAAAGGCCATGTATGACTATTCGACGGAAAGGAATCTGGCAGAAAAGAAGGCACGTGAGGTCAGTTGGCTGGTCCAGACCCTTACAACCTTCCTGCTTATAGCCATTCTCATTGCCATCTATACCCGATATCGGAATGAAAAGAGGAAACGCAACATTTAGCCTCTGACGGCCCTTTTTCACTTTTTTCACTTAATTGGCAGGGAATACAATGCGCTGTATATTAGCGAGTTTATTCATCCTGTCACTTTTTGTCACTTTTAAGTCTCCAAAAAATTTGGAGGCTTTATATTTTGTTCCGAACTTTGTAGGCGAGAAAACAATGTAGTACGAATCTGTAACTAAATAAATGAGCAAAAGAAAGGTAAAACTTCATTCTGCGCCCCTCAAGGTGCCACCATTCAGAACGGGTTTGAGATAAAAACTGGGCGCAGAACTTGAAATATTCACCGGAAATTAATAAGTTTACGCAGTGATTCTAACATTATAAAACCTTATACTATGAAAAGAGCACTTATACTGACAGTCTCCCTTGCCTTCTCTCTCTTTACTATGGCACAGGTAAAGGGCTATCCCACAGTGTATTCTGAATACAAGGAGCTCATGCAGAAGGAATATCCCGAAAAGAGTCCCATGGACATTCACACGAATTACTGGCAGTCGTATTATCATACAGAAGGCGGTGAATTCGGGAAAATGGAGTATTATGCTTCGCTGGCAGACACCCTGATCAACGATAGAAACTACATGAAGGTCGTAGTGGAGGGAAAGGACACACTGCTGTTCCGTCAGGAAGGGGACAAGGTATTCTTGTTCCACGAAGGACAGGAGCTTCTGCTGATGGACTACGGGCTAAAGGAGGGAGACTCCTTTGTGAACCCTTGGGGTGAAAAGTTTGTAGTAACGAAATCCTTTACCTTTGATTCCTATGCTAAATACTATGGCTCCTGGCGTAAATGCCTTTCTCTCTATACGAGTGTCGACTCACCTAAGGTGGTACATCTGCAGTCTCTGGAAGATGAAGGCCTCGAAGACGAATGGATGGAGGGCATAGGCTCTGTAGAATGGGGAATAATACCCCTGCAAATACTGCAAACACTGAACCTGCTCCCTGAGAAACCCGAAAGGACACATCTGATTCACGGGAGTTCAAGAATCATGTATTCACACTTCGAAGTAATTGAGGAGGATTATGCCATGGTCCCCTTTGAACCAACTCGCTGCGACTATGCAAGCTCATATACGTTCTCGGGGGATACCCTGTGCGTCACAGACTATTGTCCGCTCAGCCGGGAACTCTGTTCTGCAGAATGTACCATAAAAGATGATGTCATTGACTTGAAAGCATATAGCGTGAGTGATGCTACGGACGTATATCCCAAAAGCTTTAATATAAGGATACCAGGCCTAAAAGCCGGTACCTATAAAATATACATGAACGGAATCTTGCGTAGCGATTCACTTGTCTGCAAGGGCACGACCGGAGTTGAGGCAATTCAAGATTCAGAATTCATAATTCATAATGACGCACCAGCCTACGACCTCAGCGGTCGCCGCATCTCTGTGCCCTCCGTCTCCTCTGTGCTCCCGAAGGGAGTCTATGTACGCAACGGGCGGAAGGTGGTCATGCAATAGCCCCCTCAAGGTGTCACCATTCGGAACGGTTTTGAGGTAAAACTCGGCGCAGAACTTGGAATTAACGTTATTAATCCGTAAATTTGCTACGAAATATAACTTATAGTACCATGGAAAAGATTCTCGCATTCTTGTTTTGTATCTTTTCTGTCGTCAGCACCATGCGGGCAGAGGAATACACACCCTTTGTAGAGGAGGGGAAGCACTGGCACGTACTGGGATTCTGCTTTGGTCCCTATTTCCAGGAAGATGATTTTTGTTTCGGGAGGAAGAGAGAGACGATTGGCGAGCACGCATACCTGCCCCTGTATAAGGGGGATCCGTACGAAGTGATATATGCGTATGACGGGGAAATCACTGCTCCCTCGTTGGGACTATTCCGTGAGGAAGGCAAGCGCGTGTATCTCTACGACAGGGAGACGGAAAGGGAATACTGCGTCTATGACTTCACCCTGGAGGAGGGCGACATCTTCGATATAGGCATCGGCGAGAGGACCGACCGGAGAGTGGTCACCAAGACGGACTACATCACGGTGAAGGGCAAGAGGCTGCGCACCCTGACCCTGACATCCACCGATCCCGAAAACGGGGGCAGCACCCAGTGGGTGGAGGGAATCGGCAGCCTGGGGATGCCGACGGACAGCTGGAATCCGTATGCAGACGCGCCCAGTTCGTGGTACTACACGTTGGCCTATATGGTGTTCTCTATGGCATCCTCTTGGCCTCTTGACTATTATCCATTCGACCTGTATGGCACATGGGGCAGCAACAATTTTGTCATCGGTCAGGACCTGACTCGCGGGGAAGAACTGCCCTACACCTCATCCTACGGAGGGCCGGACAGCCTGAAGTGCGAGATTACGGACGGGAAACTGCATGTGACAGGAAGCATGTGGCTGCAATGTGGGCCCAACAACTACGTATGCTGCCATGTAAGCCCGAAGGATTCGAAGAACCAGATAAGCTTTGTCAAGAAAGGAGTTGAACCGGTGGTGGACCGCATGGCCCGATATGCCATAGACCTTTATTTCGAACATCCGTTCCTCTTCAGCGACGAGAGCATCCGGCTCGTTTATGTCGATTCCGATGGTGTGGAGCACCCTGTCACCAGGCAGGATGCCTATCACCCCTTCATCGAGGAGGGGAAGGTGTGGACGGTTGGCCGATACCCCATGGGAGACTCACATCTCACACCATACGGTTTTTCTCAGTATTACTTCGACGGGGACACCATCATTGGCGGCCGCATTTGCGAGCGTTGGATGAAGGATGGGGAGCTCATCGCTCCCCTCTATGAGGAAGGCAGACGCGTCTATTATTTTTCAAAAGAGGAGAGTGTTCCTAAATTGTTATATGACTTCAGCGTTGAAATGGGAGATAAGACCATCGTCAATCAATTTAATAATGGTGATACCGTCTCGTGCTATATCGACAGCGTGAAGTATAACAAAGATGGCATTCGGATATTCTTCCTTTATGACCGCATCGGCATTGAGTATGCAGAACAAATGAAGGCATTCATTGAAGATTACAATGAAAACAAGGAAATGTACGACCAATACCTTCGTTCGGAATTTACTTATACATGGATGGAAGGAATTGGATATCTACATGGTCCGAAACTAAATGTAGGACAGGGAGGAATACCTGGTAATATTGAACGCCTAATTCAGGTCCGTGTTGGAGACAGAATCATTTACGAGATTCCCGACGCCAACTGGGGAGAGAACGGCATCGCAACTACGGAGCGCACGGAGAAGTCTGGGCATTCGCAGGCCGTCTATGACCTCAGCGGTCGCCGCATCTCTGCGGCCTCTGCGCTCCCGAAGGGAGTCTATGTGCGCAACGGGCGGAAGGTGGTAATGCTGGAGTAAAATTCCATATTCTCTAAATTTGCAATGTAGTTATAAACTTTTATCTATATGAAGAACATGAAAAGGGGCGTATTATCACTTATTTTGGCCATGTTTATGACAATGGGGGCCAGCGCGCAAGGTCAGGAGATGACGGTATCGGATACGCAGAACAGTGGCTGTGTGTCAAGGGCTCCGGGTTATGCCTCGGCTGGCGAAGCTGAGGCGAATACGGATCCGACAATCATACTGGAGAAGGAGGGCAGCATCTTGTCGGTGCAGCTGCAAAACTATATTAGTAATTGTGCTACATATGACTTCGATATAAAGTCCAGTATGGGTGAAGGGCATAGTGGTTCATCTTGTTCTCTGTCCATCGATGTTGCTCCCGTCCCAGAAGAGGCATTGGTAACTTGTACTTGTCCTTTCAATATTTCGTTCACAGTACGTGGCTTGGAACAAAACAGCTTTTATCTGAAATGCTGGTGGTATGAGGGACTGGTAGAACTGACGGAAGGAGAACGGCTGACGCTGAAAGACACTTACGAGGCAGCGACAATCGATGGCACTAATTACATACTTCGGAATGCCTTACGTCAGGCCGTTGTATTGAAAAGCTCATGGTCTGGTGAGGTATGCATTCCGTCGGAACTGAGTTACGGAGGACAGACCTATTCCGTGAAGAGCATAAGCATGGATGCCTTTAGCGATAATAAGGCCTTGACCAAGGTGACGATTCCACGGACTGTCACGAATACGAATTTTGACGAGGACAGAGGGGTCGACGGTAACCTGTTTGCCGGGTGCAGTGCGTTGGAAATGATAGAGGTTGAAGAGGGTAATCCTGCACTTTGTGCCGTTGACGGCGTGTTGTTTAATAAGGATAAGACAAGACTCTATTCCTACCCTGCCGCTTCCAGACGCTCATCATACACCGTGCCGGAGTCTGTAACCAGGGTGGATAACAGCGCGTTCGGGTATAGCAAGTATCTTGTGAATATCACATTGCCCGACAATGTGACTATTTTGGGCAACGCTGCTTTTTATCATAGTCCGAAGTTGGAGGAGGTGAGGTTGTCGTCTAATCTGAAAATATTATCTGGTTGGACATTCGCGGATTGTAAGCGCATAGAATCTGTGACGATACCTGATGGGGTCTATTATCTTGGTGGCAGGCTCTTCTCTGGAAGTACCAACCTGACTTCTATTACGATGCCCGCAAGCGTTACAATGACAGAAAATTATGTTTTTGAGAACTGCACGTCGCTAAAGCATGTAAACTTGTCGCCAAATCTGGAAAGAATCGATTATGGAATGTTTCTCAATTGCAGTAGCTTAACAGAAATCCAGATTCCCGAGAGTGTGACTGAAATAAATTCTGAAGCCTTCTCTGGTTGTACGGCCTTAAGGACACTTGACTTGCCGGAAAGCGTTTATCGTATAGGCAGTAATTCGTTCTCTGGTTGTAAGCTGGAATCTCTCTATATCAGAGGAATCATCGAATCCCGCTGGATTACCAGTTACATGTTCGGAGGTATGGGTACGGATACCAAAGTCTATGTGCAACCGTCGGAAGTGGAGAAATTCCAGCGTGTTTATAAGGGTAAGGTTTATGCGTTGCCAGATCCGACGGATGACGTCTCAGACACCTTCCGTCCTGCAAACGACTCGTATGAACTCTACGACCTCAGCGGTCGCCGTATCTCTGAGTCCTCTGCGCTCCCGAAGGGAGTCTATATACGCAACGGGCGGAAACAGGTGCGTTTGTAGGCATTCCTTACTATTAGTTTAGTACCTCCCGAGAGGCATCGGGGCGAAAGGTAACTTGGTTTATGGCCGTAACCCAACTGAGGTTATGGCCATAAACTCATATTGCCTCTGCCCGAAAGTTAATGATTGATTTTTGATTAAAATATTAAAAAGTTGATAAAATATTTGGTGGGTAATAAAATAATTTATAATTTTGCATCAGAAATCAAATAAAGACGCTATGGACGCACGACAGATTCTCAAGACTCTCATCAGCCAGTACGGTGGCACACAGAAGGTGTTTGCCTCCATCATCGGCACCACACAGCCCACCATTGCCAACTGGATGGCTCAGAACCAGATTCCCGAGGGTGGCATTGCCAAGATATGCCGCGCCCTGCCCGAGGTCTCGTTTGAGTGGCTCACGGGCAAGGAAGAGATGCCCCGCCGCGGCTATCAGGACACGAACTACTCCGTCAGCGACCAGTTGCCCGTGGGAGTGCCTTACTACAGCCGCATGCCGGCCAGCGCCGGCCAGCTGGACATGGGGCATGAGGACATCTCGGTGGAGCGCATCTCCATTCCCGGCCTCAATGTCGATGCCTATTTCCCCGTGGTGGGTAACTCGATGGACCCCACCATACAGAGCGGTGACATCGTGGGCATCAAGAGGCTGGATTCGACGGGCCGCATCCGTCCTAACGACATCTACCTCATCTTCACCCGCGACGGTGAGCGCATGCTCAAGCGCATCAAGGGTATCAACGGCAACGACCCCTACCTGACGCTCTACAGCGACAATCCCTCGTATGAGCCCTTCCAAGTGTTGAAGGAACAGATCTGCGGTGTCTATAAGGCCGTGGTGGTCATCCGCACGCTGCTGTGAGAGAGATGAATGGAATAAAAGAATTAAAGGAAATTATCAAAAAACTGATATTATGGAAACGCTAATCAGAATTGTGGCCAACGGCCGCACTTACGACGAACAGACCGACTTGGTGGAACAGATGTATGAAATGACAGAGTTCGCAGGTGTGGCACTCACCTGTCTGGTGGTGCTGGCAGCCATGGCACTGGCCTGATGAGGCTCCGGTCGCCGGCACATCTGCCCATCCCCCTGGCCTATACCAAATAATCGTAACCACTTTATTAATCGTCAGAGAATTTTTAGAAAATGGAGAAAATGTCTTTCTCTTCGCGGCGCCCTTGTTGTGGCAAGGCCGAACTGGCCCAGGCCTATTTCCCTGAACTGTCCCAGGAGACGGCTTGTCGCAACCTGCGGCGTTGGATTCAGCTAAACAAAGAACTTTCGACCCGTCTGGCCGAAGCCGGATATTTGCCCCGTGCCCACTATCTCACATCCCGCCAGGTGAGCATCATCTATGATGTGCTCGGCGAACCGTGAACCGTGGCTCGGGCGGTGCCCGGCAACCAAGAGCGAGCTGCATCCGGCAGTTTTCGCTCTTCTCAGATAGTGTTTTTAGGCACTTGCGTTCGGATTTCTACGATTGGATTTGGGAAATCGCTTACTAAATTGTATCTTTGCGCCCGAAATATATATTATTTAAAAGATACATGGCTAAGGATTACAATTTCAGAGAGATTGAACGCAAGTGGCACCAGCGCTGGGTGGAGCAGAAGACCTATCACGTCAGCGAAGACCCCACACGACAGAAGTTCTATGTTTTGAACATGTTCCCCTATCCCTCGGGAGCAGGACTGCATGTGGGTCATCCGCTGGGCTACATTGCCAGCGACATCTATGCGCGATACAAGCGGCAGCAGGGCTACAACGTGCTCAACCCCATGGGCTATGACTCCTACGGACTGCCCGCCGAGCAGTATGCCA
>DGUV01000012.1:7342-48827 GCA_002395775.1 Prevotellaceae bacterium UBA4301
AGTATGCCATACAGACGGGTCAGCATCCCGAAAAGACCACCTTCCAGAACATCGACCGCTATCGCGAGCAGCTGGACAAGATTGGCTTCTCGTTTGACTGGGACCGCGAGGTGCGCACCTGCACCCCCGACTACTACCACTGGACGCAGTGGGCCTTCCAGCAGATGTTCAACCATTATTACGACCTCACTCCCGTCCCCTCTCCGAAGGGCGAAGGGAGCATTCAGGCTGGTTGCGCCCGTCCAATCTCGGAACTTATAGGTCATTTCGAGAAGTGCGGTACAGAAGGATTGAATATTGCCCAGAGCGAGGAGCTCGCCTTCACTGCCGAAGAGTGGCAGTCGTGGGACGAGAAGAAGCGCAGCGAGGTGCTCATGAACTACCGTCTGGCCTTCTTGGGCGAGACCATGGTCAACTGGTGTCCCCAGCTGGGCACGGTGCTGGCCAACGACGAGGTGGTGGACGGCGTGAGCGTGCGCGGCGGCTATCCCGTGGAGCAGAAGAAGATGCGCCAATGGTGCCTGCGCGTGAGTGCTTACAGCCAGCGCCTGCTCGATGGACTCGACACCATCCAGTGGAGCGAGAGCATCAAGGAGACGCAGCGCAACTGGATTGGCCGCTCGGAGGGCGCTGAGGTGCGCTTCCGCATTTCCGGCACAGACGAGGAATTCACCATCTTCACCACCCGTGCCGACACCATGTTCGGTGTCACCTTCATGGTGTTGGCTCCCGAGAGCGAACTGGTGGAGCGCCTGACCACTCCCGAGCAGAAGGCTCAGGTGGATGCCTACCTGGAACAGGTGAAGGCCCGCACAGAGCGTGAGCGCATGATTGACAAGCGCGTGACGGGCGTCTTCACGGGCAGCTATGCCGTCAATCCCCTCACGGGCGAGGATGTGCCCATTTGGGTCAGCGACTATGTGCTGGCCGGCTACGGCACGGGAGCCATCATGGCCGTGCCTGCCCACGACTCGCGCGACTATGCTTTTGCTAAGCATTTCGGTCTGCCCATCATACCCCTCATCGAAGGGGCCGACGTGTCGGAGGAGAGCTACGACGCCAAGGAGGGCATTGTCATCAATTCGCCAAGAGGCGAAATTCAAAATTCAAAATCCAAAATTCAAAATGGGGAGGGTCTGGTGTTGAACGGACTGACTGTGAAGGAAGCCATCGCGGCCACGAAGAAATATGTCAGCGAGCACGGACTGGGACGCGTGAAGGTGAACTACCGCCTGCGCGACGCCATCTTCAGCCGCCAGCGTTACTGGGGCGAGCCCTTCCCCGTCTATTACAAGCAGGGCATCCCCATGATGATTCCCGAGGAGTGCCTGCCCCTGGAACTGCCTCAGGTCGAGAACTTCCTGCCCACCGCCACGGGCGAACCCCCATTGGGTAATGCCAAGGTGTGGGCCTGGGACGAGGCAAACCGCAAGGTGGTGGACAAGTCGCTCATCGACGACGAGAAGGTGTTCCCTCTGGAACTGTTCACCATGCCCGGCTTTGCCGGCAGTTCGGCCTACTACCTGCGCTATATGGACCCCCACAATTCGACAGCACTCGTAGGCAAGGAAGCCGACGAATACTGGCAGAACGTGGACCTCTATGTGGGCGGTTCGGAGCATGCCACGGGCCATCTCATCTATAGTCGCTTCTGGAACAAGTTCCTCTATGACCTGGGCGTGAGCTGCAAGGACGAACCCTTCCAGAAGCTCATCAATCAGGGCATGATACAGGGCCGCTCGAACTTCGTGTATCGCATCAAGGACACCAACACCTTCGTCAGCCTGGGCCTGAAGGAGCAGTATGACACCACACCCATCCATGTGGATGTGAACATCGTGAAGAACGACGTGCTGGACCTCGAAGCCTTCAAGGCCTGGCGCCCTGAATACGAGACGGCCGAGTTTATCCTGGAAGATGGGAAGTATGTCTGCGGCTGGGCCATCGAGAAAATGTCGAAGTCGATGTTCAACGTCGTCAACCCCGACCTCATCGTAGAGAACTATGGTGCCGACACGCTCCGCTTGTACGAAATGTTCCTCGGTCCCGTCGAGCAGTCGAAGCCCTGGGACACCAACGGCATTGACGGCTGTCACCGCTTCCTGAAGAAGTTCTGGATGCTGTTCTGGGACAAGGAAGGACGCCTGCAGGCCGACGACAGCGAGCCCACGGCCGACAACCTGAAGTCGCTGCACAAACTCATCAAGAAGGTGAGTGCCGACATCGAGGAGTTCAGCTACAATACTTCGATTCCCGCCTTCATGGTGTGCACCACGGAACTCACCAACCAAAAGTGCCGCAGCCGCCGTGTACTGGAACCGCTGGTGGCCCTCATCGCCCCCTTCTGTCCCCACATTGCCGAGGAGCTGTGGGAGGCTCTGGGACACGAGACCAGTGTCTGCGATGCCCAGTGGCCCCAGTTTGACGAGAAATTCCTGGTGGAATCGACCGTGAAGATGCCCGTGCAGTTCAACGGCAAGGTGCGCTTCACGCTGGACTTGCCAGCCGACATGCCGAAGGACGAGGTGGAGAAGACAGCCCTTGCAGCCCCCGACAGTCAGAAGTATCTCGAAGGCATGCAGGTGGTGAAGGTGGTAGTGGTGCCCGGACGCATCATCAACATCGTGATAAAACCCGCTTAACTTGTAAATCATAGTTCGCTGATATGTCAAAAGATCCGAATAAGGCCTTGCGCAGAGTTTGGGATTTCTCGAAGGACTTCCTCTATCTGAATCTTGGTATGGCCATCTACATGACGGGCTGGACCGTATTTCTGTTGCCCTACCACATCCCCACAGGCGGATGGGTGGGTGTGTGCTCCATCCTGTACTATGCCACTGGCTTCCCCATGAGTCTTGCCGTGCTGATTGGTAACGGCATCCTGCTGTCCTTTGCCCTGTGGCAGCTGGGGTGGAAATTCACAATGAAGACGGGCTATGCCGTAATCTCCATGGCCTTCTTCCTGGAGATAGGGCAGAGGCTGATGACCGACGAGAGTGGTGAGCTCATACAGATTCTGGGGCCAGGCGAATCCACCATGGCCTGCGTGCTGGGAGCCCTCATCAATGGTGTGGGCGTCGGACTGTGCTTCCTCTCGGGTGGCGTGACAGGCGGCTGGGATATTGTGGCCGCCATTGTCAACAAGTACAAGAACATCTCGTTTGGCCGTGTCCTGCTCTATCTCGACCTCTTGGTCATTGGCTCCTGTTGGTTCATCTTCCACGACTGGCGCATGGTGGTGTTTGGCTACGTCACCCTGTTCGTCTATACCTATGCCGCTGACATGATCATCAACTCGGCCAAGCAGGACGTGCAGCTTATCATCATGACCCAGAAGGGCGAGGTGATGGCCCGCATCATCCGTGAGCACACGGGCCACACCATGACCCAGCTGAACGGTGAGGGATGTTACAGTCACGCTCCCATGAACGTGATGATTCTGATGGTGCACCGCCACGAGCACATCAGTGTGCTGAGGCTGATTCAGCAGGTGGACCCCGCTGCCTTCGTTTCCACGAGTCGTGTCGAGGGCGTCTATGGTTTAGGATTCAATAGGATTAAATGAGTTGAAAGTTGAGATGGAAGGAAAGAGTGTCATCATTAAGGAGATTGTGCTCACCTATCTGAAGATAGCGTTGGGCCTGACGATTTTTGCGGTTGCTTTCACCTGTTTCATGTTGCCCTATCAGCTGATAACGGGCGGTGTGAGCGGTATTTCGGCATTCATCTACTACATGACGGGCTTCCATGCCAGTTGGTCGTATTTCATCATCAATTTTGCCTTGTTGCTGGTAGGTCTCTACTCGCTGGGGTGGCGTTTCTGCCTGCGCACACTCATTGCCACGTTTGCCGCCTCGTTCCTGATAGAGTTCATCCAGGGACACTATCTGACCGAGATAGGCCCCGACGGCCAGGAACACCTGATACGCATCATAGGTGACCAGCGCTTCATGGCAGCTGTCATCGGCGGCATGCTCGAGGGACTGGGACTGGCCATAGTCTTCCTGGCAGGCGGTTCGACGGGCGGAACGGATATCATCGTGCTCACGGTGAACAAGTACCGCAACTTGTCACTCGGCCGCATCATGCTGAGCATCGACATCTTCATTGTCAGCACCTCGTGGTTCATCTATCACGACATTGAGACACTGGTCACCTGCTACCTGGCCCTGTTCCTGAGCATCAACGTGGTGGACTATGTGGTCAACGGTGCCCGGCAGAGCGTCCAGTTCACCATCATCTCGGAAAAGTATGCCGAGATAGCTCAGGCCATCAACGACAAGGTGGACCGCGGCGTGACGGTGCTGCATGGCGAGGGATGGTACAGCAAGGAGCACCGCAATGTGCTCCTCATCATGGCGCGTAAACAAGAAAGCCGGCTCATCTTCCAACTCATCCGTCTCATCGACCCGCGGGCCTTTGTGACGATGAGCAATGTGGAGGGTGTGTTTGGCGAAGGATTTGACAAAATCAAGAAAGGATGAGACAGATAATCATGGCCACAAACAACGAGCACAAGTTGCGCGAAATCCGCCAGATACTGGAGGGACGATTCGAGGTGCTCGGACTGCACGATGTCGGTTGCCACGAGGACATCCCCGAAACGGCCGACACCCTGGAGGGCAATGCCTTGCAAAAGGCTCGCTATGTGCACGACCATTACGGCAAGGACTGCTTTGCCGACGACACAGGACTGGAGGTCGATGCCCTGGGAGGCGAGCCCGGTATCTACACTGCCCGCTTTGGCCAGATGAACGGCTACGGCGAGAGCCACGACTCTGAGGCCAACATCCGTTGCCTGCTGGACAAACTGCAGGGCGTCGATAACCGACATGCCCGTTTCCGCACGGCCATTGCCCTGGTGCAGGGTGGGGAGGAACATCTGTTTGAGGGCATTGTCGAAGGCGAAATCCTACGCGAGAAGGTGGGCACCGATGGCTTTGGCTACGACCCCATTTTTGCCCCATCGGAAACAGGGAAAAGCTTCGCCGAAATGGGTCCGCAGGAGAAGAACCGCATCAGCCATCGCGGCCGTGCCACACAGAAATTGGCAGCCTTCCTGAGGGTGTTCCTGTGCCTGCTGTGCCTGAGCCCCATGGGTTCCGCCCTGAATACCTCGGACTTGAACGCGCAGGAAATAGGCAAGTGGCAGGTCTATCCCTCCTACTGGGTGGCCACCCACAATCTGGTGGCGGGCGAGCGGGTGTATAGCCTGACAGATGGGAATCTGCTGTGCTACGACACGGAAGACTCGTCCGTGCGCACCTACAACAGTCTTGACGACCTGAACGACATCCACATCCAGCACATGGCCTATAGCCCCGTGGCCAAACGCCTGATATTGGTCTATGACAATGGCAACATCGACCTGATGGACTTAGAAGATAATGTGCAGAACATAGCCAGTCTGAAGGAGAGTACGCTCTCGAACCGTACCGTGAACTACGTCTATGTGGACGGGGGTATGGCCTATCTGGCTACCGGGTTTGGTTTCATCACGGTCGATATGCAGGAGGGAGTCATCCGCGACACCTATCAGTTGGGCGTCTATGTGCAGGCCATCACGGTGCGCGACGGCGTTGTCTATCTGGGCGCAAGGAATGGGCTCTACTACTCCACGCAGGAAAACATGCACCTGTTCTCAAACTGGAACCGGCAGTCGGCGGTGGGCAGCAGCTACACCCACATGCTCACGTTCGACGGACATGTCTATGCCCTTCATGGGGGCACATTGTTCCGCATGAACGACAACAGCCTGGGCTTGACGCAATTGGCCACGGGCGTAAAGTTCATCACACTGGCAAATGGAAACCTCGTGTCGGTCACCCCGTCGGAGGTGACTATCTACCAAAGCAGCGACCAGGTGCAACGCATAGCCATGACCAACGAGTGGCAATCCCTCTCCTATGGCAAGGGCATCTATTGGGCCAGCGAGGGCATGGCCGGCATGAAGGGCTACAAACTGGGCGACACCTTCACGGAGACGGTGGGTTCCATACAGCCCAACAGTCCCGTCCGCGACCTTTTCTATCGCATGCAATACGTTGGCGACCGTCTGCTTGTGGCAGGTGGCATCAACACTCCCTATGCCATATACAACCCCTTCACGGCCATGTATTATGAGGATGGGCAGTGGAAAAACTTCGATGAAACGGGGCCTGCCGAACAATATCCTGACCTCCATCGCTGGAACACCACCCATCTGGTGCAAGACCCGGACGACCCCTCGCATCACTTTGCCAGCGGTTACCGAACTGGTGTGTATGAGTTCCGTGATGGGAAGTTCGTGAAACTTTATAACAGTGAGAACAGCCCTTTGTGTCAGATTAAGGACGGCGGCCGGGAGTTGGGACTGAACTTTGTGGGCTGCACGGGGCTGCAGTATGACGATGCCGGCAACCTGTGGATGATGAACCAGCAGACCGACACCATCATACGCATCCTTCAGCCCTCGGGCCGATGGCTCTCGCTCTACTACGACGAGATTGCGGGAACCCCCACCCCCGATGACTTCCTCTTCACCAGCAGCGGTGTGAACTTCATGGTAAACCGCCGCGTGGAAGGTAGGGGATTCTTTGGTTTCCACACGAATGGCACGCTGAACACGACACGCGATGACAAGCATCTGCTCCGGCAGACCGTCATCAACCAGGACGGCACCAGCTATGACCTGAACGAGTTTTATTGCATGGCCGAAGACTTGGACGGACGTGTGTGGTGCGGAACACAGCTGGGGCTGTTCGTCATAAATGATCCTACGAAGTTCTTTGACAGCGACTTCACTTTCGAGCAAATCAAGATT
The DNA here is from genome assembly GCA_002395775.1 of Prevotellaceae bacterium UBA4301. Lineage (GTDB taxonomy): Bacteria > Bacteroidota > Bacteroidia > Bacteroidales > Bacteroidaceae > Physcousia. Next base: position 14,145 of record DGUV01000012.1, read on the forward strand.
GCCCGTAACGATGGCACCAACCTGGCCGACTATCTGCTTTCGGGCGTGGCCATCACCTGCATTGCCGTTGACCCCGCCAACCGCAAGTGGATAGGAACCAGCAGCAATGGGCTCTACCTCGTGAGCGCCGATGGTCAGGAACTCCTGCACAACTTCCGTTCAGAAGATAGTCCGCTGCCTTCCAACAGCATCCAGTGCCTGGCCGTTCATCCCACGACGGGCATGGTCATGATTGGTACGGATGTGGGTTTGTGCAGCTACATCAGTGACGCCACCGAGGCCGAGGAGGTGCTCGATGCCGACAATGTCGTGGCCTATCCCAATCCCGTTCGTCCCGACTACAATGGGCCCATTGCAGTGCGTGGGCTGACCATGGACGGCGAGGTGAAGATACTTTCCTCCACGGGGCAGTTGGTGTGGAACGGAGTGTCGAACGGAGGCTCCCTCACATGGAACGGTCGCAACAAACATGGCAAGCGGGTGTCGAGCGGTGTGTACCACGTCGTAGCCAGCACTAGCGATGGCAAGAAGGCCGTGGTTTGCCGCATAATAGTGATACATTAACTCATTTTCAGCATTTTTTAATGTTCTAATTTTTGATTTTTAATAATTCTTATTAACTTTGCTTTCGAACAAGCTTATTTATAGTACTATGAAAAGAATTCTCATTATGAATGGCCCGAACCTCAATCTGCTGGGGAAGCGGGAAACAGAAATCTACGGAGTGCATGACTTTAAGGGATATCTGGAGAAACTGCGCGAGCGTTACCCCAACGAGCGCATCGACTATTTCCAGAGCAACATGGAGGGTGCGCTGATTGACAAACTCCACGAGGCTGGCTTTGGCAAGTTCGACGGCATCATCCTCGACGCAGGTGCATATACCCACACGAGCTATGCCATCTTCGATGCCATCAAGGCCATCAGCACGCCCGTCATCGAGGTGCACATCTCGAATGTTTACACCCGTGAGGAGTTCCGCCACACAAGTCGGATTAGCCCTGCCTGCAAGGGGGTTGTAGTGGGCTTCGGACTCGACTCCTACCGCCTTGCTCTGGAGGGATTCCTTGGATAGCCTGGACGAGTACATCCGCAGTCACATCGACCCTGAAGGTGACTACTTGCATCGCCTGTATCGCGACACTCAGTTGCGATTGTCCTATGGGCAGATGGCAAGCGGCCACGTTCAGGGCCGTCTGCTGAAGATGCTCACCCGCATGGTGCGCCCTAAGCTGGCAGTCGAACTGGGCACATTCAGCGGTTATTCCGCATTGTGCATAGCCGAGGGACTTGCCGAGGGAGCCCTTCTGCACACGTTTGAGATATACGACGAACAGGAGGACTTCACCCGTCCGTGGCTCGAGGGTTCAGCCTATGCCGACCGCATCCGGTTCCACATAGGCGACGCGCTTCGCATGATACCCGAAATGGGGCTGACGGACATAGACATGGCTTTCATCGATGCCGACAAGCGCCATTACATCGAATTCTATGAGATGCTCCTGCCTCGCATGCGACCGGGTGGATTCATCATTGCCGACAACACGTTGTGGTATGGCCATGTCATAGAAGAACACACCCGTGAGAGCGACCAGCAGACTTTGGGCATAAAGGCATTCAATGACCTGCTGGCCCACGACCCTCGGGTGGAGAAAGTCATCGTTCCCGTTCGCGACGGGCTCACCCTCATACAGGTGCTTCCCCAATAGCATACCCAATTAATTACTCTCAATAACACCCAATAACCCTATGGACAGTACAAGACAAAATAAAGTTGCTCGCCTCATACAGAAGGAACTAAGCGAGATGTTTGTAGCCCAAACCCGTCAGATGCCCGGTGTGCTGGTCAGCGTCAGTCAGTGCCGCATCAGCCCCGACATGAGCATTTGCCGTGTCTATCTGAGTGTGTTCCCCAGTGAACGCGCCGAGGAGATTGTGGGAAACATCACTGCCAACCAAAAGCAGGTGCGCTATGAGCTGGGCACACGCATGCGCCATCAGTTGCGCATCATCCCCGAACTGAAGTTCTTTGTCGATGACTCGCTCGACTATGCCGAGCACATCGACGAACTGCTTGGAAATTAAGAATCCGCACGCTTGAGGAGATGAACTATCGTCTATTCATTGCCTGGCGCTACCTCTTCTCCAAGAAGAGCCACCATGCCATCAACATCATTTCGGGCATCTCTGCCTGTGGTGTTGCCATCGCCTCCATGGCCATGGTGTGCACGCTCAGTGTCTTCAATGGATTCCAGGGACTCGTCTCCGACCTCTTCACCGACTTCGACCCTCAGCTGAAGGTGACCTTGGCCGAAGGGAAAACCTTCTCGGCCTCGGACCCCGTTGTCCGTGCCCTTCGCCAGCGTGCCGACGTGGCTGTCGTGACTCCCTGTCTTCAGGACCAGGCCCTCGTTGTCCGCGAAGGTCATCAGGTGGTGGTCACCGTTAAGGGCATGGCCTCTAACTATGCTTCGCAGCTCAATCTCCCCCATTTGCTCTATCCTGAAATGGAGGGCGGGGAGGTTCCCCTGCAGGCCGATGTCCTGGAGTATTGCATCCCAGGCATACAACTGGCCCTGAAGCTGGGCCTTCGTCCCGACTTCGACCCGCCTCTTCAGGTCTATGCCCCTAAACGTGGCGAACGGGTGAACATGGGTAATCCCATGAGCAGTTTCAATGGCGACGAACTGATGAGTTCGGGTTATGTCTTTCAGGTCAAGCAAGCCAAGTATGATGCCAACTACATCATCGCCTCGCTCCCCTTTGCCCAGCACCTCTTTGACCAGCGGGGACGCATCTCCCAACTGGAGTTGCGGCTTCAGCCCAATGCCAACCTCAGTAGGGCCAAGCGCGACATTGCCCGCCAGCTGGGCAGTAGGTTTGTTGTCCGTGACCGCTATGAACAGCAGGAGGACGTGTTTCGCATCATGCGCATCGAGAAGTTCATAGCCTACCTCTTCCTTACCTTCATCCTGCTTGTGGCCAGTTTCAACATCATCGGGTCGCTCACGATGCTCATGATTGACAAGGAGCGAGACATACAGACGCTGCGCAACCTTGGAGCAGCCCCGGGCGATGTCCGTCGCATCTTCATCCTCGAGGGCAACATGATCAGTTTCCTCGGTGCCCTTGTCGGGGTGGTCATTGGTGTGGCGCTATGCTGGGCGCAGCAGCACTATGGGCTGATCTCCATGGGCAAGAGCGAGGGGGCCTTCATTGTTGAGTCCTATCCTGTCGTCGTGGAGGCATGGGACATCGTGCTTGTCCTCCTCACCGTCATGGTTGTCAGTGCCCTCATCGTGTGGTATCCCGTTCACCGTCAAATCGAAAACCAGTAAAAGTCATTACCATGAAGAAGTTATTCTTTGCCATTCTCCTCAGTGTTGCAGGCACCATGTTGGCACAGACCCCTGTCAACCTCACTCCGCGCCCCAGGCAGATGACTGCGGGCGAGGGCCACTTCGCCCTACAGAGTCGATTGGTGGTGGCCTATGGGTCGATGGCCGACAGCCTTAGTGTCGAGGCGGCTCGCTTCGTGATCCATTTGAATGCAGCCACAGGCTTGCAGGCCACTGCTCAGGGAAGGAGCGAGGGGGCCATCACGATGCACCTCGATGCCTCATGTCCTCCCGAGGGCTATCGGCTCAGCATTAAGCCCACGGGGGTCGATGTCACGGCCAGCACCAGTGCGGGTTTCTTCTATGCCTTCCAGTCGCTGAAGAAGATGCTCCCTGCCAATGTCATGGCTCGCAAGTATGATGCCCGTCGCAGTTACGTGCTGCCCTGCGTTGAGATTCAAGACGAGCCTCGCTTCCCTTATCGCGGTTTCATGCTTGATGTCAGTCGCCACTTCTTCGGTGTCGAGCAGTTGAAGCGCATGATAGATATCATGGCCGCCTACAAGATGAACTACTTCCACTGGCATCTGACCGACGACCAAGGATGGCGAGCCGAGATTCAGAAATATCCCCGCCTGACCACGGTTGGCGCCACGGCTCCCAACTGTCGCATCACCGACATGAAGCGAGGCACCTACTGGACCAACCAGCCCTACGGCCCCTACTTTTATACGCGCAGCGAAATGCGTGAGGTGGTGGACTATTGTGCCGAGCGTCATATCACCGTCATTCCCGAAGTGGACATGCCAGGCCATTTCGTAGCCGCCTTGGCTGCCTATCCTGAGTTCGGTTGCGACCCTGCCCATCCCGTCACCGTATGGACCACGGGCGGAGTCAGCCGCGACGTCCTGAATGTGGCCTCACCCCGTGCCCTGCAGTTTGCGCGCGATATATTGTCAGAGTTGTGCGACATCTTCCCCGGTCCCTACTTCCACATTGGCGGCGACGAGTGTCCCACTGACGCATGGGAGAAGAATGCCGAATGTCAGCGCTTGGTTGCAGACGAGGGGATGAAGAGTTTCCGTGAGTTGCAGAGCCGCTTCACCGAGCAGATGAGTGACTATCTGGCATCGCGCGGCAAGCGCACCCTGCTTTGGAACGAGAGCATCACTGCCCAGGGCAGCGACTTGGCGCGTGTGAAGAAGAACAATCCCCTCATCTTCTCCTGGTATCCCTGCCAGAAGGCGGCCCTCATGGCTGCCGAGAACGGTCTGCAGACCATCGTCACCGACATCCACTCTGCCACGGGCAGCTACTATATCAATCGCAAACAGAGTGCCGACCCCGGGGAGCCCGATGGCGCGGGGAAGGGCGATGATACGGTGGAGCGCTGCTACAACTATGTTCCCGTTCCCGCTTCCGTTCCTGCCGAGTTGCAGGGATTCTACAAGGGCGTTCAGGCCACTTTCTGGTGTGAGTGGGTGGGCACGAACGACTATCTCGAATATCTGGCCCTGCCTCGTCTCATGGCCGTGGCTGAGGCGGGTTGGACACCTCAGTCGATGAAGGACTTCGAGAACTTCCGCCGTCGTATGGCGATGGACCGCGAGATGCTGGACCTCGGCAACTACAACTATGGCAAGCACATTTTCAAGTAACACATTCAGTCTCTCACGTCCCCTCTATGTGATGCTCAAGCCCGTTGGGGCTCGGTGCAATCTGGCGTGCGAATACTGTTATTACCTTGAGAAACAACATCTCTACGACGATGAGCCTCGCCATGTGATGAGCGAGGAACTGCTTGAGCGATTCATCCAGGAGTACATCGGGGCACAAATGTCCGACGAGGTGCTCTTCACCTGGCATGGCGGCGAGACCATGATGCGGCCGCTTTCGTTCTATCGGCGTGCCATCGAGCTGCAGCAGAAATACGCCAACGGCAAGACCATCTCGAACAGCATCCAGACCAACGGCACCCTCATCACCGAGGAATGGGCACGCTTCCTCCACGAGGAGGGGTGGCTTGTGGGCGTAAGCATCGACGGGCCGCAGGAGTTCCACGACGAGTATCGCCGCACCCGTCAGGGCAAGCCCACTTGGGCCAAGGTGAGGAAGGGCATCGACCTGCTCAACCGTTTCCACGTGGAGTGGAATGCCATGGCCGTGGTCAATGACTACAATGCCGACTATCCCCTCGACTTCTATCGTTTCTTCCGCGACGACCTCCAGTGCCGCTATCTCCAGTTCACGCCCATTGTCGAGCGAATGCCCGACGGCAGTCCTGCCCCCTTCAACGTAGGCCCCCGCCAGTGGGGCGAGTTCCTCTGTGCCGTCTTCGACGAGTGGACTGGCCATGGCGATGTGGGTGAGATGTTTGTCCAGCTCTTCGATGCCACCCTCTGCAACTGGTGCGGCGTGGTGCCGGGAGTGTGCACCATGGGTCACTCGTGCGGGCATGCTGGTGTCATGGAGTTCAACGGCGACGTCTATTCGTGCGACCATTTCGTCTTTCCTCAGTACAAGTTGGGCAACATCCTCCAGACCCCTCTCGTCGAGCTCATGTATGGTCCGCAGCAGGCCGAGTTTGGCCGCATGAAGTACGAATCCCTCTCCGGGCAGTGTCGCCAGTGCGAGTGGCTCTTTGCCTGCAACGGCGAGTGTCCCCGTACGCGCATCCTGCCCGACGGACGTTGCTATCTGTGCGAGGGCTATAAGATGTATTTCAGTCATGTGGCCTCCTGGATGGACCGCATGAAGGCTGAGCTTCAGGCCCAGCATCGTGTACAGTAATTGATATTCATTTAATCAATAAAGAACCATGAGAAAGCTCAGTATTGCTACCGCTGTGATGTGTCTCTCCGCATTCTCCATGAACTTGTCGGCACAGACCTTCACCATGGTGGACGAGACATTGCCCTCGCCCGAGAACGAGCCGGCTCCCGTCCATCCTGTTCCGAGCAAGCGCCAGCTGATGTGGAACGAGACGGAGTTCTACGCCTTCTTCCATTACGGCATGAACACCTACACCAACAAGGAGTGGGGCAATGGCGGCGAGGACCCCAACACCTTCGCCCCCACCAAGGTTCCCAATCCTCGTCAGTGGCTGACAGCCGTGAAGGCTGCCGGCATGAAGGGCGGCATAGCCGTTGTGAAGCACCACGATGGCTTCTGCCTGTGGCCTACGGCCACCACCACCCACAATGTGACCAGTTCCAGCAATGCCAACGCCAAGCAGACCAACATCCCCGACTCCTTTGCCGTGGCTGCCCGTGACTTGGGCATGAAATATGGTTTCTATGTTTCCCCTTGGGACCGCAACAGCCAGTACTGGGGCGACGGCACCAGCAACTACACCAACAAGGTGTTCCTGCCTCAGTGCGTGGAACTGGCAAAGTTTGGCGACGACCAGTTTGAGATGTGGTTCGACGGAGCCACAGGCGGCGACCAGGGTTACCATGGCGGAGCCTGGGAGGCCCGTTCCATATCGAATGCCACCACCTACTACGATGTCCCCAACCTGCGCGACACGGTCCACGCCATCAGCCCCAATTGCGTGATGTGGGGCGTGGGCGACGAAGCCCGTTGGATTGGGAACGAACAAGGCTGGGCCGGCGAGACCAACTGGGCCATGGGCTCGGGAGAATACGGGAGTGAGACGGGCTGGTACTGGAAGGCCGGCGAAAGCGATGCCAAGGCCACCTCGGCAGGTTGGTTCTGGCACAGTGGCGAGAGCCCGAAGTCGGCTGCCGAGCTGTTCAAGATATACTTGGAGACCGTGGGGCGCAATGCCACGCTCATCCTCAACTTCCCGCCGGACAAGAGCGGCGAACTGCCTGCGACCGATGTCAAGGTCCTGCAGGAACTGGGCACGATGATGGCCAACCGCCTGGGCACCGACTTGGCTCCGCAGGCAAAGCTCACCGTTTCGGAGGAGCGTGCAAACGGAGCCACCCGCAACTATGCCATCCGGAACATCACCGACCAGGACAAGGACACCTACTGGGCCACCAACGACGGCACCACCACGGCCACCATCACCATGGAGTGGGATGCCGTGCGAGACCTCTATTATGTCAGTCTGATGGAATACATCCGTCTGGGGCAGCGCGTGAAGTCGTTCACCATCGAGACCAGCACCGACGGGGAGCACTGGACCAAGTGCCCCGCCACCACTACCACCATCGGCTACAAGCGCATCATCCCCCTGTGCGGCACCACTGGCAGCTACAGGCCAGTCAAGGCCCGGCTGCTGAGGATAACCATCACCGACAGCAAGGCCTGCCCCACGTTGCACACCGTTTCCGTCTATTAACCGTAAGCATTGACCCATCATGAAAGCAAAACACATTCTGTTGGCAATAAGTCTCTTGGGCAGTGCCGGACTGCAGGCCCAGAGCATTTCGTTTGAGAAGGAAGACGAATACACGTCCCTCAGCGTCTATGACACATGGGAGGAGTCGCCTTTCCGCACGGGCGGGATTAGCGACATCCATCGCTATGTCGCCGTCGTTGACAACCCCGACAAGGAGGTGGATGAGTTCCTGGGCACCGCCCCCAACCCCACCGGCAAGGTGCTTGCCCTCCAGCGTTCGCGCTACGGAAGCAACACCTTCGGGGCCCGCATCGACCTTCCTCAGCCCATTCGCCTCGGCACGGCCACAAGATACGTCCACGTACTGATCTATAAGCCCGAGGGCGAAACCACCCCCGTGCTGCTCACGGCCCTTGGCAAGCGCACCGACTGGCCCTATCAGAGTCGCGAGGCCGAGCAACTTTGGGTGAAGTCCGCCAGCGACATCGTCGCAGGCAAGTGGAACGATGTGGTCTTTCCCATCTCCACCAATCCCAACGTCGAGCTCCACAGCCTTGTGGTTGTTCCCGACCTCTCTTCGCCCCACAATCGCACGACCGACTTCGTGGCATATATCGATGAAATCGAGGTTTCTGACAATTCCCTGCCCCGATATTCGCTTAGCAACTATCCCGTCAACTTCGACAAGGGCCAGGCCTACACCCGCACCGACCGTCGCTTCACCAAGATTTCGGTCACGGGGGCAGGCTCCTCGGCACAGACCATCTCCTTCGGCACTCAGACAGTCTATCGCGACCTCACGCAGACCCACTTCATTTCGGCCAAGGCTGGCGACGTGCTCACGGTCAAGCTCTCTCAGAGCGGAGTCTGGATGAGCGGTTATGTCTATGTCGATTGGGGCAACGACGGCAAGTTCACCCCTCTCCTCAACGGTAAGGTTCCCGCCGATGGCAGCGACCTGGTCAGCTTCACCCACATCGATGGCTACAACAGCAAGGGCGCGGCCACCAATGGCAACAACGTCTCCAATGGTGTCATCACCTGTCCGAGCTTCACCATCCCCCAGGGAACCCCCTCGGGTGTCTATCGCATGCGTTGCAAGGTCGATTGGAATTGTGCCGATGCCGGAGGCAATGTGGCCAGTGACAACACCCTCATTGCCAACGGCGGCGGTGTGGTGGACCTCCTGCTGAATGTCCATGACGACGAAGTGAAGATTTCGTCCAACCAGCTCAATGGCGATGTCCTCAACACCGACAGCACCACACTCGTCAGCCGCCTCATTCCCTACGGCAAGTCCCACACCATACTGATGGCGCCCGCCCCCGGTTTCACCTACAAGGGCATCGTCCTCAGGCATGGCTACAACCTCGACGGCGAACGCTTTGTCCGGGACAACATGCAGTGGACCACCGACACCATTGCCGCCTCCCGCTTCCGGGAGGACAACACCTTCACGATTCCCGCCTCCTATGTCAACGGCGAGGTGCGCATCGAGGGGCTTTTCGACATCGGTACAGGCGTCCAGTCCCCCGCCTCCCAAGCCCTCTCCAAGGAGGGCACCGCCGTCGTGACGGATGAAAGGTGCTACGACCTCTCGGGCCGCTTCCTCACCTCGTCGTCCCCCAAGGGCATCTACATTCAGAATAATAAGAAGTACATTAATAACTAACCGACTATGGAACAGAACGAACTGAAACTCATCGTTTCGCAATTTGCCGTCACAGGCACCGTAAGTGAAATCCGCCCTCTGGGCGAAGGTCTCATCAACGACACCTATAAGGTAGTCACCGCCGAGCCCTCGGAGCCCGACTACGTCCTCCAGCGCGTCAATCACAATGTCTTCCCCGACGTCGATATGGTCATGCGCAACATTGAGGCCGTCACCAACCACATCCGCATGAAGCTGGAGCAGGCCGGCGAGGACGACATCGAGCGCAAGGTGCTCCGCTTCATCCCCACCAAGGCCGACGCCAAGCTCTACACCATCGTCAGCGGCAACTACTGGCGCCTCATGGTATTCATCCCCCGCGCCATCACCAAGCAGGCCGTCGATCCCGACAGCAGCCGCGACGCCGGTCGTGCCTTCGGCCGCTTCCAGGCCATGCTGGCCGACATTCCCGTCCAGCTGGGCGAGACCATCAAGGACTTCCACAACATGGAGTTCCGCCTCCAGCAGTTGCGCGAGGTGGTCAGCAAGGACCCCGTGGGCCGCGTCAGCGAGCCTCAGGTGCAGCGTCTGCTGCAGGAGATTGACGCCCGTGCCCACGAGATGACCAAGGCCGAGCGCATGGGCCGCGAAGGCATCCTGCCCAAGCGCGTCTGCCACTGCGACACCAAGGTCAACAACATGATGTTCAACGACCGCGGCGAGGTGCTCTGCGTCATCGACCTCGACACCGTCATGCCCAACTTTATCTTCTCCGACTACGGCGACTTCCTGCGCACCGCTGCCAACACCGTGGCCGAGGACTATGCCGACATGTCGGCCATCCAGTTCCGCATGGACATCTTCCGCGCCTTCACCGAGGGCTACCTCTCCAGCGCCCGCTCGTTCCTCCTCCCCGTCGAGATTGAGAACCTGCCCTATGCTGCCGCCCTCTTCCCCTACATGCAGTGCGTGCGCTTCCTCTGGGACTATCTCTCGGGCGACAAGTACTGGAAGTGCCAGTATGCCAATCACAACTTCGTGCGTGCCAACAATCAGTTCCACCTCCTGCTCAGCGCCGAGGCCCACTATCCCGAGATGCAAGCCTTCATCCGCGAGTGCCTGTCGAAGTAAAAAGTTATCACACAACCTATTATTAAAGTAAAAACAGAGTAAGAAAGAATGCGTTTTTTCAGAGGATATGCACTTCTGTGCATTATGTTGATGATTTCCTTGATGGCTATGGCCGTACCTGCCAAGCCAGGATTCACCCGTTTGCTCCGTCTTGCCGACGGAACTTCAGTCTCAGCTCGTCTTGTGGGCGACGAACATGGTCATTACTGGCTCGGACAGGATGGCAAGGCCTATCATCAGGCACAGGCTGAGGAGTATTTCACCGTTGTTGACGTTGAGGCCATCAAGTCCCGCGCCTCGGTACGTCGCCAACAGAGCAACGCCCGCCGTGTAAAGCGCCTGGCTCCTCGCCGTGTCGGCGAGGTGGGTGGCATCACGGGCCAGAAGAAGGGGCTCATCATCTTGGTGAATTTCAGTGATGTTTCTTTCGAGTCGGCCAACAACAATGCCCTTTACCAGCGCATTGCCAACGAGGAGAACTTCTCCTATGGCAACTTCAAGGGCTCCATGTACGACTATTTCAAGAAGCAGAGCCTGGGCCAGTTCGAGCTGACCTTCGACGTCGTAGGACCCGTCAAGGTCTCTAACATACACTCCTACTATGGCAGCAACGACAGCCAAGGCAACGACAAGTATCCCGCCAAGATGGTCATCGAGGCCCTGAAACTGGCCGACTCGCAGGTCAACTATGCCGACTATGACTGGGACGGCGATGGCGAGGTGGAACAGGTCTATGTGGTCTATGCCGGTAAGGGTGAGGCCGACGGAGGAGCTACCACAACCATCTGGCCCCACGAGTGGCAACTATCCAGTGCTGCTTCCTACGGCGATGGCTCGGGTGTCCAAACCTTGGACGGAGTGAAGATTGACACCTACGCCTGCGGCGGGGAGTTGGACGGACAGACTGGCTCCATTGCCGGCATCGGCACCATGTGTCACGAGTTCAGCCACTGCCTTGGCTACCCCGACTTCTACGACACCGACTACTCCGGCGGTCAGGGTATGTTCGAGTGGGACCTCATGGACTCTGGTTCCTACAACGGCGACGGCTACCAGCCTGCGGGTTACACCTCTTACGAGCGTTGGGTGGCCGGATGGGCCGAACCCGAGGAACTGACTGCTACGAAGCAGGTGAGCAACGTGCCCGACCTGCAGTCGAGTGGCAAGAGCTACGTCATCTACAACCAGGGAAACCGGAACGAATACTACCTCCTGGAGAACCGTCAGCAGACGGGCTGGGATGCCGGCATCCCTGGCGCTGGTCTGCTCATTCTGCACGTCGATTACAGTGCCAGTGCATGGAGCGGTAACACTCCCAACGACGACCCCAGCCACCAGCGCATGACGTGGGTTGCTGCCGATAATCAGTACCAATATACTACCTATCAGGGCACAAAGTATTACACAACAGAAGGCGCAGCCAACGACCCCTTCCCCTATGGTTCAGTGAATGCCTTTGGCAAATCGACCACGCCCGCTGCCCAACTCTACAACAAGAACACGGATGGCACTTACTATCTGGACAGCTCTGTGGAGAACATCACGCAGAACTCCGACAAGACCGTCTCCTTCAAGTTTGTGGGCGTGAGCAACGTGGCCACCCCCGTCTTTTCGCCCAGTGGCGGTCGCTATGCTGAGGCCCAGACCGTCACCATCACCTGCGCGACTGCCGGCGCCACCATCCATTACACACTCGACGGCTCGGCTCCCACCACCGCCAGCGCGGTCTATACTTCCCCCCTCACCATCAGCGAGACCACAACCCTCAAGGCCATGGCCGTCAGCGATGGCGAGGAGAGTGCGACAGCCACGGCCAAGTACACGATTGGAGCCACCGCAAGCGACCCCGACACCAAGACCTTCCGCCTGGTAAGTTCAGTCGATGAACTGGAATCCGGCATGCGCTACATCATTGCTTGTGGCAGTAAGGCTACGGCTGCCGGCAGTCTGAGCAGCCAGATTCTGGGAAGCGAGGGCGTGACCGTCTCGGGCGATGTCATCACCATCGGCAGCGGCGTAGCTGTCTTTGTGCTTGAGGAGACAAGCGACGGTTGGACCTTCCAGAACGAAAGTACCGACCAGTATCTCTATGCCACCACGGCCAAGAAACTGGCCTACGACACTTCGGAGAAAACGTGGACACTGAGCAACGGCACCGCCGGAGTCATCATGACCTACGGCTCCTGCGGCACCATGCTTTATAATGTGGGCAGTCCGCGCTTCACCACCTACACCAGCGACCCCAATGTGTCCATGATTCAGGCTAACCTCTACATGGAGGACAGCAGTGCCACCCCCGTTACACCCGACCCCCTCATCGTGGCCGACGAGTCGCTCAGTTTTGAGACAAAGGTGGGCACACCGCAGACCCTCACGTTTGAGGTGTTGAGCGAAGACCTGACCGAGAACATCACGGCAACCCTGACCGATGCCAATGGCGTATTCTCGCTCAGCCCGACCACCATCTCTCGCACCGCATCGGAAGAAGGAGCCACCGTCAGCGTAACCTTTGCGCCCACTCAGGTAGGCACATTCACGGCCACCGTCACCCTCACCAGTGCAGGCGCCGACCCCGTTACCGTCAGTCTCTCGGGTACAGCCACCGAGGCTACTACGCCCGTTGAACCTTCGGGCGATGGAACGCAGTTCAAGCGTGTAACCTCTGTCGGCGAACTGGTCAGTGGCAAACGCTACATTATTGCCTGTGGCAGTAAAGAAGTGGCAGCAGGAGAACTGAATAACAAGCTCCTGGCCCCAGTTGACGTGACGGTATCCGACGACATCGTCACCCTCGCCGATGGTGTGGCAGTGTTCGTTCTTTCGGGCAGTGGAAGCAGTTACAGCCTGAAGAACGAGAGCACGGGTCAGTACCTCAACTCTGCCACCGCCAAGAGCATGTCTTACAGCGATTCAGAGGTTGCATGGACTTTGTCGAATGGTACCGATGGTGTGGAGATGACTTGTGGAAGTAGTGGTACACTGACCTACAATGTCAGCTCTCCTCGTATAACCACTTATACCAGCAATGCGACGGCTACGATGATTCGTGTGAACCTTTACATGGAAGTGGGCAGTAGCGACAATCCCGACGATCCCGTGATTACCGACGGCGACCGCTACGCCCTCGTCACCGATGCTTCCTCGCTCGCAGCTGGCGACACGATTGTGATTGCATACGTCAATGCTGTGGAGGGAACCTATCAGGCCCTCTCCACCACGCAGAACAACAACAACCGTGCAGCCACCACCGATGTCACGCTTAATGACGATGGCACCCTGACGGCAGGCGAGTCGGTGCAGGTTATCACTCTGGAAAAGGATAGCACGAACTTCCTCTTCAACGTGGGCGAGGGCTATCTCTATGCTGCAAGTAGTACGAAGAATTATCTCAGGACAGAGACTACTGCCGATGCCAATGCCAAGGCCACCATCGCGATTGCTGGCGACTCTGCCACCATCGTCTTCCAAGGCACGAACACGCGCAACACCCTGCGCTACAATCCGAATGTGGGTGCCACAACTGGAGGCCCCCTCTTCTCGTGCTATGCCGAAGATTCAAAAACAGGTCACCTGCCCCAAATCTACCGCAAGGTGAAGCAGACCACTCCCACTGAGGTGGGCGACATCAACCGCGACGGACACGTCTCCATTGCCGACGTCACGGCTCTCGTGAACATCATCTTGGGCAAGGACGACACGGAACCCTACCAGTATGACCACGATGCCGCGGACGTGAACACCGATGGAGGCATCAGCATTGCCGACGTAACGGCCTTGGTGAACATCATCCTGGGCAAACAATAAAAGCCCCTCTCCCCCCCGTGGGGGGGAGGGCTTTCCTTACCCTTTGAACAAGAGCGCCCGCAACAGCGGGCGCTCTCTTTATGCTTTCTGGATAATTTGACAGTCAATGATTGAATAATCAATTTCCAATCATCACAAAATCATTACCCAATCATCGAAAAATCACTTCCCAATCATCACGAATTTACTTACCAATCATCAGCCCATCATTGGTAAGTAAATTTCCGATGATTGGGAACCTAATCAAAAGAGTGCCCGCAACCGTCATCAGCTGCGAGCGCTCAACTTCAAGAAGAAAGGCAAGCCCTCCCCCACGGGGGGAGAGGGGCTTTTATTCTTTGCCCAAAATAATATTAACCAGCGCCGTCACATCGGCAATGGAGGTATTGCCATCGCCATTAACATCCGCCGCATCATGGTCATATAGGTAAGGCATGGTGTTGTCCTTGCCCAAGATGATGTTCACGAGGGCTGTCACATCGGCAATACTTATCTGATTGTCTTTGTTAACGTCGCCAGGCAATGATACACCAAATACCGATATCGTGGTCGAACTGTCTTCAGCAACATCTTTGGTAATGTTGTCATGAGTGAACTCGATGTTTTTTATCAGAAGAGGGTATTCGCCAGAATATATGTTCTCGTCAGCATGTAACCTTATTCTTACCAATGCTCCACTATTGCTGATAAATCGGGTGTTTGAACTTGAAACGCAGATTACCCTTATTGAACCATCTTCCTGCAGTGCAGCAGTTATCTGGTGACTATAGCTTGTCCCGTCATATTCTATTACTCCATCAGGGACACCTAATACATAATAACGTCCATTTCTGGTAGGAATAGATATTCCATCAGGGAGAACCAAATCGAATTGTGCCTGGCATAGGTCGTCATAAGGCGATGTCATCATTGCTCTTACTTCAATCGTCTCACCAGCATTAATAGTAAATGGACTGATCGTGAGAGACGTGGTGTTATCATTACACCAGGCCATCATAGAAAACATCAACGAGAACGTGAATACAAATAGCCTTTTCATGATTTCATGATCAAAGATTACTTAACCATTACTTTCTGAACGCTGCCATCGGTATGACGAATGATGTTCATTCCTTTCGTCAAACGGTTCTTTCGTGTACCATCTGCTGAGTAGATTTCCTTCAATGCTGCAGAAGAATCAGCAATAGATGAAATACCGTCGGTCTCATGGCCAATGGTTACCGAAGCAATGCCTCCTGCACCCCAAACCTTTGACGCGTCAGTCCTGGCAAATTCCACATTGCTTATCTCGATGTCAGCAGATCCAGCTGCTATATCCTTGTCGGCTATAACCTTCATTCTCACGAGACAACCTTCGGTTCTGTTGTAAGCATCGTTTGAGCCTGAAAGGCATACCACGCGAACCGTGCCGTCTTCACGCAAGGCACAGGATACAGCATGGCTGAATCCATCGGCCGTGCGGATGATGCTTCCTGGATATACGGCAGGTCTTCCGTTGACGGATGCCACAGACATGCCTTCAGGCAAGGTAATGTCAAATTGGCACTGGCTTAGTTCTGCATCGGAAGATGACAGGTTGACAGTAATCTCCTTCGTCTCGTCGGGGCTAATGCTGAACGGTTCGATGCTTAGGGACGCTCCTTGCTTTTTTGCCATGCGTCTGGCCTTTACATTCGATGCATGACCCGTATAATTGCCATACAGGATAATGTTGGCTATGCCCGAGACGTCTGTTACAGAGATGTCACCGTCCTCATTCACGTCGGAAGCCTTTTTGATAACCCATTCGGGTACTCCCTGGTCGTCATAGCCCTGTCCGGCAACCCATTTGACAACACCGGCATAGTCTGTTACACTGACGACATTGTCATGGTTGAAGTCACCAGGTTCACGCAGATAAACTTTCACGTTTTTTCCTATATTCCCAGGGCGAATCTTGTCTGCAGAAGGAGTGGAGAACTCTATACCTTCGATTGAGAGCATGTTAGTATCTCCCTCTTTAATACCTTCATTAAGGTGGAGTGTGACATATAAGAACGCATCGTCATCAGATGCTTTTAATGGTGTATTCTCTGGACTGGTTAGGACAACGCGATAATGACCCTCTCCAAACTCCGTCAATGTCATGGTGTGTGAATATCCGAAATCTTCATCATAGTCAAAGCGTGTCTTGTCCATTTCAATCATCTTCCTCCCGTTCGGATTCTCCGCCAGCGAGAAATCTGGGGCAATTCTTAAATCAAACTGGATTTGTGAGATGTTAGCATTGTTATTTCTTAAATATATTGGAATCGTAATAAGAAAGTTTTCCGTATTGGCAAGAAAGCCTTTGTCTATAATATTATCATCCGTATTTAAATAGTCCATATCCATATCAGCATATGCATATCCACCATTTTCACCATAAATGATGGTTGTTCTTGCATGGAATGCGGAAGCAGGAGAACCGGCAATAATACCGTTAATGTAAGCAGTCTCAATATGGTCATTATAGTCGGCAAAAGCTCCTGGTTCGATTAATATGGAGTTGGAGTTGATAGTTACAGTGGTCAGATTGTCATTCCAGGCAAATGAATAAGCAGCAATAAAGGTTACACTTTCAGGCAAGGTCACAGATGTTAGTTTATCTAAATCTGAGAATGCACCTTGTCCGATAGTTTTCAAGCCGTTATTAAATAACACTGAACTTAAGTTCCAGCAGCCTGCAAAAGCAGAATCTCCAATCGATGTAACGCTCGATGGAATCTCTATTGATGTCAGGCCGCTACACCCCCAGAATGCCGCACCCTCAATACTTGATATGCAGTTGGGAATGGTAATGGAAGTAAGAGCACTGCATCCATTGAACGCACGATCACGAATGGCAGTGATTCCCATAAAATACTGCAGCTCATCGAATGAAGTTATCTCGGTATTTTCCTTGAAGGCCTCGCCCAACTCCTCCACTGCTGCAGCCTCGTCATAACTCAGTTCTCCGTCGCCATCGGTGTCCCAGTTGGCAACACAGATAGCCTTGACATTGGCATCGGCAAATGTAATGTTGGATGATTGCGCCCCCATCTCTACGATTTCTTTAAACTCATTCCAGTATTCTGCCGCCTCGTATGCCGCCTTACAGCCTGCGGGAACATATAGGGTGGCATTGGAGCGATGAGGGAAAGTAGCACTTGAAATTGAAATTGGTTCAGTCCTTTTTATGGTGACAGATTCCAAATTGGAACCTTCACCAAATGGGGAACCTTCAATTGAAATGATTCCTGCGGGAAGTATAACAGAAGATAGAATGTCGCCCGTGAAGGCCCATGGATCGATTCTTTCAACACTATTAGGAATATTAGTATTTATACACCCTGTAATCAATGTGTTAGAATTTGTGGCTATAAGGGCATTGCAATTTTCGCGAGAATCATATATTGGATTATTCTCATCAATAGTGATAGTAGTTAACTCTTCACAGCCCTCAAATGCAGAAGATTCAATGGTGGTAACATTTGCTGGAATTGTCAAGGTTGAACCTTTTGAGAAACTGAAAGCATGATGTCTTATTGTTGTAAGATTCTCTGAAAAAGGAATATAATTGAAACCAACGCCAAAAAATGCATAAGAGCCAATTTCTACTGTTTCTTCAGGAATAATCGTGTATTTACAACCAGATATCAGTTTGTTAGTTGCTGTCTCCATAATCGCATTACAATTTTCCCGAGAGTCATAATTGGGGTTACCATCTTCGACTACAATAGATGTTAAGCCATGACACCCATTAAACGGATTCCATCCTATTTCAAGGATTGTCTGGGGAATAGTCACAGAAGTTAGAGATGTACAATTATTGAAAGCGGATTCTGTTATTTTTTCTAAACTTGAAGGGAATGAAATTGAAGATAGGCTATTACATTGTTCAAAAGCACAGTATCCAATAGTATTAATATTTTGTGGAAGGATGATAGAATGTAGATTATAACTCCATGCAAATGCCATCCCTGGGATCTCTGACACCCCCGTGAAGTACTGTAACTCGTCGAATGATGTAATTTCGGAATTGCCAGTGAATACCCCTCCTATACTAGTCACTGCTGCAGCCTCGTCATAACTCAGTTCTCCGTCGCCATTGGTATCCCAGTTGGCAACGCAGATTGCTTTGACATTAGCATCAGCAAAGGTAATAATGTTGTCGCCTGCCCATGTGTTCAGCACCATGAAGCTTACGAAAAGAAATAATGTTTTTCTCATAGAATAATTGTTTTATTTTATTATGTATATCAATACTTGGAAAGAATAGAAGCTAGATACAACGCAAGTGTGGGCCTTTCAGCATTCTTCTTACTGGAAGGTCCTTTTTTTCGTTTATAAGTAGTGCCATTGCGAGTCGATTTTTCATGATAGTGCGGCAAAGATAGTGAAAAAGTGTGGTACCAGATTGGTCCAATTTGGTCCATTTTATTGGTCCATTTGGTTTATATTGCGATTTCTCGCGGAACAAGTTTTGGCAAGATCTCTGTCTATAGTGCAGAAATCGGCGGTTTCATCGGGGAAAAAGACGGCCCCTCTCCCCGCTCATCAGCTGCGAGCGCTCAAGTTCAAGAAGAAAGGCAAGCCCTCCCCCCACGGGGGACAACGCAAGTCTGGCGTTAGCGTTGGGGAGCTTGCGACGGAGGAAGGGAGAGGGGCCTAACCTTTTATTCTTTGCCCAAAATAATATTAACCAGCGCCGTCACGTCGGCAATGGAGATGTTGTCGTCGCGATTAATGTCACCTAATGAGATTACAGTTACTGGAAAAGGTGTACTTGACTGCCCATTTACCGTACAGGTTATGGTAGCGCTGCCTTGTTTTACACCTGTTACCACTCCATCGTTAGTTACGGTGGCAACAAGAGGATCACTGCTTGTCCATGTAGCATTTGCAGCACTCGGATTTACAACAAGTGTTTGCGACGTTCCTGTCAGCAAGTTCAAAGAATTAGACGATACGGTCAAGTTGGTTGCAGAGGTAGAATCTCCTATTGTAACAATGTTGTGCGTGTCGGTCATTGGATATCGCTCTGAAGTAGCCGTTGAGAAAATAATATTCTTAAGAGATATATAGGTTTCAGTATAAGGCCCCTCTGCCTTAGCGATAGTCCAATATGCTTTGTCGACAGACTTGGCAACAGTCTTGTCGGCGAAGCAAGTCGAACCTTCGATTATGCCGTTTGTGCCAATTACGCCTCTTGATTCGTTTAGTGTATAATAAAAGGCACCGTCAATTTCAACAGGAGTGGGGCAGATGAGCATCTTCTTTTCGACATTGGCAGACATTGTCCATCCGTTTGTTCCGGCAAAGCCCACGGCACCATCCTCGTTAATGAGGTAGTAACCACCTTGGTCTTCCTCTAATGTGAATGCTTGAACGGTATTGGAAATAATTACTTTGTCGTTGGGAGCATCCAAGGCCATGTACAGACCACTGGCTTTTTGTTGGAAGGTGTAGGCGACACCTGTCTTCAGATTGAACGTGGTCGTTCCCGATAACGAGTTACTAGCTTTCAATTTGAATGTTACCAGCGCCCCACTCGAGTCCTTGATGGGTTGCACGGCATTTCCTATCGTCTGTGTTAGCATCAGGCGTACGGCACCGTCTGCCTGCACTGCAGACCCGATGGCCATGCGGCTTCTTGCACGGGTAGTGAGTGAAAATGTGAAGTATTCGTCATCTTCCTCATCGTACTGCTCCACCAACTCCAGTCCTTCCGGGAGATACATGTCTGCCTGAAAAGAGGCAAAGTTAGTCACATCGTTATCGAGCATAATGGAGACATCCACTGTTTCGCCTGGATTGATACTAAAATCATTGATGTATAATCTATTGTCTGCCATTGCATGCAGCGCAAGCAAACTGAATAGAATGGAAAAGATTTTTTTCATAGCTTTTATTATTTACTTAATAGAAACTTTTTTCCCGTTAATAATATAGATTCCCTTCTTCAAATGACATTCTGTAACCCTACGACCAGTTAGGTCATAGCAGTTGTTCCCTGTTGGCATTATGCTCTCAATGTCGCTAATACCCGTAGGCAGTGTTCCATGAACACCACTTAGATGCATTACAGATGTATTGGGTCTTACGAGAGTAATGCCCTCGATGTCTATGCCGCCAAATTCCTCCTTACTCTTGCTGGTCAGTTTCAGAGTCAGCAGACTGCGGTCGGCCAGGCTTACTGTTTTGCCGTCCAGCGTACCATACAACAATCGCCATGCACCGTTTTGGAGTTGTGCATAAGAGAGGTTGCGTGTCTGCTTTGTCTTGCTCATATTTGCCTCGTAGATTTCAATTCCCTCTGGCAGGGAGATGTCCATCTGGAAAGCAGAGAACGTGGGAGTATCATGCAATAGTAATTCTACGAGGCCTTCTTCCGTCACATCCATTCCCATCCAAGGTGATGCCTGTTCGGTTGTCAGGGCCTTGATGGCATTAGCACTGTTGGCCTGGGGACCTTGATAGTTTCCAAAGAGGATGATGTTGGCTGCACCCAAATAGTCGGCTGCGTCCACATTGCTGTCTTGGGTTACATCGGCAGCAGCTTCATTGAATTCTGCAGGAGCCTGTTCCAGAATATAGTTAGCAATACTCAGGTAATCAGAAACGTCCACGGCATAGTCGCTGTTCACATCGCCATTGATGAAATATTCAATGATTTCCTTAAACTCCTTCCAGTAATCTGCTGCCTCGTAGGCGGTTTTTGAGCCATACGGCACATACAGTGTGTCATTGGGACAACCGCTGAATGTGTCATTGAATATAGTAATTGGCGTCTTTGCATTTACCGTTACGGATGTCAGTCCAGTGCAGTTTTGGAACACACCTTGGCCAATGCCTGTTACGCTGTTTGGTATGTTGACAGATGTCAGTCCGCTGCAGCCAGAGAACGCATCAACCCAAATGCTTGTTACACTGTTTGGTATGTTGATTGATGTCAGTCCGCTGCAACCTTGGAACGCAGAACTGCCGATTGATGTTACGCTGTTAGGAATGTTGACAGATGTCAGTCCGCTGCAACCTTGGAACGCAGAACTGCCGATTGATGTTACGCTGTTAGGAATGTTGACAGATGTCAGTCCACTGCAGCCATAGAAAGCATAATTACCAATGCTTGTTACGCTGTTAGGAATGTCGATTGATGTCAGTCCGCTGCAACCTTGGAACGCAGAACTGCCGATTGATGTTACGCTGTTAGGAATGTTGACAGATGTCAGTCCGCTGCAACCATAGAAAGTATCATTACCAATGCTTGTTACGCTGTTAGGAATGTTGACAGATGTCAGTCCGCTGCAGCCAGAGAAAGCACACTGGCCAATGCTTGTTACACTGTTTGGAATGTTGATAGATGTCAGTCCGCTGCAGCCATAGAACGCACACTGGCCAATGCTTGTTACGCTGTTTGGTATGTTGATTGATGTCAGTCCGCTGCATCCATAGAACGCATAACTACCAATGCTTGTTACACTGTTTGGAATGTTGACAGATGTCAGTCCGCTGCAGCCAGAGAACGCAGAACTGCCGATTGATGTTACGCTGTTTGGAATGTCGATTGATGTCAGACCAGTGCAACCAGAAAAAGCGCATTGGCCAATGCTTATTACGCTGTTTGGAATGTTGATTGATGTCAGTCCGCTGCAGCCATAGAACGCCCAACCGTCAATATAGAACACGGTGTTTGGGATGACTGAGTTTTGGCAACCGTACAATATAGTATTTGTACCTGTTTCTATAATGGCATTGCAATTATCACGGGAATCGTATACCATATTCCCACTTTCAACTGTGATCGATGTCAGTCCGCTGCATCCATAGAACGCCCAACTGCCAATGCTTGTTACGCTGTTTGGTATGTCGATGGAAGTCAGTCCACTGCAATCATAGAAAGTATCATTACCAATGCTTGTTACGCTGTTTGGAATGTTGATAGATGTCAGTCCGCTGCATCCATAGAACGCAGAACCACCAATGCTTGTTACGCTATTTGGAATGTTGATAGATGTTAGTCCGCTGCTGCTAGAGAATGCCCAAGCCTCAATACTTGCGACACTGTTGGGAATGACGGTACTCTGGCAGCCTAGAAGCAATGTGTTGGATTCCGTCTCAATAATGGCATTACAATTATTACGGGAATCATATACCGTGTTCCCGCTTTCAACTGTAATTGATGCCAGTCCGCTGCAACCACCAAATGCACTACGCTGCCCTTTCCCAATGGAAGTGACACTGCTAGGTATGGTAATCGATGTCAGTCCGCTGCATCCACTAAAGGTATAAGCGGATATTTCTGTTAATCCCGTAAAGTATTGCATTTCATCGAACGAGGTAATTCTGTAGTTACCATTGAAAACACTTCCTAGGCTAGTCACTGCTGCAGCCTCATCATAACTCAACTCTCCGTCGCCATTGGTATCCCAGTTGGCAACGCAGATTGCTTTGACATTAGCATCAGCAAAGGTAATAATGTTGTCGCCTGCCCATGTGTTTAGCACCATGAAGCTAAATACGAAAAGAAATAATGTTTTTCTCATAGAATAATTGTTTTATTTTATTATGTATATCAATACTTGGAAAGAATAGAAGCTAGATACAACGCAAGTGTGGGCCTTTCAGCATTCTTCTTACTGGAAGGTCTTTTTTTCGTTTATAAGTAGTGCCATTGCGAGTCGATTTTTCATGATAGTGCGGCAAAGATAGTGAAAAAGTGTGGTACCAGATTGGTCCAATTTGGTCCAATATGGTAAGGTTTTTGGTCCAAAATACATAAAATCTTCTTCATGGGCTTTACGCCTTCTCTCCCGATGAGTCAAAAATCTGCGATTTCATCGAGGAAAAAGAGACGGCCCCTCTCCCCCTTCCTCCGTCGCAAGCTCCCCAACGCTAACGCCTAACTTGCGTTGCCCCCCGTTGGGAGGAGGGCTTGCCTTAGACACTAAATTAAAAGAGAAAAGAGAAAAGATAAGAAGAGAAAAGTGAATAAACATTAAACGATTTACCTCGTTAACCCGTTAACCCATTAACCCGTTAACCTGTTAACCTTTTAACCTGTTAACCTTTTAACCTGTTAACCCTTTATTTAGTTATGGTAACGTTCGAGGTCTTTCAGGTGGTCGATATCTACATCATTCTGGATGCGTTTCCATACTTGTCGCGTGGTGTCGGACTCGGCAGAGAGGCGATAGACACCAAGGAAGACATAGGTGCTGTCGAAAAGGTTTTTCATGAAGGTAAGGAGGACAGGACATTCGCTTATGGCACTGATGTAGCGTCGTTTGTTGAAGATTGCCACTTGAGCGAGGGAGGCGGAGTCGTTGGGAAGGTCGTCGGGGTAATAATATGTAGTGATGGACGGCATTAAGCTGTCGGGATTGCCTTCGTTGTGCCATACATGGTGCTCGTATTCCGGTGCCCAGAAGTAGATGCATGGGTACTCAGGATGCCGGGTGTAGTATGGGAGGTGCGGATCGGGCTCGAGGCCGAAGAGTTTGAAATATTCTTCATAACTGGCGAAGTGGGTGCCACGATACAGAATGTTGGGTTTTGGTGTCCGAAGGCCTCGAATAGCGAAAGGAAGGGAGATGAGGAGTAGGAGGCCCAAGACAATAAATAATAAAGAATGGAGTGTGAAGAAGGGTTTTCTGGCGGAAGGTTGTGTAGGTGACTGAACTGGTGAGATGCTGGGCTTATCGTCGACAGGGTCTTCATCTGCCGCCGAGAATGCATCGAAATCGGAATAACCGAGGAACCGGGCAAGGATGTTGAGGGTGGTGATGCTGATTTGGGAATCAGTGTCGTGGAGATAGCCCCAGACTCGCTTGAGAGTGGTGGGGCTGATGTTTTCATGGAGTTGCTCGAAGATGCGTCCGGACAGGAAGCCGAAGTCACGGGGCTTCTGAATCTTCCTGCCGACGGCTTCTTCGATGGATTCGCGGAGACTGGTTATGTCTGAGGGTTTCGCCATGCCTGGGCCTTGTTATGGTTTAGATGCAGAGTATCTGCACTAGGACATAGACGGGGAGAAGGATGATGAGGGAGAAGCGGAACATGTAGCCGAAGAAGGAGGGCATCTTGATGCCGCTCTCCTCGGCTATGCTCTTGACCATGAAGTTGGGGCCGTTGCCAATGTAGGTCATGGCTCCGAAGAAGACGGCACCCATGCAGATGGCCTTGAGATAGACCTCGCTGATGCCTGCCACTGCCGTTCCGACGATGGGAAGGGAGGTGGCGGTGGCGTGGAATACCATGGCCGTGGGGGCATTGTCGAGGAAGGCGGAGAGGGAACCTGTGGCATAGACGAACTCCCAGGGATGCTGGACGGGCAGGGGATGCTGCTCGAGGAACATGAGGGCGGGGGTCATGGTGGCAAAGATGCCGAGGAAGACGCAGGCTACCTCAAGGATGGGTGTCCAGGAGAAGTGGTTGTCGAGGCGCACTTGCTTCTTCGTGGTCAGTACGGAGAGGGCGATGATGAGGATGAAGGCCCATTCGCGCAGAAGGCGGAGATACCAGGGGGCATCCTCGGCGCCCATGGCGGGGATGTAGGTGGAGTTGATGAACATGGTGCTTGCCACGACGCACAGAATCCAGAAGATGTTGATGAGGCCCGTGGCTGTGACCTTTACCTGCTCGCGATAGTCGGCTGAGATGAGGTGCCAGGGTTCCTTCTTATAATAATAGGTATCGATGCACCAGTATATGGCCAGGAGCAGGCCTCCCGTGAGGGCCCATTCGGGCAGCATGTGCATGAACCAGCCGAAGGGGGCTCCCTTCTGGAAGAGCAGGAAGAGTGGGGGATCACCCAGGGGGGTGAGCAGACCGCCACAGTTGGCCACGATGGCGATGAAGAACATGACGGTGTGGGCCTTGTACTGGCGCTGGCTGATGGTCTGCAGGAGCAGGCGGATGAGGAGCATGGCGGCGCCTGTGGTGCCCATGAAAGAGGCAAGCACCCAACCGAGGGCTATGATGAGGGTGTTGGTGGTGGGGGTGGCTTGCATGTCGCCCTTGATGCAGATGCCTCCCGTGGTTGTGAACAGGGCCATGAGGAGGAGGATGAAGGGGACGTAGTCGTAGATCATCTGGTGTTCCAGCTCGTGCGACATTCCATGCAGGCAGAGCCATATACCCACAGGGACGCCCAGCAGTAGGGAAACGAGCAGTTTATGACGGTTTTCTTCCCACCATTCGCCCCACTTGGTCAGGGGCAGTATGGCGATGATAAGTAGTTGCGCGGCAAAGGGAACGAGCATCCACGCGGGTATCATGTGTGTCATATTAATGTTTAACGTTTAACGTTTAATGGTTAGTGTATTTAGTTCTGTTTAATGGTTAATGGTTAATGGTTAATGTTGGTCGCCGCGATAGCGGTCTTCGTCTTTGTCCTGAAGCATGCTCAGGTAGGAGGTGAAGCGGCTGGGCGCGATGAGTCCCTGCTGGAGGGCTTGGCGCACGGCGCAACCGGGTTCGCGGGTGTGGGTGCAGTCCTGGAAGCGGCACTGCTGTCCGGTGAGGAATATTTCGCGGAAGTAGTGGGGGAGTTCGGTGGGCTGAATGTCGAAGGTGCCGAAGCCCTTGATGCCCGGGGTGTCGATGAGCTGGCCTCCGTTGGGGAGGGTGAACATCTGACTGAAGGTGGTGGTGTGCTGCCCGGTGTCGTGGCTTTGGCTGATGTGGGCGGTGGCCACGTCGAGTCCGGGGATGAGGTGGTTGAGGAGGGTGCTCTTGCCCACGCCGCTGTTGCCGGAGAGGAGGGTGGTCTTACCGGAGAGTAGACTGTCCAGTTGTTCAAGTCCCTGGCCCTGAAGCACGGAGCAGGCAAGGCAGTGGTAGTCGAGACTTTGGTAGAGTTGGATGAGGCTGTGCATCTCGGCGGTCTCCTGAGGGGTGTAGAGGTCAGTCTTGTTGAAGAGCAGGATGACGGGGATGCGGTAGGCCTCGGCCACGGCCAGGAAGCGGTCGAGGAAGGTGGTGCTGACGGCGGGGTGGGCGATGGTGACGAGGAGAAGGACCTGGTCGATGTTGGCGGCCAGGATGTGGCTTTGCTTTGAGAGGTTGGAGGCGCGGCGTATGATGTAGTTGCGGCGGTCGAGGACTTCCGAGATGAGTGCCGTGCCTTCGGGATTGGGAACGATGGTCACCCGGTCGCCCACGGCCACTGGGTTGGTGGAGCGAATGCCGCGGAGGCGGAAGTTTCCCTTCACCTTACACTGAAAGAGTTGGTCGTCGTCGGTTCGAACGACGTACCAACTACCCGTATTTCTGATGACAGTGCCTGTCACTAATCTCTAATCCCTAATCTCTAATCCTAATCCAAAGGATTACACAGTCATGATTTCTTTCTCCTTGGCAGCCAGCAGGTCCTCTATCTTCTTGATGTAGCGGTCGTGGAGCTTCTGCAGCTTGTCCTCGGCGTCCTTTTCGGCATCCTCCGAGAGGCCGTCCTTGATGGCTTTTTTCAGGCGTTCGATGATTTCGCGACGTCCGTTGCGCACGCTCACCTTGGCCTGTTCCTCCTCCTTGCCGCACTGCTTGACGAGCTGTTTGCGGCGCTCCTCGGTGAGGGGCGGGATGTTGATGCGGATGATTTCGCCGTTGTTCTCAGGCATGATGCCCAGGTCGCTGTTGATGATGGCCTTTTCGATGACCTTGAACATCGACTTGTCCCAGGGCTTGATGGCGATGGTGCGGGCGTCGGGGGTGTTGACGGCAGCGACGTTGTTGAGGGGCACCATGGAACCGTAGCTATCGACGCGGATGGAGTCGAGAAGTTTGATGTTGGCCTTGCCGGCACGGATGCGTGCCAGGGCGTCCTCGAGATACATGACAGTTTCCTCGAACCGTTCTTCGGCTTCATTGAGGGTTTGCTTTACGTCTAACATGGCAATAGGTGTTAAATTGTTATTAATTGTTGCAAAATTACAAATAATTTGTGAGTTGTGAATTGTGAATTGTGAATTATTTTATATCTTTGCCCCGATTATGTTGGAAAAGAGCCAGATAAACACTTGCATTGCGGACCTGGTGGGCCGGATGGCACCTATCGGACTGGACAAAATGTCGGGCATCAAGCTGATGAACCGCACCGACACGAAGTTTGTGACCAACAAACAGAAGCTGGCCCAGTTGCTGGAGATGGCGCAGGGACAGTATTTTGCCCAGCAGATTGACGAGAGCCGCATTGCAGAATACGTGACCACGTACTGGGACACGGACGACTATCGTTTCTATCTGGAACACCACAACGGACGAGCTCCGAGGCAGAAGGTGAGGGTGCGCTCCTACGTGGGCAGCAACCTGACATTCCTGGAGGTGAAGACAAAGAACAACCACGGGCGCACGAAGAAGAAGCGCATCGAGGTGCCGGGACAGGAGGTGACCGCCGTGCGCGAGCGGGCCGACGAGTTTCTGGACGGTTTGGTTCACATGGGGCTCGACGACATTCATCCCACGGTGCAGAACCACTTCCACCGCATCACGCTGGTGAACTACGGAAAGACGGAGCGCCTGACCATCGACTTCGACGTGGAGTTCCGCAACTTTGAGACTCACCACGAGGCACAGACGGGCCAGCTGGTCATCATCGAACTGAAGCGCGATGGCAACGTTCCTTCCCCGGTGCTCGACATGCTCAGGAGGTTGCGCATCAAGCCTTCGGGTTTCAGCAAATACTGCATCGGCTCGGTCATGACCAACCGAGGGCTGAAGCGTAATATGTTCAAGCCTAAAATGGTGCGGATACGTAAATTGGTAAATAGCTAAATGATAAATATCATGGATTTCACTCAAATCAACAACACACTGGGCGATTTGTTTGGTGTGACACTCTTCGACCCGCAGCAGTTCATCTCGCTGGTCATCCGTTTTGTCATCAATCTTGCGGTGGTGTTCACCATCTCCCGCTACTTCTACTATCCCCATAGCCGCCGGCGCGACTACATGTTCATCTTCATCCTCATGGCCATGAGCATCTTCCTGCTCGTGAGCCTCATGGAGGGCGGGGGCATGGAGCTGGGCGCTGCCATGGGTTTGTTTGCCATTTTCGGAATCATGCGTTTCCGCACCGAGGCTGTGCCCATTCGCGAGATGACCTACCTGTTCATGCTCATTGCCGTCAGTGTCATCAATGCCGTGGCTCAGGGCGACTATCATCCCAAGGCCCTGTACTGGGACGGCGTGGGCATCGTCACCATCTTGTTTGTCAACCTGGTGTTCGTACTGATGGCGTGGCTCTTTGAGTCGAGCAAAATCCTCAGCGACAGCTGTTCGAAGTACATCAAGTATGACAACGTGGCCCTCGTGGCTCCCGACAAGCGCGAGGAGCTGAAGGCCGACCTGGAGAAGCGCACGGGACTGAAGATTCAGCGCATCGAGGTGGGCATGATTGACTACCTGAAGGATGCCGTCCTCATCCGCATCTTCTACGACGAGTTTGCCGATCGCGGCAGCAGCATTGCCGAGATAAACCGAATGCCGAGGTAAGGGTGACGGTCAACTCATAATACATAATATATAAATCATAATTGGAGCAATGAAACGTAAGGCCTTTCTCATAGTCGTGTTTTCCCAATTTCTCATTTCCCCGACGGCTTTCGCTGCTGACAACACCGGTGCCGTCTGGACCGAAGTGGGCGTTTCTAAGGCATTGCCCTACAACCTGAGCGTCGAAGGCTCGCTGGAACATCGCACCAGCGATTGGTTCGACTGGTCGAGCCGCTGGAACGTGGGGGCCGGGCTTGGTTACAAACCCAACAAGTACGTGAAGCTGGGCGTGAGCTATACCTTCATCCAGAAGCATTACCATGAGGAATGGAAGGACAACATCGGCAACAGGTCGGGCCAATGGAACGGCTACAACGTCGATGACGCCAACTGGGCCAATCGCCATCGCTTGTCATTCGACGTGACGGGAACCATGAAGTTCCGCAAGACGTTGCGCATCAGCCTGCGCGAGCGTTACCAGTACACCCATCAGGCCGCTCGCGACGTGGATCGCATGCGACTGCGCGACCCCCTCTATGACTCGGACATGAACCTGATAGGTTTTGAGGATACCACCTTCGTCTCCGACCACAAATCGGCAAAGAACCGCCACCTGCTGCGCTCGCGACTGAAGTTCAGCATCGACAAGAAGGGCTGGAAGTGGGAACCCTACATCAGCGTGGAGGCGCACAACGACCTGGGCGACAAGATGCATCTCGACAAGGTGCGCACCATCGTGGGCGTTGACTACAGCATCAACAAGCAGCACAAGGTGGGCGCCGGATATGTCTTCAATCATGAGAAGGACGACGATGGCAAACAGAACATCCACGCCATCTCCATTGGCTACAATTACAAGTTTTGATTATATAGTTTAAGGAAAAGAGATTATGAAGAAGTTGCTTTTAATGGCATTGATGGCCGTCAGCACGATGGCCTATGCCGAGGACTATCAGTATCTGACCATGCGCTACAACAGCGTGGAAAAGAGTATCTCGCTGGAAACCATCCGAAAGATTACGTTTGAGAGCGGCAATGTGGTTGTTGCCACCAGCAACGGCAACGAGACTTTCCCCCAAAGCCAGATGGAAAAGATGTTCTTCTCCATCACACCCACTGCCGTCAAGTCGGTGACGACCGAAACCGAGTCGCGTGAAAAGGGCGTCTATGACCTCAGCGGCCGACGTGTGACCAACCCCCAGAAGGGCATCTACATCGTGGATGGAAAGAAGGTGGTGATTAAGTAAAATAGTCTCAGTCTCCACCAACATGAAAAGGATTACATTACTCTTCTGCGCCCTGCTCGCCACATCGCTGAGCGCTGTGGCCCAGAAGCAGATGCGCATCTGGCAAGGCGGTGAATCCACCCGCGTGACGCTCGCCGAGACTGAAAACATTCCCTTTGCCGGCAGCGGTACAACCGTCACCATCGGTGGCACCACCTATCAGACCTCGGCCATCGACAGCATCACCATGGTTCACCAAGTGGACATTGCCTACAATGGCAGCTCGGCCACTGTGAGCATCCCCGCAGCTGTGGCTGCCGACGTGACTGCTCAGGTAAGCGGTGCACATGTCGTCATCACCAACGCTAACGTTTCTAACGAAATCGAGTTCATCCTCAGCGGTAGTTCCACCAATGGTTCGCTTACCTACAACGGACAATACAAGGCCACCTTCTGCCTCAACGGGGTCACCCTCGCCAGCCAACAAGGTGCCGCCATCGACATCCAGTGCGGTAAGCGCATCGACCTCATCATCGCCGACGGCACCACAAACAGCCTCACCGACTGCGCTGGCGGCACACAGAAGGCCGCATTCAACTGCCAGGGACACCTGGAGGTGAGCGGAAGCGGAACACTCAACGTTGCCGGAAACACCAACCATGCCTTCCGCTCTAAGGAATATCTCTTGCTGAAGAAGTCCACTGGAACCATCAACATCACCAAGGCCGTTGCCGACGGCATCCACTGCGGCGAATACTTCACCATGAATGGCGGCACCATCAACATCAGCGGACATGGCGCCGACGGACTACAGATGGAGATGGAAACGAACTCTGATGAACCAGACAACGGCATCTTCACCATGAACGGCGGCACCATCAAGGTCACCCACGACGCTGCCGGGAGCAAGGCTGTCCGTGCCGACTCCACATTGGCCGTGATGAACATCAACGGCGGCACCATCGACATTAACCTCACCTCCACGGCCTCCGACGCCAAGGGACTGGTCTGCGACGGCAACATGAACATCAGCGAGAGCAGCGCCACCACCACCATCACCATCGAGGCTGCCGGCGAGGGCTATCTGGACGACTTAGGTGAGAAGATTCGCACCACGGGTTTGAAATGTGAGTACACGGTCACCATCGAGGCCGGAACGATAAACATCAATGCTTCAGGTAAGTATGCCCGCGGCATGCGCGCAGCCACACTCGTGGCCAACGGCGGTGTGACCATCGTAAAGAACACAGGCTCCGGCAGTCAGGGCATCAAGCTCGACAATGTGTTTGTGAACACCGGCGGCACCGTTACCGGCACCTTCAAATACTAATACGTCAGTATAATAAGAAAGCGGAGGACTCGAAAAGTTCTCCGCTTTCTTGTACCCAGAGCCGGGGTCATAGCCGTCTCTAACAAGGGAGGAGCCTATTTAGGCAACAATGCGTATGTATGGCAAAGATGTGTACTAAATGCTTTGGGATAAAAGCGGAATTTAATAAGGTTGGCAGTAGAACAAGGAAACCGAAGCACAAAAAGTACTAAAAAATGAGATATTATTCAACACCAAGTTAGGAGGTTTAACAAATTATGTTTATCTTTGCGCATGTAACGACTATAATCAAAATAGATGACAAAGAACGTTTTCGATAAGTCAGATGAGCAGAGTGGAGTTCACTTCACCTCTGCCATGGCGAGAAAAGGTCGGATGAAATCCAAAGATTGCCAAAACAGAATCAGAGTAGTGTTGGCCGACAAGCAAATAAAAAATAGGTGGCTTGCCGAACAGATGGGTGTCACCGATATGACCGTCTCCCGTTGGAAAACCAACAAGATACAACCCTCTATGGCGCAATTCGTAGAAATCGCCCGCCTGCTCCAAGTTGACATTAAAGAATTGTTGGAAGTGGAATTCGAACCCCAAAGCGATAACTTATAATTATCATAAAGGCATAAAACAATAACGACAATGGACGGATTCAGAAATATAGAGATTAAGAACTTCAGAGGCATTGACCGTCTGAAGATAGACGACTTTTCCCGCGTTAATATACTCCTGGGGCAGAATAGCTCTGGGAAAAGTTCTGTCCTTGAATGTCTGTTGCTGATGATGGGGATGTCCAACCCAGACCTGCCTCAGACTATCAATTCTATCAGGTCTCGCAACTATAGCAGTTTTGCAGACTTGGGTTATATGTTCCATAATTATGACTTAAAGGTAAAGCCAGAGATTTTTTCCGAGTTGTTTGACAACACCAAGCGTCACTTGTCATTAGAATTGACCTTTGTCTTTGATGAGAAATCGCAGCCAGATTTGCAAAACGGACAGATACCTACCTCGGAAACAAAAACCTTCCTGAACACGTTGAAGATGCTTTTCGGTGTTGAATCCAGTCAACAAAAGAGCACGCACGAATGCAGCTTGACGGTCAATCAGCAAGGATTGATATCTAACAAGAAACTGGCTGAAGGATATTTGGAAAAGAACAGCGTGGCATATCTGTCTTCTGACTTAGCAGCAGGAAATCCAGCCAATGACTTGGTTGAATTGGCAAAGCGCAGGTTAAAAGATAGTGTAACAGAACAATTAAAGCATTTCGATAGCCGTATCACCACATTGGAGATTCTGAATAATGTCGCTTACGTAGGCTTGGAAGGTATAGATCAGTTGTTGGCAGTCAACATGCAAGGTGATGGTCTTCGCCGTTATCTGAACATCGTGGCAGCATCAGCAAATCCGATGAACAACATCCTTCTGATAGATGAGATTGAGAATGGCTTACACTATTCTGCCTACAAGAAGTTATGGGAAGCCATCTTTGCGCTGGCAACCACTACAAACAAGCAGGTGTTCGTTACCACTCATAGCAAGGAAACGCTAAGCCAGCTGAATGAAATGCTGGAAGAACATCCAGAGTATCAACAAGAGATGCGGTTATATACACTTGCAAATACTCCAATAAAAGGACATCAAGCCTATACATACACTTTTGATGGCCTAAGCGGAGCATGCGAAAATGATGTTGAACTTAGAGGGAGGGTATTGTGATGAAAAAGTTTCAAATCATAGTGGAGGGTGATGCAGACAAGAAGTTCTTCAAGGACTACTATCATCATCTGTTTCAAGAGAAAGCACCTGAAGGCAGTATCACTCTTCCTATTAAGGAGGACAAAAAGGGAGGGTATAAGAAATTATTTAAAGAGGAGGCAATAAATCCCCTGAAAGAGAATTCTGCATATGGGGTTAAAAATCTTGTTATATTTGATGCCGATAAAGATATTGAAGCGAGGCGAAAAGAATTGCTAACTATCCAAAAACAGTATGACGTGGAGTTTGAGTTGTTCCTGCTTCCTAACAACCAAGATGCTGGAGCTTTGGAGGATTTGCTGGAAAACATCATCAATCCTAACAATCAACCCGTAATGGATTGCTGGCAGACATACGAAGGAGAACTTGAAAAGGTACGAATCCCCACTAAGACACCACCAACTTTGACAATTCCTGCAAAGAAAACAAAGATTTACGCATATCTCGAAACCTTGTTAGGAGAAACTAGAACTCAAAAAGAACTGATAAAGGATCCCAATCGCAATTATGAGAATGTCCAGCACTGGAATCTGGATGCTGAGTATCTTGAGCCACTGAAAGAATTCCTGAAATGTAACATTGAAAAGGAAGAATGAAAGAAGTATCAGAGATAAAGAAATATAAAGCCATCGATCTCTTTGCAGGAGCAGGAGGTTTGTCACTTGGATTATATCAATCTGGGTGGCATGGGCTGTTTGCTATTGAGAAAAATCCCTTTGCTTTTGAAACGTTGAAACATAATCTGATAGAAAATAAAAAGCACTTCGATTGGCCTGATTGGTTGCCTCAAACCAACCACGACATCAATGAGATATTGAAGAACTATTCAAAGCAGCTTGAAGTCCTACAAGGTAAGGTGGATTTGGTTGCGGGAGGACCGCCGTGTCAAGGATTTTCGATGGCAGGAAAACGGGTAAAGGACGATATTCGCAATCAGTTAGTGTTTTCCTATATAAAGTTTATTAAGTTGGTTCAGCCCAAAATGATTCTTTTTGAAAATGTCAAAGGCTTTACTTATGCATTTAACAAGAGGAAGAAAGAGGGTGTGATGCCTTATTCGCAGATAGTTATTAAAGCACTTGAAGGACTGGGATATGCTGTCAAGCCTCATGTGATTGATTTCTCAGAGTATGGCGTTCCACAGCGCCGTAAGCGTTTCATACTTGTTGGCGTTAAGGACAATCTTTGCTCGCCAGATAATTTTGAGCATTTACTAAAAAAGAATCGTGATGCGTTCTTAGCAGAACGGGGGCTTAGTACTACTGTCACCTTGCGAGAAGCTATATCAGATTTGCTTCGTAGCAATGGAGAACTGCCGACCCCTGATCGCAAAGGATTTAATTCAGGTAAATATGGCAAGCACCAATTGACTCCGTATGAGAAATTAATGCGTGGGGACTATCCTGAGACACACGATGTTCCTAATAGTCATAGCTTTGCACATCATACAGCAGACAAGCTGAGTTGTTATAAACGTCTATTGGCTGAATATCCAGAACGAGGTAAACGTATTGACGGCAAAGCCCGTGAAGGATGGGGGATTAATCAGCGGGGTATAACAGTTTTAGACCCTAACACTGTTTCGCCTACAATTACAGGTCAACCAGATGATTATCTACATTATGCAGAACCAAGGATTATGA
>DGUV01000066.1 GCA_002395775.1 Prevotellaceae bacterium UBA4301
GGCAGCAGCGTGTCGCCCACTGCCTTGCCGTTCTTCTTATATAACATGAACAGGCGTGTCTTCTGAATATAGAGAACGGGGCGTGTCTCGCTCCAGTTCACGTTAGCGATGTTTGTCTTCAGGTGGCGCACGTATTCAATACGGAAGTCGCCACCTTCAATGATTTCCCCTTCGCTCATCAGATACTGCACCATGTTCCAGAACGCCGCCAGTTCATTGTTCTGCTTGCACTGAGCATTTTGGAACTTGATACCCTCGACGCAGATCTCCAGCATCTGCTTATAGGAGAGTGATGTATCAAGGTCTGTTTCCAGGCAGTGGAACACCGCCAACGGAGCCACCCAGTTCAGAAGGATGCGGTCTTCTATCACGAGGTCAGTCAGCTGTGCTGAAACCTCGTCCATCGTCCTTTGGTAGATGGCCGGGAAGTCCGCTTCAATCTTGTGGCGTAGTTTCAGGATTTCCAGTGTCAGGTGAGACATCCCTTGCTGGCGCATATTCTTCAGCTCCTGATAATTCTTCTTCTCTTCGTTCGAGAACGTAGATGTAGAGAACGAAAGGAAGATGAGACGCGAGAACAGCGCTATGTCCGCCGTCGGCATCTCCTGGCCGGAGAGGATGATGCCCGCATCGACAGAAGTAGTCTCTTTCTTCTTGTCCAAGTCCATATTCATGCGTGTGCGTCCAGTACCATCCCACAAGCCTTTCAGAAACTCATGCTTGTTGATGTCCAGGTTATTTTTGTACTCATCAATATGGACCAAGGCATTCGCCACCGCTGCCACCGTATCATTCAGTGCCGGCAGTGTCGAGTTCTGGATGTTCGGCGGCACGTTCTCGATGATGAAGAACGACATCAGCGTGTGCCCCAGCTCCGACTTACCCGAACCCTTCGGGCCGAAAAGATTCAGGATAGGGAATGAGCGTGTGGAGCGTGTCACTACATCCCTGAACAGCGTCGCCAAGAGGAAGAGGAACCCCACACGTCCGTTATTCCCGAACACCTTAAACAGCTGGTCGGTAAACACCCGCAGCGGCACCGAAGAGTACCCAATATGAATAAAGCGACGCTCAAACTGAAACAGTTTGATGTCGTCGCGGTAAATCTTCGAGTTCGCAGGGAGGTAGAAATTCCCCTTATCTTTGATGCGCACAATGCCGAAGTCATCCACTTTCAGGAAGCGTCCGTCATGGAAGATGCCATTGCCGAAGGCATAGAACCCTTGCCGTTGCCATCCCAGCTGCGTAATCATGATGGCCGTTTCCGTCTTCTCATACAGGAACGCCTTCAGTTTTGTCAGTTCGCGCTCCGTGGCCTTCCATAGGAAATTACCCAATCCCTCGATGCGCTGCTTGAACTTAGCGATAGAAACCAAGTCCTCCTGCTTCATTTCTATAAGCTCTTCCGTGCCGAATACATTCTTCAGCTTATAGATACGCTTCGGATTGACGCTGTCCTTGATGTGGAAAAGCGGTGTCATCGTGAAATTGCTCCACTCGAAGTAGCCGCCATTTTCAGAGATAGAGTAGTAGTATTTATCTTTCTCCACGTTGAAGCCGAACTGCCGGTAAAGGGCAGAGTCCTTTTCCGCCTTTGCCTTCTCTTCCTCCTCTGCAGCTGCTTTCCGCTGCTTGTCCACCGCCTTCTTCCACATCGACTTCCCTGCAGCAAAGCGAGTCAGCTGGGCGATATACATCTCTATCGTGGTGTCATCCTCGATGAGTGCCATGAGCGAAGCCACCTGCTTGATGACCTTTCCCTGCTGCTCTGTGGTCATGCCTTCCTCAAAGAGATAGGCAGCCAGCCAGAGGATGAAGTCCTGCTCCTCGATAGAAGCAAAGATATTCCGGCTTGTGCAGAACGTGTCAGGATCCTGTTTCTCCTCCGTGACGGGAATCTGCTTCACTGACACCGAGAACCCGTGTCGCATTGCCAGCTCCCCGGACTTCATCACCGCTTTGATGCCTGGACCAAAACGCTCGTTTGGCTTGGGTGGGTCAGCATCCGGCAAGAAGCACAGATGCGAGGCACAGCGTTTCAGCAGGGTAAAGTGTTCCTCCGTCCATGCTGTACCTAATGGAGCCACCGTATTATGAATGCCTATGCTTTGCAACCGCATACAATCCGGTGCTCCTTCCACGAGGTAGAACCTTTCCGTCCGTGCTGCTTCACGCCACGCCGTATCGATGCCGAATACAGACTTCGACTTGTTGTATATGAGACTATCCTTGCTGTTCATATACTTAGCTTGTGAAGCATCGTCGAAAGCCCGTGCCGTGAAGCCGATGATATGCTGCTGTCTGTCACGGATGGGAATGGTAATACGGCCACAGAAGAAATCAAATCCTCCACGATTCTTCAGGTGCAGCTCCTCTGCCACCTCTGGAGCGATATGCACCGCATCGACGAGGTGCGCATCTGCAGGGCAGTACCCGACACCCCGAAGCTCGCAGTATTCCTTGCCCCAACGTTGGTAGGCATAATCGCGTGCTGCTTTATGGCTTAGCAACTGTCGCTGGTACTCCTTGGCAAGAAGGTCGTGTGCAATCCACATCGCTTCCTTCTTGCGCTGTGTTTCCTGTTCCTCTGCAGATGGCTCCGATTCTTCAATTTCGATATTGTATTTCTTCGCCAGTGTGCGGATGGCCTCGGGGTAGGTCATATTCTCATGCTTCATGAGAAAGCCCACACTGTTACCTTGTTCCCCGCAGCCGAAGCACTTGTAAGTGCCCGTCTCGGGGAACACAGCAAACGAAGCCGTCTTCTCTGAATGGAATGGGCAGCAGGCGAAGTACCTCACGCCGCGTTTCTTCAGCGTGACGTAATCGCCCACCACATCGAGGATGTTGCAGCAGTCCAGAACCCTGTCTATGGTCTGTTGTTTAATCATCGTCGTCCATTATCTCCTCGTAGGGGAGACCCGTATAATAAGCCGTACCTTTATTGATAAGCCATGCCACGAGATGATGGTCTATCAGCTCATACTCAAAAGTCAGTTTCTTCAGGCCCTCGATGACACCACCCACGACGATGTTCACGGGCAGTGCATGTTCCTGATTCAGCTCCAGTATCTTAGAAGCAATCTTCGGTTGCATGAGGCATTCCTTTGTTTCCATGTCTTTGTTTTCCATGCTATTCCTCCCCATCTTTACGGATAATCTTATGCTTGATTTTGACCAGGGCGAAGTTCAGCTCAATCTCCGTCTCTACCGACTTCGTGGAAAGATTCTGCCCAATGATTTCACCCATCAGTTCCCCGGAGCGATGCAGCAGAGAGGCTTGCTTCTCACGGTCACCCGTCACCTTCTGCAAAGCCTCCATTGTCCGTGTCATTTCACGGACCTGGGCAAAGGTGTCGATGATGGCAATGGTAGTCTGCACCGCCTGTTTGGACTTCAGGATTGTGGCCAGCATATACAAGCCACGTTCCGTAAAGGCTGTGGGAGGAACGGGTGAATGTTTCATGCTACAGAACCTATCGAAATTTTCGATAAGTTCTTCTTTCTCGCTGTTTGTCAAAGGGAAAAGATACCCTTGGGGGAACTTTTCGACATTGTTCTTGACCGCCTCATTGATTCTACCAGTGGTGACTCCATATAAGGTAGCCACATCCCTGTCCAGCAGCACCTGTTGATTGCGCAAGGAGATAATCAAACCTTGCACGACGTCTGAGTTAATGATTTCGTTAGCCATATACATATATATATTATAGGTGTGACATTGAAAATTGCCATCCCAGACGATCCTCTCGGACGGTAGGGGATGGACTTTGATAATCAAGAGCGCCAACTTACTCGCGCCGATGAAGGCACAGCAGCTGGTCGTTTACGTCTTTGATGTTGATGTGTATCTGCGTGCCAACCTTAGTATAAGGTATCTGTCCACGCTGACACATTTTATATATATTAGCCTGTGTCCTCCCTGTCATCGAAGCCAGTTGCTTCACGGTGAGAGGGAAGTCTAGAATTGTCCCTAACGTGTCGGCCACTGCTGGGCCAATCAGTTCTTTCACTTTCTCAGAGATGATACCTTCAACTTCTTCAATCACCTCTTCCTTAACCTGCATTTTTAGGATTCGCCGTTCGAACTCCTTACTGCTTTCACTCTGCTGCTGTCCCATAACTATAGTGTTGTCCTATAAAGATTACCATTTACGCGGAGAAGGTTGACCTCAGGAATAAACTGAGAAGTCAGAAACACCCCTCTGTTATATCCTTCATAGCGATTGAACCTATTGATGGAAACCCTGAAACTTTTCAGCTGTCCCTCGTTGTCAACGAAGCAGAAGCGCACGTCTCTGTCATCGAAGGTACGCAGCCAGTCCATGATGTGCTCCACCTTCTCAGCTTTCTTCAACCACCTTTTCAGATTTGTGGCTTTAGCCTTCTCCTGGTTGCATAGCACCAGATGCCTCCTTGACTTGGGAGGGCAGTGGAGTTCACGCGCGTACCTTTTTACTAATGACTCTGACACGCCGGTAAATTTCTCTATAGCTTCAATCTTGCGAGTAATCACTTTCCTTGCGGCATCAGTGAAATCCTCCTCCAAAAGTTTTCTCAGTCGAGCCAGTTGCTTCTCGTTTTCCTTTCGGATCATGTCCGTCAAGGCGTCTGCCAATTCCCTGTTAGTTTTCTCGGGGAAATGCAGAAAAAGCCAGTTTTCCAGCTCAGAATTCAGTTTTTTACTTGCCATAGCAACTTTTTTTGTCCTTTTTGCTAAATTTTCTCGTTTTTCTGAGGTACTTTCAGAAATTATTTGTACCTTTGCGTCGCATTTGGATGAACCGCTGCGATGTTCAAGGGTTTTAGAACTACATCAAACGTAGTCTTTTTCTCTGAATTACCAAAACGGGCCGGCAAAGGTAAATAGGTGTCTGTCCCATGATGTGGGACATAGAAGGACAACCTCGAAAAGATTAACAAATCTTAACCTCGGACACATCAAAATGCTGGCAACTTTTAGAGAAAAGCTGTCATGGGGACGATTCCAGAACCAAGCGGAATCTGTTTCCTAAAAAGTTGAAGAGATGGTGACAAATGTTTCCTCGCCGAACTTTACCGAAGTTCGTAAGGTGACATAAAGCTAAAAAGAAGAACAAAATTTGTTCCTATTTTGTTACCAGCTTCATAAACACATATGGTAGTAAGACTTTTACCCTTGTAAGTCGCTGAAGCGCTTAGGGATAACAGATAAGGTGCAAAAGGAGTTCAAATCCCGTACGCACCGCAGCAAAGGGAGACCGTGAGGCCTCCCTTTGTTGGTTTTATTCGGTTTGCAACTTTATAGTGACAGTTTGATGTGGTGGCGCCCGCTGCCGTATTCCTTGGTTTCGTTGCTTCCGGGAAGTGTCACGCTGGCAGACGATCCTTCGGGGATGGTGAAGTCCCATGTCCAGGTGTCACCCTCGTATCTCCAACTGCTCTTGATGAGTCCTGCTGCCGATTGGTATTCGGCATTGATGTGTCCCAGTCGCCTGTCGGGGATGGGTTTCATGATGATGTGTTTGAAACCCGGTTGAGCGGGGTCGGAGGAGATGCCTGCGGCTGTCTCCCATAGCCATTGGCAAACGCATCCGTAGGCATAGTGGTTGAAGCTGTTCATCCCCTGTGGTCCCATGCCTTTGTCGGACATGTAGCTGTTCCAGCGTTCCCAGATGGTGGTGGCACCATTGTCCACCGAGTAGAGCCAGCTGGGATTCTTTCGTTGGAAGAGCAGTTCGTAGGCAAGGTCGTGCATGCCGTTGTCCGTGAGGGTGGACATGAGTATGGAAGTGCCCAGGAAGCCTGTCTGCAGGCAGTTGCCATGCTGTGTGAAGTTTTCTCGCAATCGTTTGATGGTGTTTTGCTTGGCTTCTCCGCTGACAAGTTGGTTGCGTAGGGCGAAGAGGGCAGGGGTTTGCATGGTGTTGAGGATGGGCGTCTTGAACGTGCCGTCGGGGTTGAGGAACTGCTCGCGAAGGTAGTTTCTCGCCTCCTCTGCCATTTGTTCATAGCGCTTGGCATCGTGTCCGGTGGCAGCAGCCATGTCGCGCATGGCATCAGCATCCATGGCCCAGTAGCAAGCGCTCAGGTAACTCCAGTAGATGATGGACTCCGGACGGGGCTGTCCTCCCTCAAAGGCGCCACCTCCACAACTCTCAAGCGGTTCGTAGCTGAGCCAGTCGGCCCACTGGTAGTTGCCATTCTCCTGACTGAGTGCAACATGATTGTAGCGGGTCTCGCTCACGTGGTTCATGTAGCGCTCCATGGCTTCCCAATTTTCTG
Source organism: Prevotellaceae bacterium UBA4301 (assembly GCA_002395775.1). GTDB lineage: Bacteria > Bacteroidota > Bacteroidia > Bacteroidales > Bacteroidaceae > Physcousia. Next base: position 6,265 of record DGUV01000066.1, read on the forward strand.
TGATGATGCGAGTGTCGGCAAACTGTTTCCATATAGTCCATGGTACAATGATTCCGGCATCGCTCCATCCCAGGCGCATCATGCCAGCATCGCCATACTGACCGATGGGGGCTACGCTTGGGAACCCTCCTTGTGGGCTTTGCGTGTCGCGCATGTCGCGCATCCACTTGTGAAAGAAGTCGCGCGTGTGGGCAAAGAAGGTTCCTGTCTCGGCAAACACCTGGGTGTCGGCAGTCCATCCCTGTCGTTCGTTGCGTTGAGGACAATCGGTCGGGACGGAGAGATAGTTGCTGCGCATGCCCCATAAGGTGTTGGATATGAGTTGGTTGATGGATTCGTTTCCCGTCTCCAGTCTTCCCGTCTCCATGTCCTTCGAGATGCTGCTCACGGGTACGGAGGAGATGACTCTGAAGGTTACGTCGTCCGTGGCCGTAAGGGAGATGTATCGGTAGCCGAAGAATGTGCTTCTGGGAATGAAGGTGCAGTATCCCTTGTCGGGACCAAAGGTGTAGAGGAGTCGCATGTGGTGGTCGGCGGTGCGCAGATTCTGCCTGTGCACACTACCTTCCGGACCGTCCATACCTCTGTTCCTTGCACCATTGCCATCATTCAGCAATTCTCCTGGCAGACAGGTGAGTTGGGTGCCTTCGGGAGCTTTGAACACAAAGGAGGGAACGGCAGCAGCGTTCTGTCCGAAGTCCACCACCAGTGTTTCGCCCTTGTGCAGGACGATGGTGGAGTGGGGCCTGAATGTGCGGTTTATCACTACGCGGCCGTGAGCCTCGTTGCTTGCTCCTTCGATGCGGTTCCAGGTGTAGGCTTTCACGAAGGGGAGGGCGATGTCGTGGCGGAGATAGATTTCAGCTCCTTGTGAGGGTAGCAGGTCGCCCTTGAACTCCGTGTTGACCTCGGGTTTGCCCAGTTGTTCCAGCGCTTCATGTGTGAGCGGATTGCGGGCATCGTAGCGTTCTCCTTCGAAGATGCCTGCATGCTTCACTGGGCCAGCAATACCTGCACGCCAATCGGTGGTGTTGGTTCCGTAGCGTTGGGTGGAGCCGTCGCTATAGGTCACTTCCAGCACGCCGCGGAAGGCGCATTTGGTTCCCCACATGCCATTGCTTCCAGCGGGAGTGATGATTTTGTCGCCCCACCATCCGGGGGTGACCTGCACGGCAAGCACATTCTCCTGTCCTTTCTTTCGCTTCATGGCTTTGGTGACATCGTAAGTAAAGGTGCGGCGGGTCTTCAGCGGATGAGTGAATCCGGGACGGAGCACCTCCTTGCCTATGGGGAACCCATTGACATAGAGTTCATAGACACCAAGTGCGGTGGTCATCCAGCGGGCCTTGACGATGTGCTGCGGATTCGTGAGTGTGGTGGTGAACCAGCTTGCCCCGGGGGCTGACAGGTTGTTGCTGTCGTCAGTCACTTTTCCTTTCACCACGGGAGCGTCGGCGGCTGAGAGCCATGTTGCAACTTCCCAGGCATCGTCGCTCAGTGCTTCGGTGCGGGTTTCAATGGTTTTTCCGTCTGTGCGGATGGCTTGTGCCATGGTTGTGGAGCTCATTCCCAGGAATAGGGTAGCGAGCAGGGTTATGTTTTTCTTTTTCATGGTCAATGTGGCGGTTAAGTGTGTACAAAGATACACAATAATTCCCAATGTTGTTCATCTTTTTCGTGGGCGAAGCAAAAAAAGTTGCCGAAAAGTTTGGAGAATTAAATGAACCTTCATAACTTTGCGATATCAAAATGATATCACTGTGATAAAATACTAACCCCTAATACTTATATAATATGGAAACAAAAGAAAAAAAGTTTGCAGGCGTCATCATGAATGGTTTCGTCATGCTGTTCCTCAATCTTGCCCTTCTGCTGGGCAGCATTGCCTTGTTTGTGAAGGCTTGCATCATGCTGAGCGAGACGGAAGACGGTCTGGGGCTTCTGTGCTTTGCTGTGCTGGTGTTCATCGTGTCGATGTTCCTGTGGGCAGGCTTCATGATGCTTGAGCCCAACGAAGCTCGCGTGGTCACCTGGTTTGGCAAGTATGCAGGAACCTTCTCCGAGGCAGGTTACTTCTGGATAAACCCCTTCTACGGGACGAAGAAGCTGTCCCTGCGTGCCCGCAATCTGGATGCCGAACCCATTAAGGTGAATGACAAGGTGGGCAATCCCGTGATGATAGGTCTGGTGCTGGTGTGGAAGCTGAAGGACACCTATAAGGCTCTGTTTGAGGTGGATACGCAAACGATGGCTACCACTGCACAGGGTCAGATGTCGGGTGACGTGAAGAGCATTATGAACGCCCTGGAGAAGTTTGTCCGCGTGCAGAGCGATGCAGCCCTGCGGCAGGTTGCAGGCCAGTATGCCTATGATGACGAGGATGGCGGTGCGGGAGAACTGACGTTGCGCTCGGGCAGTGACGAAATCAACCAGTTGCTGGAGCAGAAACTGGACGACCGTCTGGCACTTGCAGGCATTGAGGTTGTGGAAGCCCGCATCAACTATCTGGCCTATGCTCCCGAGATTGCAGCCGTGATGCTGCGTCGCCAGCAGGCTTCGGCCATCATCACTGCCAGGGAGAAGATTGTGGAAGGTGCTGTCTCGATGGTGAAGATGGCCTTGGACAAGTTGTCGAGTGAGGAGATTGTTGACCTTGACGATGACAAGAAGGCAGCCATGGTTTCCAACCTCCTTGTGGTGCTCTGCAGCGATGATTCGGCTCAGCCGGTGGTCAATGCAGGCACGCTGAATCACTAACCTCTTAAAGAAAGGACAGCTATGAAACGCTACGAATATAAGACGGTTTCCACATTCTGGAAGCCTGAGAAGAAGTTGAATCAACTTGGATATGATGGTTGGGAGCTGGTGGCAGTGGAAAGCGGTGCCATGTTTCTGAAACGTGCATACGAAGACTGATGGCCAAGAAGGAAACAACGACCAAAAACTTCATCCTGCGCATCGATTCGGAGACCATGTCGGCCATTGAAGCGTGGGCGGCAGATGAGTTCCGTTCGACCAACGGACAGCTGCAGTGGATCATCACGGAAGCACTGCGCAAGGCCCACCGCTTGCCTAAGCACAAGTCGTCCGACGGAAACAACACAGTTTCAGACTGAAATAACTTTTTGGAAAACTTTCACTCCAATGTCAATCACTTAACTACTTGATGGTTAGGTGGTTGGCATTTTGTTTTGGAAAACTTTGAAAATTTTCAATAAATCTTTGTCTTTTCTTTTGGATAATCCGAATAAGTGTTTTACCTTTGTAATCGTTTTCCGATTGTGCGTAAGACAATGAGAAAAAGAGAACGAAATAAGGTAAAAACGAACTAATTAAGTATCATGATTGTAATCAAGAGAGACGGCTCGCAGGAGGAGTTTAACCGAGCCAAGATTAAGAATGCCATCATCGGCGCGTTCCAGTCGGTTTCCGCTCTGGACGATGAGAAGATTAAGAGTGTGGCCACCGACCTGAGTGAGAGCATTTCGGTCAGGGACGGATTCACGGTGGAGGAAATCCAGAACCGCGTGGAGATGGCCCTTATGCAGAACGGCTACTATGCTGAGGCCAAGTCCTACATCCTCTATCGCCAGCAGCATGCTGAGGCTCGATTCATCAAGGAGCGCATCGACTACATGAACGAGTACAGCAAGACCACCGACAACGCTGCTACGGCCAGTGAGACCGATGCCAATGCCAACGTGACGATGAAGAACGTGGCAAACCTGGAAGGTGAAGTCTATAAGACCACCAACCGCGTCATCCAGCGCCAGCGCATGAAGGACAAGCTCAACCAGATGTTTCCCGAGGTGGCAAAGCAATATGAGCAAGACCTGAACCACCACATCATCTACACCCACGACGAAGCCAGCACCCCCGTGCTGAAGCAGTATTGCATGGCCGTGAGCCTCTATCCGCTGATGACCGAGGGAGTGGGCAACATCGACGGTGTCACCCCAGGTCCGCCAAACGACTTGCAATCGTTCTCGGGCCAGATTACGAACCTCACTTTCCTGCTCTCCTCGCAGTGTAAGGGTGCCGTGGCTTTCGGCGAATACTTCGTGGTACTTAACTATTATATCATTGCCGAGTTTGGCGACAAGTGGTATGAGCACATGGACGACGTGGCCACCACTCCCTGCTGTCTGCAGCAGCGCACCATCCGCGACCACATCATCAAGGCCTTCAAGCAGTTTGTGTGGGGCATCAACCAACCTGCAGGCAACCGTTCCTACCAGAGCCCCTTCACCAATGTCAGCTATTACGACCACACCTATTTCCAGTCGCTGTTTGCCGATTTCTGCTACCCCGACGGCACCAAGCCCGAGTGGAAGGCCGTGGACACGCTGCAGCGGATGTTCATGAAGTGGTTCAACCAGCTGAGACTGAAGCAGGTGCTCACCTTCCCCGTTGAGACCATGGCCATGGTGTATGACCCTGAGACGGGAGACATCATCGACAAGGACTACAAGGACTTCACGGCAGAGATGTATGCCGAGGGACACAGCTTCTTCACCTACATCTCGGACAGTGCAGACTCGTTGGCTTCGTGCTGCCGCCTGAAGAACGAGCTGACCGAGAATACCTTCAACCCCACCAGCGGCCTGACGGGCGTGATGACGGGTTCGTGCAACGTAATCACCCTGAATGTCAACCGCATAGTGCAGGATGCCAAGCGCACCGTGGCAGGCACTGAGGGCGACCATGACTTCTATGCCTTCCTCCGCCTCTATCTGACCAACATCCTGGAGCGCGTCTATAAGTACCACATTGCCTACAAGACCATGCTCTATGAGATGGAAGACCGAGGCATGTTTGCAGCCTCCAACGGCGGATACATCTACATCTCGAAACTCTACAGCACCATCGGCATCAACGGACTCAACGAGGCAGCTCGCTTCCTGGGGCTGAAGGTGGACAACAATCCCGAGTACATCAAGTTCCTGCAGCTCATCCTGGGCACCATCAAGGAAGAGAACAAGCGCCACAGCGTGCACGACAAGAAGAAGCCCTTCCTGTTCAACAGCGAGGTTGTGCCTGCCGAAGGACTGGGAGGAAAGAACTATCGCTGGGACAAAGAAGACGGCTACTGGGTTCCCGAGGACGAGAACCTCTACAACAGCTACTTCTATGACGCACATGACGACACCCGCGTGCTCGACAAGTTCATCCTCCACGGACGTCAGACCTATCAGTTCACCGATGGCGGTTCCGCGCTTCACTGCAATCTTCAGGACCACCTGTCGAAGGAGCAATACCTGAAACTCATCGACTTTGCCATCAAGAACGGCACCTCGTACTACACCTTCAACATCCCCAACTCGAAGTGTGAGGATTGCGGCCACATCATCAAGAAGCCCATTGAGGTTTGTCCCTGCTGCGGTTCGACCAACATCACCCAGTACACCCGCATCATCGGCTACCTGCGTCCCATTCCAGCCTTCGGGCGCGACCGTCAGATAGAGGCTGCAAAGCGCACCTACAGTTGTCAGCTCTGATGAAGTATGCCGACGTAAAGGAGGTCTTTGCAGAGATTCCCGACGAGATCACACTGGCAGTGAGCATCAGCGGTTGCCCCATCAGGTGCCGCGGGTGCCACAGCCAGTACTTGTGGGAGGACGTAGGCAAGGAACTCACCACCGATGCCCTTTCCGCTATGCTGGAGGGGCATTTTGGTGTGTCGTGTCTCTGTTTCATGGGAGGCGACCAGGATCCTGCTGAGATCAATCGCCTGGCTCGCTGGGTGAAGGAACACGCGCAGGTGAAGGTGGCTTGGTACACGGGGCGCGACGAAGTGAGTCCCAGCGTGGAGCTCTGCAATCTCGACTATGTGAAAGTCGGGAGGTGGGATGCCACCCGCGGACCGCTCAACGAGCCCACCACCAACCAGCGGCTCTATCGCATCCAGGACGGACAGCTGGAGGACATGACGAGCAGGTTTTGGAAGTTGTAGGGGGAGTTATGGGGGAGTTAAAGTTTTATATAAAGAGAAGCAAAGAGACATGACAAACGCTGAAGAAGTGAAGGCCCTGTGGCGCAGCTTGCCACTGGCTGAGGAGAACAATCTGGAGCAGATGGACCGCCAGATAGAGAGCAGCCCACAAGTGTGGCAGTGCGTGGCACAATTCTTGAAGGAAACCAACCTCGACACCCTGCCCTTGGGCAGAAACGAGATAGGGGAGGGGGCCTTCTGCAATGTGCAGGAGTACGAAACACGCCTGCAGTCGAAATACGAACTCCACCGTCGCTACATCGACGTGCAGCTGCTCACGCGAGGCGAGGAACTGGTGTGGATGGCCCCCAAGGAGTCAGCCTTGGAACCGCAGGGCCAGTTTGACCAGGAGGCCGATTTCATCCTCTTCCAGACCGCCCGGCAAGCCACCGCAGTGAAGGTCACACCCCATTCGTGGCTCATCCTCTTCCCCACAGATGCCCACATGCCCTGCATGGCCATAGACGGAAAGAGCAAGGCGGTGAGAAAGATTGTGGTGAAGATTCCCGTGGCCTGATTTGGCAGGACGGAGATTTCTTCGTAACTTTGCACAAGTCGAAAAAATAGCAAACCCTTAAAGAACACAGGAATTATGTCACTGAACAGAGTAATGCTCATAGGCAATGTGGGAACCGACCCCGAAGTCCGGTACGTGGAACAGGGAGTGGCAGTAGGCAGCCTGCGCATAGCCACCACCGAACGTGCCTACACCCTTCAGAACGGAACCCAGGTGCCCGAGCGCACCGAATGGCACAACGTGGTGGTGTGGCGCAAGCAAGCAGAATTCGTGGAAAAGTACGTCCACAAGGGCGACAAGCTCTACGTGGAAGGACAGCTCCGCACCCGCAGCTATGACGACCGCAACGGAGTGAAGAAGTACGTCACCGAAGTGTGGGCCGAGAACATCGAGTTCCTCTCTTCCCCGCGTGGAACTCAGGACTCCCAGCAGCAAGGCGCACAGGCAGCGCAGACAGCTGACAACACGCAGCCCCCCTTCTGATGACGAGTCTCTTTGCCATCACGGTCTCCGCACCCACCCTGGGATCCATCATCGCCCTGGTGGTGGCAGGCCTGTTGCTCATGTGTTCGGGATTCGTAAGCGCCTCAGAGATAGCCTTCTTCTCGCTCACCCCCCAGGAAGTGGACGAAGCAGAGGAAGGCCGCCATCGCAGCGACTCCAAGATAGTGCGCCTGCTCGGGGACAACGAACGCCTGCTGGCCACCATACTCATAGCCAACAACCTGGTGAACGTGGCCATCATCATGCTCCTCAACTATGCCCTCATGCAAGTGTTCCACTTCGGTAAGCCCTGGGTGGAGTTTCTGCTGATGACCGTCGTACTGACCCTCCTGCTGTTGCTCTTCGGGGAAGTCATGCCCAAGATCTACAGCGCTCAGCACCGCCTCTCCTTCTGCCGTCTGGCAGCACCCGTTTTCGTCGTCGTCGAACGCTGCTTCTGGCCCCTCTCATCATTGCTCGTAAGGAGCAAGGGACTCACCCAGCGCATCATAGCCCACGAACCCGAGGCACTCACCGTGGATGACCTGGAACAAGCCCTGGAACTCACCGACAAGAAGGAACTGGCCGAGGAGAGCCAAATGCTGCAAGGCATCATCCGCTTCGGCGGAGAGACAGCCCGCGAGGTGATGACCCCCAGGGTGGACATGGTCGATCTGGAGCTACGCACGCCCTATCCCCAGGTACTGAAGTGCATCGTCGAGAACAACTATTCCCGCATACCCGTCTATAGCGAAACGGAGGACAACATCAAGGGCCTGCTCTACATCAAGGACCTCCTGCCCCACCTCTCCAAAGGGCCCAACTTCCGCTGGCAGACCCTCATAAGGGCCCCCTTCTTCGTGCCCGAAACCAAGATGATAGACGACCTCCTGCGCGACTTCCAGAAAAACCGTGTCCACATGGCCATCGTAGTGGACGAGTTCGGAGGCACCAGCGGACTGGTAACCCTAGAGGACATCCTGGAAGAAATCGTCGGCGAGATAGACGACGAGTACGACGAGGAAGAGCGCAGCCACACGCGCCTGAACCAGAACACCTACCTCTTCGATGCCAAGACCCCCCTTGTGGAATTCCTTCGCACCGTGGGGCTCGACGATGATTACCTCGACGACGTGGCAGGCGATGCCGACACCCTTGCAGGCCTCCTCCTGGAGCTGAAGGGCGAGTTCCCCAAACTCCACGAGCGCCTCACCCACCGTAGCCTCACCTTCGAGGTCATGGAGCTCGACGAGCGGCGCATCATGAAAGTCAAAGTCGTGATTAAGCGAGAGGAAGCCTAAGCCCGCTGAGGCTTAGGCTGTGCCCGAGCGGGATTTCTTTGTTTCCTGACATTACGTTACGTCGTCACACAACGTGTCGCAGTCCTACTTATGGACATAGAGCAGGTTTCTGAACCTTGCACACCTGCCTTCTTTCCCATCAAGCTTCATCCCCGGCAGGACACACAGGAGCTTGTCGGGGATGATTTTTGTCTGTGGGAGAGGAGGGGCAGTTTTGAATTTTGAATTTTGAATTTTTGAATTTTGTTTTAACTCTTGCGCAGTTCGCAAGTTTTCACTATCTTTGCAGGTCGATAACCATTATTCCGCAAAAAAAGACACTACAGCCATGTCCGTTGCCATACTATGCCTGATGCTGCTGGGCTACATGCTCATCGCCAGCGAACACATGCACCACATCAACAAGGCCACTGTGGCCATGTTTGCCGGTGTGGTGGGGTGGATCCTGTTCATCATCGGAGGGGCTGACAAGGAGGTGGTGGCCAACGAGGTGTTTGTGCGCTATTCGGCCTACATCTGCAACGTGGTGCTCTATCTGCTCAGCACCATGGCCATCGTGGAGGTGCTCACGCAGAACGGATGTTTCGACTTCATCCCTTCGCTCCTTCGCACCCGCTCCATGCGCCGCATGCTCTGGGGCACGGTCTTTGTCACCTTCCTCCTGAGTGCCAATCTGGACAACCTGACCACCACGGTGCTGATGCTCATGATGGTGAGGCGACTGCTCTCCAACCGCCGTCAGCGGCTCTACGTGGGTGCTGCCATCGTGATTGCAGCCTCGTGTGGAGGTTCGTTCACGGTGATTGGCGATGTCACCAGCCTCATGCTCTGGACCCAGGGAGCGGTCACTCCCACCTTGTTTGCAAGGGCCATGGTGGTTCCTGCACTCCTGGGAATGATGACCACGACGCTGCTCCTGAGCTTCGAGCTTCCTGATTCGCTGGACATCGTGCGCCCCACGGTAATCTATCGGGGCGACGACAGCCCCATGCCTTGGTGGCAGAGGGGGGTGATGCTGTTTCTGGGCATTGGCGGACTGTGGTTTGTGCCCACTTTCCATCGGCTCACGCTCCTGCCCCCGTTCCTTGGTTCGCTGTGTGTGCTGGGTGTCATCTGGGTCTTGAACGAAGTGTTCAACCATCGCAGCATCCGCACTGAGCAGCCCCTCCTCCTCCCTGGCAGTGACCGTCGCCTTCAGTACGAGGTGCTGCAGGTCATCATGTTCTTCATCGGGGTGGCTCTCTCGGTGGGTGTGTTGGTGGAGACGGGAGCCATGGCAGCTGCGGGAAGGTGGCTCGACCTGCATGTCCACGACATCTACGTCATCAGCATCCTCATGGGCGTGCTTTCCGCTGTGCTGGACAACATCTGCCTGGTGCTCTCAGCCATGAACATCTACGACGTGCTGCCCCTCGCGGAGTCCCTTTCGCAGTATCAGCAGTTCTTCACCCAGAACGGCCAGTACTGGCATCTGGTCATCCTCTCGGCCAGCATAGGGGGTTGCCTGCTGCCCATCGGTTGCACGGCAGGCTATGCGCTGATGAAAAGCGAGGAGATGGGGATGTGGTGGTACTTCCGCCATGTGACCATGAAGGTGGTGCTGGGATGGATAGCCGCCCTGATAGCCTACTTCGGCGTGGATTATTTCCTGAGATGAGAATGAGAGAAACTGATTTTGAAGATTTTTAGAGAGAGAGTGATATGAAGTTCAAGCATCTACTTTTGCTGATAGGGCTGTTGGTCAGCTGCACCCCAGTCCGTTCCTATGACAAGACCACCTACTACGGCAGTGCCAACGGAAAGTCGGGAGCCTCGCTCAAGACTGCACTGCACGGCATCATTCGCAACCCCTCCGTCACCAGCTACGACGGACTCATCGATGCTTACCGCAAGACCGACACCCGAGCCGACGGATGTGTGCGCGACTGGTACAGCAACACCACCCACTTCCACCACGGCACTGACAAGGCAGGTTCCTATCAGAAGGAGGGCGACGTCTATAACCGCGAGCACTCGGTGCCCCAGTCGTGGTTCTCAAAGGCCAGCCCCATGAAGAGCGACATCGTGCACGTCATCCCCACTGACGGATACGTCAACAACCGCCGTTCCAGCTTCCCCTTTGGCGAGGTGGGTTCGGTCACCTATCAGTCCAACAACGGGTATTCCAAGCTCGGTTCCTGCAAGACCAGCGGATACTCAGGCACCGTGTTTGAGCCCAACGACGAGATTAAGGGCGACATCGCCCGCATCTACTTCTACATGGTCACCTGCTACGAGGACAAAGCCACCGGATGGGGCCACAGCGTCTTCTCCAGCAGCAAGTATCCGGGGCTGGAGTCGTGGGTGCTCAGCATGATGATGCGATGGGCCAAGCAGGACCCCGTGGATGCAGTGGAAGTGGCCCGCAACGAAGCCGTCATGGAGGTGCAGGGCAACCGCAATCCCTTTGTCGATTTCCCAGGTCTCGAGGTCTATGTCTGGGGCGATGAGAAGAACACTCCCGTCAGCCTCACCAACTATCAGAACCCCTACGAAGGCGACGTGCCCACGCTGAAGACTCCCACTGCCTCGTTCCCCACCAGCAGCGTGACCCTGCAGAAAGGGAAAACCCTGACCCAGAAACTCACCACCAACAGCGACGGCAAACCCACCTACACATCCTCCGACACCCGCGTGGCAAGCGTCAATGCTACGTCGGGAATGGTCACCGCACTGCAAGCCGGCACCACGGTCATCACAGCCACTGTGCCCCAGACCGCCAACTACTATGCCGCATCGGCTCAGTATGTGCTCACCGTCACCGATCCCGAGAATCCCACACCCCAGCCCGGAGAGGGAGGCACCTATGAGCGCGTCACCATCCAACCCACCGACTGGAGCGGCACCTATCTCATCGTCTATGAAGCAGGCAGCCTGGCCATGAACGGAAGCCTCACAACCATCGACGCTGCCAACAACTTCCTGGAGGTGGACATCAACCAGGGCAAGATCCAGAGCACCGAAGAGACCCGCAAGTGTGAGTTCCAGGTGGTCAAGAGCGGCCAGGGATATGCCTTCCTCGGGAAGGACGGACAGTACATGGGCACCATCACCTCTGGCAACAAGCTCACCAGCACTGCCGACCCCCTGATAAACACCCTCTCGCTCTCGTCGGACGGAGTGGACATCCGCTCAGAGTTCAACACCTCGCTGCGCTACAACACCTCCGGCAAGCGCTTCCGTTTCTACAGCCCCGGCAGCCAGCAACCCATCCAGCTCTATCGCCTGGTGCAGACCGATGCCATCCGTGACGTCTCCCTCCCCGGGAAGCATGGAGAGGCGTACGACCTCTCGGGGCGCAAAGCCCCAAATCATCGCCGTGGCATCGTAATCCGTAATGGCAAGAAAGTAGTGAAAAGATGATGAAGACGAAGAGTATCCTGTTGACCACCTTCCTGCTGCTCATCACCCTATGGGTGGGGGCCTTCGATGCGTCCTATTACAGTGCCGCGAAGGGAAAAAAAGGAGCAGCGCTGAAGACTGCTTTGGCGGGGATTATATATACCACGAACTCTGTGGGATATAATGGACTGAAAAGTGCCTACGTGAAGACAGATAAGCGTGACGATGGATATCTTTATGACATCTATTCCAATGTCACCAATTACGTCCCAGGCTCAAGCTTTGTCAGCGGCTATTCCAAAGAAGGGGATGGGTATAATCGTGAGCATACGATTCCTCAGAGCATCTTTAATGAGGCTACCCCCATGAAGGCCGACCTTTATCATGTTTATCCCTGCGATGGGTTTCTGAATGGCGAGCGCGGCAACAATTGTCATGGTGAGGTGGGTACTTCTTGTACGGAGTCGGCTAACAATTTCAGTAAATGGGGAGCACCGTCATCAAGTTTGAAGAGTAATGGATGTGATGAGACTGAGGTCTTTGAACCTAATGATATTTACAAAGGAGACATAGCCCGCACATACTTCTACTTTGTTACATGCTACCAGAGCAAATTGTCGTCATTCGGTGCCTATGGCATGTTTGATAAGTCCACCTATCCATCCTTCACCAATTGGGCAAAGGAGATGCTCCTTGAGTGGTCGAAGAATGACCCGGTGAGTACGAAAGAAACGAAAAGGACAGAGGCGGTATATAATACAAGTCAGCATAACCGAAACCCCTTCATCGACTATCCTGGCTTGGAGCAGTACATCTGGGGAACTTACATGAATGTAGCCTTTGACCCTGATAATTATCAGAATCCCTACGATACTCCAACGCCCGTCACCCCAAGCATCTCACTCAGCCAGAACTCCGCAACCGTGGCAGAAGGAGCTTCCCTCACCCTCACCGCCACCACGCAGAATGCCACTGGCGCCACGGTGACCTGGATGAGCAGCAACACGAGCGTGGCCACCGTAACGGGAGGCACCGTGACAGCCCTTGCCGAGGGTACGACCGTCATTACAGCAAAGATAACCGTCAGCGGCACCACCTATTCTGCAACATGTTACGTTACGGTGACACGTAACGAAACACCCCCCGTCGTCGAGGGAGACTATGTGAAAGTGACCTCTGCCCCTGCTGACTGGAGCGGCACTTATCTGATAGTGTGCGAAGATGCCAGTGTAGCTCTCAATGGAGCCTTGTCGTCATTGGATGTGGTGAGCAATACTATTTCGGTCTCTCCCACCAACAATCAGATTACCTCCACGCCTACAACCGAAGCTGCAGAGTTTACAATCGCAAGCCGGACTTCAGGCGGTTATTCGATAATGACAAAGGGTGGAACCTATATCGGTCATTCGGGTTCCAATAATGCTCTGAAGACCAGTTCCTCAGATGATTTCGAGAATGGAATCTCGGTTTCTGATGGCAATGTGACCATTACCTGCAATGGTAAGAACCTGCGGTTTAATCCATCTTCGGGGCAGACTCGTTTCCGCTACTTTGGTTCTGACCAAACTGCCATCCAACTCTACAAGAAGACGGAATCGGCCCCCGCCGTCCCAAGCATCTCGCTTGATCAGAGCGATGTGACAGAAGAAGTGGGGAATACCTTCACGCTGACCGCTACTACCCAAAATGCTGATGGCGCGACAGTGGTGTGGGCAAGCAGTAATCCTCAGGTCGCTACGGTCAATGACGGGCTGGTGCGTTGCGTTGCATCTGGTGCAACGTCCATTTCTGCTACGATTACGGTAAATGGTGTGAGTGTTGCTGCAACGTGCAACGTTACGGTGGTTGACAATAGTTCATCGGGAGGAGACGGAACCCTCGGCAACCCATACTCTGTGGCAGAAGTGCTCGCATTGTTTGCTTCAAACAGTGTCCCCACGGCTAATGTCCATGTGAAGGGAATCATCTCACGCATCACATCGCTTAATACCGCAATGTACACCAACGCTCGTTACTACATCTCTGATGATGGCTCTGAAACCGACGAGTTTTACGTTTATAATGGTAAATACCTTGAAGGAGCAGATTTTACCAGAGACGACCAGATACAAACGGGCGATGAGGTCGTTATCTGCGGCAGGCTTACCACCTACGGAACCACCAATGAGTTTGCAGCCGGCAATTATATTGTTAGTCTGAAACGTCCTTCTTCCCTTCTCTTAGGCGATGTCAACCGCGATGGGAACGTCACCATTGCCGACGTCACAGCCTTGGTGAACATCATCCTGGGTAAGGCCACGGAAGGCGACTCGACCAACTACGACTTCAAAGCTGCCGATGTCAACGAGGACGAGGACATCACCATCGCCGACGTAACGGCACTGGTCAACCTCATTCTTCATAAGGAATAAGAGAGCGCATGCAAAAGATACTCACCCGAAACCAGACCATAGAACTGCGCACCCTGCTGGGGGAGGCACGCAACATCGTGTTGCTGTGTCACAAAAACCCCGATGGAGATGCCATTGGAAGCATGTCGGCCATGACCCTGTTGCTCCGGGGAATGGGGAAACAGGTGACTGCCATCGTGCCCAATCCCTTTCCCGACTTCCTGCGCTGGCTTCCCACTGCTGACGAAATCCTGCTTGGCGACCGCCAGCACCTGAAGGTGAACAATGCACTGCGCAGGGCCCACCTCATCGTCATGCTCGACTTCAACACCCCCAGCCGCATGGGCGACCTGCTCATGCAGAAGGTGATGGAAACCACGGTGCCCAAGCTGATGATTGACCACCATCTCAATCCCGATGCCCCCTGTCAGCTCGTGATTTCTCATCCCGAACTGTGCAGCACCTGCGAGGTCATCCTGCGGGTGATGTGCGACATGGGTTGGGATGCCAAGCTCACTGCCGACGAGGCCACTGCGCTCTACACGGGAATGATGACCGACACGGGAGCCTTCACCTATGCATCCAACCGTCCGGACATCTACGAAGCCATCAGCCTGCTCCTGACCACAGGCATCGACAAGGATCTCATCTATCGTCGCGTCTTCTTCACCCACACCGAGGGACGCTTCCGCCTGCTGGGCTTTCTCTTGTACGAGAAGATGGAGGTGATGGACGAACTGCACACCACCCTCATCACCATGACCAATGAGGAGCGCCTGCGCTTCCACACCAAGAACGGGGCCACCGAGGGATTTGTCAATATGCCGCTGGAGATGGAGGGCATGCGACTGAGCATCTTCCTGCGCGAGGATTCGGAGCAGAAAGGTCTCATACGCGTCAGTACACGCAGTGTCGATGACTTCCCCTGCAACGAGATGTGTGCCCGCTTCTTCAATGGTGGCGGACACAAGAATGCTTCCGGCGGCAGTCTGCTCATGAGCATGGACGAGGCCATCCAGGTGGCTCACCAGGCCATAGAGGCGTTTAGTGATAAGTTGAAAGACTGAATGTTTACATTATCTATTATAGTATATATGAAGAAGTTTTTGTTTCCGATAATGAGTTTGCTCATCGTGGCCACAACACTTGTGAGTTGCAAGGACGAAGAGTCGTATGCCGACCAAAAGGAGAAAGAGCGCAAGGTCATCAATGCCTTCCTCAAGCGCGACCCTGTGGTGCTTCTGGGGGCTAACAACGACACGCTGCTCAACACCGGCAAGATCAACGTCATCAGCCAGGAGCAGTTCGAGGCTCAGGATTCCATGACCGACGTCTCGAAGAACGAATATGTGCTGTTCAACAACACGGGCATCTACATGCAGATCGTGCGCAAGGGCGTGGGTGAGAAGATCAAGCACCTGGAGACCAAGCGCGTCATCACCCGCTACTGGGAGTATAACCTGCTGGCCGACAGCCTGCAATCCTCCGACATGGTTCCCTACTGGATATCGAACCCCGGAGTGATGGATGTGTACAACAACTCCGGGACCATCACGGCCACATGGAACGTGGAAAGCAGCAATGGCGGCGGAGCCATGTATCAGCTCTATGGCGTGGGAGCAAGCAGTCCCACCAAGGTGCCTCAGGGTTGGGTGGTGCCCATGTCATACGTCAGACTGGGCCGGCAGAACACGGGAGAGGAAGGCATAGCCCTGGTGCGCCTTATCGTTCCCCATGCTCAAGGCACGGAGCAGGCCACTAATTCGGTCTATCCCTGCTTCTATGAAATCAGTTATCAGGAAATGCGCGACTGACGGACTCTTCCCCCTCAGACCATCAAGTCTGAGATGATGTCGTCGCTTACAAACAAACCACGGCGGGTGAGGCACAGATGCCCATCCGCTGTGTTGGTTAGTCGCCCTGCTTGCATGTGGCTCTGTGCCATCTTCGTTAGGTAGATTCGGCGTTCCTTGCCATATCTGTCCTCCACTTCTTCCAGACTAAGTCCCTCACAGGTGCGCAGGCGCAACATCACCATTTCGTTGTACAGCGTGTCCTCGTCCAGCACCTCCTGTTCGCAGGGGCGTTTGTCCTCACCGATGTTTCGGATGTACTGTTTCACGTCCTCGCAGTTGCTGCTCCTCAGTTTGTGTCCGTCATAGCTGTGCGCTCCGGCTCCCAAACCTACGTAGGGAGTTCCTGTCCAGTAGCTGCTGTTGTGGCGTGAGCGGAATCCCGGACGTGCAAAGTTCGATATCTCGTAGTGTTCCATTCCTGCCTTGTGGGTGAGGTCCATCAGTGTTTCGTAGCAGCTGAGGCTCAGCTCTTCATCAGCCTCCTCCACTTGACCTTTCTGCAGTTGTTCGTAGAGTGGGGTGCCCTGCTCAAACTGCAAGGCATAGGCACTCAGGTGGGGGATGTCCGTGTCCAGCATGCGGCACACATCGTCGCGGAACGCTTGTAGTCGCTGTCCCGGGAGTCCATAGATGAGGTCGATGCTCAGGTTGTGGTAGCCAGCTTCCTGCAATAGTTTGATGGCATGGAGGGCTTGTTGTGAGGTGTGGCGTCGTCGGAGGGCGCGCAAGATGTTGTCATCCAGCGACTGTACCCCCATGCTCACTCGATTGACGGGTGTCCGTTTCAGTGTTTCAATCCATTCGGGAGTGACGTCATCGGGGTTGGCCTCAATGGTGATTTCCTGCCGAGGCGACAAATGTGACAGACGCGACAGCTGTCGCCCTTTCTCAAACAGTTCCAGCAATGCTTCCCGCGAGAGTTGTGAGGGTGTGCCTCCCCCAAGGTATATGGTAGGCTCCAGTTTCTCCGAGAACTCCGAGAACTCTGATTCCCTAAACTCCATCTCGCGGCAAACGGCTCTCACGTAAGGCACCTGCCACACTGGGGGCAGGGCGGTGGAGTAAAAGTCGCAGTAGGTGCAGCGGCTGCGGCAGAAGGGTATGTGGATGTAGATGCCAGCCACGTTCGTTAGCGTTTCAGTTGGTCTCGTCCACAAGCCACTGGCCTTGCTCGTTGCGCAGCAGGTGGATTTCGTCCTCCTTCGAGTGTCCGTCAGCATAGGTGAGTGTGGCCTGAACGATGGCCTTTCCCTTTGCTTCGTCAATCTCTTCCTCGCCCAACTGGTACCTTACCAACTGGTCGCTTTCCTTCAGTCCCTCCTTTGCCATCTCTTCGCACAGGTTGGTGAAGGCCTCACGCAGTTGTTGTGCCTCCTCGGTCTCTCCGCCAAAGTACACCAGGTCCAGTGCACCTCGGTAGTCGCCCTTGATGATAGCTTCGGCATACTGTTCCACGATGTGCTTGGGTGAATTAGTGTCAGCCTCTCCGCTGCAAGCCCATAACAAGGCTGCCAGAGCCATCACGAATGTCGTTCGGAATGCTTTCTTCATGTTTCTCACAACTTAAGTTCGACATGCATAGGCAAAGTTACGTAAAAACGAGTTGTTGGCAATGTCTATCCGCTTTTTTTGTAGTCTGTGGAGCAAAAAACGCGGGAAACATTTGGCCAACTCACACCTTTTCACTAAATTGCAAACCGATTGTGGCAAAAAGCCCCCTTTTCAGAACCAAACAATTAACTTAAATACTAAAACTATGAAGGTTTATCAGACTAATGAGATTAAGAACATTGCCATCCTGGGCAATGACGGTGCCGGTAAGACCACCCTCACGGAAAGCCTGCTCTACGAAGCAGGCATTATCAAGCGTCGCGGACGTGTGTCGCAGCATACCACGGTCAGCGACTATTTCCCCGTGGAGCATGAGTATGGCTACTCCGTCTTCAGCACAGTCTTCCACACCGAATGGAACGGGAAGAAGCTCAACTTCATCGACTGTCCGGGTAGTGATGACTTTGCCGGTGCTGCCATCACCGCACTGAATGTGACCGATACGGCCATCCTGCTGCTCAAGGGAGCTGCCGGTGTGGAGGTTGGCACGCAGAACCACTTCCGCTACACCGAGAAGCTGAAGAAGCCCGTCATCTTCCTTGTCAACCAGCTCGATGACGAGAATTGCGACTATGACCGCATCCTGGAGCAGTTGCAGGAAATCTACGGTTCGAAGGTGGTTCCCGTGCAGTATCCCATCAAGACTGGTCCCGATTTCAATGCTGTCATCGACGTGCTGCTCATGAAGAAGTATTCGTGGGGCCCCGAAGGCGGTGCTCCCACCATCGAGGACATCCCTGCCGACCAGATGGAGAAGGCCACCGAGCTGAACAAAGCCCTCATCGAGGCTGCTGCTGAGAACGACGAAGGCCTCATGGAGAAGTTCTTTGAGAAGGACAGCCTGACCGAGGATGAGATGCGCGAAGGCATCCGTAAGGGTCTGGCCATGCGCGGCATGTTCCCCGTCTTCTGCGTGTGTGCAGGTAAGGACATGGGTGTGCGCCGCCTGATGGAGTTCCTGGGCAATGTCGTTCCCTTCGTAGATGAGATGCCTCCCGTGCACAACTCTCGTGGTGCAGAGGTGAAGCCCGACGTGAATGGTCCCACCAGCCTGTTCTTCTTCAAGACCAGTGTCGAGCCCCATATCGGCGAGGTCATGTACTTCAAGGTTATGAGCGGTAAGGTGCACGAAGGCGATGACCTGACAAACATCGACCGTGGTTCAAAGGAGCGCATGGCTCAGCTCTTCTGCTGCGCCGGCCAGAACCGCATCAAGGTTGACGAACTGGTAGCTGGTGACATCGGTTGCACCGTGAAGTTGAAGGACGTGAAGACGGGCAACACACTGAACGACAAGAACTGTGAGAACCGCTTCGACTTCATCAAGTTCCCCAACACCAAGTACACCCGTGCCATCCGTGCCGTCAATGAGAGCGACACTGAGAAGATGATGAATGCCCTGCAGAAGATGCGTGAGGAAGATCCCACATGGCAGATCGAGCAATCGAAGGAACTGCGTCAGATCCTGGTTCACGGTCAGGGCGAGTTCCACCTGCGCACCCTGAAGTGGCGTATGGAGAACAACGAAAAGATACAGATACAGTTCGACGAACCCAAGGTGCCCTATCGCGAAACCATCACCAAGGCAGCACGTGCTGACTATCGTCATAAGAAGCAGTCGGGCGGTGCCGGTCAGTTTGGTGAGGTTCATCTCATCGTGGAGCCTTATGTCGAGGGCGTTCCCACCTCCGAGGTTTACAAGTTCGGCGGTCAGGAGTTCCGCATCAATGCCAAGAGCGAGGAAGTCGTTAATCTGGAATGGGGCGGCAAACTCGTCTTCATCAACTCCGTAGTGGGTGGTGCCATTGATGCACGCTTCATGCCTGCCATTCTCAAGGGCATCATGCAGCGTATGGAACAGGGTCCCCTGACGGGTTGCTATGCGCGTGACGTGCGCGTGATAGTATATGATGGTAAGATGCACCCCGTTGACTCCAACGAACTGTCCTTCATGCTGGCAGGTCGTCAGGCCTTTGCACAAGCCTTCCGCGAGGCAGGTCCCAAGATTCTGGAGCCCATCTACGACGTAGAGGTTCTGGTTCCCAGCGACAAGTTGGGCGATGTGATGAGCGACCTGCAGGGACGTCGTGCCATGATTATGGGCATGCACAGCGAGTCGGGTTACGAGAAGCTTTCAGCCCGTGTGCCCCTGAAGGAGATGAGCTCCTACAGCACAGCTCTGAGCAGCCTGACCGGTGGTCGTGCAAGTTTCTCCATGTCCTTCGCAAGCTACGAGTTGGTTCCTGCCGACGTTCAGCAGAAACTGGTGAAGGAGCACGAGGCCGAGGAAGCCGACAACTGATGCCCCACCGGTGGGGGGTAATTCCCACGCTATTTGTTAACATTTCTAAAAGGGAAGGCAAAATCCATGCCTTCCCTTTTGAAGTGTTAAAATATTGGTTTACATTTGCAGCATGAAACGTTGGGTTCTTTGGACAATAAGCATTGGCATTGGCATCAGTTTCGTTGTTCTACTGGTGCTGCAGAGCCAATATACTGGCATGATGGTGAAGATGCGCAAGGAGCAGTTCGACGAGAGCGTGAAGCGCAGCCTTGACCAAGCCTCGCATGACCTGGAGCGTAACGAGACCTTCAACTACCTTGAGGGTATCGTCTCAAACTATGTCGAGGATTTGACCCAGGTGGATGACGACCACGAAACTCCCCATTCGAAGAAGGTGCTTGGCAATCCTACTCTCATGGGTGTGCAGCGTTTCGACACCATCAGCATGATGCCCCGTTTGTCGCTGGGTCTGAACCAGCGTTCTGGCTTTGCCATGCCCAGTCAGCAGTTCCAGATGGCAGTGCGCAATGCCTATCTCTATCAGAAAGGCATCCTCGACGAGGTCATCTACAGCATTCTTTACAGCGCCAGTTCCAGCCCGTTCGAGGAGCGCATCAACACCAAAGTGCTTGATGCCAGTCTGCGCATGGCCTTGGAGCAGAATGGAGTGACGTTGCCCTTCCATTTCATGATCACTACCAGTGACGGGCGGGAGGTGTATCGCTGTGCCGACTATGACGACCGTGGGGCGGAGTATTCCTATACCCAGACCCTCTTCCGCAACGACGCCTTTAATAAGATGGGGGTGGTGAAGGTGCACTTCCCCGATCGCAACAAGTACATCCTGGGCATCGGACGTCTGATGATGCCGGCCATGATATTCACGCTCATTTTGCTGATTCTCTTCATGTTCATTATCTATCTCTTTGTGCGCCAGCGCAAAATCAATGAGATGAAGAACGACTTCGTCAACAACATGACCCATGAGTTTAAGACTCCCATCGCCAGCCTGTCGCTGGCCGCAGAGATGTTGGCCGACGAGAGTGTGAAGAAGAGTCCTGCCATGTATGACAATCTGGGCAAGGTCATCGACACGGAGACCAAGCGCCTGCGCTATCAGGTGGAGAAGGTGCTGCAGATGTCGCTCTATGACCACGACAACATCGCCCTGAAGCCCGTGGAACTGAATGCCGACGAACTGGTTGAGAACATCATAGGCACCTCGTTTGCCCTGCAGGTAGAGAAACTGGGAGGTGACATTGATGCCCGCCTGGAGGCTGAGAACCCGAACATATACTTCGACGAGATGCACTTCACTAACGTCATTTCCACCCTGCTCGACAATGCTGTAAAATATCGGCGTGAGGATGTGCCCGTGCATCTGCTTGTACGCTCTCATAATCAGGGCAGCAAGTACAGCCTGATTATCCAGGATAACGGCATCGGGATCAAAAAGGAAGACCTGAAGCGAATCTTCGTGAAGTTCTATCGTGTGCACACGGGCAACCAGCACAATGTCAAGGGCTTCGGTCTGGGACTTGCCTATGTCAAGAACATGATCCATCAGCACAAGGGCACTATCAAGGTGGAGAGCGAACCGGGGCAGGGTACTACATTTACGATAACATTACCAACATTAAAAGCATAAGAGACTATGGAGACGAAACAACACATCCTTCTTTGTGAAGATGACGAGAGCCTGGGCATGCTGCTTCGGGAGTATTTGCAGGCCAAGGGCTACGATGCCGAACTTTGTCTGGATGGCGAGGCTGGCTATCGTGCCTTCATGAAGAGTCATTACGACATGTGTGTGCTGGACGTGATGATGCCCAAGAAAGACGGCTTCACACTGGCACAGGAAATTCGCGAGGTCAATTCCGAAGTGCCCATCATCTTCCTCACGGCAAAGAACCTGAAGGAGGACATCTTCGAGGGCTTCAGGATTGGTGCCGACGACTATCTGACCAAGCCCTTCTCTATGGACGAACTGGTCTTTCGCATGGAGGCTGTCCTGCGCAGGGTGAGAGGCGTGAAGACTCCCGCTCCCATACAGTACATTCTGGGCAGTTTCACCTTTGACATCCAGCGCCAAATCCTTTCGCACGGCGACGAGCAGGTGAAGCTGACCACGAAGGAGAGCGAACTGCTGGCCCTGCTGTGCAACCATGCCAATGAGGTGTTGCTGCGCGAGATGGCCCTGAAGAGCATCTGGATTGATGACAACTACTTCAATGCCCGCTCAATGGACGTCTATATCACCAAGCTGCGCAAGCACCTTAAGGCCGACCCTTCGATAGAAATCAACAATGTCCACGGCAAGGGCTACAAGCTGATTGTTCCCGACGGTATCCAGACCGTGCTGGAATAGGGGAGACCCTGCTATAAAAAAAGAAGGCGGACCGCACGCAATGTGCAGTCCGCCTTTCCTTTTCTTCTCTTATTGCCTACTTCGTGCGCTTTGTGATGACGATGTGAGCGATGAGGCCAGCCAGAATCAGGCCCAGGCCAGTGAACTGAACGGGGTTGTAGTCAACCCACTCTGCAAAATAGCTAACCAGCAGCACCAGAGCGCCCAGCACGATCAGCAATATACCTAAGTAATTCTTCATAGTTATGTTTGTTATTGTTCTGTTATCGTCACTATTCGAATACAAAGTAACACAAAAAAAATGATACTGCGAAACAAATAGGGCAAAAAAAGCCCCTTCGCCCCAATTATCCATGCAATCCTTTGGCCATGTCAGGGAAAAACACTATCTTTGCACCGCTTTTTGCGAATTTAAACTAATTATTAATCAACAAAAACGTATTATGAACCAGTACGAAACCGTTTTCATTTTGACTCCCGTTTTGTCTGATGATCAGATGAAGGAAACGGTAAACAAGTTCAAGGGCCTGCTCGTTGACAACGGCGCAGAGATGCTCAATGAAGAGCTGTGGGGCCTGAAGAAGTTGGCTTATCCTATCCAGAAGAAATCCACGGGATTCTATGTGTTGTTTGAGTTCAAGGCCGAGCCTACACTCATCAAGAAGCTGGAGACCCAGTTCCGCCGCGACGAGAAGGTCATCCGTTTCCAGACCGTGAAGTTAGAGAAGTATGCCATCGAGTATGCTGAAAAACGTCGTAACAAAAAAGCTAACAAGGAGGAGGCATAAACTATGGCACAGCAAGCAAGTGAAATCCGTTATCTTAACGCTCCTGCCATCGACACGAAGCGTAAGAAGTATTGCCGTTTCAAGAAGAGCGGTATTAAGTACATCGACTACAAGGACCCCGAGTTCCTGAAGAAGTTCCTCAACGAGCAGGGCAAGATTCTGCCCCGTCGCATCACCGGCACTTCACTGAAGTATCAGCGTCGTGTGGCTCAGGCTGTCAAGCGTGCCCGTCAGCTCGCACTGCTGCCCTTCGTAACCGATTTGATGAAATAATTAAAGTAGGAGGTAAGATATATGGAAATTATTCTGAAAGAAGATGTTATCGGCTTGGGTTACAAGAACGATATCGTGAATGTTAAGTCTGGTTACGGACGTAACTATCTTATCCCCCAGGGCAAGGGTGTCATTGCATCCGAGAGTGCTAAGAAGGTGTTGGCCGAGAACCTGCGTCAGCAGGCTGTGAAGCTCGCCAAGATCAAGGAAGCTGCTCAGGCCGTTGCCGACAAACTGGCCGGTGTGGCTCTGACCATCGAGACCAAGGTGAGCAACTCTGGCTCCATCTATGGTTCGGTCAACTCTCTCCAGATTGCCGAAGAGCTGCAGAAGCTGGGCTTCGACATCGACCGCAAGAAGATTGTGGTGAAGGATGTGAAGTCGGTTGGCGACTATGTAGCTGTTGTTAAGCTTCACAAGGAGGTTAGCGCCGAGGTTCCCTTCACGGTTGTTGCCGAAGGTGCTCCCGTTGTTGAGGAAGCTCCTGCTGCCGTTGAAGAGGCTCCCGCCGTTGTCGAGGAAGCTCCCGTCGAGGAGGCTCCCGAGGCTGAGGAGGTTGCTGAAGAGTCTGCTGAGTAATCAGTCCGAGACCATAACGTATGAATCCCGGTTCCCCTGGTGGGGAATCGGGATTTCTTTTTGCTCAGTCGCCCTTTCTCTCTCTGTCTGGGGACAAAAAAAGAAGGACTGCACTCCCGTGCAATCCTTCAAGACCTATTGTTCGTCTCTGATTACTCAGCTACAACAGTAGTGTCAACTGCTACAGTGTCAGCAACCTCTACGGTGTCAACAACCTCAACAGTGTCAACTGCTACGGTGTCTTCAACCTCGGCCTTCTGAGTGCCGTTTCCGCAAGAAGCGAAAGAGATAGCTGCAACAGCTACGAACATAAATGCTAACTTCTTCATTTTCTTTTTAGTTTAATTAGTAAAACAATCAATTGCTCTTAAAACCGAGTGCAAAGTTACGCACTTTTTCAATACGTTGTATCACCAAAGGGCAACTTTTTTTCAACTTTTTTTCAACTTTTTTGGCCGTATTTCATAACGGGTTGATTATTAACGCGATACATTTTCTCCTTAGGAGGACCTAAAAGAAGCTTTGAGGGAAATGTTTGTGTCTTTGCGACGTTTGTTGTACCTTTGCATCATGAATCAGCAATCAATCCTGGCCGGAAAGCGGGCTATCTATTACACGTTGGGCTGCAAACTGAACTTTGCCGAGACCTCCTCGGTGGCTGCCCGGCTTGAGGAACTCGGTGTCGTGCGTGCCCGTAAGGGTGAGCAAGCCGACCTGTGTTTCGTGAATACCTGTAGTGTCACCGAGGTGGCCGACCACAAGTGTCGCCAAGCCATCCACAAACTCGTCAGGCAGCATCCCGGAGCCTTCGTGGTGGTCACGGGTTGCTATGCCCAGTTGCGCCCGGCCGACATTGCAGCCATCCCTGGCGTTGCCCTGGTGCTCGGTGTTGAGCAGAAGGGTAGGGCCGTGGAAATGATTTGTAATCATTTCACAGAGAACGCAGAGAAGACAGAGGGCACAGAGAAGACAGATGACGCAGAGCGTAAAGCATGTAAAAGAGGGGCCTTTGTTCCTTCCTGTTCGTGTGGCGACCGCACACGTTACTTCCTTAAGGTGCAGGACGGCTGCGACTATTTCTGCACCTACTGCACCATACCGTTCGCCCGTGGGCGCAGCCGGAACGGAACCATCGCCTCCCTGGTGGCTCAGGCCGAGGAGGTGGCAGCCAAGGGGGGCAAGGAGATTGTCATCACGGGGGTGAACATTGGTGACTTCGGCAAATCTACGGGCGAGTCGTTCCTCGACCTCATCCGCACACTTGATCAGGTGCAAGGCATCGAGCGCTATCGCATCAGCAGCATCGAGCCCAACCTGCTGACCGACGAGGTGCTGCAGTTCTGTGCCGCGAGCCGTACCTTCATGCCCCACTTCCATGTGCCCCTGCAGTCGGGCAGCGACGAGGTGCTGCGCCTCATGCATCGCCGTTATGACACGGCCCTCTTCCGTCAGAAGATGATGCGCATACGCGAACTCATGCCCGACGCCTTCATTGGGGTCGATGTCATTGTGGGCATGCGGGGCGAGACCGACGAATTCTTCCGCGAGGCGCTCGACTTCATGGACAGCGTGCCCGTGAGTCAGTACCATGTCTTCAGCTACAGCGAACGTCCCGGCACCAAGGCCCTCAACATTCCCCACCGCGTCACTCCCCAAGAAAAGCATTGTCGCAGCCAGCAGGTGCTGAAGCTCAGTGATGCTCACACGCGCGCGTTCTATAATAAGTATATAGGCACCGTCCGTCCCGTGCTCCTCGAGCATGGCAAGAAGGGCGTGATTGGAGGCTTCACGGACAACTACATTCGGGTTACGACCTCCAGCTTCCCCCTGGGAGGAACGATGCCTGCCGACAATGTGATTGTGCCCATGCTCCTTACGGGTTGGAACGAAGCAGGAGACGCTTTGACCGGAGAATTGATATCAGGGAGTTGAGAATAGATAAACTAACAATTGACAATGAAGAGAATAGCCATCGTCATCCTGAATTGGAATGGGGCAGACATGATGCGTCGGTTCCTTCCTTCTGTTGTGGCAAACTCACCAGAGGCCGACGTCATCGTCATCGACAACGGGAGCACCGACGCCAGCCTGCAATACCTTAGAGACGAGATGCCCCAGGTGCGCATCATCGCGCTTGATAAGAACTATGGCTTTGCCGAGGGCTATCACCTTGGACTGAAGAAGCTGGAAGAGGAATCCCTTTCCTTGGAAGAGGGGATGGGGGAGAGGTATTACCTGCTCCTGAACAGCGATGTGGAGGTGCGCGAAGGCTGGCTCCAGCCCATGTTCGCCTACATGGAGGCCCATCCCGAAGTGGCTGCCTGCCAGCCCAAGCTCCTGTGCCAGTGGGCTCCCGAGATGTTTGAGTATGCCGGTGCGTCGGGAGGATACATCGATGCGCTGGGCTATCCCTATTGCCGTGGCCGCATCTTCGGTACGGTGGAGAAGGACGAGGGGCAGTACGACGACGTGGTGCCTGTGCTCTGGGCCACTGGGGCCGCCTTGCTCATTCGCAGTCGCGACTATTGGGAAGTGGGCGGATTGGACGGCCGCTTCTTTGCCCATCAGGAGGAGATAGACCTCTGCTGGCGCCTTCGCAGTCGAGGACGTGGCGTGGTATGTGTACCGCAAAGCGTGGCCTACCATCTGGGCGGTGGGACTTTGCCTCAGGGCAATCCGAAGAAGGACTACCTCAACTTTCGCAACAACCTCCTCCTGCTTTACAAGAATCTGCCTGCAGGTCGGCTATGGAAGGTCCTGTTCCTGCGCTTCTGGCTCGATGCCCTTGCCAGTGTGCGCTTCGTCCTGCGCGGTCAGTTCCGTTCGTTCTTGACCGTTTGGCGTGCGCGCTTTGATTTCTGGTGTCTCCTACCGCAGTTCCGTAAGGACAGGAAAGAGAACCTTCGCCTGTCTAAGCTCTCGCCCGTGCCCGAGCAATCCTCCTTCTCCCTGCTTTGGCGATACTATGTTAAAGGCCAGAATACCTTTGAAAAATTGATGATTGACAATGAATGATAGACCGATGAAAGCAGATGCAACTACTCCCTCCCTTCGGGGAGGGAAAGGGGTAGGGGTCTTATATCTCATCCCCTGCACCCTTGGTGATACGCCTGTGGAGCAGGTGCTTCCAGCATATAATATGGAGATCGTCCGAGGCCTTCGCCACTTCATTGTGGAGGAGATACGCACGGCGCGACGTTTCCTGCGGCGCCTCGACCGCGAGTTCCCCATCGACGACTCCACCTTCTACGAGATGGGCAAGCATGCCGATGAGGCGCGCTTTGCCTCTTATCTGCGCCCCATTGCCGAGGGTCACGATGTGGGAGTCATCAGCGAGGCCGGTTGCCCTGCCGTGGCCGACCCCGGTGCCGACATTGTGGCCATAGCCCAGCGAAAGTGCATTCGTGTCGTGCCGTTAGTAGGTCCAAACAGCATGATACTGGCCGTCATGGCCAGCGGACTCAATGGTCAGAGCTTTGCCTTCAATGGCTATCTGCCCATCGACGAGGGCGAGCGGGCGCGGCGCCTACAGGTTCTGGAGAAACGTGCCCAGCACGAACGTCAGACCCAGCTCTTCATCGAGACGCCCTACCGCAATCATCGTCTCTTCGAGACCCTTGTCCGCACGCTCGGCCCCAAGACGCGCCTTTGCGTTGCAGCAGGCCTTACGACGCCAGATGAATGGGTTCAGACCCACACCGTCTCGGAGTGGCGCAAGTTGGGGCTGCCCGACCTCGCCAAGACGCCTTCCATCTTCCTCTTCCTCTGACCAATGCAAGCCTTCCCGCTTACGTTTAGGTGTCGGGCTGTCCTTCCTTGCTGTCACGTGGCAGGATGTCGAGTATCTCGTCCAGTTCCTCTTGGTTGCCCCAGTAGAGGCGATTGAGGTTGGCGGTGATGTCGTTGATGATATGGACGCGCTTCTTGATGACGCGGTTGATGACAAGGAAGAGCATTATGACCCCGACGGCCAGTGCGCCAATCAGCATGTAACGTCCTGTGGGCGTGAGATAATCGCTGATGATGAGGTAGGTAGCAGGCACCAGAGGCACAAGCCAGAAGTAGGGCGTTTCCATGTAGTCGTAGCTGTAGTCCTTACGCATGCGCTTAATGTGGCCCAGTAGAGTGGCGAGGTCTTGGTTGTCCTGCATGAGGCGGTCGAGGCGTTTGCGTCGCTGGTACACGTTGTAGGCTGTCTGCAGGCAGATAAAGAAGAGTAAGGTAAAGAGCAGAACCTGTTGCCAACTCCTTGCGCCCTCGATGATGAGGACTGACGGCCAGTAGATGGCTATCAGCACCCATAGGACCATCTGCCACCACCCTGGGCGCAGACGACGGGCCAGTTGGGCAATGGACTCGCGTATTTGGTCGAGGGAGACAATGTCCTCCTTGTGCAGTCGCTCCCGCAACAATGCCATCGGGGCCTTGAGAGCCTGCAGTTCGTCGGTTGTGTGCTGTTGTTCCATCATTGGTCAGTATTAGGGTTCGACATGCGGCGCAGTTGTTCCTTGATGCGGAACAGGCGGATGCCAACGTTCTGCGCCGTGATGCCCAGTATATCGCCTATCTCTTGGTAACTCAGTTCCTCGAGCCACAGGAGCACGAGCGCCCTGTCGAAGGGTCGCAGGCGGTGGATGCGGTCGTGGAGCAGTCGTATCTGTTGGTTGTCGTCCGTCTGGGCCGTCATCAGGTCGGCTACGCTGATGGGCAGTGTGTTGTGATGGCGTCGCTGGCCACGCTCATAGGAGACGCAGGTGTTGACGCAGATGCGCCAGACCCACGAACGCAGGCTTGCCTCGCCACGGAACGAGTCGTGGGCGCGCCAGAGGTTGATGAGTGCCTCCTGCATCATATCGTTTGCCTCGTCCTGGTCCTGGGCGTACATGAGGCAGATGGTGTACATCGTCTCCTTGTATGCCTCCACGATGGCGTTGAAGTCTTGGTTCGTATTCTCCATTTCCTTAGGGCTCTCAGTACATAGACGCATCGAGGTGGCAAAAAATTACATTCATGAGCAGATTTTTTTCCTTGTGTGTCTCGAAACCCCGACTATCCTCGCGGACGGTCGGGGTGTGGCATGCCTTTAACACATATATGTAAAAGAGTATTCCTTTATTGCTTCTTTTGTGCGCTACTGGGGTTTGGGTTGCGAAGTTGGGTGTACGAGGTCAGGTTGTCGGGACGCAGGAGGCCCATCATCTGCACGATGTAGGCGTGTCCGTTAAGCGAATGTTCCTTGGACATTAGGATGATGACCTCGTCGAACTGGTCGTCCTTGGTTCTGTGTCCATAGATGCTGATGTCACGCTCGCGGACGATGGGCTGGAACCTTTCGTCGTTGCGTAGCTGAGTGCCTCGGCTGAAGATGATTTTCTCTGCAGCCTTCTTCTCCGACTTCAGCACGAGCAATCCGTTGAGTCGGGGGAGCATGTTCCGGATGCTCCAGCCACCGATGTAGAAGTCTCCGCCACGTCGGGCATGAGCGTGCAGTATATCGCCCGAGAAGTAGTAGTCCTCGAATCCCCAACGCCCCTTGATGTTGCTCAGGTCGATAAGGGGTTTCTGGTCCTTCGGCAGGTCAATCTTCTCGTGTCCCCACGACCATTCGTCGGGAAAGCTTCTATACTGTATGATCTTTCCGTCACGCTTTACGAGGATGGAGTCGATGCGCCTCCGTTCGCGCTTCTCAAACTTCTCCGTTGCGTCCTTTATGCGTTCCTCGGCATTTCGTATGGCTTCTTCGGCGCGTTTCATGCGTTCTTTAATCTGCTTCGAGTCGAACTTGCTGTCTTGATTCCAGTAGATAGTGTCGCCGTTCACCACTATCGTGTGGCTCTCGGTTACATGCTCGTCGGCCCTCGTCGTTCCGACGAAGAGCAGCAGTGCCATTAGGCTTAAGATTGTCGTTTTCATAAGGCTATCGTGTTATTGTCTGTGTTGTTGCTGAGTACGAGGCAGGCCTCTTCGGCCGAGGCAAAGGTGTCTCGGTAGACCGTCTCCTGAGGCTTCGGCCATAGGGTCAGGGTAATAGCTACGATGAGAGCTATGCTTGCCGCCACGGCCCATAGGATTCTCCTCCGCCCCCCTCGAGGGGGAGTGATGTTCAGGGCGTATTCTCCTCCCCTCGGGGAGGCAGGGAGGGGGTCGGAGGGGGCTTGCCTTAGTTTCTCCATCACCCTGTCGGCCAGGTCTTGGGGTAGGGGAGGCGTATCGCTTTCGTCCATGCGCTGGAGAGTCAGGCGCAGGTCGTCGTCGCTGAGGTCAGTGTATCTTTTCATATCTTTCGTCATAACTTTAATCCCTAATCTTCCTAATCTCTAATTTCAATTTCTCGCGTATTCGCTGCATGCGCACGGGCAGGCTCTGTTCCTTCATGCCCGTGATGAAGGCTATTTCGCGTATCGACAGCCCGTCGGCGTATCGCATCGAGACGAGCATGCGGTCGTCCTTCGGGAGCCGTCGTATGGCCTGTTCCAGGGCATCGCGCCGGTGGTCGTCGTCTGGGGTCTCGGGTGTCTGGTCCTGTTGCTCGTTCAGTGGCACCAGCCTCGGTCGGCGGTTCTCCTGCGCGTGGTAGCGCATCACCTCGTTGTAGGCTATGCGCGTGAGCCACGTTCGCATGGAGGCCCGGCCCTCGTCGTACTGACTGAGCGAGCGAAAGGCCCTGACGAACGTGTCCTGCACCAGTTCCTCTGCGTCCTCGTGGCACCGGACTGTGCGGCTCACGAAGCGGAGCATGTCGGCTCCATATCGGGCAATTATCTTTCTTTCCTTACTTTCCATACACCCTTATATACCCGTCTCTGAGCACAAATATAACAAAAGAAGGGAAGAAAATCTTACTTTATCGTGGCTTTTCCTTCATTTCGCTTAGGCGATTGGCCCGTTTCCCTTAGGTCGTTGCTCTGTAAGACTTAAGTCTTTCACTTGTAAGATTTAAGTCTTTTGCCTACAAGACTTAAGTCTTTCGGCTGTAAGACCTAAGTCTTTTACCAGTAAGACCTAAGTCTTTCGGTCGAAAGGCCCAAGCGTTTTGTCGCAGACATTCAGGTGTCCGTGCCGTTTCATATAGGCGTATTACATCCGATGACCGATTTTTTTGTGTTCTTGGCAAGTTTTCGTATATTTGCAGGGTCGATACAGAACCAATGAAATACTTCATCAAATCCCTCCGTCGCTTGTGGCAAATGCGTTCGGGGCTGTCGCTGTTGATTATTGCCGCGGTGCTCATCGAGGCCACTGCCATTGTTCAATACTGGTTTGCCTCCCGCGGCATACGTGAGGAAGCGCAGCATCGGGCCGAAGCCGAAATGCAGATAACGAGTCAGCAAATCAAGACCGTGCTGACGGCCGTCGAAGTGCCCATAGGCAACATGGTGTGGGCCATCGAGCGCCATCTTTCCCAGCCCGACTCGCTCTATGCCATGGCCAGGCGCATCATTGAACAGAATCCCACCATCGTGGGTTGCGGCGTGGCTTTCGTAGCCGACTATTATCCTGAGAAGGGACGCTGGTTCGAACCCTATGTGGCCAAGCGGCCCGACGGAAGCATCGAGGAACTGCAGATAGGCAGTGCCAGCCACAATTACCTGCAGACCGACTGGTTCCTGCGTGGCCTTGCAGCCGAGGAGGGTTGCTGGACCGAGCCCTACTACGACGAAGCCGGAGCGCGCATGATGCTCTGCACCTATTCCCGTGCCTTGCGCGATGCCCAAGGGCGCGTGGTGGGCGTGCTGGGCGCCGATGTTTCGCTCGAGTGGCTCAGCAGTGTTATCAATGCCCATCCCATCTATCCCTCGAGCTACAGTCTGATGATTTCGCGCGAAGGCCAGATTATGGCCTGTCCCGTTGAGAGCCTGGTCATGAAGCGCAACATCATGGAGGTGACCGCCCGCGCGGGGGACACCACGGCCCACCACATCAACCGCCGCATGATGGAAGGCCTGAGCGGACAAAGCGCCATGACCGACCCTAACGGCGAGAAGTGTTACGTATTCTATGCCCCTGTGGGGAGTGGAACGGGCTGGTCGATGGCCGTCGTTTGCAGTGATGCCGACATGTTTGGCAACCTGCGCATGGTGAGCCTCTACCTCCTGTTGCTGACCATTCTGGGCTTGGCCCTCATGGGCTACATTATCTATCGCAGTATCCGCAGTTTCAAGCATTTCCAGCTGGTTAATGCCGAGAAGGAACGTATGGGACGCGAACTGCACATTGCCCGCAGCATACAGATGGGCATGTTGCCCAAGGTCCGCCAGCAAGGGCATGGGCATGGCGATGTCGAGGCCCATGGTTCGCTCCTCCCGGCCAAGGAGGTGGGCGGCGACCTTTACGACTACTTCCTTCGCGACGAGAAACTCTTCTTCTGCATCGGCGACGTGTCGGGCAAGGGCGTGCCCGCCTCGTTGGTGATGGCCGTCACCCGAAGCTTTTTCCGTGCCGTCTCAAAGCGTGAGACCTTGCCCGGCCGCATCGTGGAGACCATGAATGCCTCCATGACCGAGATGAACGAGACGTCCATGTTTGTGACCCTCTTTGTGGGTGTGCTCGACCTGCCCACGGGCCACCTCCGTTACTGCAATGCCGGCCACTGCCCGCCCTTGTTGGTGGGGCCAAAGGTGGACTGGCTGCCCGTCGAGTCCAACATTCCCTTGGGCCTTGTGGCAGACTGGAAGTATGTGGCCCAGGAGACCATCGTATCGCCCCAGACAATGGTCTTTCTCTACACCGATGGCCTGTCCGAGGCCGAGAACAGAACCCACGAGCAGTTTGGCTCGAAGCGCCTGGCCGAATGTCTGACTCCAACCACGGAAGAGAGCACTCCGGCGGACATCATCACCCGCATGACAGCGGCCGTGGAGCACTTTGTCGATGGGGCGGAACAGAGCGACGACCTGACCCTCCTTGTCGTGAAATATACCAAGGAACAGCTTGAGGAACGCCTTTCGCGCAGCATCATCCTGCCCAACGACGTGCAGACCGTGCCCCGGCTCGCAACGTTTGTCGATGAGGTGTGCGCCATCGTCGGACTGGACCCTGCCACGACTACAAACATGAACCTGGCCGTGGAGGAGGCTGTGGTGAATGTGATGCGGTATGCCTATCCCGAAGGCACGAAAGGCAGCATCAATATCGAAGCCAAGGCCAACGATGCGCACCTGAAGTTCATCATAACGGACAAGGGCCGTCCCTTTGACCCCACAACGGTGAAGGACGCCGACACGTCGCTCTCGGCCGAGGAACGGCCCACGGGCGGACTTGGCATCTTCCTGGTGCGTCGTCTGATGGATTCCATCAACTATGAGTATGTCCGCGGCTCTAATGTCCTGACCTTGTGTAAGAAACTGAAGTAACATGAGCCCCGTGAGAAGAGTGCTTGTTGCCATGGACTCCATGAAGGGAAGCCTCACCTCCCTTCAGGCCAACGAGGCCGTCCGCGCGGCCCTGTTGCATCGGTGGCCGGCGTGTGAGGTCCGCTGCCTGACCGTGAGCGATGGGGGAGAGGGATTCCTGGATGCTGTTGAGGCTTCGGGCACGTGGCAGCGTGTGGCGCTTGACGTCTGCGACCCCTTGATGCGTCGCGTGCGCGCGTACTATCTTATTAATAAGGAGCAGGCCGTCATAGAGATGGCACAGGCCTCGGGCCTCTGTCTGCTCTCGGCTGAGGAGCGCAATCCCCTCACAGCCAGCACCTATGGCACGGGGCAACTGATTGCCGACGCCCTGCGGCGCGGAGCCACGCACATCACCATCGGACTGGGTGGCAGTGCCACCAGCGATTGTGGACAAGGAATGCTGAAAGCATTACATGCAGAGCCTCCTCATCCCCTACAACCTCTCCCTCCCCCCTCCCAAGGAG
The DNA here is from genome assembly GCA_002395775.1 of Prevotellaceae bacterium UBA4301. Lineage (GTDB taxonomy): Bacteria > Bacteroidota > Bacteroidia > Bacteroidales > Bacteroidaceae > Physcousia. The sequence continues at coordinate 39,947 of DGUV01000066.1, forward strand.
GGGGAGCTGATGTCCCAAGTACCGCCCCTTCGCTTTTATGTTCAAGCTTCACCCCCTCCTTGGGAGGGGGTAGGGGGAGGTTTTTTATTGCCACCGACGTCACGAACCCGCTGCTTGGACAACAGGGCGCTGCCCACACGTTCGCCCGACAGAAGGCCAACCCCAATATGACGTCGGCCGAACTGGGCGCTATGGTCGAGGAACTGGAGTCGAGGGCTTCGGCCTTTGCCGCCGAGAGTGCCGCCCGCCTTGGTCGTGACTGTAGCGGCGAGGCAGGTGCGGGAGCAGCCGGAGGGGTAGGGTATGCCCTGATGCAGTACATGGGTGCTCAGCGCGTATCGGGCATAGATTTCGTGCTCGACCTTGCAAACTTCGACAGTCATCTCCCCGATGCCGACCTCATCATCACTGGCGAGGGCCGTGCCGACCGTCAGACCCTCATGGGCAAAGTGCCTATGGGCATCCTCCAACGCGTCAAAGCCTTCACCCTAGATTCTCCCCACCACACCTCATCACTTCATCACTCCCTCACTCCATCACTCCCAAACTCCTCGGCTCCAGCCGTAGTATTGCTTGCCGGTCAGGTTGCCGACCGTGAAGCTCTGCTCCAGGCAGGCTTCGCCCACGTAGTCGCTATCACTCCCCCTGACATGCCCCTGTCCATGGCCCTTCAGCCCCATGTGGCTCGGCACAACATCATCGAAACCATTAAACACATCAACCTATGAAACGACTCCTCATCCTCCTCATTATCACCTGCCAATGGCCAATGTTCAATGGTCAATGGTCAATTCTCAATGTCCTTCACGCCCAAAGCGAAGTGCCTGCACCGCATAACATCTTTGCCCGCGACGTCACGTCGCTCAACGGCGATTGGCATTACTTTGCCGACCCACAGGAACAAGGATACTACGACTATCGTATGAACAAGACGCGCTGGGGCTATTTCCTTGACGCCAAACCCCAACGGCCTTCCGACCTCATCGAGTACAGCTTCGACAAGTCGCCCACTATGCGTGTGCCCGGTGACTGGAGCACGCAGGACCCCATGCTCTACCTCTATGAGGGCACAGTATGGTATCGACGCACGTTTGACCTCCCCCCAGCCCCCTCCAAAGGAGGGGGAGATGACCGCGTGCTTCTCTATTTTGGCGCTGTCAACTACGAGGCCATCGTCTTCCTCAACGGTAAGGAACTGGGCCGCCACGTGGGAGGCTTCACGCCCTTCTGCTACGACGTCACCGACGTGTTGCGCAAGGGACAGAACACACTGGTCGTGAAGGTGGACAACAAGCGCCATGCCGACAACGTGCCAACCCGCGTCTTCGACTGGTGGAACTACGGGGGAATCACGCGCGATGTCCTGCTCGTACGCGTGCGCGATACTTATATAGAAGACTACACGCTGCAGATGGCATCGAAGCAACTCCAGGGCGTTGCCTTCTCCGTAAGCCTGAATCGTGGCGTGGAAGGTCGGGAGATTACGCTCTCCATCCCCGAACTAAAGGTTAGGAAGACTTTGAAGACCGATGCCGAAGGTCATGCCTCACTCACCCTTCCCAAACTAAAGCCGCAGTTGTGGAGTCCCGACAATCCCAAGCTTTATAAAGTGTCTATATCTCTCGACGACCTGACCATCAGCGACGAAGTTGGATTCCGCGTCATCGAAACCCGCGGGCGAGAGCTGCTCCTTAATGGTAAACCCATCTTCCTGAAGGGTATATGCATGCACGACGAAACGGCCTATACGAGCCATCGCATCACTACGAAGGCGGAGGCCGATACCCTGCTCTCTTGGGCCAAAGCCATAGGGTGCAACTTCATCCGCCTCGCCCACTATCCCCACAACGAGCTTACAGTGCGCGAGGCCGAACGGCAGGGCATCCTGCTCTGGGAGGAGATACCTGTGTACTGGACCATCTCGTGGGACAACCCTCAGACACTGGACAATGCACGCCGACAGCTTACCGACCTCATACGCCGAGACCATAACCGTTGTGCCACCATCATCTGGTCCATCGCCAACGAAACCCCACACAGCGATGCCCGCGACCGCTTCCTCTCGGCCTTGGCATCCCATGCACGAAGCCTCGACAACACCCGACTCATCAGTATGGCCATGGAAGTGACATCGGCCTCGAACTACGTAAACCGTTTGCATGATAATATGCATCAGTACGTCGATGTCGTTAGCTTCAACCAGTATGTGGGCTGGTATCGTGACGTGGCCGATGCTCCTAAGATGAAGTGGGAAGTGCCCTATGAGAAGCCCGTCATTGTCAGTGAATTCGGGGGTGGTGCCCTTGCAGGCATGCATGGGGCAGAGGACCAACGATGGACCGAGGAATTCCAGGCACGTGTCTACCGCGAGAACCTAGAAATGCTGAGCAAGATTCAGGGTCTTGCCGGCACATGTCCATGGGTGCTCAAGGACTTTCGTTCGCCCCGTCGCCTCTTACCGGGCATACAAGACCACTTCAACCGCAAGGGCGTCGTCTCCGATCAAGGTAAACGTAAGCAGGCATTTCAGGTGCTTCACGACTGGTACAATAAGAAATAAGCACTTTTACGGCCTTAGGATTTGGAGATTACGCAGGGAAATCCTAACTTTGTCCCTTAGAAACATACTACCACCATAAAAAAGATGGCAGAATACATTCAACGTATCGAAATCGATTCGCTGTGGAGTGGTCGCCGTCACATCGTCTGGGACTTGAAGCGCGATGTCAATATCCTTAGTGGCGTGAACGGCGTGGGAAAGTCCACCATCCTTAATCGCGTCATCAAGCAACTGCTCGAGTATCGCGACCTCGAAAAGCACCTCGACGGGGTGACCATCACCTATAGCCCCGAGGACTGCGACACAGTAAGGTTCGACGTCATTCGCTCTTTCGATCGCGCCGTAATCTCCAGCGAATTGCTCTCGAAGGTCAGCGACCGCGCGGCCCTGCTCGAGGCAGGCTTCGCACAGGTTTGTGCCGTGACGCCCTCCACCATGCCCCTGGAGCAAGCCCTCCGGCCAGAGGTGACGTAGCGCAATATCGCCGAGGCCGTCTGGCAATGCGATGTGATAAAAAAATGGTAGGAAAACAGCGGTGGATTAAAATATTATTCCTATCTTTGCGATAGCTAATGGCATGAAGAATACAAATCTTAATCAACTAATAACTAATAGAACAATGAAGAAGTACTTTTTGATGGCCGCAGCCCTGTTGCTGGGTGCTGTGTGCATGGTATCATGTGGTGACGATGATGTGGAAACTCCTGGGGGCAATGATCCCATTAACCCAGATGTGACCCCTGCCAACGAGGTGTGGGCTCCTGCTAAACAGAAGCAGTATCTCGAGGACGTAGGTATGGAGGTGAACCAGGTCTTCAATGTGGAGGACTTCCGTCACTACATCGAATTGGCCAACTATGTCGGCAGCCACTATGGTGACGACTATGATTGGGATGCCGTAGAAGATTGGGGCGAAGGAATCCTCGACGGGCTCATGAGCGAACTCATCCGCACGGACAAGAAGACAGAGACCAATGACTACGACTACGAAGGCAAGCATTACCACAGTGCCTACAATGAGATTTATGATGTTTATCGTTCGACCATCTTGGCATCGAACTTCAGGGGCCACTGGACTGCCCGTAATGGAAAGTGGACTCGCACCGATGCCGACGACCTGCAGTTTATCTTCGCCAACAAGAGCGGCCAGCAGTGTGTGCTCAGTCTTGCGACAAGCGGCAAGGTGACCAAAGTGCACATGTTCCACTACGATGAATGGAAGAACTATGAATCAGAAAGCAACGACGACTGGACCAACTATGTGTCCAACGAATACTATGACCGCACCGAGTACACTCTGGGCGTGCCTGAGAAGATTGAGGTCAAGCTGACCGAGGGCGAACGCACGCTGGTACACCAAGTCATGACCACAGACCTTGGCTCCATCACCAATGAGGAGTTCGACCTGAGCCGTAGCACACTGACCTTCAACAGTACGACCACCTTCGACAACGGCTATGTCATCACTGCTGAGAACGTGAAGTATGCACCCTCGAGCGCATCGCTCAAGACCACTATCACCAAGAATCAGGCCGTGCTGCTTACGGCCACTCTCAGCTGTGGACTGTCCAATGTGCCCGCCCGCACCCTGAATGATTGGTACGACCTCGATGACGATGAATTGGAAGATATCTTTGCCAAGTCCAACGCCACGGCAGCCTTCTCGCTCAATGTCTTGGGTAAGGTGCAGTTGAAGGGTACCATCAGTGACCTGCACAAACTGGTGGACTACATCGACGAGGCCAATGACAACGATGAAAACGAACAAGCCTTCAAGAACGCTCTGAAGAAAGCCAATGGTTGCCTTGAAGCAGTCATTTACTACAACGGCGGGACTGCCAAGCAGGCCACCATGGGTCTGGAAGCTATTCCTGACCGCTGGACTGACTGGGAGGGCCATACATACACCGAGTGGTATGCCGAACCCACACTGTACTTCCCCGATGGGTCGTCCTACAGCTTTGAGGAGTACTTCAATGAGGATGACTTTAAAGACCTGATTGATGCCGTCGAGGAACAGGGCGAAATTGCTGAAGATATGTGGGATTAGTCTGTTGGCCCTGCCTCTGAAAGGTCAGGCTCAGACGGACACTCTCGCAAGAAAGATGGACACGGTGGTTGTCACCCAGCGGGTGGCAGCCACCTCTGTCGCTTTACGTTCGGACGGAAGCCTCTGGTGGAATGCCAAGGCCTTTGATGTGCTGCCCAAGGTGTTGGGCAATGCCGACCCCGTTCGTTGCGCCCAGATGCTGCCAGGCGTGCAGACCAATTCCGAGTTGGACGCCGGCTTGCACGTACAGGGTAGCGACAACACCCACAACCTCTTGGCCATACAGGGCGTGCCCATTTATAATGCAGCCCACCTGTTGGGCATCTTCTCTGTCTTCAATGCTTCGCACTACGCTGCTATGAACCTGAAGAAAGGTCCCAATGTCGCAACCGATCCCTCGCGCCTTGGTGCCACACTCAGCATGGACCATCAGGCTGATATTCCCGATTCAGTGCATGGCGAATTGTCGGTCGGACTTATCTCCTCGCAAGGAACCCTGCGACTGCCCACGGGACGTCGGTCGGGACTGACCTTGTCCGCCAGGGCATCATATCTCAATTTGCTCTATTCCCGTTGGCTGACGGCCAGCGACATGAGTTTGCGTTACCGTTTCGGCGACGCCAACCTTACGTGGCAGTGGCAGCCCAACGTGCGCAACCGTCTGTGGCTTGATGCCTACTGGGGCATGGACAATGTGCGTGCCGTACAAGACGAATACCAAGGGCACATGAAGCTGCGCTGGGGCAATGCCCTGGCCGCCCTCCACTGGCTTTACGACCGTGGCAACGGATTGACGGTGAACAGCCGCGCCTTTTACACACGCTACGACAATCGCCTCCGCTTGTCGCAGGGGGAGATGCTCTTTAGCCTGCCCTCTGACATTGCCGACCTGGGACTACATAGTCACATGGCCTGGCGTGGATGGCGCGCTGGGGCCGAACTTGTCTGGCACAACATCCAACCACAGAATCCTCAGGCCCAGAACATATATAACCAGTCGCTAACCCCCCAACCCCGCCAGCACACCCAGGAGTACATCCTCTTTGCCGACTACACGCGCCAAATCCTTCCCCATTTTGAGGCTACTGCCGGTGTGCGCACTACGGCCTATGTTGATGACATACAGCACTTGCACTTGGCTGCCGACCCCTCAATCCGTTTGTCTTACACCCGTGAGCGATGGCAGTTGGCTCTGGACTATGCCTTGCGTCATCAATATCTGTTTCAGACAGGAACCTCGTCATTGGGCATGCCCACTGAGTTCTGGATGTCTGTCGGAAGCAGCAGCCCACCCCAGTGGGGCCACAACCTGGCCCTCTCGGCAGCCATTTACCTCTTTGACGGACGCTACCGCCTGTCGGCCGATGTCTATTATCGCCGGCTACATCATCAGGTGGAGTATGATGGCGACATCATGAAGTTCCTGAATTCCGACTACTGTGTGACCGACAATCTCTTGTATGGACGGGGGCACAACTATGGGCTGAGCGTCATGGTGGCCAAACGCACGGGCCGTCTGACGGGCTGGCTCAGTTATGCTTACGGCAGGGCGCGTCGTCAGTTTGCTGAAGACGGTTACCAACGTACCTATTCAGCCTCTCACGAACGCCCCCACGAGGTCAACTTCCTGGCCTCTTACAGGTTGGGCCGATGCTGGACGCTGTCGGCCACCTATGTCTTTGCTTCCGGCACTCCCTTCACGGCTCCTGAACATTTCTACATCATGAATGGAATGTTGCTGACCCAGTATGGTCCGCACAACGCACGCAGACTGCGTCCCTACCGGCGCCTCGACCTCTCGGTCAACTATTTGCTGCCCACGCGTCACTTGCGTCAAAGCGGACTCAACCTCTCCCTCTACAATGCCACCATGCGTCACAACGACATTGCCTGTCGATTGAAAGTGCACGGTGACCACTACCTCTATTCTCACTTCGGATTGATTAAGTTCATCCTCCCTTCCATCAGTTATTTCATGAAATTCTGATTCCCCATGCACCGACTCTTGCCTTTACTCTTTGTCCTGCTTCTCGTAGCCTGCAATACTGACGACCAGGTGGACGACCAGCCCACGCTCGTGGTCGAGGGTTGGATTGACAACGACGGCTTCCCTACGGTTCTGCTTACCACGACGGTGCCCATAACGAAAAAGCCCCATAAAATCAACGAACTGGGCGACCATATTCTGCGTTGGGCTCGTGTGGCCGTGAACGATGGCGAGCAGGAGGTGGTATTGACGGGCAAGTTGGATCGCAGGTACTTTCCCCCTTATGTCTATACATCCGGCCGCATGCGTGGCGTGGTGGGGCGCACCTATCGCCTGACGGTGGACTACGGCGACTTTCATGCCGAAGCTGAAACTTCCATTCCTCCAGCCCCGACACTAGACTCCTTGCGTCTGCGTCCCCTGGTGGACAACGACACACTTTTCCAGCTCCGGGCCTATTTCCATGACGACTTGTCGGAACCTCGCTTCTACAAGTTCTTCACCAGCATGGGCACCGATTCGCGCATGTTCCTGTCTTCATACATGCAGACGCTTAGTAACGAGGTGTTCGACCCGAATGCCGAACAGGACATTGCAGTGTACAAGGGGCGTCTGGTCACGAGACGCGATGGCTATGTCCCCTATTTCGAAGCCTTCGACACCGTGATGGTGAAGTTTGTCGCCATGGACCGTCAGTCGTTTCTCATGTGGAACCAGTTGGAGCACAACATGACGTTGGGTGGCTTCCCCATGACGTCGGCCAAGGAGAATCCCCACTTCAATGTTCGTGGCGGCATTGGCTACTGGTGTGGCTATGGGGCTACGTTCTATCCTGTCATAGTCAGGGACAGTCTGCCTTGAGCAGGTTTCTTTCATTGTCCCTTTGTAGGCGTATTCAAAAGAATACCATCAGAAAAAATGGTAGGAAAACAGCGGTGGGTTAAAATATTATTCCTATCTTTGCGATAGATAAAGGCATGAAACCATGAAGAAAACGGCAAACTACATCCAGCGCATAGAGATAGACTCGCTTTGGAGCGGGCGCAGGCACATTGTGTGGGACTTGCGGCCCGACGTGAACATACTGAGCGGTGTGAACGGCGTGGGGAAATCGACCATACTGAACCGCGTGGTGAAGCACTTGCTCGAGTATCGCGAGCTGGAGCGCCACCTGGGGGGCGTGACCATCACCTACAGTCCCGAGGATGCCGAGACGGTGCAGTTCGATGTGATTCGTTCGTTCGACCGTGCCGTGGTCTCAAGCGAAATGCTGTCGAAGGTCACCGACCTGAAGCTGCAGACCGAGCTCGACCTGCAGCTCTACATGTTGCAGCGCCGCTATCTCGACTATCAGGTCAACCTCTCGAACCGCATGATAGCCCTGCTCACATCGGGGCAGTCCGACGCACAGACCCGGGCGCAGGAGATGGTGGCCGAGAAGACCCACTTCCAGGACCTCGTCGATGACCTGTTCCGCGACACGGGCAAGACCATCAAGCGCGACTCCAACGAAATCGTTTTCCTACAGTACGACGAGGACATCGAACCCTACCAACTCTCGTCGGGCGAGAAGCAGATGCTCATCATCCTGCTGACCGTGCTGGTGCAGAACAAGGAACCCTACGTCCTCTTTATGGACGAGCCCGAGGTGAGCCTCCACTTCGAGTGGCAGAAGCGCCTGATCTCGCTCGTGCGCGACCTCAATCCCAATGTCCAGATCATACTGACCACCCACAGCCCCGCCGTGGTGATGGACGGGTGGCAGGACTGCATTACCGATGTCGAGGATATCATTGTGAAGTGACATGGCAAGGCGACTGACAGACAACATCTCGTCGAGGTACATCGAGGCAGCCAACCGCTTGCGGCCCAACAAAGCGCGCTGGCGGGTGGTGGCCTATGTCGAGAGCTACGACGATGTCTTCTTCTGGCGCTCGGTGCTCGACGAGTTTGAGTCCGACACCCTCACCTTCGAGGTCATGCTTCCCTCCCGCACCAATCTGGGCAAGGGCAAGAAGAATGTCCTCTCCAACCGTCTGGGCAATCAGCTCGGGCAGTCGCTCATTGCCTGCGTTGATGCCGACTACGACTATCTGATGCAGGGGGCGACCCCCATATCGAGGGAAATCATCGAAAACCCCTTTGTCTTCCACACCTATGTCTATGCCATCGAGAACTTCCAGTGTTATGCCCGCGGTCTGCACGAGGTGTGTGTCATGGCCACGCTCAACGACCGTGAGGTCATCGACCTCGAAGCCTTCATGGAGGAGTATAGCCGCATCATCTGGCCCCTCTTTGTGTGGAACGTCTGGGTCTATCGCTACGATTGCTATTCACGCTTCACCCTGTTGGACTTTGGCGGGCTGGTGAGTCTGAGGGACGTCAATCCTTTCCACCCCGAACGCACGCTCGAGACCCTTCGCCACACGGTGAATCGCAAAATCAACTGGATGCAGCAACACTATCCCGAGGGGAAGAAAACCTACAAGCCCTTGCGCGAGCAACTGCTTCAGCTGGGCCTGACACCCGAAACGGCTTACCTCTACATGCAAGGCCATTCGCTCTTCGACGGGGTGGTCCTGCCCCTGCTCACTCCGCTTTGCGTCCATCTGCGCAAAGAGCGCGAGGCCGAAATCCGCCGTAATGCCGTCCACACCCAGCAGCGCCAAAACGAACTCTCGTGCTACCAACGTCGTCTGGGAGCCATCGACCAGATGCTGCGCAAGAGCACCAAGTTCCGCGAGTCGGACATCTACCAGCGTCTGCGTCAGGACTTGCAGGCGTTTGTCGAGACGCTCCCTAAGCCTCAGGTCGAAGCCCCTAAGGGCTCGGACAATAACGCCTAAGGCCTCTGTCGATAGGGCTTAAGCCCATTTACGAAAGCTTATTGATGATTTTCGTTACGATGCCCCCTTCGGGCTTACGGAAGTAACGGTCCATGCGCTTGATGAGCCCGTCGATGGCAAAGACCACCACGCTGTCGCCGGGCTGTATGAGTGTGCTACCGTTGATGGGCATACCCAGCTTGTCGCGGATGAGTCCGCCCAGGGCCACCCCGCGAGGCAGGCTCAGGTCGCGTATGGGACATTGGGTGATGGGCGACCCTTCGAGGGCCACAAACTCGGCCACGTCGGCATTGGCTATGGTCAGGCTCTTCATGGTGGTCACATCGGCCTGAAGCATCATCTGGTGGATGTGGCTGGCAGCAATGACCTTCTTGTTGATGATGGTCCCGATGTCCAGTTTCTCGGCCATGTTCACGTAGTCCATGTTCTCGACAAGTGCCACGGTCTTCCTCACCCCCAGTCGTTTTGCGGCCAGGCAGGCCAGGATGTTGGTCTCGGTCTCAGGGGTGAGTGCGGCAAAGGCCTGGTATTTCTTGATGCCCTCGTCCACGAGGGTGGCCGTGTCGCGTCCGTCGCCGTGGATGACCACGATGTCGTCGTTCTCCAGCAGGTCGTTGAGCTGGTGGCAGCGTTCTTCGTTTTGCTCCACAATCTTCATCGAGAGCCAGTCGGGCTTCTTCCGGGCGATGTTGACCGATATGCGCCCGCCTCCCATGACCATGACCTTCTTGACGTCGGGATAGGTCTCCTTGCCCACAAGTTCGCGAATGAGGGAAGTGTGCTTTCGGGTTGTGATGAAGTAGGCGATGTCGCCCAGTTGCAGCGAGTCGTTACCGCCGGGGATGATGGTCTGGTCGTCGCGCTTGATGGTGACGATGTGGTAGGGCGCATCGGGCGGGCACAGTTGTCGCAGGGGCACGTCGAGGATATGGGCCGACTCGCGTAGCTTGATGCCCATCATCAGCAGTGCCCCGTCGTGAATCTCCCAGTACTGGCGCACCCACGAATGTTTGAGGCCTTCAAGGATTTCCTGTGAGGCCAGCACTTCGGGATAGATGAGCGAGTCGATGCCCATGCTGTTGAAGATTTCCTGATACTGCGGCTGCACGTATTCGGCATTGTCCACGCGTGCCACGGTTCTTTCCGCGCCCAAGGTGTGGGCCAGCATGCAGCAGGTAATGTTGCGCGACTCGTCGGGCGTGACGGCGATGAAGAGGTTGGCATGTTGCACGCCCGCCTCCTTCAGAGCGGCAATGCTGGTGGGGGGCATGTTGATGGTCATCAGGTCATAGTCGCCCGAATAGGTAAGTTGGTCGGTCTTTTCTGGGTTCTCGTCGATGACCACGATGTCCTGGTCGTCCTTCGACAACAGTTGGGCCAGATGGGTACCCACTGCTCCTGCTCCTGCGATGATTATTTTCATAGTAGACTCTCTCCTGACCCCTCCCTGTTAAGGAGGGGAATATTAACATTTGCTAATGGTGAAATTCTATTCATATTGATATAGTCCTTTATGTGAGTATATACTCCCCTCCTTAACAGGGAAGGGCGGGGGGGAGAGTCTTTTTTATGCTCTCTTTATCCAGTCCCACTATACGATGGAGTTCGCCCACGGCTCCGTGCTCCACAAAATGGTCGGGCAGTCCAAGTCGCTTGATGTCGGGTTTATATCCGTGGTCGGCCATCCACTCGAGCACGGCCGAGCCCAGTCCTCCCTCGCGCACACCGTCCTCGATGGTCACGATGCGCTGGTAGCGCTTGCCCACTTCTTCGAGGATGCTTTCGTCCAAAGGTTTCAGGAAGCGCATGTCGTAGTGGGCCACGTCCAGTCCGCTCTCCCTGATGGCCTCGGCAGCTACATTGCCGATGGGGCCGATGGTGAGCACAGCTGTCTGCCCTGTGCCTTCGCGCAGGCAGCGTCCGGTGCCGATGCTTACGGGCTCCAGCGGGCAACGCCAGTCCGTGAGCACGCCCCGCCCCCTGGGATAGCGGATGACGAAGGGCCCCCTGCCAGCCTCGCGGGCCGTCTGCATGAGGCGGCGCAGTTCAGCCTCGTCCATGGGGGAGGCAATGATGAGGTTGGGTATGGGGCGCAGGAAGGCCAGGTCGAAGGCCCCATGGTGTGTGGGTCCGTCCTCGCCCACGAGGCCCGCGCGGTCCAGACAGATGACCACGGGCAGATGGCTGATGGCCACGTCGTGGATGATGTTGTCGTATGCCCTTTGAGCAAACGAAGAGTAGATGTTGCAGAAGGGCAGCATGCCCTCGCATGCCAGACCCGCCGAGAAGGTCACTGCATGGCCTTCGGCAATGCCCACGTCAAACACCCGTTCCGGCATTTCCTTCTGCATGATGCACATGCTGCAGCCCGTAGGCATGGCAGGCGTGACGCCCACGATGCGCTTGTCCTCCCTGGCCATCTCCAGCAGGGTCTCGCCAAACACCTCTTGGAATCGGGGAGGCATCTGCCCGCCCGGTTCGCTCTTGATGCGCTGGCCCGTCTCGGGGTCAAACTTGCCGGGAGCATGCCACACGGTGGCGTCGCGCTCGGCCGGTCCGAAGCCTTTCCCCTTGATGGTGTGCAGGTGCAGCATCTTGGGCCCTTTCATGTCCTTGATGCGCTGCAGTGTGCCCACCAGTTCCACCACATTGTGGCCGTCCTCAGGACCAAAGTATCGGATGTTCAGTCCCTCGAACATGTTGCGCTGGTTGGTGAGCAGCGACTTCACGGCATTGTTGAATCGCAGCACGCGACCCTTGCGGTCGTCGTTCAGCACGCCCCATCGGTACAGGGCCTTCGAGGCTGAGTAGCGCAGGCGGTTGTAGGTGCTGCTCGTGTGCAGTTTGTGCAGGTATTCGCCCATGCCCCCCACGCTGCGGTCGATGGACATGTCGTTGTCGTTCAGGATGATGAGCATGTCGTTGGGTGTGCTGGAGGCGTTGTTCAGTCCCTCAAAGGCCAGTCCCCCCGTCATGCTCCCGTCGCCAATGACGGCCACCACCTTCCTCATTTCTTCATTTTCTCCATTTCTCAAATTCTCCGCTACGGCCATGCCCAGTCCCACGGATATCGAGTTGGAAGCATGTCCGCAGGTGCAGGTGTCGTATTCGCTTTCCTCGGGCGAGGGGAAGGGCTTCAAGCCCCCCAGCTTCCTGTTTGTCGAGAAACGTTCCCGACGCCCCGTCAGTATCTTATGCCCATAAGCCTGATGGCCCACGTCCCACACGATGCGGTCCTCGGGTGTATGGAATACATAATGCAGTGCCACGGTCAGTTCCACTGTGCCCAGACTCGAGGCAAAGTGCCCTGGGTTGTCGGCCAGTTCGCGAATGATATATTGGCGTAGCTCATCGCACACTTGCGGCAGCTGCTCTATGCTCAACTGCCTCAGGTCAGCAGGTGTTTGTATCGTTTCAAGTAGATTCATCTTGCGAAGATACTAAATAATTGTGAAAGGAATCGCCTTAGGGCGAGAATTTAACCAAATTTGGTTCAAAAAATTCAATTATATGTGAAGGAAGAGACAATATTAAGGATAAATTTGGATATTCAAGTTTTTTTTACTATCTTTGCACCATAGAGCAGACCTGGAAAGGGAATAATATTGCAAAATATTGCACGGCGTGTAACGATAATGTCACGCCGTGCAATATTCGTTTCACGGCGTGCGACAATCCTTTCATGCCGACGTTCAGTCTTTCCTCCTTAGGCGTTCGGTTCCTTCCTCCTGCGAGCCGATGCTTATCCACCTAAGAGCTGAGGCTTATCCTCCTAAATGTTTCTACCGGAAGACCTATATCTTGTCGTCAGAAGGCCTAAACCTTATCGACGTAAGTCCCGAGTTTTATATCAGAAGCGCAATGGCGTATGTGCTTTGGCTTATGCAAGCAAGTACCAAAGGAGTCACATCAATATAAAGCTTGATTGGGGATTGTTAATGCCAATGAAAAAAATAAACCGTTAACCTGTTAACCTTTTAAACTTTTATTTGTATCTTTGCCCTTGATACAAACGAACATCGATTGCCAATGAAGTAAATAACGGAAAATTGACATAGGATGAAGCGTCCGCTTTGATTCTTGTTTCGGACAATTGGGGAATTAAAAGAAATCAATCAAGAATAAAGTAGGTGCTCATGCCGCAAGGCGTGGGTTTTTACTCGTTCATGATTGATAGGTTATCCCCAATACCTCCGAAATGTAGACGAAGTAAATAGTCCACGTTTTATTTTTTGTGCCGTTTTTACAAATAACACTCTAATCAGTTAACCATTAAACGTTAAACTTTTAACCTTTATAGATATGACCCACAAACATTTATTTCTTATGCTGACGATGCTCATGAGCATGGCAGTATGTAGTATGACCTTTGTATCGTGTGATGATGATGAGATTGAATCAGGGGATGGAAGTAGTTCCAGAAGTAATGGCAAGGCTCCAAAGAATGTGAGGGCAGTTGACCTTGGCCTGCCATCTGGTACTCTTTGGGCTAATATGAACGTTGGGGCAATCAAAGAAGAAGGTTTTGGCGACTACTTTGCTTGGGGAGAAACGAAAGGATTTAATTCTGGCAAAACGGATTTCAGTTGGAGCACCTACAAGTGGTGCAACGGGTCATACGATACAATGACTAAGTACTGTGACGACAGCAGTATTGGCTATAACGGCTTCACGGACAACCTGACGGAGTTGGAACTCGCCGACGATGCCGCCTACGTGAACTGGGGCAGTGACTGGCGTATTCCAAGTTTGTCCCAGTGGCGAGAACTCATAGAAAATTGTTCATGGATATGGAAAACAGAAAATGACGTAAAAGGATACAAGATATTTGGGCCGAATGGCAACTCCATTTTCCTGCCTGCTGCGAGGTCTCGGGATGACCTGTCGCTCGACTACGCAGGTTCGTACGGCATCTATTGCTCGCGTACGCTCTGCTCGGACGACCCGAACGGCGCGTGGGGTCTGGATTTCAGTAGTAGCGGTGTGTACACGAGCTACTACGGCCGCCGCTACCTCGGGCGAAGCGTTCGTCCCGTGCGCGTGTCCCAGTAATAGCCCCTCTCCCCGCTCCCCCTAGGCCTCAGCCCCTCTCTAACTCTCCCCTCAAGGGGGAGGATAAAGTATGGGACTTACCCCACGATAAGGAAAGTGCCCGTAGACTCCTCAGCCCCCTTTAGGGGAGAGGGTCTGCGGGCGCTTGCTTCTCTCTTATGTTTTATTGTCCGCAAAACCTTAATCCTTCAGACAACCGATAGGGATGACAAAGACTCCATCCTGTCTTTGATAAGCATACTGTCCAACACCGATAATAACCGCCATGAATGATGGCGCGGGCATCTTATCAGTATCTATATTTCCTGCAAGTTCTATCATACTGGCTGCGCCAGCATTGATGTGATCTTCTCCTCCCAGCTTCACCTCAAGCAGAGCGTAGCTGCCATTGCGGCGATGAAGTACAGTGTCACATTCAAGACCGCTACTGTCTCTATAATGATAAAGCTGGCCATCCAATGCTTCTGCATACACACGCAAGTCTCGCACGGCCATGTCCTCAAAGAAAAGTCCGAAGGAATCTAAATCATTAATCAGGTCCTTGGGACCAATTCCTAATGCTGCAATGCCGATACTAGGGTCAACAAAATGGCGTGTGTCACTGGTCCTGATTGCAGCCTTGCTTCTCAGGTTTGGATTCCATGCAGCAAGGTCCTCAATGACAAAGAGTTTTTTCAGGGCCTTGATATAGTCAGCTACAGTGTCTTCGTCCAACGTACTTGCATCGTTGGCAAACATGTCTTTACGAATGGTGGCGTATGAAACCTGCTGAGAAATATTCCTTGCGTATGAACGCAATAGTAACTTTGCCCGTTCAGGGTCAGCCTTATTTTCCCCGATTGGGTCAAACAAACTTGCCCGCGGGGGTCAAACTAGCTTGGCTTTTCCATTAGACTGCAAAGTTATGACTTTTATCGCAAATCGCCAAATGGAAATATGATTTTCGGTGATTTGAAGCAGTTCCATTCGGTCATTTGTGGATATTTTGTTCGGTAAATTATTGAATTGGTGGTTAGAGATTGTAGTCTCTTGCTGCCTTGCCCTATAATTATTCTTCGATCTACTCCCATCTCTCACTAAATTGTCTCCGAAGTTTTGTATCAGTAGGCTTTGCCGTCTTACTCCACTTCGCTAGGCAAAACTTGCATATATAAAAAGAAAGTGCTACTTTTGTACGCAATAACTAACTTACTTTAGCATTATGAAACCATTGAACAGCAGGACGGCCCCAAAGGGGCGGCATACGGAACGAGTGATTCAGTTTGGGGAGGGTAACTTCCTGAGGGCCTTTGTGGATTGGATAATCAAGCAGATGAACGACAGGGCGGGGTTCGACGCCTCGGTGGTTGTCGTGCAGCCCATAGCGCAGGGCATGGTGGGGCGACTCAACGAGCAGGATTGCCTCTATCACGTCAACCTGCAGGGACTCATCGACGGCAAACCCGTCAACTCGCTTACCCTCATCGACTCGGTCAGCCGTGCACTGAATCCCTACGAGGACTTCGATGCCTTCCTCCGTCTCGCCGAGCAACCAGAGATGCGCTTCGTCATCTCGAACACTACGGAAGCGGGTATCGCTTTTGACCCTGCTTGTCGCCTCTCGGACAAGCCCGCCAGCAGTTATCCGGGCAAACTGGTGCAACTGCTTTGGCACAGGTTCAAGACCTTCAATGGCGACCCTGCGAAGGGATTCATCATCATGCCCTGCGAACTCATCTTCCTCAATGGCCACCATCTGCGCGAGTGCATCGACCAATATGTGGAACTCTGGCGTGAGGACTTCGGAGATGCGTACGAAAGCTTCAAGAAGTGGACAACGGAGTGCTGTTATGTCTGTGCCACACTGGTGGACCGCATCGTGCCTGGGTTCCCGAAGAAGGACATCGGAAGGATTCAAGAAACTATCGGGTATGAGGACAATATGGTGGTTCAGGGTGAAGCCTTCCACCTGTGGGTGATAGAGACTGCGCCCAACCTGCCTCTGGAACAGTTGGCGAAGGAATTCCCTGCCGAACGAGCCGGACTTAATATAGTGCTCACACACAACGAGGCACCCTATCACGAACGTAAGGTGACGTTGCTCAACGGTCCGCACACGGTGCTTTCGCCAGTCGCTTATCTGTCGGGTATCGACATCGTTCGTGACGCTTGTCAGCATCCCGTAGTGGGCAAGTTCATCCATAGGGTTCAGTTTGACGAACTCATGCAGACGCTGAACCTGCCCATGGACGAGTTGAAGCAATTCGCAGGCGACGTCCTCGAGCGCTTCCTCAATCCCTATGTCGATCATCAGGTAACAAGCATCATGCTGAACTCCTTCCCCAAGTATCAGACGCGCGACCTGCCCGGACTGAAGACCTATCTACAGCGCAAGGGCGAACTGCCCAAGGGGCTGGTGCTTGGTCTTGCCGCTATCATCACTTATTACAAGGGCGGCGTGCGAGCCGACGGAGCACCTATTAAGCCTAATGACGATGCTCGTATCATGGCTCTCCTTGACGAACTCTGGCAGACGGGCAACACACGGCAGGTGGCCGAAGGCGTGCTTGCGGCCAAGGACCTTATCTGGCACGAGCATGGCGACCTGAACGAGATTCCCGGACTGACGGACATGCTCACGCAGATGCTTGACAGCATCGCGGAGAAGGGTATGCTGAGCACCGTTGAGAGAGTGATGGAGTAGAAGACCCACCCCCCAGCCAGCCCTCCGTCGCAGGCTCCCCAACGCTAACGCCTCGCTCGGCACTTGTGACGCTTGATTCATTCAAGAACTTGCGTTGCCCTGTTAAGGAGGGGAGTATATACCCACATAATGTTAAATATCAAGATGGAAATAAAACAGCAAGTAGCAAGCGATACTGCTCCCCTCCTTAACAGGGAGGGGCTGGGGAGAGAGTCCGTAATGAAAACCATTACTATTCATCCCAAGGACAATGTGGCAGTGGCCCTGCAGGACCTGCCCGGGATTCCTGCTGGACATAAGATAGCCTTGAAGGATTTCGCGGAAGGCGAACAGGTAGTCAAGTACGGATTCCCCATTGGTCATACCATTCATCCCGTGAGGAAAGGTTCGCTCATCGACCATCACGACATCCAGACCAACCTGAGCGGGACGCTGGACTACAGTGACATACGGATATCCCAACATCTTGCTTCCCCCTCCTCGGGAGGGGCAGTTGACACTTTTCCCGGTTACCTCCGTCCCGACGGACAGGTGGGCATCCGCAACGAGGTGTGGGTCATCCCCACCGTGGGATGCGTAGATGGCATCGTGCGACGGGTGGTGGACCGTATGAAGCGCGAAGTCTTCCAAGAAGGTGAAGGCGTGGATGCGATAGTCGGTTTTCCTCACAATTATGGCTGCTCGCAGCTGGGCGACGACCACGAGAACACGCGCAAGGTGCTCCGCTCTATGGTGCTCCATCCCAATGCCGGAGGGGTGCTGGTCGTGGGCCTTGGTTGCGAGAACAACCAGCCTCGGCAGTTTCAGGAGTTCTGCGGCGACTATGACAGGGAACGCGTGCGCTTCATGACCTGTCAGGAGGTGGAAGGCGACGAAGAGGAACATGCCATGCAGCTCCTAAGGGAACTTTATCAGCAGGCCTGCACCTATCGGCGTACGCCCCAGCCCCTTACGAAACTGCGCGTGGGACTGAAGTGTGGCGGTAGCGACGGCTTCTCGGGCATCACAGCCAATCCCCTGCTCGGACGATTCTCCGACTGGCTTTGCATGGAACAGGGTGGGACAACGGTCCTGACGGAGGTGCCCGAGATGTTTGGCGCCGAGACCCTGCTGATGCAGCGTTGCAAGACACCTGAACTGTTGGAGCGCACCATCCGACTGATTAACGATTTCAAACAGTATTTCCTTTCCCATGGCCAGCCTGTGGGCGAGAATCCTTCGCCAGGCAACAAGGCGGGCGGCATCAGTACCCTCGAAGAGAAAGCGCTGGGATGCACGCAGAAATCGGGCACGTCGCCCGTGTGCGGCGTGCTGGACTATGGCGAACAGATAGGCGAGGGGACGGGACTGCACCTGCTCTCTGCCCCAGGCAACGACCTCGTGGCATCTACTGCCCTGGCCGCAGCGGGATGCCAGATGGTGCTCTTCACCACGGGCCGGGGCACTCCGTTCGCTACATTCGTCCCCACGCTGAAGGTCTCGACAAACAGCCGCTTGGCAAAGGGCAAGCCTCACTGGATAGACTTCAATGCAGGCACGCTGATAGAAGGGGAAAGCATGGACGACTTGTTGCGGCGCTTTACGGCCGAGGTTATGAAAACAGCCTCGGGCCAACTCACGAAGAGCGAGCACCGAGGCTTTGCGGAAATTGCGATTTTCAAGAACGGGGTTACGCTTTAGACTTCAATCTTCTTGTAGCGCGGTACCAGCGTCTTCATGACCAGCCAGGCTACCAGATAGCCCACGGCACACAGGCAGAAGACCACCATGTAGCCGGCTTCCTTGCCTTCGAACGAGAAGAACTGGAACGCGGAACCCATGGCCTTGCAATAGTCGAAGAACTCGCCCGAGCCCCAGTTGATGAGGAACGAGGCGATGCCACCGGCCATGGTGCCGATGCCCGTGATGGTGCCGATGGTAGATTTCGGGAACATGTCGCCGATGGTGCTGTAGAGGTTGGCCGACCACGATTGGTGACCGGCACCGGCCAGACCGATGATGATGGCAGGGAACCATGCGCTCAGCGTTCCCAGTGGCTGTGCCAACAGGGCTGTCAGGGGGAACAGGGCGAACAGCAGCATGGCGCGCATGCGTCCTGCATACGGTTCCATGCCCCGGTGCTCCACGAAATACTTGGGCAAGTAGCCTCCGCCGATGGACAATACCGTGACGATGAGATAGAGCACCGACAGCAGGAGCACGGCCTCGCGCGAATCGCTCTTGAAACCATACTGGTCGCTGAAGTAGGCCGGTGCCCAGAAGAGGAAGAACCACCAGACACCATCGGTGAAGAACTTGCCTGCGATGAACGACCACGTCTGCCTGTAACGGAAGCATTGCCAATAGGGGATAGAGACCCCCTCCCCGTTCCCTCCCCGAGGGGAGGGCGTGGTTTCAAGGTGGTTCATGCCCCCTCCTTGGGAGGGGGTAGGGGAAGGTGTTTCATCCTGCTGTATATACTCTAATTCAGCAGCATTGACATGACGGCTTTTCTCGGGATGGTCGTACATCGCAATCCAGAAGCCCATCCACACGAAACCCAGGGCACCGATGATGATGAACGACATCTCCCAACCGTATTTGCTGGCCAGCCAGGGTATGCAGGCAGGAGCCAGCAAGGCACCGATGGAGGAACCGGCATTGAAGATGCTGGTGGCCAGGGCGCGGTCCTTCTTGGGGAAGTATTCGGCCGTGACCTTGATGGCTGCGGGGAAGTTACCAGCCTCGCCCAGGGCCAGCACAAAGCGGCAAGCCATGAACATCCACACCGATACGGCGCCCACCGACAGCATCAGCGCTGAGGCCGTGCGTACGGCACCCCATCCGCAGAAGGCATGCAGACAGGCACCCAGACTCCACACCAGAATGGCGATGAGATAGCCCCGACGGTTGCCGGCCCAGTCGATGAACTTGCCTGCGAACAGACTGATGAAGGCATAGGCCAGCGAGAAGAATCCCGTGATGAGGCCATAGTCGCTGTTCGACCATCCAAACTCGGGAGCGATGAAGTCTTTCCACGTCAGGCTCAGCACCTGGCGGTCCATGTAGTTGACCATGGTGGCGGCGAACAGCAGGCTGCATATCCACCACCGCCAATTGGATTTACCATTTAACAATTTATCGTTTGCCATTTACTATTTAGCCATTTAGAATTGGAAATATTGTTTTGCATTGTAGTAGCAGATGTCCTGAATCATTTGGTTGATGCGTGTGCGCTCATAGCCTTCATAGGGCATCTCGCCTTGTTCAATGTCGCGTCCAACGAGGTTGCACAGGATGCGTCGGAAATACTCGTGTCGGGGATAGGAGAGGAAAGAACGGGAGTCGGTGAGCATGCCCACGAACCGGCTGAGCAGTCCCAGCAGGGAGAGCGTGTTGAGTTGCTGCTCGATGCCGTCTTTCTGGTCGAGGAACCACCAGCCCGAGCCCCATTGTATCTTGCCAGGCACAGTGCCGTCCTGGAAGTTGCCAAGCATTGTGGCCACCATGGCGTTGTCGGCAGGATTTAGGTTGTAGAGGATGGTCTTTGTGAGTCGGCCTTCGCTTGCCAGCCTGTCGAGGAAGCGGGACATGGCCAGTGCCGTGTGGCTTTGTCCGATGCTGTCGTAGCCTGTGTCGGGCCCCAGCGCTTGCATCATGCGACTATTGTTGTTACGCATGGCACCATAGTGGAACTGCTGTGTCCAGCCCGCTTCACAGTCCTGGCAGGCAAAGAGGTAGAGCATGTGGCTCTTGAACTTACGCACATCCTCGTCGCACAGGTCTTTGCCCTGACGCACGGCATTGAAGATGGCGTTGATTTCCGTCTCCTTGTAGGGTTCGGCATAGAATTCGTTGATGCCGTGGTCCGAAAGGCGGCTACCCTGCTGGTGGAAGAAGTCGTGGCGGCGCTGCAATGCATCGGCAAAGGTCTGGAAGTCCTTGATGTCCAAGTCTGCCACTTCGGCCAGCCGATTGACATACTTATTGAATGCCTCTGTGTTCTCCACGCTCATGGCCTTGTCGGGTCGCCATGCGGGCAGCATGCGTATCTCGAAGCCTTCCTCCCTCACCTGCTTGTGCCAACGAAGGTCATCGATGGGGTCGTCGGTGGTGCACACCAGTTCCACCCCATAGTGGCGCATGAGTCCGCGGGCTGTCATGTTGGGGTCGTGCTGCAGGCGGTCGTTCGTTTCGTCATAGATTTCGCGGGCCGTCTCGGGGTTCAGGGGTTTGTTGATGCCAAAGGCTGTGCGCAGTTCCAGATGAGTCCAGTGGTACAGCGGGTTGCGCATTGCATAGGGTACGGTGGCGGCCCATGCCTGGAACTTCTCCCAATCAGAGGCGTCGCCCGTAATCAGTCGTTCGTCCACTCCGTTGGTTCGCATGGCGCGCCACTTGTAGTGGTCGCCTCCGAGCCACAGTTCTGTGATGGAACGGAACCTGTAGTCCTCGGCTACGAGACGCGGTTCCAGATGGCAGTGATAGTCAATGATGGGCAGCCCCTCGGCTTGCTCGTGGTAGAGTTGCTGAGCAGTTGATGTCTCCAGCAGGAAGTTGTTGTCAAGAAATGTTTTCATCATATTAGCTTAAAACCTCACAAATTTAGCGATTTTTTTGAACATCCCGAAGGAAAAGCCCGTTAATCTGCCTCTTTTCCGTCGGAAAGTTGTAACTTTGCTCTCCCAAACCCGTGTTCAATGCAGTTTAGCACTCCTGTAGCCATACCTCGGCCGTTGCGCCCTGTCAGTCTTTCGGACAAGAATGTGTTTCTTGGTTCGTGCTTTGCCGAGCACGTGGGTGGGAGGTTTGCCGATTCCCGCCTTGCGGTGCTTTCCAATCCGCTCGGGGTGATGTACAATCCCCTGAGCATAGTCCGCTTGCTCACTACGCGGGAGGCCGACCCGGCGCGCGACTTCGTGCAGTACAAGGACATGTGGCACACCTGGCTGGGCGATACTTCGCTCTCGTGCCTTCGTGCTGACGAGTGTCGGCAGGCCACCAATCGGGCATTGGCCAAGCTCCATCAGGCATTGGCCCATGCCGACAATCTGTTCCTCACCTTTGGCACCAGCCGTTATTACATCTATCAGGATACCTATGAGGTGGTGGCCAACTGTCATCGGTTGCCGGGTGCGGAGTTTGAGGAGCATGACCTTTCCGTCAGCGAGATTGTCGATTGTCTGGAATCGGCCTTGTTGCCTCTGTTTGAGCAGAGCCCTCGTCTGCAGGTCATCGTCACGGTCAGTCCCTATCGCTATCTGAAGTATGGCCTCCACGAAAGTCAGTTGGCCAAGGCTCGCCTTTTGCTGGCCGCCCACGAACTTCAGGAACGCCATGCCGATAGGGTGACCTACTTCCCGGCCTATGAAATCGTGATGGACGAGTTGCGCGACTATCGTTTCTATGCCGACGACATGCTCCACCCCTCGTCGCAGGCCATCGACTATGTGTGGCAGCGCTTCTGCGAGACGTGGACTGGCGATGATGTGCGCACCTTCCTCTCCCGTTGGGAACCGCTGAGGCGGGCACTAAGCCATAAGCCTCTCCACCCCGAGTCGCCAGAATTCATCGCATTCCGCCAGCGTACCCGCGAACAACTGCAGCAACTCCAACACGACTATCCCATGCTCTCGTTATCATGTAAATCCTTATAATATTCCTCTGTTATGAACTATACCATCAATTCTGTTGCAAAGATACTGGGCCTTGCGCTCAAGTGCGATTCTCCCCTCATGGTGCGTTGGTTGCTTACCGACAGCCGTAGCCTGTCGTCGCCCGACGACACGCTCTTCTTTGCCATCGTCACCTCGCGTGGCGACGGCCATCGCTACATTACTCAACTCTATCAGCGTGGCGTGAGGGCCTTTGTGGTGAGTCATGCTGTCGAGGGCGATTTCCCGGAGGCCATATTCCTCCAGGTGCCCGACACCCTTCTTGCCCTGCAACATCTGGTGGCCGAGCATCGTCGCCAGTTCCAGATTCCTGTCATCGGCATCACAGGCTCCAACGGCAAGACCATGGTCAAGGAGTGGCTGGCCCAGATGCTTCAGCCCGACTATGTGGTCACCCGCTCGCCTCGCAGCTACAATAGTCAGATTGGTGTCCCCCTGAGTGTGTGGAACCTCTCGGAAGAGAGTGAGGTGGGCATCTTCGAGGCCGCCATTTCCCGTCCGGGCGAGATGCAACGGCTGCAGTCCGTCATCTGTCCCACCATAGGTGTGTTCACAGGCTTGGGCGAGGCCCATCAGGAGAACTTCGACTCCTACAAGCAGAAGTGTCTTGAGAAGCTCCAGCTTTTCAGCCAGAGCAAGGTACTCGTCTATCCCCGAGGCAATCGGGTGGTGGACATTTGCATCCACGAGATTGGTTTCCGTGGCAAACTTCTCCCAGTGGAGATGCCTGACTCTTCGCCCTGGGACCTCGACAAGGAACTCTGCGTGGCAGTATGCCGCCATTTTGGCATGGACGAGGAGGAAATCCTCCGTCGCAAGTCGCAACTCGAACCCATACCCATGCGTCTGGAGGTGATGGGGGGATGCAAAGGTTGCACGCTCATCAACGACTCCTACAACAACGACCCCGACTCGCTGCGCATAGCGCTCGATTTCATGCAGCGCCGTCCCAACGAGGAGAATCGCAGCCACACACTCATCCTTAGCGACATGCAGCAGACTGGCATTCCCGATGCCGAACTCTATCGGCTCGTGGCTGGCATGGTGCGTGCCCATGGAGTGGAGAATTTCATTGGTGTGGGCGAGGGACTCTGCCATTGTGCAGCCCTGATGACGAAGGAGAGCGGAGCCGTGTGCCACTTCTTCCCCGACACTGCCGAACTGCTCTCTTCGCAGGTCTTCACCGACCTCCACAACGAGGTCATCCTCATCAAGGGTGCCCGCTCGTTTCATTTCGAGGACCTTGTGGCCCAACTCGAGGAGCAGGTCCACGAGACCATTCTCGAGGTTGACCTCAAGGCCATAGTGTCCAACCTCAACTACTATCGTTCGCTCCTCCATCCGGGTGTGCGCATGGTGTGCATGGTCAAGGCCGATGCCTACGGGGCCGGCAGCGTGGAGGTGGCCCGCACACTGCAGGATCAGGGTGTCGATTACCTGGCCGTTGCCGTTGCCGACGAGGGCGTGCAGCTGCGTCAGGCTGGCATCTCCACGGGTCTGATGATTATGAACCCCGAGATGACTTCCTTCCGTACGCTCTTCCACTACAGCCTCGAGCCGGAGGTCTATTCCTTCCGCCTGCTCGATGCACTCATCCATGCTGCCGAGCGTGAGGGCATCAAGGGCTTTCCCGTCCACATCAAGCTCGACACAGGCATGCACCGCCTGGGCTTCGACCCCCTGAAGGATATGCCTCGCCTCATCGAGCGCCTCAAGGGTCAGCAGGCCGTACTGCCGCGCAGCATCTTCTCGCATTTCGTGGGCAGCGACAGCGATGATTTCGACCAGTTCTCGGCCACGCAGTACGAACGCTTCCTCGCGGGAGCCAGTGCCTTGCAACAGGCCTATCCCCATCACACTATCCTGCGCCACATGTGCAACTCGGCCGGCATCGAACACTTCCCCGAGCGGCAGATGGACATGGTGCGCCTGGGCTTGGGACTGTATGGTATCAACTCGCGCAACAACGAGATGATTTTCAACGTCTCCACCCTCAAGACCACCATTCTGCAGATTCACGATGTGCCCAAGGAGGAGACGGTGGGCTACAGCCGCCGTGGCCGCCTGTTGCGCGACAGCCGCATTGCCGTCCTGCCCATTGGCTATGCCGACGGGCTCAACCGTCACTTGGGCAATGGTCATGCCTATTGCCTGGTCAATGGGCAGAAGGCTCCCTATGTGGGCAACATCTGCATGGATGTGTGCATGATTGACGTCACCGACATTCCCTGCCGCGAGGGCGACACGGCCATCATCTTCGGTCGCGAGTTGCCGCCCACATGTCTTTCCGACATCATCGACACCATCCCCTATGAGATTCTCACTTCAGTGTCGAACCGCGTGAAACGCGTGTATTTCAGAAAATAGTCCGAGTAATCCGAAAAAACGAATAACCAATGAAGCGCACATTCTTGTTTCTCATCCTCCTGGTGGCCTGCAGCCTGTGGTCAGGAGCAAGTTCTAAGATTTATGTCGGAGGCGACATGAGCCTCGTTGCGGCCTACGAACAGGCTGGAGACAAGTGGCTCGACGAAAACGGGTCGCCCATTGCCGACCTCATCACCTATGTTCAGTCGAAAGGGTGGAACACCGTCCGCCTGCGTCTCTTTGTCGATCCTGCGCAAAACACCGCCGACCCCTCCGTCTGCCAGGACCTTGCCTACGTGCTTGCGTTGGGCAAACGCATCAAGGATGCAGGACTTTGCCTCATGCTCGACTTTCATTATAGCGACACATGGGCCGACCCTGAGACGCAGAAGATTCCTGCCTCTTGGACCGACCACACCGATGCCGACCTTGCTGCCCAGCTTTACAATTATACCTACTCGGTCATCTCCGCAATGATTGGTGGTGGTGCCACGCCCGACCTGGTGCAGACAGGCAACGAGATTACCTATGGTCTGCTCTGGAACACCGGTGACGGCACCTATCCCAAGTCGTCCAGCCAGTATGCTTCGGCAGGCTATTGCCCCACATGGAGTGTCCAGTATGCCGACGGGCAGAGCCAGTGGCGCCGCACGGCCTCGCTGCTCAACAATGCTGCCCACGGCGTTCGTCAGGCCTATCATCAGAGCGGACTGGACAGCACTCAGGTTTCCATCGTGGTGCATACCGAGATTGGTTCGGCCAAGGCAAACGGCGACAATTTCTATCGCCACCTCCGCACGGCAGGTTTCACCAACTACGATGTCATAGGTCTTTCCTATTATCCCTTCTGGCACGGTCCGCTCTCTACGCTTTCCACGCTGCTCACGACTTTGCAGACCGACTTTCCCGAGAAACCTGTCCACATAGTCGAGACGGCTTGGTATAACAATTGGTACCCCACTGGTGCGCCATACACCATTGCCCAGCTCAATTCGCGCTGGACGGCCGACGCCCAGGGCCAGGTCAACTACCTGACCGACCTCATTGCCCATCTGCAGGGCCATCCCAATGTCAAGGGTCTCTCGTATTGGTGTCCCGAGGAGTGTGGCAATGGCTATCAGAAGAAGGTGATGAACAGTTGGATTAACCGTGGCCTCTGGCAGAGCAATTCGGGCCAGCGCCATGCCCTCATGAAGGCTCCCGACGGCACCAACCCCATTGCCCTCCTCTCCACTTTCCTTCTGACCGATGGCATAGAAGAAATCGAAACACTTCCTCACACCAACGCTTCCTCACTCCATCACTCCCTTTATGACCTTTCGGGCCGTCGCATAGAAAAGCCCGTTCACGGAGTTTATATCCAGAACGGGCGTAAGATTCTGCGATAGTTTCTGACTACTTCGCTTTCCACTGAGCCTTGAGGCTGGGGGTGGCCACCTTTACGGCCACCTTACCGCCCTGCCGCGTGGAGCGCAGGATGACTTGCATGCGCCCCAGGTGCATCTGCTTTGTGGTCACCGAGGGACCAAAGAGGTCGCTGGTGTAGTGGTCGCCATTGTCCAGCGAGAGCAGCGTGGCCCCTGTGCCTTCTACGCTGACGGTAAGCGGTTCGCCGTACGAAGGCACCGTGTTGCCCTGCTTGTCCACGGCACGCACGGTCAGATACTTGAGCGACATGCCATTCTGACATTTACCATTTAACCATTTACCATTTACCATTTGACCATTTCCAATTTCTTCTGGTTCGATGACGAGGCGCACGGCCTTGCCAGCCGTCTCTATGCTGTGACGGGCCACTTCCCGGCCGCCGTTGTAGGCAATGGCGGTGAGCTTGCCGGCTTGGTAGGGCACGTCCCACTTGATGAGTCCGCGCTTGAAGGGGTCGCTCTTGTCGCTCTTTTGTCGTCCCAGGCTCTTGACCTGCCCCTTGCCTTTTGCCCCTTGTCCCTCAAGAATAAGTTCCACCTCGTCACAGTTAGTGAAGGTGCTTACCTGTTGGCGCGAGCCCTCGGGGCAGTTCCAGAACTCCGTGTAGGTCTTCTGTCCCACGTCGATGGCGTTCCAGCTCACCGTCTCGCTGCCCGTCATCACACCGATGCGCACCACGGGCTCCTCGGCTACGAAGGCTCCACGGATGAGCCATGCCTGCGGGTTGGGCCATAGCGTGTGCTGGAAGAAGGAGTAGTTCCAGCCCTTCTTGGGCCATTTGTTCGACTCTCCCCAGTATTCTATGGCACCCCAGTAGGCCAAGCCCACGGTGCGGTCGCGGTCCATGCCGTAGAAGGGGGCCTGCAACTGGTTGGTCACAGCCTCACTCTGGTAGAGAATCATGTCGGGCTTGTGCTCGAAATACTTGGGATAGCAGTCCCACTGGTAGTTGAAACTGGAGACTTCCGTGGCACAGGCCAGTTCGGGTGGGGCCATGTAGGTCTTGAACTCCTTCTCTTCGCGTATGGCCCCTGCGCGAGCCGGGAACATGGCCACGGTGGTGGGACGCGTCGCGTCGTATCGCTTCACCATTTGGTCAAAGATGCGATAGGTGGTGATGCCCCAGTCGTTGGTTGGGTATCCGCTCCATCCGTCGCGAATCTGCAGCTCGTTGCCCAGACTCCAGAGGATGACGCTCGGGCAGTTGCGGTCGCGCTTGATCCATTCCCCGATGAGTTCGGGCCAGATGTTCATGAAGGGCTTTCTTCCGCCCCAGTATTCGTCGTTGCTCCACTTGTCGATGAGTTCGTCCACGATGAGCAGGCCCTCCTCGTCGGCAATGCGCGTAAGCGAGGGAGCATAGGGGTTGTGGGAGCATCGCAGGCTGTTGAAGCCAAACTGCTTCATCATCCTGAACTGTCGGCGTATGGCATCGTCGTAGGAGGCAGCGCCCAGGGCGCCCATGTCGTGGTGGTTGGCCATGCCCTTGAGGAAGAGTTTCCTGCCATTCAGTTTGAAGCCGAACTCGGGACTATACTCAATGCTGCGCACCCCGAAGCGGTCCGTCTGCCGGTCGGTCAGCAGTCCGTCAACCATGACCTTCACCTCCACGTTGTAGAGATACGGATTGTCGATGTCCCACAGTGTGGGCTTCTCTATGGCGATGTCGGGCAGTCGGACTTCGTCCTTCCTATGTTTGGTGAGCGTGTTCATCGTGGCCTGCGATGAACCTACCGCGTTCCCCAGGCGGTCCCTGATGGTGGCGCGCACCACCGTCTTTGGCTGCTCGCCGCTGCCGTGGGGGAATCCCTCCACCTCTACGGTGATGGCCACATTGGCCTTCCCGCCCTGTAGCGAGGGACTGACATAGATGCCGTGCCGACTGACGTGGGTGGGATTCTGCAGTCGCAGCCACACGTTGCGGAACAGCCCCGCACCCGTGTACCAGCGGCTGCCGTTCGGCTTGCCCGAGTTGGCATAGACGGCCACCACGTTGTCCTGTCCGTAGCGCAGATGTTTCGAGATTTCTGTCTCAAAGCCCAGATAGCCATATTCCGACGAGGCCACCCGCTGTCCGTTGACATAGACGTCGCCGTAGTACATCACCCCCTCGAAGTCGAGCACCACGCGCAGTCCCTTCCATTCCTCGGGGGCACTGAAGTGCTTACGATACCAGCCCTCGCACTGAGCCTTCCAGCCCCGTGCGCCACCGGCCCGTTCGTCCCACGGCTGCTCCCATTGGAAGTCATGCGGCAGGTCCAGCCTCCGCCACTGGCTGTCGTCCATCCCCAGACCCTCGGCCCCCTCGGGGTTGCCCAGCTGGAAGTGCCAGTCGAAGTTGAACAACAACCTTCCCCTGTCCCCCGCCACAGAGGGGGAAAGAGCCGCCTGCGAATCCTCCAGCAAGGGGATTTCGGCATAAGGACGATTCGTCCCTGCGGCCTGCGCCTTCACATCGACATACTGGGCAAAGGCGGGATTGAGGAAGTGAGAAAATGAGCAAATTGCGAGTAGCAGAGCAATGCGTTTCATGTTCATGGCAGGAATTTGTTATTATTCAGTGCAAAGATACGAATAAGCGAGCGGAAAAGCAAAGACTTTTGTTCATTTCTTTCCCCGCTTCGCTCTGAAAGCGTCACCCTTCGGGATGCCGAGTGCCGAGCGAGAGTATTTTAGACCGAAGGTCAGAAATACGTAATCGGCTTGCCGCTTGCGTAGTTTACGGAGCAAGAATAAGCCTAAGAAAACTCCCCTGCCTTTCCATGATGAGGGAGGGCAGGGGAGAGGGTAGGATGGGCGAATAAGGATTTCTTATGGCTTCCCGAGTATGATGTTTACCAGCGCAGCCCTCGCTTTGGGCATTCTCTGACGTGATTCTTTTCTTTCTGCATTCCCTCGGACCAGTGAGGCCGCGGACGTTGCGATAACGCTCGTGGTCTCTTTTTTTACCCACTGATATTCAGGTGGTTGCAAAAGTTGAAGTTGCAATAAGGAAAAATGAGCGGGGTGACTGAAGTATGAGGTTTCGTCAGTGGATGGCATGCCGGTGGCCTCTTCTTATCGGGCCTGGGCCTTGATGCTGTCTTGGCGCACGGCGTGGGCAAACTGCTGGGGACGAATGGTGACGGGGCCCAGCATGAACTCGGGGATGTTGTAGGAACGCAACAGTTCGCGATGATAATTGGGATGGCGCTGTGGCAGCTCGAAGGGGCGCGTGAAGTGGCCTTTGCCGTCGAAGTGGGCGATGTAGGGGCGGGTGAAGTTGCCGTCGGTGCGGCGGCTACTGAAGATGACCCACCGGCCGTTGGATGACCACGAATGGTAGGACTCGACATCGTCGGAGTTGAGTTCGGCGGCGGCATGCATTTCGCCCGTCTGCAGGTCCATGAGCCAGAGGTCGGCATCGCGGTGCCAGATGTGGAACACTCCGTGGCTGCCCTGGGTGAAGAGGAGCCAGCGTCCGTCGGGGCTGATGCGGGGCAGGGTGGCCGAGAGGGAGTCGGCTGCTGCATCATAGACCACCTCGCGGGGACCGAACTGCATGGTCTGGGGCTGGAACGAGCGGCGATAGAGGCTGTAGCGCACTTCCTTGTAGTTGACAATCATGTCAAACTCCTTGGTGGTGGCCTGGGACGTGTCGCGCTTCTCGTAGTGGGCCGAGCAGTAGTAGAGCCAACGGCCGTCGGGACTCCAGAAGGGGAAGCAGTCGAGCTGGTTGGTGTCGGCCTCGAGGGGCATCACGCGGTGATTGTCAACATCGTAGAGCATGAGGTCGGAGTAGGTGTCCTGCACTTCCACCTTCTGGTTGTCGTGGGTGTGGAACGACTGGCCCGTCTTGTTGGTGGAGTAGGCGATGAGTTTCTCTGTTGGGTGCCAGGCAGGATAGACGCCGGCCGAGACGGTCTTGCCCGTCTTCATGTCCACGCGCTCCACCTTGCCGTCGTAGGCGATGATGGTGCCGCCGTGGCCTTGGCGCACATGGAACTGGAGACGCTGGGGATTGTACTGCTGATAGGAGTGGCAGTTGATGCACTGGCCGTCGCGCTCGTCGGAGTTCGACATGTTGCCGTAGATGAGGCTCTCGTCGTAGTTTTCCAGGCAGCGCTGCCTGATGGTGAGGTCCTCGTAGGTGACGTAGGAGGGGGCTATGATGCGGTAGGAGATGTAGGGGTCGATGGTGTCAGGCGAGACGTGGATGGCAAAGGGGGCCATGCGTGTCCACTTGCCTGCGGCCTCGACAAACACTTCCACCATGACCTTCTGCTGGCCGTTGGGCGACATGGCGCTTAGCATCTGGCTCCATTGCTTGGGGCTGGGACATACTTCGCGACCTGCCAGGAGCCACTCGCGGCCGCCGGCCGTGAAGCGGGTGACAAAGTTGGTGCCCTCCTCGTCGATGTTGAAGGTGAGAGGGGCTATGTTGACGGGGACAGTCACATCGCGATAGTCGGGGAAGATGGCCACTGGCCGCTGGCTCTCGGCATACTGTCTGGGGGCCTTGGGCTGTTGGCAGGCGACCATAAAGAACACGGATATGGCAAGAAGTAACCTCCCCCTACCCCCTCCCAAGGAGGGGGCATGAACTGCATTGCCTACATTATTAGTAATAGAAGTCATATTATATATTTTTTAATTGGTATCAAACTATTTTCTCATCCCTCCCTTAAGGTGGCTCATGCCCCTCCTTAGGAGGGGGTGGGGGAGGTTCCCCCCTTAGTTGGTCTTTTGATTTCTTCTTAAGAAGTAGAAATAATAGAATGTGTCGCCGAACTGAGGCTGGAAGGCTACGCGCTTCTGGTCCTCCGACATGGAGCCGCACTGGGTGTTGAACTCCATGAAGCGCTGGTAGGACTGCTTCACGCTGTCGT
Organism: Prevotellaceae bacterium UBA4301; assembly: GCA_002395775.1. Classification (GTDB taxonomy): domain Bacteria; phylum Bacteroidota; class Bacteroidia; order Bacteroidales; family Bacteroidaceae; genus Physcousia. Next base: position 71,442 of record DGUV01000066.1, read on the forward strand.
CGAAGGGGATTTTCTCAAGCGCCTGGGCGTTTGTGAGGCCCGGCCATAGCTGGCTGGGGCGCTGGGGCTCGAGCGTGGAGTAGAGGTAGGCGGCCTCCTGATAGTAGCGCGGGACGCGGAAGCCCTCCTCATGCTGATGCATGTTGAGGTACTGGTGGAAGCGAGGCCAGAAGAGGTCGATGTCCTTCATGATGAGGGCGCAGGCGAGTGTCATCTCCTGATAGTAGGGCTCGGCGCCGAATCCGCTGGAGAAGGTCTTGAGCAGATAGAGTTCCACGAGCGTGTTGTCGCCGTCCAGACGGTCGGGAAACTCTGCCATGGGCAGGATGGGGGCCATCTCCTCGTCCTTGGCCATGAGTTCGGGATGGCGCACCAGGGCTTGGTATTTCTCGGCCCATTCCTTATGAAAGAGTGTCTTCTTCAGCAGGTCGATGTACTTCTGTGCCACATCCCAGTCATGGGTGATGAGGCTGGTCTTGGTCATGTACTTGAGCACATCGACGCTCCAGCCAAACTCCACGCCGTCCTCCATGCACCAACGATAGCAGAAGCCCTCCTTGCCATAGTGGTAGTAGAGCAGTTTGCCGCCCACCTGAGTCATGCGCACCTGCCATTCGGCATGTTGCTGTTCGGCTCCTTCGGGATAGAGAAACATCTCGTTGCCCAGGCGCCCCAGACGGAAGAGGGCAAGATTCTTGAGCATGACCATCACTCGCGTGGGAGGCATGGGTTTACCCATGTCCTGACGGAGCATGGTGTGGAGCACTCCCTCCCAGTCGAGGCGTTCGATGGCGTTGTTCATGGCCACCTCCTTGTGGAAATTGGTGTCGTGGTTCCAGCGTTTGTGTACGCCAAAGACGCCCAGCGCGATGAGTAGTAGGGAGAGGAACCACGAGAGACGCAACTCTTTATAGGCGGGTTCGCTGTTGCGATAGATGAGAGCCGGCAGGGCGCAGAGCAGGAAGGAGAGAGCCAGGGCGTAGTAGGGGAGGCGATAGATGTTGCAGTCAGTCTTTCCGTACTGGAACGAGGGCATGGCGGCAAGCCAGGCTGTGTCGGCCTGCACCTGACCGTAGAACTGCTGCACCATGACGGGCGGAACCACCATGACGAGGGCAAGCCCCAGGGCTACGTCGATGGCCTCGGACTTCTGCATGCGCAGGTGGCGGGGCACTATCATCAGGGCCACTGCCAGCACCCACCAGGCACCCATGAGCGGATAGCCCAGCACACCCACTGCCACGAGCCAGCAACGCTTGAGCCAGGGACGGGGGAGCAACATGTGGACACTGGCCAGCACCAGAGAAAGGAGCACACCCAGAGTAGGCACCCAGGCATGGCCTTGAAGTTTCATGTAGTAGAGCCAGTAGCCCATCTGCACCAGGCAGGCCATTAGGGCCAGCGGCACGAGCAGGGCCATCAGGCGCCAGGGACCGCGCAGATGGAAGTGGTAGCATAGGAGAACCATGATGAGCCCCCAGCAAAGCATCATGAGGGTCACGCCCAGCCAGGGATGGAAGAAGAACTGTGTCATGAATGCGGCCATCCACGTAAGCACACCGCCAGGGTAGATGACGGAGGTCTGGAAGAAGTGGCGCGTGGGCAGCCAAAGGGAAAGTTCCTGCAGACGAAGCAGTACGTCCGACTCAGTTCTCAGTATCAAGAGTCCCATTACCACCAATGCCATGACCAGCAGCAACGGGACGGCTATTTTGTGAAGTGTTTTCATTGTTTTTTAGCATTATCGCCCGTAAAGTTACAAAAATATTCGTAATTCGTATTTTACAATTCGTAATTATTTACTAACTTTGTGCAAACTATCTAACTATTAAAATCATAAAGAAAAGCCGTATGATGAAGAAATTCATGTTTGCGGTGGCGCTTGTGACGACGATGTCGGCCGCCGCTGCACCCAAGCCACAGGGCAAGCCTTATTGGCTCGACCCCAGTGTGAACCGCGTAGGGACAGAGGCTCCGCGTGCCTCGTTCTTTGCCTTCGAGAGCAAGGAACTGGCCCAGCAGGCCGACAAAACCAAGTCTGCGCGCTACATGTCGATGGAAGGCCAGTGGCGCTTCAAGTTTGTCACCAACCACCAGGATGCCCCCGAGGGATTCTATGCCGAGAAGTATGACGATGCATCGTGGGAGATGTTCCCCGTGCCCGGACTGTTTGAACTGAACGGCCATGGCGACCGCATCTACAAGAATACGGGCTACTCCTGGGCCACACAGTTTGAGAACAAACCCGGCTTTGTGGAGGAAAAGAACAACTACACGGGTTCGTATCGCCGCTCGTTCGTGGTGCCTGCCGATTGGAAGGGGCAGGAAATCTTCATCCATGTGGGCAGCGCCACGTCGAACCTGCGCCTGTGGGTCAACGGACAGGAAGTGGGCTACAGCGAGGACTCGAAGATTGAGGCCGAGTTCAATGTCACCAAGTTCATCCGCCCCGGCAAGCAGAACCTCATAGCCATGCAGGTCATGCGCTGGTGTGACGGCAGCTATGGCGAGGACCAGGACTTCTGGCGCTTTACGGGTATCGCTCGCGAAGTGTATATGTATGCTCGCCAGAAGACCCACATCCGCGACCTGAAAATCGTGCCCGAGCTTTCGAACAACTATCGCGACGGAAAATTGGCCATCAATGTGGATGTGACGAATGGCGTGGGAGCCTACATCCAGTATCGACTGGAAGATAAGGATGGTGTGCGCGTGCACGAGTCCACCAACGGCAAGATGCATGCCGCTGGCTCCGACCGCCAGTTCTATACCCTGGAAATCAAGGGCTGCAACACTTGGACGGCTGAAACGCCCTATCTCTACACCCTCTATGTCACCCTTCGCGATGCCAACGACCGCGTGCTCGAGACCGTGGCCCAGAAGGTGGGCTTCCGACAGATTGAAATCAAAGGCGGCCAACTGCTGGTCAACGGCCAACCCGTGCTCTTCAAGGGTGCCGACCGCCACGAACTGGATCCCGATGGCGGATATGTGGTGAGCGTGGAGCGCATGGTTCAGGACATCAAGATCATGAAGCAACTGAACATGAATGCCGTGCGCACCTGTCACTATCCCGACGACCCACGCTGGTACGACCTCTGTGACCAGTATGGTATCTACGTCGTGGCTGAGGCCAACTTCGAGAGCCATGGTATGGGCTATGGCGATCGCCGTCTGGCTCAAGACCCCACCTACAAGCAGACTATCGTTGAGCGTAATGTGGCCAATGTGGAGATTCAGAAGAACCATCCCTCTGTCATCTTCTGGAGCCTGGGCAACGAAAGCGGCTATGGCGACAACTTCGTTGCTGCCTACGAGGCCGTGAAGAAACTCGACCCCAGCCGTCCCTGCCAATATGAGCAGGCCGGACAGAATGGCAAGACCGATATCTACTGCCCCATGTATCGTGACTATAATGGCTGCGAACAGTATGCCAAGGGCGACAACCCACGTCCGCTCATCCAGTGCGAATACGCCCACGCCATGGGCAACTCCATGGGTGGCTTCAAGGAATACTGGGACCTCATCCGCAAGTATCCCAAGTATCAGGGTGGCTTCATCTGGGACTTCGTGGACCAGGGCGTGCGCGGAACCAGTAAGGTGACTGGCAAGCAAATCTGGATGTATGGTGGCGACGAGGGCCGCTATCCCGCCAGCGACCACAACTTCAACTGCAACGGTGTCATCGCACCTGACCGCTCGCTCAATCCCCATGCCTATGAGGTGCAGTACGTCCATCAGAATGTGTGGGCACGCAACCTCGACCTCGAGAAGGGAACCATCGACATCTACAATGAGAACTTCTTCCGCGACCTGAGCAACATCTCCACCACCATCACTCTCGACATCGAAGGCAAGAAGCAGATGCTCTTTGCCGACCTCGATAACCTGGAGGTGAAGCCCCAGCAGACACGCACCTATGACATTAAGAAGATGGCCGACACCATCAAGAAGATTAAGGCGGCCAATCCCGGTAAGGAGATACTGGTGAACTTCGAGTTTGCTCTGAACCAGCCTGAGCCTCTTCAGGAAGTAGGCGAGGTGGTGGCTCGCGAACAGTTCGTCGTTCAGGGTTATTCTTATCCCACAGCCGAGCAGGTGCTCAAGTCGGATGGCCGTGCAAAGGTGAACGTGGACAGCATGCTGGCCTGCTACACACTTTCTGCTAACGGAATGGCTGTCACCATCAACCGCTGGACGGGCGAGCTCGACTATCTCGACGTTGATGGCAAGCCCATGCTGGAGGATGGCTATGCTGTCACTCCCAACTTCTGGCGTGCTCCCACTGACAACGACTATGGTGCAGGTCTACAAAACCGCTTCCGCGACTGGAAGAATCCCGACACCAAACTGCTCAGTGTACGCCTTCTGGGCAATGCTTCGGCACGCACCGTGGTTGCCACCTATCAGCTTACACGCCTTGCTGCAAAGCTCACGGTAAGCTACACGCTGGCCGCCAACGGCACACTGCTTGTCAACGAGAACCTCGACGTCGATGAACAGGCTGAGCACAAGCCACAGCTCTTCCGCTTTGGTATGCAGTGGGTGATGCCCCAGCAGTTCCAGACTGTCAAATACTATGGCCGTGGCCCGATTGAAAACTACATCGACCGCAACAACGGACAGAAGCTGGGTGTCTTTACCCAGAAGGTGGCCGACCAGTACTGGGGCTATGTGCGTCCGCAGGAGAGCGGCAACAAGACCGACATCCGCTACTGGCAACTGCTCGACCCCGCTGGCCGCGGACTTTGCTTCGCTGCCATGGGCAACATGGAAGCCAGTGCTCTGCCTTACCTGCCTGCCGACCTTGACGACGGTCCGCGCAAGGATGCCCATCAGAGTCATTCGGGCGACCTCACGCCGCGTCCCTTCACGGTGCTGCAACTGCAGGCCCGCCAGTTCGGACTGGGATGTGTGACCAGTTGGGGTGCATGGCCTCGTCAGGAGTATCAGATGCCCTATCAGGACTATAATTTCTCCTACATCGTTACGGCTGTGAAATAAGGAATCGTCATTTCATACAAAAAAGGGACTCATCTTGTTGGTGAGTCCCTTTTTCTTAGTTTTTGCTTCTCGTTCAGTTGTGGAAGGTGAGGTGGTCGCCTTCGACCTCCACGGTGATGGGGCGTGTCTTGTCGATGCCCGTACCCAAGAGGGCTTTCGAGAGGTCGTTGAGCAGGAAACGCTGAATGGCTCGTTTGACAGGTCGTGCGCCAAAGTCGGGGTCGTAGCCCTCGCGAGCAAGGAAGTCAACGGCTTGCGATGTGACGTCGAGCTTAATGTCATTCTGGTCAAGCATCTTCTGGATGTTGCTGAGTTGCAGTTGAACCACCTGTCTGATTTCGTCCTCCTTCAACGGCTGGAAGGTGATGATTTCGTCGATTCGGTTCAGGAACTCAGGTCGCATGGCCGTTCGCAACTGTTCGCGCTTCAGGTTCGAGGTCATGATGATGATGGTGTTTTTGAAGTTTACCGTGCGACCTTTCGAGTCAGTGAGTCGGCCATCATCGAGAACCTGAAGCAAGGTGTTGAATACATCGGGGTGGGCCTTCTCTATCTCATCGAAGAGAACAACAGAGTAAGGCTTCCGTCGAACAGCTTCAGTCAGTTGTCCACCTTCGTCGTAACCTACATATCCTGGAGGTGCACCAATCAGACGCGAGACGCTGAACTTTTCCTGATATTCTGACATATCGATTCGAGTCATCATTTGTTCGTCATCGAAGAGGTATTCGGCGAGGGCACGGGCAAGTTCGGTCTTACCCACACCTGTAGTTCCGAGGAAGATGAAGGAGCCGATGGGGCGTTTGGGGTCTTGCAAGCCTGCACGACTGCGGCGTACGGCATCCGATACGGCTGTGATGGCTTCATCCTGACCGATGACGCGCTTGTGCAGTTCTTCCTCGAGATGGAGCAACTTGTCGCGCTCGCTTTGCATCATCTTCGAGACGGGAATGCCAGTCCAACGGCTTACTACGTCGGCAATGTCGTCGGGGGTTACTTCCTCCTTGACCATGGCCTGCCCACCCTGTGCTTGTCGCAACTGTTCCTTGATGTGTTCTATTTCCTGCTCAAGGGCCTGCAGACGGCCATAGCGTATTTCGGCCACGCGTGCATAGTCGCCGCTGCGTTCGGCTCGGTCGGCTTCAAACTTCAGTTGCTCTATCTGTTGCTTGTTCTGCTGTATCTTATTGAGCAGTTCCTTCTCTCCCTGCCACTTGCTGCGCAGCTGAGTCTCCTGTTCGCGAAGGTTGGCAATCTCTTTCTCAAGCTGTCCGAGCTTGGGTTGGTCGCCCTCGCGCTTGATGGCTTCGCGCTCTATCTCAAGTTGTTTGAGCCGACGAGTAATTTCGTCGAGTTCCTCAGGCACAGAGTCCCGTTCCATACGCAGTTTGGCTGCAGCCTCGTCCATCAGGTCGATGGCCTTGTCGGGCAGGAA
>DGUV01000077.1:0-22964 GCA_002395775.1 Prevotellaceae bacterium UBA4301
TGTTCGTCGCTACTAAAAAACAGGCCAAGGACATCGTGGCCGAGAAAGCCACAAGCGTTGGCATGCCCTACGTCATCGAGCGTTGGCCCGGCGGCATGCTCACCAACTTCCCCACCATCCGCAAGGCCGTGAAGAAGATGACCACCATCGACAAGCTCATTGCCGACGGCACCTACAGCAACCTCTCTAAGCGCGAGCTGCTGCAGGTTACCCGCCAGCGTGCCAAGCTCGAGAAGAACCTCGGCAGCATCGCCGACCTCAACCGTCTGCCCAGCGCTCTGTTCGTGGTTGACGTGCTGAAGGAGCAGATCGCCGTTCGCGAGGCCAACCGTCTGGGCATCCCCGTCTTCGCTATCGTTGACACCAACTCCAACCCCGACAACATCGACTTCATGATTCCCGCCAACGACGACTCTGCAAAGAGCATCGAGGTCATCCTCGACGCTTGCATAGCCGCCATCAACGAGGGTCTGGAAGAGCGCAAGGTGGAGAAGGCCGACGCCGACGCTGCCGCTGCCAGCCAGAAGGACGGCAACGAGCCCGAGGCTGAGGAAGCTACCGAAGAAGCTGAAGAGGCTCCTGAGGCTGCTCCCGAGGCAGAATAAGCCCGTTATAATTATTAACCCAAGTGCCTTTCTCCCCAACTAACAGGCACGCCCCTCCTTAGGAGGGGGAAGGGGGAGGTTTTTACTATGGAAGTTACAATGAATGATATCAAGAAGCTCCGCGAAATGACGGGCGCCGGTCTGGCCGACTGCAAGAAGGCCCTGGCCGAGAGCGACGACATGGACGGTGCTGTAGCATACCTCCGCAAGAAGGGCGCTGCCGTTGCTGCCAAGCGCAGCGACCGCGAGGCCGCTGAGGGTTGCGTGCTGGTGAAGGCACAGGACGGATTCGGTGCCATCATCGCCCTGAAGTGTGAAACCGACTTCGTGGCCAACAATGCCGACTTCGTGGCTCTCACCCGCGAAATCCTCGACGCAGCCGTTGCCAACAAGTGCAAGACCCTCGACGAGGTGAAGGCTCTGCCCATGGGCGACGGCACCGTGCAGGATGCAGTCGTTGCCCGCAGCGGTATCACTGGCGAGAAGATGGAACTCGATGGCTACTTGACCCTCGAGGGCGAAGCCATTGCCACCTACAACCACATGAACCGCAACGGACTCTGCACCATGGTTGCCCTGAGCAAGGCCGTAGAGGACGAGACCGTGGGCAAGAACGTAGCCATGCAGATTGCATCGGCTGCCCCCGTGGCTGTCAATGAGGCCGGCGTTGCCCAGGAGGTGAAGGACCGCGAGCTGAGCGTTGCCATCGAGAAGACGAAGGAAGAGCAGGTTCACAAGGCTGTTGAAGCTGCCCTGCGCAAGGCTGGTATCAATCCCTCTCACGTTGATAGCGAGGACCACATGGAGAGCAACATGACCAAGGGCTGGATCACAGCCGAGGACGTTGCCCGTGCCAAGGAGATCATCGCCACCGTCAGCGCCGAGAAGGCTGCCAACCTGCCCGAGGCCATGATTCAGAACATCGCCAAGGGCCGTCTCAACAAGTTCCTCAAGGAGAGCTGCCTGCTCTCTCAGGAGTACATCTGGGACAAGAGCATGACCGTTGACCAGTACCTGAAGTCCATCGACAAGGAACTCACCGTTCTCGACTTCAAGCGCTTCACACTCCGCGCCGAGTAATCCACTCTCGCGAGAGCTTAACTCCAAGCGTCCGACCTCAGGGTCGGGCGCTTTTTTGTTATTACCTTTTTTTGACAAAAACCAAGGAAAACCTATTGCTGAAGCGCAGATGTCCTGTCGGCCATTCCGCTCTTGTTCCGTGTATGGTATTAGTGAACAAGTTCCCCACCATCCACGTTCCACTTGCTTCACTTCGTTCAAACCGCTTCATCAATGAAAACCTTGAAAACCGTTTATTGATATCTCAGGGCATAATGAGAAGGGGGAAGAGGTTCTTGCTCCGGCAAGCTACGCAAGCGTCACTGCTGTGCAGATGTTTTTCTGGTTTTTCTTTGAAGAAGTGGGTAACATGTATGTGTGGCCTAAGGATAGTATAGGATATGGGAGCTTGCTCCCGATAGCTTATATGATGCTTAGGCCAGAGTACTGGAAGTACTCCCACTTCATCAAAGGGTTTTAAAGGTTTTTGTTATGTAATACAATTTTTTACTATTCACTTTCCACTTTTCACTTTTTTGTTGTAACAGTAGGCATCTTGTATTTCTATTTCCGCGACCATCGCCGTCACGACAATGTTGAAACGGCATAGCAATACCACTCCGACCTGTTTGGATGAGAATTTTTTTTGATTCAATTTTAATTATCCCCCTCCCTGTTTGTTAAAAAAGGAATAAATCGCGGGATAAATGAAAAAAAACGTAGAATTGTTTTTTCATTTTCTTGGAAATGCTTATCTTTGTCCCCGAAAAGGGTGTACTATGTGCGCCCCCCGTGTGAGTGAAACGAAAAAATATAAACAATTAAACAAATAAAAAAATGAAAAAGTTTTTACTTTCTCTTTTCGCGCTGCTGGGCGTCGTAAGCGCCAATGCGCAGGAATTGACCATTGCAGATGTTGAGGTTGTTCCTGGCCAAGAGGTCACATTCCCTGTTCAGTTCGCATTTACAGATGCAGATGTTGAATATCGTGACTTTGAGCTTCACGTAACTTTCCCAGAGGGAATCAATGTTACTAATGCCGTTACGGGTGACGCCCTTGATGCAGGCGCTTCTGCAGGTTTTAACCTTGTAGATAATGATAGCCGTTTTACAACTGTTGACCTGAATGGTAATCCTGCAAAAAATGGTGCTGTTTGGAATATTACTATTGCTGCAGATGCTTCCATGGCAGAAGGTACTTATGAGGCTAAGGTTACTTATGCTGAAGTCGGTTTGACATCAGGTAAATATGTATTCCCAACTTTCTCATTCAATATTATTGTAACTAATACGTTGACTCTTGATGAGAATTCAACTTCTCCTTTCTCAACTGGAGTTACTGCCGATGTCGTTGTGAAGCGTACGGTTAAGGCAAATACATGGAATACTATTGTTCTTCCCTTTGCTGTGAAAAAGGATGCATTTGCAGAGATTTTTGGAAGTGATGCTGCTGTAGCAACATTTGATAGTTGGAATGCAGAATTCGTAGAAAATGAAAGTAGTGATTATGTTCCCACAGCAATAACAATTAATTTTAAGGAACGTAAGAATACGTTAGCTACTGTTTTGCTTGCAGGAACACCGTACTTAATAAAGACATCGAAAGACATCTCTGAAATTACAATGGCCCAGGCTGCTCTTGTTGATAAGAAGGATGTTACTTCTGCATTTGAAGAAGAAGAATATATCGGGGAAACTTACAATGGCGCTTTTGTTCCTACTTATGTAAAGACTAAGGTTCCAAATAATGGACTCTTTATCAGAGATAGTAAGTTCTATTATTCTTCAGGTGAAACTGTGATTAAGGGCTTCCGTGGATACTTCGATTTAGGTTTGGTTCTTGATAGAACGTCTCAGGCAGGTGTTAAGTATTCTATTAATGTAGATGGAGAGGAGACTTCTGTTGACGGTATCGAATTTGTAAGCTCACATGGAGGTGTCTACACTCTTGACGGCAAGTTCATCGGTCGTGATGTTGACCTGAAGAAGCTGCAGAAGGGCATCTATGTAGTGGATGGCAAGAAGGTTGCCGTTAAGTAAGTAAACAGATAGGTAAGTTAAACAGATAAAAAGAAGACTATCATGGACAAGAAAATATATATCCAGCCTCAGACAGAGATTACGAAAGCAGTATATACCCACATGCTTGCCGCCAGTGGTGTAACTGGCGAAGGCGGTGCCACAGTAGGTTGGGGCGGTGAAGACACAGACCCTGAAGCTGGTGCCGATGTCAAGGGCGAAGCTTGGACAGATATTTGGGACTAAGAATAGTTTTGCTATACAAAGTTAATAAAGTTAATTGGAGCGCAGGACCAGTGATTGGGCCTGCGCTTTTTTCAGCCCACGGCCCCTCTCTAACTCCCCCCTCAAGGGGAGGAGAGGCCCCTCTCTAACTCCCCCCGTGGGGGGGAGGACTTGAAGGTTTCCAATCATCGATAAAAAGATTGCCAATCATCGATGAATAGATTGCCAATCACCGATAAATAGATTACCAATCATCGTAAAATCACTTACCAATGATGAGCCGATGATTGGTAAGTAAATTGTTGAACATTGGTAATCTATTTTTTGATGATTGGAAACTCGGAATCAGACGATAGCAATCTCACTTATGTTTTTGGCAGCATTGTTTGCGGATTTCCAAAAAATATTTGTATCTTTGCAGCAGAACGAATGTTATTAGAGTGAAATTCTATATGTCGAGCCAAGCACTTATCAAGCAAGGAGTGGATGCTGTCCTGCATGGGAAGGCAGGCGCACAAGCTATATTATTTGGTTCTCGGGCACGGGGCGATGCTCGCGAGGATTCGGACTGGGATGTGCTTATTCTTTTGGACAAAGAGCGTATTACACAGTCTGACATGGATGAGATATCCTATCCCATCCGCGAGTTGGGATGGACGCTCAACGAAATGATAAATCCTATCATGTTCACCAAAAAAGAGTGGGAGAAGAAGAGTTTCACTCCATTCTATAAAAACGTAACAAGGGAGGGTATAGTCATATGAGTCTGACAACAGAGGAACGCAAAGCCGTCGTTGAATTCCGAATTGATAAAGCAAGACGTGCCTATGAACAGGCATGTGGTGTTATTGGACTTAAGTATTGGGAAACCATAGCCAATCGTCTCTATTATGCTGCATATAATGCCGTTTCAGCTTTGTTGATTGCAAACAAGGACGCAGCGCAATCCCATAGTGGTGTCATTCATCTTTTTGGACTTCGTTTCATCAAGTCTGGTATTCTGGAACCTGAACTTGGACGCTTGTATCACAATTTGTTTTCCAAACGCTTGACAGGCGATTACGATGATACGTATGGCTTGACCGAGGAAGATGTCATACCTCTTGTAGAGCCGACGGGTAAATTTATAGACCGAGTTATCTCTCTGGCTGAAGAACGATTAAAAGATGTTCCCAATCATCGATAAAAAGATTACCAATCATCGATAAATAGATTACCAATCATCGTAAAATCACTTACCAATGATGAGCCGATGATTGGTAAGTAAATCGTCGAACATTGGTAATCTATTTTTTGATGATTGGAAACTCGGAGTCAGACGATAGCAATCTCACGTATATGTTTTTGGTACCATTGTTTGCGGATTTCCAAAAAATATTTGTATATTTGCAAGCGGATAATTATATTGTATCGTTATGACCACACAGGAGATGACTCGTACTATTGCCGAGTACTTCAAGACGCAACCCGTCGTGAAGGCATGGCTCTTTGGTTCATGCTCGCGTAACGAGCAAACGGATGATAGTGACGTAGACATCATGGTGGCTCTGGATCATGAGAAGCCCATTGGCCTTCATTACTTCAGCATGATTCTTGACCTTGAGAAACTCCTGCATCGCCAGGTGGATTTGGTGGAAGATGGGCAGCTGATGTCCTTTGCCCGTCCCAGTGCCGACCGCGATAAAATCCTGATTTATGAGAGAGCCGGTTCGTGACTTAGGTCGTTTGGAACATATTCTGGAACAGATTCAAAACGTTCAAGAGTTTGTTGTTGGAAAAGAGCTTACTGATTTGCAATCAGACAAGCTCCTTCAGTATGCGATAGTGAAAAGCATGGAGATTATTGGCGAGGCATGTTACATGCTGTCATTGGATTTTAAGGAACATCATCCTGAGGTTGACTGGAATCCTATTATTAAGATGCGGCATGTCTTTTCCCCAGTTGCGCCCATATATCGTTCAGTATATTGAAGAACTGCGTGAAGTTCAGCCTTTTTGAAGCTATTTCGTAACTCCTTATGAAGATATTTGCTGTTGGATGTAATTATGCTGAGCACAATAAAGAGCTCGGTCATACGTTATTAGATATAGAAGAGCCCGTCATCTTCACCAAGGCCGACTCGGCGCTGCTCACGGGAGGGAAGCCCTTCTTCGTGCCGGCGTTCACACAGCGGTGTGACTACGAGACGGAGGTGGTGGTGCGCATCTGCCGACTGGGACGAAGCATAGCCCAGCGCTGGGCACACCGATACTACGACCAGGTGACCGTGGGCATCGACTTCACGGCCCGCGACTTGCAACAGCGGCTGCGCTCGCAGGGACTGCCCTGGGAGCTGTCGAAAGGTTTCGACGGAAGTGCCGTGGTGGGGGAGATGGTTCCCCTTTCGTCGTTGCCCGACATTCAGGACCTGCACTTCCACCTCGACGTCAACGGACAGACGGTGCAGAGCGGACATACGGCCGACATGCTCCACAAGGTGGACGAACTGGTCTCGTACATCAGCCGCTTCTTCACCCTGAAGATGGGCGACCTCATCTACACCGGCACCCCGGTGGGCGTGGGCCCCGTGAAGGAGGGCGACCACCTCGAGGGCTACCTCGAAGGACGGAAACTGCTTGACTTTAACGTGCGCTGAAGCCGCACGCACAGAGGGCGCAGAGAAGACCGGTAAAGCACAGAGGGCGCAGAGAAGACAGAGGGCACAGAGTGGATTGAGGAGGACTGAGGATGTTGGGTAGAAGATAATAGCGTAAGATTAAGAGTAAAGAGATAATATGGTAATTACAACTATTATTAAATATACGAGTCGCAGGGTTTGTACAAGACTCCGTTGGGTCTTATTCTCTGTGTTCTCTGTCTTCTCTGTGTGCTCTGTGTCGTCGCAGACGATTACCACCCTCGACTGGGACGAACTGCGCATCGACTCCGTGCTGCCCGTCTATGCCGAGGTTGTCCCCCTGGAGACCGACTACCGACTCCATGACTATCGCGTGGCGGTGGAGTATCCCGAATGGGCTCCCCTCACGGCCGAGGAGGTCAGGCGCGTGGAACAGATAGGTCAGCCCATAGGGCCGGAACTGCAAGTGCAGTCGTCGGTGGGCGTCAGTCGCAAGCGCGGCATGCTCGACATCACCTTCTGCCCCATAGTGCTGCGCGACGGCCGCTACCTGAAACTCCTGAGTGCCAGCATCACCATCATGCCCCTGCCCAAGAGCACCTTGGCACCCGGCACGAAAGGCTTAGGCGCGAAGGCCTTAAGCCCTATAGGCCGACGGGCATCGGCTGCCCAGTCGGAGCGCTACGCCCGCAAGAGCGTGTTGGCCGAAGGTCGCTGGGTGAAAATCAGCATCACGGAGGACGGCATCTACCGCCTCACGCGCTCGGCCCTGCAGAAGATGGGCTTCTCCCATCCCGACAACGTGCGCCTTTACGGACATGGCGGACACCGGCTGAGCGAGGTGTCGAATCCCGAAACCGAATATGACGACCTGCAGGAAGTGCCCCTCTACAAGGCCGACAACGACACGTGGCTCTTCTGGGGCAACGGACTGGTTTATTGGAACGGCAACTCCCGCGTCTTCAATCCCTATGCCAGACAGGCCTGCTACTTCCTGACCGAGGCCGAATCGCCCAGCCAGATGGAGACCCTGACCTGCAATCAGGAGTCCACGATTGGCTACGACACCTTCACCGACCACGTCCTCTACGAGCGCGACGACTATGCCTGGTTCCACGGCGGACGCAATCTCTACGACGCCACAAACTTCGGCAATAGCAACAGTCACACCTACAAGCTCACCACCACCGACAGCCAAGGCGGCGAGAGCCTGACCATCGTATTCACGGCAGCAGCCCAGACGGCCACGGAGATGACGCCCACCGTCAACGGCACCGCCCAAAACACCATGACCATGGCAAGGCTGGGCAGCTACATGTCCGCCACACAGGCCACGCGCACCTACGACGTCAGCAAACTGAGTCAGGGCAGCGACTGGACCATCCGCCTCACCTCTACGGCCGGAAACGAGGCCCGCCTCGACTACATGGCCCTCCACTATCAACGCCAGATTACTCCCCACGAGGGCTTCGTGGCCTTCTCCGGAAAGGTCAGCAGTCCGGCCACGTTCAGCATCAAGGGCTCGGGACTGCAGGTGATGCGCATCGGCACGCCAGGTCAGCCCGCCTGCCTCGTCAAGAGCGAGCAGCCCGACGCCCAGCACATGACTGTGAAGGTTGACGATGCCTCGCTCCGCTATGTGGCCTTCAATCCCACCTATGCCTTCCCGCAACCCACCGTGGTGGGGGCCATCGAGAACCAGAACCTGCACGAACTGGACAGCCTCGACATGGTCATCATCGTGCCCGCAAACAACAAACTCACGGCCCAGGCCGAGCGACTGGCCGAAGCCCACCGGCAGACCGAGGGACTGCGCGTGGCCATTGTCCGCGCCGACCAGGTCTATAACGAATTCTCCAGCGGCACCCCCGATGCCACGGCCTACCGGCGACTGATGAAGATGCTCTACGACCGGGCCGAGACCGACGACCAGATGCCCCGCTACCTGTTGCTCTTCGGCGACTGCGCCTGGGACAACCGCATGCTGAGCACCGTCTGGCGCAGCTACAATCCCGACGACTACCTGCTCTGCTTCGTGAGCGAGAACAGTTTCAGCGATACGCAAAGCTATGTGATGGAGGACTACTTCGGCCTGATGGACGATGGCGAAGGGAGCCGCCTGCCCAACGACAAGACCGACCTGGGCGTGGGCCGCTTCCCCGTGACCACCGTGGCGCAGGCCAAGGTGATGGTGGACAAGACGCTGGCCTTCCTGACCAACGCCAATGCCGGCAACTGGAAGAACGTCCTGTCCTTCATGGGCGACGACGGCGACAACAACGAACACCTGAGGATGGCCGACGACCTGGCCGAGCGCGTGATGAAGAGCAATCCCGAGATGGAGGTGCGCAAGGTGATATGGGACGCCTACACCCGCGTGAGCACCCTCTCGTCCAACACCTATCCCGAGGTGAGGAACATCATCCAGAACCAAATGAAGGAGGGAGCCCTGGTCATGAACTACACCGGCCACGCTTCCACCTACACCATCTCACACGAGTTTGTGCTGAAACTCGAGGACTTCTACGCCTTCAGCGGCGAACGCCTGCCCCTGTGGGTGACGGCAGCCTGCGACGTGATGCCCTTCGACGGGCTGGCCGAGAACATCGGCGAGGCCGCCGTGCTGAACGAAAAGGGTGGGGCGGTGGCCTTCTACGGCACCACCCGAACCGTCTATGCCTCCAACAACCAGTACATGAACCGCTGGTTTATGCACTACTTGCTTGGCACCGACGAGCAGGGACGCCGCTATCGTGTGGGCGATGCCATCCGCTTGGCCAAGAACTACCTCATCGCCCAGGGCATCGAGACCTCGCACATCGAGAACAAACTCCACTATGCCCTGCTGGGCGACCCGGCCCTGACCTTCGGCGCACCCACCAACCGCGTGGTGCTGGACAGCATCAACGGACAAGCCCTGAACGAAGGGGACAGCCTGCAGCTGCAGGCCGGTCAGCACGTCCGCATGACGGGTCATCTCGAGAATGCCCAGGGAGAGGCCCTGACGGGCTTCAACGGCATCCTCACTGCCCGCATCTATGACCACCTCGAGACCATCACCTGCAAGAACAATGCCGCAGTGTCGGCGGGGCCCTTCCGTTTCACCAACCGCGAGAAGATGCTCTTCGAGGGTCAGGACTCCGTGGTGGGCGGACAGTTCACACTCCGCTATGTGATGCCCATCGACATCAGCTACAGCGACGAGGGCGGCAGGGCCGTCTTCTATGCCGTGTCGAACGAGCGCGACGTGGAGGCCAACGGCTATAGCGAGAACTTCACCGTGGGCGGCGTGAGCACCACGGGCGAGAGCGACACCGAGGGCCCGCACATCTATGCCTACCTCAATAAGGAAGACTTTGAGAACGGAGGACGGGTCAACAGCGCCCCCTACTTCGTGGCACAGCTGCAGGACGCCAGCGGCATCAACTACGGTGGCAACGGACTGGGCCACGACCTGCTGCTGACCATCGACGGCGACGCCGCGCTCACTTATGTGCTCAACGACTATTACACCAGCGAGTTCGGCGACTTCACCAAGGGCACCGTGGCCTACAGCATACCCGAACTGAGCGACGGACCGCACAGCCTGAGCTTCCGCGCCTGGGACGTGCTGAACAACACCAATGCCGTGAGCCTCGACTTTGTGGTCGATTCCTCGCTGAAGCCCACCATGTTCAACCTGACTGCCAGCCAGAATCCTGCCATCACCAGCACCAACTTCCTCATCTCCTACGACCTGCCCGGAGCCGACTGCGAGTTCCTGGTGGAGGTCTTCGACTTTGCCGGGCGCAAGATGTGGAGCAGTTCGTTCACGGCCTCCAGTCCCTCGGGACTCTACTCCCTGCCTTGGAATCTGACCAACGGCAACGGCGGCCGCCTCGGTGCCGGCATCTATCTCTACCGCGCCACCATGCGCTGCGGTAACAGCAAAAAGGTGAGCAAGACACAAAAAATTATCATCCATGGCAATAAATGACATAAACTGTTCGTTTATTTAATTGGTGACTGATAATTTATAATAGACAATTCATATTAGATAATTGATGGCTCAAAGAAGAATATACCTGCTGATGGCGATGCTCTTCGGCGTTGTCAACTTCCAGCTCTCGACTTTCAACTTCCAAGTTGGCACTGTCCAGGCTCAGGACAAGAGGAACATGTTCAATCCCGTCAACTATACGGTGACGTCGCTGGCCATTGCTCCCGATGCCCGAGGCGGTTCCATGGGTGACCTGGGTGCAGCCACCGAGGCCGATGCCAACTCGCAGTACTGGAACCCCGCCAAGTACCCCTTCAACGTGGCCCGTGCCGGAGTCAGCACTTCCTATACCCCCTGGCTGCGCAAACTGGTCAACGACATCCATCTGGCCAACCTGGCAGGCTTCTATCGCATTGGCGACTACAGTTCGCTGAGCGGTTCGTTGCGCTTCTTCTCGCTGGGTGAGGTGTTTCTCGACGACAGTGAGGATGCCATGAGCATCAATCCCTATGAGTTTGCCGTCGATGTGGCCTATGCCCGCATGCTGAGCGAATGTTTCTCCATGTCGGTGGCCATGCGCTTCATCTATAGCGACATCACCTACGACTACACCGCCGAGAGCAAGGCCGGCAAGGCCTTCGCAGCCGACATTGCCATGTATCGCAACGGCTACTTCATGATGGGCAATCGCGAATGTTCGTTCGCATGGGGTCTGAACATCAACAACATCGGTTCCAAGATTTCCTATGGCGGCGATGACAACTCCGAGTTCATACCCACCAACCTGCGTCTGGGTGCCAACTTCACGATACCCTTCAACGAGTACAACAAGTTCTCCATAGCTGCCGATGCCAACAAACTTCTGGTGCCCACCTATCCCAAGCAGAGGGACGGCGAGGCCGACGAGGAATACACCGACCGCGTGCAGCGCGAGTACTACGACATTTCGCCCATCTCGGGCATCTTCAAGTCGTTCCACGACGCGCCCAACGGTGCCAAGGAAGAGTTTCAGGAGATACAGTGGAGCCTGGGTATGGAGTACAGCTACAACGACCGCTTCATGGTGCGCCTGGGTTACCACCACGAACATGAGAACAAGGGTAACCGAAAGTATGTGACTGCAGGTGCGGGCTTCAAGATGAGCGTCTTTGCCATCGATGCCGCCTATGTCTTCTCCACTGCCCAGTCTAACCCCCTCGACCAGACCATGCGCTTCACGCTGTCGTTTGACCTCGATGGCATGAAGGACCTGTTTGGCAGACGCAGACGCAGATGAGCAGGTTCCGCATAGGTATGGGTTATGATGTCCACCAGTTGGTGTCGAACCGCGACTTGTGGATAGGAGGCATACGGGTGCCCCACACCTTTGGCCTTTTGGGTCATAGCGATGCCGACGTGCTCATCCATGCCATTTGTGATGCCTTGCTGGGGGCGGCCAACATGCGCGACATTGGTTACCACTTCCCCGACTCGAGCAACGAGTTTAAGAATGCCGACAGCAAGGTGCTGCTGAAGAGGGTGGTGGAACTCATCGCCACAAAGGGTTATCGCGTGGGCAACATCGATGCCACCATCTGCGCCCAGCGTCCCAAACTCAATCCCCACATCCCCCAGATGCAGGAGTGCCTTGCCCAAGTCATGGAGATTGACCCCGACGACATCAGCATCAAAGCCACCACCACCGAGGAGCTTGGCTTCACGGGACGCGAAGAGGGCATATCGGCCTATGCCGTTGCCCTCATCGAAAAATAAGTTCAGGTAACCTTTCCGCTACTTACGTTTCAGGTCGATGACGCGTCTTTCGTCTTCGCCCTGCCATTCGCCGATGCGCATGTAGCCGTCAACGGCAAAGTGGACGCCGAAGCCCGAGCGCACATCGTTGATGTACTGGCCGTACCACATGTCGCCGTTGGCGTAGTAGTAGATGCCATAGCCGTGGCGCTTCTTCTGGAACGTCTCACCCATATAGACATCGCCGTTGGCATACTTCATGGTCACGAAACCATAGTCGAGCAGGTTGCGGGTGTCCACCACCACCTTCTCGTTGGCATGGTAGATGTACTCCAGCTTTCCCGTGGCCAGGCTGTAGGAAGCATAGTCCTCGCGGCTGCCCACGAGGGCCGAGTTCTGGGTGATGGTGATGCCGAAGAGCAACTGGTCGTCGCGGAACTGTCCGATGATTTCCGAACCGTCGCCGTTGATGTATCGGCCGTAGCCATAGAGACGGTGCTTCTTGGTCACCTGTCCCAGATACTGGTTGTTGTCGATGTCGATGACCCGGCTGGGAAAGCTTTGCACATGGTCGATATAGACATTCTGCATGGAAGCCGGCATCAGTTCGTACTTCTCGACAGGTGTTTTCTGGCCATAGGCCATGGTCATGATGAAAGAGAGGGGAATGAGGATGAGGGTAATTCGTTTCATAGGTAATATCTTTTTTGTTTGATTTCTTTCCATACGGCAGGTGTCAGTCCCTGGCCGTCGTAGTTGCCTTGGCGGATGGACTGGCGTATGTGGGTGGAGCTGATGTCGAGGAGCGGGGTGGCAAGCATCTTCACGCCGTCGGGCAGCAGGTTGGCATCCACGTCGGAGCCCGGACGGGGATAGACGAGGAGGCGATGGTGGCGCAGAATCTCGTCGCTGTCCTTCCATTGTGGGAAGCGCAGCCAGTTGTCGGCTCCGATGACGAGCAGGAACTCGTGTTCGGGCCATGCCAGGCGCAGCTGTTCCAGCGTATTGACCATGTAGGAAGGGCGGGGGAGATGCATCTCGAAGTCCGACACATGCAGGCGTGCACGCCCTCTGACAGCCAGTCGGGCCAGATGGAGCCGCACCTCGTCGGGCAACAGTTCGCTGGCCGTTTCCTGTTTCAGGGGGTTCAGGGGCGAAACCATGAACCACAATGCGTCCACCTCGCCCTGCCGGCACAGTTGCTGTCCCAGTTGCAGGTGTCCCAGATGGATGGGGTTGAACGAGCCTCCGAAAATCCCAATCTTCATGTGTCAGTGTTTGCGGAAGGACTTGCGTTTGCGTTCCTTGTTCCAGTTGAGAACGATGATGATGGCCTGCAGGGCAGCCAGGACAAAGAGCAGGGTGGCCCAGCTGGCCTCGTGCATGCGCCAGAGGATGATGCCCATGGAGAGGGCGATGCCGAGTATGATGAAACCCGTTAGTCGGAGATTAGTCATGATGGGTGATGTACGATAGGTGATGGGTGAGCATTAGTTGAGGGAGAGGAAGTCGCGAAGCAGTGCCACAGCTTCGGCTTTGGCCGTTTCCAGGTCGTCGTTGACCAGAATCTTGTCGAAGCGTGGGGCGTATGACATTTCCTCTTCGGCTTTTGCCAGGCGGCGTTCGATTTGTTCGGCGTCGTCGGTGGCGCGATGAAGCAGGCGGCGGCGCAGTTCGTCAATCGAGGGAGGCTGGATGAAGACACTCATGGCCAGGTCGCCATAGAACTGCTTGATGTTGCATCCGCCCTTCACATCCACGTCGAACACCACGTTCTGCCCTTCGGCAAGTTGGTGTTCCACCTGGCTCTTCAGTGTGCCATAGAAACGGTCCTGATACACCTCTTCGTATTCCAGGAACTCTCCGTCCTCAATCTTCTTGCGGAACTCCTCGGGCGTGAGGAAGAAATACTCCACCCCATGCTGTTCCTTGCCCCGCGGCGGGCGGCTTGTGGCCGAAATGCTGAATGCCAGGTTAAACTCGGGATGCTCCTGCATCAGGTATTGCACAATCGTGCTCTTCCCGCTGCCCGAGGGGGCGCTGAAGATTAAACACCTCCCCCTTCCCCTCCCAAGGAGGGGTGAAGATGCTTGCGTGCTTGAGGTGTCGGTGTTTTGCGTACTGAGCATGCGTTCTTCCATTATTTTCTTTATTTTAAGTGTTACGATATAGGGGTTGTCTATAATCTCCTCATTGGTAAAGCGTAGGACCTGAAAGCCTTCCTCTGCGAGTGTTTTTGTGCGTTCCGCATCTGATGATTGTGTCGCACTATTCCGATGATATCCACCATCAATCTCTATGACGAGCATTGCCTTCAGACAAACGAAATCAGCGATATAGTCGTTAATCGGATGTTGCCGTCTAAATCGTTGTCCTAAAGCATTGCCTTTAAGATGGCGCCACATCACTTCTTCGGCCAAAGTGGGATTGTCCCGCATATGTTTTGCATGTGCCTGAAGCAAGTGGTAATTGCCAGTGGTGGATGTCTCGTATTTATATTTCATTAGGCAATGCTTCTATTTATTTTTTAGCTCCCCCTCCTTGGGAGGGGGTAGGGGGAGGTTTTTTATCCCTTCACCCCGCCTCTTTGTGGTTCATGCCCCCTCCTTGGGAGGGGGTAGGGGGAGGTTTTGTTTGGAGAGGCTTTGTTTAGGGGGAGGTTTTTTACATCACATTCAGCACCTGCTCCTTGATTTGCTCCAGTTCGTCCTTCATGCGCACCACGATGTTCTGCATCTCGGCCTCGTTGGACTTACTGCCGGTGGTGTTGATTTCGCGGCCCATCTCCTGAGCAATGAATCCCAGCTTCTTGCCCTGTCCGTGACCCGTCTCCATGGTTTCGCGGAAATACTTCAGGTGGTTGGTCAGGCGTTGCTTTTCCTCATTGATGTCCAGCTTCTCGATGTAGTAGATCATTTCCTGCTCCAGACGGTTGCGGTCATATTCGACACCCTTTATGCTTTCCAGGTTCTCGATGATGCGCTGGCGAATCTTCTCCGTCCGTCCCTTCTCGTAAGGTTCGATGCTCTGCAGCAGGCGGGCAATGTTGTCCAGTTTCTCCTCAAACTTCCGTTGCAGGGCCATGCCCTCCTGGCGGCGGAAGTCCATCAACTGGGCAATGCAGTCCTCCACGGCCTGGCGCACCAGGGTCCATTCTTCCTCACGGAGTTCGGCCACGGCCTCGTCGCGGCTAAGCACTTCGGGCAGGCGCAGGAGCAGTCCCCACCATTCCTCGGGTTCGGGGATGCCATATCTCTCGCTGATAAGCCTGATCTGTTTGCGGTAACTGTCAGCCAGGGCCCCGTTGATGGGAGTGGATGTTGTGCCTTCGCCCTTCTCCACCCACAGGCTGAAGTCCACTTTCCCTCGCTCCAGGGAGGAGGTTATCAGGTTGCGAATCTCCATCTCTTTCTCGCGATAGGCGGGAGCGATGCGAGTCGAGAGGTCGAGCGACTTGCTGTTGAGTGACTTGATTTCGGCCGTGATTTTCTTTCCTTCGAATACGACTGTGGCCTTGCCGTATCCTGTCATCGACAATATCATAAATGTTTGTTTGTTATGAATTACATGTGCAAAGATACGGAATTATTCGAAACTCGTAACTCGTATTTCGGAATTAATTTGTATCTTTGCGACCAAATAAGGATAAAAAGTAACGAATGTCCTGCATATTACACATAGAGACCAGCACAAAGGTGTGTTCGGTGGCCGTCAGCCAGGACGGAGCCTGCATCTATGATCAGGCCGACCTGGAAGGCCCCAACCATGCCGTGAAGTGCGGTGTGTTTGTCGATGAGGCCCTATCGTTTGCCGAGAGCCATGCCATCCCTCTGGATGCGGTGGCGGTGAGCGAGGGACCCGGTAGCTACACGGGCCTGCGCATAGGCTATTCCATGGCCAAGGGCGTCTGTTTCGGGCGCAATGTGCCCTTGATATCCCTGCCCACGCTGGAGGTGATGTGCGTGCCCGTCCTGCTCTATCATGAAGAGATTGAGGACGATGCCCTGCTGGTGCCCATGATTGATGCCCGCCGCATGGAAGTCTATAGCGCAGTCTATGACCGTGCCCTGAAGCCCATCCGCGGCATCCAGGCCGACATCGTGGAGGCCGACACCTATCGTGAGTATCTCGACGCCCATCCCGTCTATTTCTTCGGCGACGGGTCCGACAAGGTGCAGCAGGTCATCCAGCATCCCAATGCCCACTTCCTGCCAGGCATCCATCCCATGGCCAAGAACATGCTTCCGCTGGCCGAGCGCAAGATGATGCGTGAGGAGTTTACCGACGTGGCCTACAGCGAACCCTTCTATCTGAAGGAGTGGGCCTCCTCCGTCCCTTCCCAAGTAGGGGCGGCGTTCCTGAAAAAGAAGACGCAGGACAGTGCAATCCATAGAAATGAATAATAAGTAGAAACATGCAATATAATACACAGAGAGAGAAACTGCAGATGCCCGAGTACGGGCGTGGTATTCAGGATATGGTCATGTATGCCGTCTCTCTCCCCACCAAAGGAGAGCGCCAACGTTGCGCCGAGGCCATCTTCGGCGTGATGAGCAACATGCAGCCGCAAATGCGCGAGCTGCCCGACTACAAGCATCGCATCTGGGACCACATCGCCTACATCTCGAACTATCAACTCGACATCGACTACCCCTGTGAGATTAATCGTCTGGGCGAAGAGGCTCCGAAGCCAGAGCCGGTGAAGTATCCGATGAAGAACATTCGCCAGCGTCAGTATGGCTACTTCCTCGAGGAGTCGTTGCGCCAGTTGGCCGAGATGCCCGAAGGCGAGGAACGCGATGACATGTTGGCCCTGGTGGCCAACCAGATGAAGCAAAGCCTGTTCATCTGGAACCGCGATGCCATGGACGAGGAAAAGGTGGCAGCCGACATCGAGCGCTATACGCGTGGTCGTGTGCATCTCGACCTCTCGACGTTCCGTTTCGCTCCTGTGCAGACCTTGCCTCGCCAGGATGGCCCCCGAAAGAAAAGGAAAAAGTAACGCTGAAAGCCTATGTCATCATTTATCATAGAAGGCGGTCATAGCCTGAAGGGTGAGATTGTGCCTCAGGGAGCGAAGAACGAAGCCCTGCAGGTGCTGTGTGCAACGCTGTTGACCAGCGAGCCGGTGCGCATCAAGAATGTTCCCAACATCGCCGATGTCAACAATCAGATAAAGTTGCTGTCCGAAATCGGTGTGAAGACCAGCAACAACGGTCCCGGCGACTACACCTTCCAAGCCGACAATGTCAACCTTGACTACTTGCAGAGCGACGAGTTCCTGGAGCGCTGTTCCCATCTGCGTGGCAGCGTCTTGTTCCTCGGCCCGTTGCTGGCCCGCTACGGCAAGGCCTCTGTCTCGCGTCCTGGTGGCGACCAGATAGGTCGTCGGCGTCTCGACACCCACTTCCTGGGATTCAAGAAGTTGGGAGCGGCGTTTGACTACGACAAGGAACGTGGCGTGTTTGAAATCAAGGCCAAGGAACTCAAGGGCACCTACATGCTTCTCGACGAGGCTTCGGTGACGGGTACGGCCAACATCATCATGGCTGCCGTCCGGGCCAAAGGCACCACCACCATCTACAATGCTGCCTGCGAACCCTACATCCAGCAACTCTGCCTGTTGCTCAACCGCATGGGTGCCCGCATTTCGGGCATTGCCAGCAATCGGTTGACCATCGAGGGCGTAGATTCGTTGCACGGTGCCGAACACACCATCCTGCCCGACATGATTGAGGTGGGGTCGTTCATCGGCATGGCCGCCATGTGCGGCAAGGGCGTGCGCATCAAGAACACCGCCTACGAGCAGCTGGGCATCATCCCCTACACCTTCCGTCGGCTGGGCATTGAAGTCTGCCACGAAGGCGATGACATCTTCATCCCCGAACAGGAGCACTACGAAATAGATTCGTTCATCGACGGGTCGTTCATGACCCTGGCCGATGCGCCCTGGCCCGGCCTCACTCCCGACCTCCTGAGCGTCCTGCTTGTGGTGGCCACGCAGGCCAAGGGTTCGGTGCTCATCCACCAGAAGATGTTTGAGAGCCGCCTGTTCTTTGTGGATAAACTCATCGACATGGGTGCACAGATTATCCTCTGCGACCCCCATCGCGCAGTGGTTGTCGGTCACGACAAGCGCATGCCGCTCCACGCCGGGCGCATGACCAGTCCCGACATCCGTGCGGGCATTGCCTTGCTCATTGCAGCCATGAGTGCCGAGGGCGTGAGCCAGATTGACAACATCAACCAGATAGACCGTGGTTATCAGGACATTGAGGCCCGACTGAATGCCCTCGGTGCCCACATCACTCGCGTAAGATGATTCGGCAGGAGGACGTCTATAAGATAGGTCAGTTGGGCAAGCCGCATGGGGTGAAGGGCGAGGTGACATTCTCCTTCACCACCGATGTGTGGGATCGCGTCGAGGCCGATTACCTGATACTGCTGCTCGACGGCATCCTGGTTCCCTTCTTTCTTGAGGAATATCGGTTCCGGGGCGAACACTCGGCTTTGCTGAAGTTTCAGGACATCGACACCATCGAGGATGTGCAGGAACTCAGTGGGGCAGAGGTTTATTTCCCCTATGAACTGACTCCCGAGGACGACGATGCCGACTACACCTGGTCCTATTTCGAAGGCTTTAGCGTGGAGGACGAGAATGCAGGCCTTCTGGGCAGGGTGGCGCATGTGGATGAGGCCACGGAGAATGTCCTCTTCGAACTGGAAAACGGTCTCTTGCTCCCTGCCGCTGAGGCTTTTATCCGCGACATCGACCACGAGGGCCGCATCGTCAGGATGAGTCTGCCCGAGGGACTGTTGGAGATATAGAGAAGTTGAGAGAATGAGAAAATGAGAGAATGAGAAAATGAGAGAATGAGAAGTTGAGATAATGAGAAGTTGAGAGAATGAGGAATTGAGAAAATGAGAAAAAAAATAGCAATACTTGGCTCGACGGGCAGCATAGGCACCCAGGCACTGCAGGTCATTGAGGAACATGCCGACCTCTACGAAGCCTATGTCCTGACGGCCAACAGTCAGGCCGACTTGCTCATCCGGCAAGCCCTCCGGTTCCAGCCGGCGGCAGTGGTCATTGCCGATGAAGCCCGTTATCAGTATGTCAGGGATGCCCTGGCCGACCAGCCCATTCAGGTCTATGCCGGACAGGATGCCCTGTGCCAGGTGGTGGAGAACAGCGAAGTGGACATCGTGCTCACGGCCCTCGTGGGCTTTGCAGGACTGCGCCCGACGGTGGCCGCCATCCGTGCCCACAAGCAAATAGCCCTGGCCAATAAGGAGACGCTGGTGGTGGCAGGCGAACTGGTTACGCGCCTGGCCATGGAGAACCATGCGCCCATCCTTCCCGTCGATAGCGAACACTCGGCCATCTTCCAGTCGTTGATGGGCGAGGAGAGCGAGATAGAGAAAATCATCCTCACCGCCTCGGGCGGTCCCTTCCGCAAGTTCTCGAAAGAAGAGTTGCAGACCGTCACCCCGGCCATGGCACTCCGCCATCCCAACTGGGACATGGGGGCCAAGATAACCATCGACTCGGCTTCGATGATGAACAAGGGCTTTGAGGTCATCGAGGCCAAGTGGCTCTTTGGTGTTGAGGCCAGCGACATCCAGGTGGTGGTGCATCCGCAGAGCATCATTCACAGTGCCGTGCAGTTCCGCGACGGGGCAGTCAAGGCCCAGCTGGGAGTGCCCGACATGCGCGTTCCCATCCAGTTGGCCTTCAGCTATCCCTATCGTCTGGCCAGCCAGTTCGACCGTCTCGACTGGTACCACATGGCCTCGCTCACCTTCGAGGAGCCCGACCTCGAGCGTTTCCGTTGTCTGGCCCTTGCCTTCGAGGCCCTGCGTCGCGGAGGCTCGATGCCTTGTGTGGTGAACGCAGCCAACGAGGTGGTCAATCTGGCCTTCCGTCAAGAGCAGTGTCAGTTCCTGCAGATGGCCGAGGTCATTGAGACCACCATGCTGCGCGCCACCTTCGTCCAGCAGCCCTCGCTCGACGACCTCTTCCAGTGCGATGCCGAGGCCCGGCGCATAGCAGCTGAGTTTATCAAATAGTCAGAGTAGTCCGAATAATCCGATAAATCCAATGAGTGTAATACTAATTAAAACCCTTCAGCTTCTCCTTTGCCTGTCGCTGCTCATCGTGCTGCACGAGGGCGGTCACTTCGGCTTTGCCAAACTCTTTAAGGTGCGGGTCGAGAAGTTTTTCATGTTCTTCGATTACAAGTTCCATCTTTTCAGCACCCGCGACAACTGGTTCACGCGCCTGTTTCCTCGTTTCAAGAACAACGAGACGGAGTACGGCATCGGTTGGATTCCCCTTGGAGGCTATGTGAAGATTGCCGGCATGGTCGATGAGAGTCTCGACACCGAGCAGTTGCAGCAGCCTGCCAAGCCCGACGAGTTCCGTAGCCAGAAGGTGTGGAAGCGATTCTTCATTATGGTGGGCGGTGTGCTCATGAACCTGATTACAGCCTTTGTTATCTATTGCGGCATCATGTACTCACAGGGTGAGGACCGCCTGCCCATGCGCAACATCAAGCAGGGCTTTGCCTTCAACCAGGAGGCACAGGCACTGGGATTCCGCAACGGCGACATCCCCATCCGCTTCGACGGTGAGGAGATTGAGGGATGGTCCGGTGCCATCCGTCAGGACCTGTGCAAGGCCCGCACCGTCACTGTCCTGCGACAGGGGCAGGAGGTGGACATCACCATGCCCGAGGATGGCATGAACCTTATCGACATCATCTACATGCAACCTCCCTTCCTGGTGCCCATCTCACCCACTTTGGTGGATTCGGTGCTGCCCGAGGGCCCTGCAGGTCGCGCAGGCATACAGGCCGAAAGTCGCCTGTTGGCAGTGGACGGAACGCCCGTTGTCAACTGGACCGACTACGATTCACTCTATCTGCGCAAGCAGGATGTGCTGGCCCTGAAGTCGTGCACCCATGCTGACAGCCTCCGCATGCGCAACATGACGCTCGTCTTCCAGAATCCTTCGGCCGAGACGCCCGACACGGTCACCATTCAACTCGATGACAACTACATGATGGGCATCGTGCGCCACAATGTGCTGGCCGATTATGAGATTGTGCATACCGACTACAACCTCCTCACCTGCATCCCTGCCGGACTCAAGTATGGCTGGGAGACACTCGTGGCCTATATCGACCAGTTCCGCTATGTTGCCACGCTGCAGGGAGCCAAGGAGGTGGGTTCGTTCATTGCCATCGGCAATCTCTTCCCCGATTCGTGGAACTGGCTCCGCTTCTGGATGCTCACAGCCTTCATCAGCATTGCCCTTGCCGTCATGAACATCCTGCCCATCCCCGGGCTCGACGGCGGCCATGTGGTCATGCTCATCTACGAGGCCATCACGGGCCACGAGCCCAGCGAGAAGGTGATGGTGTGGTTTGAGTACATTGGCATGGCTATCATCATCGGCCTCATGCTCTTGGCTTTTGGTAACGACATTCGCCGGTTCCTGCTATGATGAAACCGACCGTCGCTTTAGCCACTCTCTTTTGTTTGCTTGTCCTGACAGGCTGCGAACGCAAGCCCGACGACGAACAGCAAGGCCAGCAGATGCTGACCCAGGCCCGCTATGCCTACATCGAACACGACTATGACGCCGCTCGCGACACCATCCTCAGCCTGCGCCGCAGGTTCCCCATGGCGCTTGAGGCACGCAGGCAGGCCATCCTGCTCATGGACAGCATCGAACTGATGGATGCCCAGGGCGATTCGCTGAAGACCGAGTTCTTCCGTCGCAAACTGGAGCATGATAAGTTGAACATTGAAGGACTGGCGGATGAGACAAATTAGTCGCGAGGAGATGTGCCAACTGCTCGCCGCCCCCATCTTCCACATGATAGGCGAGACGGCCGACGAGCTTGGACTTGAGAGCTATGTCGTGGGAGGTTTTGTGCGCGACTTGTTTCTCGAACGTCCCTCCAAGGACATCGACTGCGTAGTGGTCTCTCCATCCGCTCTCCCCAAAGGGGAGGGAACCGTGACCCCAGGCATCGCCTTGGCCAAAGCGTTGAAGAAGAAGTTGGGCCGTAATGCCCATCTGAGCATCTTCAAGAACTTCGGCACAGCACAGTTGAAAGCCGGTTTAGAGTTGGAGTTCGTTGGTGCTCGCCGCGAAAGCTATAGCCACGATTCGCGTAAGCCCGTGGTGGAAGATGGTACGTTGGACGACGACCTCTCGCGGCGTGACTTCACCATCAATGCCCTTGCCGTCTGCCTCAATGCCGACAGGTTTGGGGAACTCATCGACCGCTTCGACGGACTCCTCGACATGGAGGACCGCCTCATAGCCACTCCGCTCGACCCCGACATCACCTTCTCCGACGACCCCCTGCGCATGATGCGCTGCGTGCGCTTCGCCACCCAGTTGCGCTTCCAGATAGAGGAAGAGACGCAGGAGGCCCTCGTGCGCAATGCCGAGCGCATCAAGATCATCTCCCAGGAGCGCATCATCGACGAACTCAATAAGATTATGCTCTCCCCCAGGCCCAGCATCGGTTTTGTCGAACTCGACCGAGCCGGGCTCCTGCCCATCATCTTCCCCGAACTGGCTGCCCTACAGGGCGTTGAGGTCAGGAACGGAAGAGGACATAAGGACAACTTCTATCACACACTTGAGGTTCTCGATAACCTCTCCCTAGCCCTCTCCCAAGACAACCTCCCCCTGTCCCCCTCCCAAGG
>DGUV01000077.1:23075-49743 GCA_002395775.1 Prevotellaceae bacterium UBA4301
CCTTGGGAGGGGGACAGGGGGAGGTCGGTAAGGGAGGGTCTGCTCTCTTCCTTCGCTGGGCCGCCCTTTTGCACGACATTGGTAAGCCTCGCTCAAAGCGGTGGGACCCCGTGGCAGGCTGGACCTTCAAGAACCACAACTACATCGGGCAAAAGATGGTGTCGGGCATCTTCCACCGTCTGAAGTTGCCTCTGGACGAACGCATGCACTATGTCGAGCGCCTCGTGGGACTGCACATGCGCCCTATAGCCATAGCCGACGACGAGGTAACTGACTCTGCAGTCCGTCGTTTACTCTTTGAGGCGGGGCCCGACATTGACGACCTCATGACCCTCTGCGAGGCCGACATCACCAGCAAGAACGCCGAGCGCAAACAACAGTTCCTCCACAACTTCCAACTCGTGCGCGAGAAGTTGGCCGACCTGCAGGCCCGCGACAACTATCGCACCTGGCAGAATCCCATCACAGGTGAGGAGATTATGGAAACCTTCGGCATTGGACCTTGTCGCCAGATAGGTGACCTGAAGCAAGCCGTTAAGGACGCCATCTGGGAGAGCCGTATTCCCAATGACCACGATGCTGCTCGTCAGTATATGCTAGCCGAGGCAGAGAAGATGGGGTTGCATCCCGTTGGATGATAATACTCTTTTTCCCTCTTTCGCTTGTCCATCCGGAAATAATTCGTATATTTGCCGATGGAATCACTTAATTGTAGAACATTTAATCCATACTGAATGACATAAAACAGTAGATTGGACATATAGGAAGAAGCGTCCGCTTTGAGTCTTGTTCTTGGAAATCGGCAAAATTAACAAGGACTGCAAGAGTAAAAGCAAGGATGCTCACGCCGATGGCGTGGGCTTTTACTCGGATATAGCAGTCAGGTGTTTGCCGATACCTCAAGAACGTAGACGAAGTAAGTAGTCCACGTTTTCTTTTTATGCCATTACTGAGTAGCAGACGAATTGTTTAACAAATAAAAAAGCAGAAAGATGAAAAAAAGATTACTCATGTTGCAACTTGCTCTCTTTGTCATGGTCAGTAGTACCATTTACGCTCAGTCCACAAGGCTGACAGGAATTACGTTCGAAGACGGAGAGCCCTGCTGTGCCCTAAGTTATGACGAGCAAGGGCGTGTGACGCGGATAGAAATGAGAGATGAAGGCAGTATGTATGAAATCTCATACGACCCCATTGTTATCAAGGAGTATATAGAAGATTGGGAAGGAGAAGTATTATGGAAACTCGATTGTACTTATTCAGCAAAGACGGACAGCAAGGGACGTGTCGTTCAGATGGACGTGGAAGATCGCTATGGAGTGATGATGTATTCCGATACATACACTTACGACGATGATGGTTATCTGGTAAAGAAAGTTGAAAAAGATGCTGACGGGGAGGCCACACAGACTACACAGTACACATGGAAGGATGGAAACTTGGTTGCCACTGAACTGACAATGAATTATCTTAGTGGTTGGGATGATGAGAAAGGGGACTGGCACGAGGCTTATCTTACTAAGCAGGAAAAGGTGTTTTTCACCTATGGTAGTCAGCCCTTGGGGTCGCTTCCTTTTACTGCTGGTCTCATTTATTACCAAGATTTCGAGGTTGTAAGCGGATTGTTTGGTAAGACCTGCAAAAACCTGCCTACCAGAATACTTAACTCAGGCCTTCCGACAGAATACCCCGAAGAATGGCCTGAAGAGTATCGCTACGATAGCAGGGGATGGGAGTTTGAACTCACTTTCTCTTATACCTTTAATGCCGATATGACTGTGGCTACGGAAAAGTGTATTTATCAGGGAGAAAACGAGAATACAGTAGTAGAACCACCAGCAGGAGAAACCTTCGTTTACATCTACGAGCAGGGCGTCAATGGTATAGGAGAGCTCATAAAGGACCAGTCTCATAACGCTCAAACTCTCTACGACCTTTCCGGCCGCAGGATAGCGGCGTCATCCAATCGCCCAACAAGGAAGGGCATCTATGTCAAGGATGGTCGCAAGGTCGTAATGAAGTGAGCGACAATTCTCCGAACTAAAATATTCCTCGTAACATGTTGATTGTTACGAGGATTTTTAATATCTTGGCACTAAGATGATATAAACGCCCTTGCCCCAATGAACTGGAGCAAGGGCGTTTGCTATACATATAATTTTCTTATTACCGAAGCCCTTAGGTGTTGCGGGCAAGGCTCCTAAGCGTTTCGGGGGAGACTCCTAGGAGGATAAGTCCCTGACCTTAGGAGGATAAGCCTCGGCACTTAGGAGGAAGGAGCCGAACGCCTAAGGAGGATAGACTGAACGTCGGCATGAAAGGATTGTCGCACGCCGAGAAACGAATATTGCACGACGTGCAACAATGGTGCCACGCCGTGCAATATTTTACAACATTATTCCCTTTCCAGGTCTATTCTATGATGCAAAGATAGTAAAAAATACTTGAATATCCAAGTGTTTCCGCCTAATTATTTTACTCCGAGCAGGCGAAGCATCTTCTGGCCGTAACGGCGACCGAGTTCGCGATAGCCTTCTGCATTGAAGTGCAGGCGGTCGGGACCATTGCTGCAGCCCTCGGGCCTATGTCATCAAAAAGATGATGTGAACCTCCCTTTTTATGTTCTAAATTCAAAATAAATGCAAGCATTTCTTTGTCTTTATTTCAATAAGATTTGTTTTTCCCCTCGCTTATTCGTATCTCTGACTATGTCGAGGATAGGATGCATCTCGACAATGCCAAATAAAGAGCAGAAAGTGCTATGCACTTCGGCCTTAGGCCTCCCATTATGGTATCATTGCAAAAACATGTAAACACGTTTTGTGCCATGGTATCATAATTTTCTGTCCTTTATTTGGTATTGCGCTCGATTTTCACTATCTTTGCACGCCTAAAATAATAAGGAACAAAAAGATAAGACAAAGATATGGCAAGAAAATTTGCAGAACGCACGAGACTGAATCTCTCGGAAGTGAATAAGGAAGAGCTGAAGCGATGGGACGGGGAAGACCTGTTCCATCGTAGCATAACGGAGCGCGAGGGCTGTTCCTCGTTCGTGTTCTTTGAAGGCCCCCCATCGGCCAACGGACACCCAGGCATCCACCATGTGCTGGCCAGAAGTCTGAAGGACACCTTCTGCCGATTCAAGACGATGAAGGGCATGCAGGTGCACCGCAAGGCTGGTTGGGACACGCACGGACTGCCCGTGGAACTGGGCGTGGAGAAGGAACTGGGCATCACGAAGGAGGACATCGGTAAGACCATCAGCATTGAGGACTACAACCAGAAGTGTCGTCAGAACGTGATGATGTACACCGGCGAATGGGAGGACCTGAGCCACAAGATGGGTTACTGGGTGGACATGGAACATCCCTACATCACCTATGACAACAAGTACATCGAGACCCTGTGGTGGCTGCTGAAGCAGCTTTACAAGAAGGGACTGCTCTATAAGGGCTACACCATTCAGCCCTATTCGCCTGCTGCCGGCACGGGCCTCTCGAGCCACGAGCTGAACCAGCCCGGTTGCTACCGTGACGTGAAGGACACGACGGTGACGGCACAGTTCTCCATAATTAAAAATGAAAAATTAAAAATTAAAAATGAAGAGGGCTTGCCCGTATATATATTGGCATGGACGACGACGCCTTGGACACTGCCCTCGAACACGGCCCTGTGCGTAGGTCCCAAGATTAAGTATGTGGCCGTGAAGGGACAGAATCCCTACAACAAGGAAGAGGCCATCTACATCCTGGCTGAAAGCCGCCTCGCTGCCTACTTCAAGGAAGGCGAATACGAGGTGCTGGCCGACTGCATGGGCACCGACCTCGTGGGGCTGCACTACGAACAGCTGTTCCCTTGGGTGAAGCCCTGTGCCCTGGAGAACGGAAAAGTGGTGGACAAGGAGCAGGATGCCTTCCGCGTCATCCCCGGCGACTATGTCACCACAGAGGACGGTACGGGCATCGTGCACATCGCTCCCACGTTTGGTGCCGACGATGCCAAGGTGGCCAAGGACGCAGGCATACCCTCGCTCTTCGTCATCGACAAGGCCGGTGACACACGTCCCATGGTGGACTTCACGGGCAAGTACTTCGTGAAGGACGACATGGACGAGGAGTTCGTAAACCTCTGCGTCCGCGACAGCTATTGGCACCACAGCGGCGACTTCGTGAAGAATGCCTACGACCCCAAATATGCGGGTCTCGACGAGAAGGCCCTGGCCAAGACCGAGGACCTGAACATTGTGCTCTGCATGGAGATGAAGCAGGAGGGCACGGCCTTCAAGATAGAGAAGCACGTGCACAACTATCCCCATTGCTGGCGCACGGACAAGCCCGTCCTCTACTATCCCCTGGACTCCTGGTTCATCCGCTCGACGGCTGCCAAGGAGCGCATGATGGAGCTGAACAAGACCATCAACTGGAAACCCGAATCGACGGGAACGGGACGCTTTGGCAAGTGGCTGGAGAACCTGAACGACTGGAACCTCTCACGCAGCCGCTACTGGGGCACACCGCTGCCCATCTGGCGCAACCGCGAGACGAAGGAAGAGATATGCATCGGTTCGGTTGAGGAACTGTACAACGAGATAGAGAAGGCCGTGGCAGCCGGCATCATGCCTGGCAACCCCCTGAAGGACCGCGGCTTTGTGCCTGGCGACATGAGTCAGGAGAACTATGACCGGATAGACCTCCACCGCCCCTATGTGGACCAGATTTGGCTCGTAGGAGAGAGCGGTGCCGTGCTGAAGCGCGAACTGGACCTGATCGACGTATGGTTCGACTCGGGTGCCATGCCCTATGCCCAGATTCACTATCCCTTTGAGAACAAGGAGGCCCTGGACAACCGTACGGTCTATCCCGCCGACTTCATTGCCGAGGGTGTGGATCAGACGCGCGGATGGTTCTTCACCCTGCACGCCATTGCCACCATGGTCTTCGACTCTGTGGCCTACAAGGCTGTCATCTCCAATGGTCTGGTGCTGGACAAGAACGGACTGAAGATGTCGAAGCGACTGGGCAATGCCGTTGACCCGTTCAAGGCCATCGAGGACTATGGTTCGGACGCCGTGCGCTGGTACATGATTACCAACTCGCAGCCTTGGGACAACCTGAAGTTCGACGAGGAGGGTGTCAAGGAAGTCACCCGCTCGTTCTTCGGCAAGCTGTTCCAGACCTATTCGTTCCTGACCATGTATGCCAATGTCGATGGCTGGTGCTACGAGGAAGCCGACGTGCCCATGACGCAGCGTCCCGAGATGGACCGCTGGATTTTGTCGGAACTGAACTCACTGGTGCTGGAGGTGACCCAGTGCTTCGAGGAGTATGAGCCCACCCGCGCAGGCCGTCTCATCCAGTCGTTTGTGGTCGATAACGTGTCGAACTGGTTTGTTCGCCTCTCACGCAAGCGCTTCTGGGGTTCGGCCATGAGCATCGACAAACTTTCGGCCTACCAGACCCTGTACACCTGTCTGGAGACTGTGGCCAAGCTGATGGCTCCCATCGCACCTTATTATGCCGACCGCCTCTATCGCGACCTGACGGAAGCAACGGGACGCGACTCGGGAAGCGTGCACCTGAGCCAGTTCCCCGTGGCCGACGATAGTAAGATAGACAAGGAGCAGGAGAGCCGCATGGAGTTGGCACAGCAAATCACCTCGATGGTGCTCTCGCTCAGAAAGAAGGAACAGATTATCGTGCGCCAGCCCCTGCAGAAGATTGCCATTCCCGCCGTTGACGGCGACCAGCAGCTGCGCATCGAGGCCATGAAGCAACTCATCCTGGACGAAGTGAACGTGAAGGAACTGGAGTTTGTGGAAGGCAGTGGCATACTGGTGAAGAAGGTGAAGTGCAACTTCCGCACCATGGGCAAGAAGTTTGGCAAGCTGATGAAGGACGTCAACCTGGCCGTGACCTCCATGTCGCAGGAACAGATTGCCGAACTGGAGCGTCAGGGTCAGCTGAGCTTGGCCCTTGCTTCGGGCGAGATGGTGACCATTGAGGCCGAGGATGTGGAAATCTTCAGCGAGGACATTCCCGGATGGACCGTTGCCAACGAGGGTTCGCTCACTGTGGCACTGGACATTACCGTCACCGACGACCTGCGTCGCGAGGGTGTGGCCCGTGAACTGGTGAAGCGCATCCAGAATCTGCGCAAGGAGAGTGGTTTTGAAATCACCGACCGCATAGACATCCAACTGGAGCACAACAGCGAGACCGACCAGGCCGTGGAACAGTTCCGCGACTACATCTCGGCTCAGGTGCTGGCCAACAGCCTTACGCTGGTGGACAAGGTGGACGAACCCACGGAACTTGACTTCGAAGACTATAAAGTGAACATCAATATTAAACGATAAAACTGCATTAACAATTAACCAATTAACCTATTAACCTTTTAAACTTTTAATCTCTTACTACTATGGCCGAGAAAACAAGGTACACCGACGAGGAACTTGAGGAGTTCCGTGCCATAATCCTGGATAAACTGGAAGTGACAAAACGTGATTACAAGAAAGTAATGGACGAGCTTTCGAAGGGGAACGAGAATGGAGTGGACGACACATCGCCCACATTCCATGCTCTGGAAGAGGGGAGTGAAGCACAAAGCAAGGCACAGCTGATACAGCTGGCAGTCCGTGCACAGAAGTTTATTCAGGGTTTGCAGGCAGCACTGGTTCGTATCGATAATAAGACCTATGGCATCTGCCGTGAGACGGGCAAACTGATTCCAAAGGAACGCCTGCGCGCGGTGCCCCATGCCACATTGTGCATCGAGGCAAAGCAACATAGGAAATAAATCATAACGCAGAGACAATGAGCAGACAAAATTGGCAGAGACTGACTGCTGTGGTGCTCTTCCTGGGCATCATCGTCATCGACCAAGCCATCAAGGTGGCGGTGAAGACAGGCATGTATCTGCATCAGGCCATACATGTGACCGATTGGTTTTACTTGCTCTTCACCGAGAACAATGGCA
Organism: Prevotellaceae bacterium UBA4301; assembly: GCA_002395775.1. GTDB lineage: Bacteria > Bacteroidota > Bacteroidia > Bacteroidales > Bacteroidaceae > Physcousia. The sequence goes on from DGUV01000077.1 coordinate 30,054, forward strand.
TGGCCTTCGGGTGGGAGTTCTTCGATAAGTGGTTGCTTACCACCGCCCGCATCATTTTTGTCCTGCTGATAGCCTACTACCTGTTGCGCACGATAAGGCGGGGCATCTCGTGGGGCTATCTCATTTGTCTCTCGCTCATCATTGCAGGGGCAGCTGGCAACATTGTCGATTGTGTCTTCTACGGACAGATATTCAACAATCCGCCAGCTCCCATGATTGCCGAGTTCGTGCCTTATGGTACGGGCTACGGCACACTCTTCCATGGCAGGGTAGTGGACATGTTCTATTTCCCGCTGGTAGAGTGGGACTGGCCCTCGTGGCTTCCTTGGCTGGGAGGTGAGCACTTCATCTTCTTCAGTCCCATCTTCAACTTCGCCGATGCTGCCATCTCGTGTGGCATCGTGGCTCTCTTGCTGTTCTATCGAGGAAACCTAATCATTGAGGATGAGAAGAAATAGGTCGTGGCTCCTTGCGTTGGGCATCACGATGTTTACGGCATGCTCCGTCGAGTTGCCTTCGCATGTCATATCCGAGGGGAAGATGGAGAAAATCCTCTACGACTACCACCTTGCGCAAGGCATGGCAGAGGCCAAGGGCGGGGACGTGGAGGCCAACCGCTACCTCTATGTCCAGAAGGTGTTTGAGAAGTATCACATCACCGAGGCTCAGTTCGACACCTCGATGGTCTGGTACTCGGGACATACGTCGCATCTGGATAAGATGTACGACCGCATTGAGGCAAGGCTGGAACGCGAATCGAATGCGGCCGGACTGAACATTCCCGAGGAGGACAAGTATGCGCGTTTCACTGCCGAGGGCGACACGGCCAACATCTGGCAGGGAAGCAACATGATATTTATGCACGGCAACAGGGTACAGAACCTCTACACCTTGGTCATTCCTGCTGATTCGACCTTCCGCCGAGGCGACTATTTCATGTTCCGATGCACCAACCGGTTCATTGCCCAGGACAATCAGCGCGAAGGGTTCATCCTCTTGCAAGTGCGCTATGACAACGATTCTACGGTGGCCAGCAGTGTGATGGTGACGGGGAATTACGATGTGACGATGAACATTGCCAAGACGAGGGTGAAGAAGAATCGCGACATCAAGTCCGTCTCGTGTACGTTCTACTATGCCTTTGACGAGGGCCTCGACGAGGCCTTCCGCATGTGGGCCATCAGTAAGCCCGTCTTGTTGCGCTATCATGCCGAGCCCGCGCCGGAGGATAGCGTGAATGTCGAACTTCCTGATACCCTGGCCAGCGACACGCTGTTGCCTGTCCGCACACAAGGGACTGGCGAACGGCGCTCGCCCGAGGAATTCCGCTCTAATCAGCAAGTTGATCGCAAGATTAATGTGGTGCAGAAGCGTCGCGTGGTCCTTCCGGCCAAACCTCAACGTGTGAAACGGATGCGATGAAACGCGGTTATCATCACCTGATTCTTCCCGATGGGCATCGCGAGGACATGGTCGTCGTGGTGACGAATGAGGAGGGACAATATGTCTCGCATCACCCTCTTCGGGGCGAAGAGCCTTTTGTCGAATGGGTAGGGGGAACGCTAAATCTTAGCTGTCAGAAGGGATAGATATTGTTTCCCTTCAGCATATTCCGGTCTTCGTCATCCAAGTGAAGTTGGGTGACGGGGATTTTTTTGTTGTGGTCGTCCAGATAGTAGCGTTCGCGCACTTTGTAGTGTCGGCTGGCCAGTGAGAGCGAATCGCGATGGTAGGGCGACTTGATGCCTGCCAGGTCGAGCATGGTGTGGAAGACCGAGGCGTTGGAACTGACAGGTTGCTTCAGGTTGGAACGCAGGATGGTTTCCACCTCGGGATAGGTGCTCCGGTAGGAAGGCGAGAGGCTGATGATGAAGGGCACGCGAAGCTGATAGGCCGATGGGTTGGGCGAGGCGTGGAGGAAGAGATGCCGCTGGTCGTCGAAGATGTCTTCGCCATGGTCGGAGGTATAGAGCAGTGCCGTGGGCAGGCTGTCGGTCATGGCAATGAGGCGGTGCAGCACCTGGTCGGTAAGACGTATGGTGTTGTCATAGGCATTCAGCAGTGACTCGCGATTCTTGTAGTGGGCATCGGCATTGGCTTCGGGCAGGAAGTGAGCCAGTTCGTCGGGGTAGCGTTCGTGGTAGTTGAAATGTGAACCATAGGTGTGCAGCACCACAAAGAGCCGTTTGTGTTGTTTCAGTGCATTCGCGACATAGGGCAACAGTTCCAGGTCGTAATGCTCCTTCTCTGTGTCTTTGCTTTTCAGGAAATACGCCTCGTCAGCCTCTTCACCAAAGAAGTCGATGAAGGAATGGTTGGGCCGTTGGTTCGAGACAAAGAGTGTGTAGAACCCTGCCTCGCGGAAGGCAGTGATGATGCCCTTCTGATGATAGATGCTGTCATAGTCCTCGGCTGATATGGCAGAGAGCAGCATGGGCACGCTCTTGTGTGTGGTGTTCGACTCGGTGAGCACGTCGGGATAGACCATCAGGCGTTCTCTTTCACCCTGTAGCAGGGGAGTGGTCTCGCGCTTGTAGCCGTAGAGTTGGAAGTTTCCGGCACGGGCCGTTTCGCCAACCACAAGGATATACACCTCGGCCGAGTCGCTTGCATGGGTGTTTGTGCTTTCGAACGAGAAGTTGGCCGAGGTCTTGCGATACCGGGCTGTCTTGATGGTACGTTCGATGGCCAGTTTCAGGTTATAGACCACGTTCACGGGATAGATGTCCTTGAGCGTGCGGAATGTGGGTTGGCGCAGGCAGGCTATGTAGAGCCCGATGCCCACAATCAGTCCTCCGAGAGCCAGCAGGCGCGTTGTGCGTTGCCATGTCTTCGGCAGCTTCTTGTGCCGCAAGGCTTGGATGGTGGAGATGATGATGAGCGGCAAATAGAGTCCGAACACGGTGATGAGGCCCGGGACGAGGTTGTCGAGTAGTTCCAGTGCTTCGGTCGCATTGGTCGTGACCAGGTTGAGCCACATGTCCACGGCAATGACTCCGCTGCCGAAGAGGTAAAGCAGCACCACTTGGAAGGCGGCCAGGAAGGTAAGGGGGAATGCCCACCACGCAGCCTTGCCCGTGTATCGGGTGCTGGTGAGCAGAAGGGCATAGAGGGATGTCGGTAGGAACGCATTGCAGAGTGCCGTCAGCCAAGTCTGTTTCTCGGTTACGGATAAGGCGATATTGGGCACCGCCAGTACGACGATGCCCCATATCAGCAGAAATTTGGGTGACAGCAGCAGACGTTTCACTCTACACGCATTTTGTCTATTCTCCTCTGGTGGCGTCCGCCTTCAAAGGACGTGGCAAAGAACTCGTCCATGATGCGGCGAGCCATGTCGGTGTCAATGAAGCGACCAGGCATCACGAGCACGTTGGCGTCGTTGTGCTGACGGATGAGGTGGGCGATTTCGGGAATCCAACACAGACCGGCACGAATCGATTGATGCTTGTTCAGTGTCATGGCAATGCCTTCGCCGCTTCCGCAGATGGCAATGCCGGGATACACTTCACCCTGCTCAATGCCGCGGGCCAACAGGTGGCCGAAGTCGCTGTAGTCGCATGATTCCTCCGTGTAGGTTCCGTAGTCCTTGTACTCCATCCCCTTCTCCTCGAGGTATTGCTTGACAAATTGTTTTAGGGCATAGCCAGCGTGGTCGCTGGCAAGGCCCACTGTCCTAACGTCCATAGGTCTTGAAAATAAAGTTGAAAAGTGAAAAGTGGAAAGTTAATTTTTCCACTTTTCACTTTTAATTATTCATTTAAGCATGTCACAAACCTGGTTATACACATTCTCAGCGGTGTAGCCCAGTTTCTCGTCGAGCACCTTGTAGGGAGCAGAGAAACCGAAGCTCTCCAGACCCCATACCTTGCTCTCGGGAGCAGCACCGATGAGGAAGCCTTGCAGGTTGACGGGCAGGCCGGCAGTCATGCCGAATACCTTGGCACCACAGGGCACTACGCTCTGCTGATAAGCAATGGGCTGGTTGCGGAACACTCCCTCTGAGGGTACGCTGACGATGCGAACCTTCACACCATCCTTGCGCAGAAGCTCAGCACCGGCTACCAATGTCGATACTTCACTGCCAGTGGCCACCATCACCACGTCGGGGTTCTCGTCGCTTCCGGCCACGATGTATCCGCCCTTGCGAGCCTGTTCGTAGTCGTTGCCTTCGGGCAGGTTGGTGATGTTCTGACGGCTGAGGATAAGGGCTGTCGGGGTCTTCATGTTCTCCATAGCCATAGCCCAGGCAACGGTGGTCTCCTTGGCATCGGCGGGACGCAGTACGAGGCAAGAGTTCTGGCCGTGGTGGTTCTTCAGTTTCTCCATCAGACGAATCTGAGCTTCCTGCTCTACGGGCTCGTGGGTAGGACCATCCTCACCCACACGGAAGGCATCGTGCGTCCAGATGAACTTCACAGGCAGCTCCATCAAGGCAGCCATACGTACGGCAGGCTTCATATAGTCGGAGAATACGAAGAATGTGCCGCAGGCGGGAATGATACCACCGTGCAGAGCCATGCCGATGCAGCAGCAAGCCATGGTCAGCTCAGCCACACCAGCCTGGAAGAAGGCACCCGAGAAGTCGCCAGCCTTCAGGGCGTGGGTCTTCTTCAGAAAACCGTCGGTCTTGTCACTGTTGGAGAGGTCGGCACTGGCGCAAATCATGTTGGGCACCTGTTCTGCCAATACACTCAGGCAAGCGGCACTTGCCGAGCGGGTAGCATCGTTGTCCTTCTGCACGCACTTCGTCCAGTCAATCTTCGGAGCCTTCGAGCTGAACCAGTCTTTCAGTTGCTCAGCCTTCTCAGGATTCTGCTCTGCCCATGCCTTCTCTTCAGCATGACGCTCGGCAGCAATCTTACGCAGTTCCTCAGCACGCTGGGCATACATCTCCTGCACGTCGGGGAAAATCTGGAAAGGATTCTCGGGGTCGCCACCCAGATTCTTGATGGTGTTCTTGAAAGCATCGCCACCAAGGGGAGCACCGTGAGTCTTGCAGTTGCGCTCGTAGCTGCTACCGTCCTCCTTCAGGGCACCCTTACCCATGATGCACTTACCGATGATGAGGGCGGGCTTGCCCTTGACAGCCTTGGCCTTCTCGATGGCCTCGTGAATCTGGCAGGCATCGTTACCGTTGATTTCCTGCACGTCCCATCCCAGGGCGCGATATTTCATGGCCGTGTCCTCGTTCATCACTTCCTTGGTCTCGGTGGAGAGCTGGATGTCGTTAGAGTCATAGAACATGATGAGGTTGTCCAAGCCCAGTGTGCCTGCAATGCGGGCAGCACCCTGTGAGATTTCCTCCTGTACGCCACCGTCAGAGATGTAGGCATAGATGGTTTCCTTCTCGAAGGTGGGATTGCCCGTGTGGGCAGCCAGGAACTTGGCAGCGATGGCAGCACCTACGGCAAAGGCATGGCCTTGTCCCAGAGGACCGCTGGTGTTCTCCACACCGCGTGTGATATCAAACTCGGGGTGACCCGTAGTGGGCGAGCCCCATTGGCGCAGAGCCTTCAGTTCCTCAAGGCTGTACTTGCCGATGAGGCACAGCTGGCTGTAGAGCATGGGAGCCATGTGACCGGGGTCCAGGAAGAAGCGGTCGCGACCCTCCCACATGGGATTCTCAGGGTCGTATTGCAGGAACTCGCTGTAGAGTACGTTGATGAAGTCGGCACCACCCATGGCACCACCGGGATGACCACTTTTGGCCTTTTCCACTGCACTTGCAGCCAGAATACGAATGTTGTCGGCTGCGTGATTCAGAACTTTGATGTCGTTCATAGTCTTAGTTGTTAATTTATTGTTATGTATTAATTATTTGTTCGGAAATACTCATAATCCGTTGCAAATATAGCGATTTTTTCTTTTAGTAGCAAGATGTATGTGGAAAACTTGCGAAAAGCGATGCCTCCTGCAGCGGAATATAATAAAAAACGAGAAAGGCGTAGGTCATTTCTTTTTTTTTCTTTATTTTTGTGTCCGTAATATATAATAATGTATTAGTATGAAGCGAATTCTACTCCGAATGATGGGTCTGTGTGCCGCCCTGCTGTGCACACTCTCGGCCATGGCCGACGGTGAGATTTATTATGGTATCTATCAGGGTACAGGTACGCTCTCGCCCTTCGGGACCAAACGTGGAGAGACCTATGACGTGGCCATCCACCTCAACGACCCCTCGTTGGTGGGCATGGAGGTGAGAGGAATCCGTATCCCCGTGAACACGAAGGCCACCAACGTCACTTCCTATCAGGGTTGGCTGACCAGCGAACTGGCCTTGTCGGGCGGCAAGAATGTGGCCGACATCGTGACCCGCGAGGCTACGGTCAGTGGCAGTTGGGCCGAGGCCCGGCTCGACGAGCCCTACGTGATTCCCGAAGGCGGAGTCTATGTTGGCGCTTCGTTTACGGTGTCGAGTGTTGATACGGACAACGATTCGGACCCTAACAAAACACCGCTCATGACCGTCGGTACGGAGACCGAGGAGGGACTGCTCATCCACACCAGCCGCACCTATCGCAAGTGGGTGGGATTGGCCGGAGAAGGTTCGCCCGCGGTGGTTGCCATCATTGGTGGCGCAGGTGTGAAGTCGCTTGCAGCCACGCTTCAGGTTCCCAACGCCCTCTATACACTCGCCGGCAAGGCCCTCACGACCACGCTGACACTGGTGAACCACGGTGCAGAGGCCATCAAGAATCTGGATTACGAGATAGAAGTGGACGGACATACGGAGACGAAGCATGTGACAAAGTCGCTGGCCGGAGGCTATTTCGGACGCTCTACCACGTTGCAGGTGACCATTCCTGCTCCGGCAAAGAGTGGGACGTACGACGTGAAGTTCCGCCTGACCAAACTGAACGGTGAAGCCAATCAGGATGCACAGGCCGAGGTGACTTCTCCTGTGACTTGGTTGGAGCAATTGCCCCTGCGTAAGCCGTTGGTGGAGGAGTACACGGGCACCTGGTGTAAGTATTGTCCGCGCGTGTTGGCTGGCATGGAGAAGATGAGCGACCAGAATGGCGACATGTTTGTGGGTGTGGCCTATCATGTGTCGGACGAAATGTCATTTGCTGCCCAAATCTACTATCCAGCCAATCCCAACGGACTGCCCTCGTGCTTCATCGACCGTGCCAAGGACTTTGCACCCCAGTCGGGGCAGAGCGAGTGGGAGAGCCGTTGCAAGATTGTGGCCCCCGCCAACATCAGTGTCCAGGCTTACTGGGCCGATGAGGCCAAGACCCGCGTGGAGGCCGTATCAACGACCAACTTCATCCGCAACTTCCCCAACAATCCCTACCAGTTGGCTTACATCCTGCTGGCCAACGACGTGCACAGCACCGAGTGGACCCAGTCAAACGCCCTCTCAGGTGGAACTCTGACGGGCGATTCCTACATCGACAAGTACATCAAGTTGCCTGACCCCATACGCGACCTGCACTACAATGAGGTGGCCATAGCACAGTCGGAAAATCTGGGAGCCCCCATTGCTGGAAGCCTGCCTTCGGATGTGAAGGAGTTCACTCCCTATGAGCACACCTTCTCCTTCGACATTGCTGGCAACACACTTCCTCTGGACAAGGAGAAGATGGAGGTCGTGGTGATGCTTATCAACTCCGAGACGGGCGAGGTGATGAACGCAAACAAGGCACACGTCGGAGATATCACGGGCGTGATATCCATTGATAATGGACAATTGACGATGGACAATGAGGCTAATGCTGTGTACGACCTCTCTGGCCGGAAGATGAATGCCCAATTAAAGAATGGTGTGTATATCAAGAACGGTAAAAAAATAATTAACTATTAAATAACCCCCATTCATAATAGCTATGAAACGTATTGCATTGTTGTTTTTTATTCTTAGTTCTTCACTCTTCACCCTTCACTCCTACGCCCAACTGCCAGCCGTCACGCTGAAGACCATGGACGGACAGACCGTGAAGACCGACACGCTGAACAATCAGGGCAAGCCCATGATTATCTCGTTCTTTGCCACCTGGTGCAAGCCCTGCAACCGCGAGCTGAGTGCCATTCAAGAGGTGTACGAAGAGTGGCAGGAGGAGACGGGCGTGAAACTCGTGGCCGTGAGCATCGACCAGGCACAGAACATCAACAAGGTGAAGCCTCTGGTGGACGAACACGGATGGGAGTACGACGTGTTGCTCGACCCCAACAGTGATTTCCGTCGTGCGCTGGGCATACAGATGATTCCCTTCACCCTCATCGTGGACGGGACGGGCAAAATCGTGTATAAGCACAACGGCTACACCGACGGTGCTGAAACGGAACTCATTGAGAAAGTGAGAGAGCTTGTCAATTGAGTATAATTGACAATGTCAAATGGCAAATGTCGATAGACAATGTGAAATGTAAAATGACCAATGATGAAGCTCTTTGCACTTTTAATTCTTAATTTTTCATGTTTAATCGCCATGCAAGGTGTGGCGCAAGACAAGGTCGTCGTGACGGGTAGTCTGCAGAGCGACATGTTGCTGGCCAACAAGGACACGGAGACGGGGTTCGTGAAGGGCAGTTCTACTGGATATGAAGACCAGTTCATGACCAACACCTATCTGGACCTGGGCGTGCAGAGTCGCTATGTGGATGCCGGATTGCGATTCGAATATCTGGACCATCCCATGCCGGGCTTCAACGATGGGGCCAACCATTTCAAGGGTTCGGGCGTGCCCAACTTCTATGTCAAGGGCAAACTGAAACAACTGGAGATAACCGCTGGCACGTTCTACGAACAGTTTGGCTCGGGATTCATCCTGCGCACCTATGAAGAGCGGTCGCTGGGCATCGACAATTCCTTGCTGGGCGGACGCCTGATATTCACACCCTACCGAGGCATTACGCTGAAGGCCCTCTCCGGCGTGCAGCGCACCTATTGGGACCTGAAGAAGAACACGGTCACCGGTGCCGACATGGAACTGAACCTCGACGAATGGATTCGTCCCATGCAGCGGGGCGGAACCCGACTACTTGTGGGCGCTTCGTGGGTAAACAAGCACGAGAAGGACGAGTTCGTCATGGCCGACCCTACGCACCGCTACAACTTCCCCAAGTTTGTCAATGCCGTTGACGTCCGTGCCAATCTGCAGAGTCACGGCTTCGGTCTGTTGGCGGAATATGCTTTCAAGACACAAGACCCCACGCTCATCAACGGCTACGACTACGACCGCGGACAGGTGGGTATGATTTCGGCATCTTATTCGAAAAAGGGCATGAGCTTCCTGGCTCAGGCACGTCGCTCCGAACTGATGGACTTCCGCAGTCAGCGCAGTGTGCCTCGTCTCTCGCGTGCAGCTTTCATCAATCATTTGCCCGCCTTCACCATGGACCACACCTATGCCCTTGCAGCCCTCTATCCCTATGCCACCCAGCCCGATGGCGAGTGGGCCTATCAGGGGTCGGCGGCCTACAACTTCAAGCGCAAGACCAAGTTGGGCGGCAAGTATGGCATGACCGTGAAACTCAATGTGTCGCACGTCCGCAACGACGGGGAGACCTACTATCAGGACATCAATGTGCAGTTGGAGCGGAAGATGACACAGAAGTTCAAGCTCAACCTGATGTACATGAACCAAAAGTACAACCAAACCGTCATGGAGGGCGAGGGTGGCATGATACACTCCAACATAGCCATTGTGGAAGGTCGATACCAGTTCAACCGGAAATACACGCTGCGCATGGAGTTGCAGTACCTCCACACACCCAACGACGACAAGGACTGGCTCTACGGGCTGGCAGAGCTCTCCATCGTGCCCCATTGGATGATAAGCATCGCGGACATGTACAACGTGGGCCGAACCAACACCCATTACTATCAGGGCAGTGTGACCTACAATGTCAAGTCGCATCGCATACAGCTGGGCTACGTGCGCAACCGTGCAGGCTTCAACTGCTCGGGTGGCGTGTGCCGTCGTGTTCCTGCCAGCCGGGGTGTGACCTTGTCGTATAACTACAACTTTTAACGGACTCTCCCCCGACCCCTCCCTGGAGGGAAGGGAGCAGTTACTAAATAAAAATAGAGTAAAGAATATGTTATTATCTTATCTGCGAAACTATATACTCCCCTCCATAACAGGGAGGGGTATGGGGGTGGGCCTTCTTCTCTGTGCTCTCTGCGTATCATGCGACCACATCGACGATGACGAAAGGCTCATCTATGTGAAGCCAGCCGACATCGGTCGTTGCGTGCTCATCGAGGATTTCACGGGGCAGCGTTGTGTCAATTGTCCTACGGCCACGCAGGTGATTGCCGACTTGCAGGAAGCCTACGGGGAGGACCATGTGGTGGCAGTGGCCATCCACTCGGGACCCTTTGCCAAATCGGTGCGCGGTGTGCCCTATCCGCTTATGACCGAGGTGGGCGATGCCTACTACAATCATTGGGGATTCGACCATCAGCCCGTGGGCATCGTCAACCGTCAGTTCTTGGGCGACTATGCCGAGTGGGGGACGCAAGTCTATGGGCAGTTGCAGCGGACGGCCCGCGTGGGGCTAAGCTTGGTTTCCGACTATGATGACGAGAAGCGCACGGTGGCCATCGGCGTAAAGTCGTTGGGCATTGAGGGCGTGGAAAGTGCCAAGCTGCAGGTGTGGCTCACAGAGGACAGCATCAACGCCTTCCAGTACATGCCCGATGGAAGCAGTAACCGCGAATACATCCACAACCACGTCTTCCGCGATGCCGTCAATGGCGAGTGGGGCACCGACTTCCGTCTGTCCGAGGGCGAGGAACGGGAGGAGACCTTCTCCTACACCTTCCCCGAGAATGCAGAATGGGTCCCCGAGCACATGCATGTCGTGGCCTTTGTATATACTGACAAGGGTGTGGAGCAAGTGATTAGCACCTCACTTGTTTCTCCTCAGTCAGAAGACCCTCAACTTTAACTCCCCCATAACTCCCCCATAACTCCTCCATAACTCCCCTATAACTCCCCTATAACTCCCCTATAACTCCCTTTAAAAAATTACTATATGAGGAAATTTCTACTTTCAACCCTGATGCTGTTGCTGGGCATAGCCTCCCAGGCACAGCCAGTTCGCCACTTAGGCCCCATGAAGGCCGGCAAGGGCGACATCATCCTCACCCAACCCGAGGGCGAGGTGCGCAACTATGTGCGTTCGGGCGGTTGCACCGACGTGGTGTATGGTGGATTCGTCCACGACCTTCGTCAGGACGGCGCCTTCGTGCGCGTGGTCATCTCCACCGATGGCCGTACGGCTTACATCCAGAACATCATCTCTCGTGCTGCCACGGGCGCATGGGTGAGAGGCACCATCAAGGATGGCAAAATCACAGTCCCCTACGGACAGATGGTCTATTGGTGGGACGCTCCCGTCAACCCCTCCACGGGCAAGACAGAGGATCCTTATGGACTGAAGCTGGCCGAGGTGACCATGAATGGCGCACACACCAACTATTCGGTTAAGACCACTGGCAATGCCGTCTTCCGCATGGAGGGCAACCAGCTTATTCTTGAAGGCACCAGCGCCGACCTCGATAATAAGGTCATCACCGGTCTGGGACTGGTCTATACCGATGCCTACGACAACGAGTGGAGCTACTATTTGGACTATGAGACCGTCTTCACGGAGATTCAGGACAAGCCTGTCACCCCTCCCGATGGCCTCACCACTACGCGCTACTCCATCACCCATGGCATCTACGGCCACTTCGTGAATGTCGGCTTTGCCGGCAACGACGTCTATGTTCAGGGCCTCTCGGAAGACTATGTCACTTCGGCCTGGATAAAGGGCTCGTTCGGCGAGGATGGCAAGATTCACTTCCCCATGCAGATGGCAGGTTCCTATCAGGTCTATCTCTTCTACTTTGCCGGTGCTGAAATAACTAAGCGAAACGACAACTATGGTGGAACCTATGACTATAAGCTGAATCCCGAGGACGCAGAAATCGTGTTTGACTATGATCCCGAGACGCGTGCCTTCTGGAATGACAACCGCGCTCTGGTGGTGAACAACGGCAAGGACTCGCTCGACCGTTTCGAACGTTTCCCCAAGCCCGTGTTCCGTCCCTACACCGAGAAGGCAGGCACTCCTTCCGCACCCGCTGTGCTTGAGCTGAATGACATGTACTGGGCCTATGGCTACAGCATGTCCACACTGGCCATCAGCGTACCCGTCACCGACGAGGAAGGCAACTTCATGGACCCCTCGAAACTCTTCTATAGCCTCTACATCGACGACGATGAACCTTATCTCCTGTATCAGGACGAATACGAAGGACTGCCCTTCGATGAGGTGGAGGAGATTCCTTATCTCTACACGAACAACAAGGACATCTTCCCCAAGAGTCTGGGTATGTACATCTACCAGAACGGCTTCGAGCGCATGGGCATCAAGAGCATCTACTACGGAGGCGACGAACGTCATGAGTCGGCCATCTACTACAACAAACCCACCTCTGACGTCAAGGGAGTCGAAATCGGCACGTTGGCTAAGGACAATGCCGTCTATGACCTCAGCGGCCGCAGGGTTGCTAACCCCACGAAGGGCATCTACATTATGAATGGTAAAAAGGTAATCAAGTAAAACGATTATGAAAAAGATACTTCTCACAATAGCCCTGATGCTGTCGGTTGGCAGCATCTCGGCACAGGATTTCTTCTATGAGTTTGCACTTGCCGACGGTACCATTGTGCCCGACGGCAGTGTCGTAACCATCACCAAGGCCGAGGAGGCTGCGGATGGCTCTGGCGACATCGAGATGAACTCAGGGCTCTATGCCAAGAACATCGACGGCGATGCCGAAGACCTCCTGCGCATCCATTACGATGTGCAGACCATGGAGAACGGACTCATGCAGATTTGTTTCCCCGTGGCTTGTAAGAACATTGATGGTGTTTCCACAGGTTACACCAATCCTGGCAAACTGAACGGCACCCTCCACAGCATTGCTGCTGAGTGGTTCCCCGCTGCCTATGGCAAGTGTGTCGTGAAGGTGAACCTCGAGACCGTGGTTCCCGTTGCAGGTGGCAGTTACACGAGCATCGACGACGGTCCTTGCGTGACCCTCCAGTTTGTCTATTCCGACCCCTCTGCCGTATCGGCAGCTGGCGTCTCTGTTGCCAAGCCCGTGGCTTACTACTCGCTCAGCGGCCAGCGCCTGCCCGACAAGGCTCGCGGCCTTGCTCTCGTGCGTATGTCCGACGGCCGCGTTGTCAAGCGCGTCATCCGATAAAGGTTGCTGTCAACCGGAAACAAAGAATCCCGAGGCTCATATCTGCGAGTCTCGGGATTCTTTTTTTGTCAGGCCAGTGGGCTGAGGTTTATCTCACCACCAGTTTCCTTCCGTTCTTGATGTAGATGCCCCTTGGTAACCTTGCGGATTGGGGAGTGGTGAGGGGGGAGCGGTGAGATAGGACTTTACGTCCGCTCAGGTCGTACACGCTGCTAACCTCATTGTCATCGGTCCATTGCCCATTGTCCATTGAGATGATGCCGTCGGTGCCTAAGCTGCTTTGTGCGGCATTGAGCACTTGGTTGTCGGACAGTTTGCTCTTGTTCACCTTGTGGACAAAGGCCACGATGCGTCGCCCGGTTCCGCCAAAGCCTTCCTTCGTGGGGAGGTCGTAGGTGACGCTGTATTTGCCTTCGCTGTCGGTGGAGAGCAAGTCGCCAATGGCTTCCTGGGTGAAGTAGTGCAGAATGACACCGTTGTGGCGGAACACCTCTTTCAGGTCGCTTGGTGCATCGGCATCGTCCATGCCTTTCTGGAAGTAGCGGTCCACGCTGATGCCGTCCTCCACCAGATAGCAGGAGAGGTAGAGTGGCTGACCCACCAGGTCGCGAGCCACGCGGCCGGAGACGGTGACTTGCTGTGTCGTTTCCTCGATGTTGACCTCCGCCATGGCAGGCATGGTGCTGGCCAGTTGCAGGGCGGCCAGGTAGGGCTCGGCCGACATGTCGCGGATGCCCTGGATGACGGCACTCTCACCCTCTAAGATGGCGCGGTTGTACATGATGGCGGGGTTGTACTCATTCTCGTATCCGCCAAAGAAGTAGAGCACCTCGCGGTCGGGCTGGGTGGTGAACACATCTTCCTGGAATCCTGAGTGGTGGCTGATGTAAACGTAGTTGTCGCCATACTCCTCCAGGGCCTTGTCAAGGAAGTAGGCCATCTGCGGACAGTTGATGCAGCGCTGGCTGGTAAACTCCTCGATGAGCGGTGTGCGCTGGAAGTTGTCGAAGGTGACGTAGAGCTTGGTGGTGCCCGGACGGCATGCCTGGGCCTCAGTGCCGTTGACCTTGGTGACGGTGGCCGTCCAGTCCACACTTGTGCCCTCGTCAGAGCCACTGCGCAGCGAAGCCTCCACCACGGTGCCGCCATAAGCCTCGATGGGTGTATCGAACTGAATGGTGCGCATGGTAGGAACGGTTGCACCTTGTCCTTGCATGGCAATCTCAATGCTTGTGATGGGTTCTGTCGAGCAGTTGTGGACATAGAGCCCGCCTGTGAAATCGCGCTCAGGTGCTACCGTTTGCGGGTGCGTAGTGTTCTGGGCGTAGGCCGTATGCTCGAAGTTCGAGGACAAGGATTCGTCGAATAGCGCGAACACGAGCAACGTTCCCCGGTCGGTATATTCTTCCCACGATTTCTTTGCCAGGTTCACCCAGCACGACTGAGGCACGGTGGCTTTGGAATAAGCGACAAGAGGGTAGGGGGTGCCTATGGTCTCGTAGGCCTGGACGCCTAAGAATATCTTCTCGTCACCTATCACCAGGGGCTCGTCGAACATCACGTCGTTCCAGCCTTCTGTCAGATCGACGTACTGTGTGCGTACAAGGTTGTCCACCTTTCCCGTACTGGCCAGTATGGCCGAACGACTCTGGCGCTTCTGCTTGTAGTCGGCTCGCATGTAACAGCGTATGCCCTTAATCTCTTTTCCCTTTATGCGGGCAAGGGCAGGGTCGCTGGCTGGGTCGAAGAGCACCATTCCCTGCACAAACTCGTTCTTGTTGCCCCCCAGTCCTGACAACTCGTTCTCGGCCGCCCCCATAGGTGCATAACCGTATGGAACCTGGGCAAGGGAGTGACGGGCAGAGAGTGAGGAGAGCAGAATAAATAATGCAAATGCAATGCGCTTCATAGGGTTGCGGATTATCGTTTACTTAATCACTTTCTTACCATTGACAATGTAGATTCCCTTCGTGGGCTTCGTCACGCGGCGGCCACTGAGGTCATACACAGCATCGGCCTCACGACTCATTCGTCCATTGTCTATTGAAATGATTCCCGTCGGGTCGGTGATGTTGCCTTCGGCACTGTTGAAGACACACATGTACCTGCCGCCCCGGCTTCCGTCGCGATGAACGAAGGCCACGAGATAGAGGTTGTTGCGGTCATACTCGGGATAGAGCGTGGTGCTGTACGAGGCTTGGATGGTGCCTTCGGCATTGATGACATCGCCCTTGGGGTCGCTGAGGATTTCGCGGATGACGTTGGCATGGGTGTAGTGTCCCATGGTTTCCTCCTTCTCCTCCTCTGTCCAGAAGAGCTGGCTGTCCGTGTCCACATTCTTCTCCATCAGATAGACGGTCAGTCGGGGACGTTCGCCTTCGGGCATGATGCCGTTGGCAATGTCGCCGCCCACGCTCACCTGCAGCGTCTCTCCGTCTTCCTTCACCTCACCGCTCACCTCCACGTTGACAAACGTCGGGTGGTTGATGGCGGCCTCGATGGCTTGGGTGCTATACGGGTCATAGAGCACGCTGAACATGGCGTTCGGTGCAGAGTTCATCTGGAAGAGAATGTTGTCGGGTGTCATGTCGCGGTCGATGGTCATGGCGGGGATGCTGATGTAGGCCGAGTCTTGGTCACACAGGCGCAGGGCCAAGGCCGTGGCATCGTCGTCGCCTGTCATGAACTGGTCGTCGAGGTGCTGACACACGAAGGTGATGTCGGCCTTCTTCTTCTCCACCACGGGGCCCACAATATCGTCGTAGTAGCGGGCCGACCTGTAGTTGTTCTCCGATTCGTAGTATTCCACCAGCGGGCGGCGCAGGTAGGCCTCGTCCACTGCGCGGGGCACGCCGATGAGATTCAGCTTGTGCACCTCGGGGGTGGCCAGTGCCGTGCCGTTGACCTTGGTGATGCTCATTTCCAGGTCGCCGCTGTGGAAAGCATAGAGCGGAGCCATGAAGACCTTGCTCGTCAGACCCGGATTGATGGGCGTGGACAGGGAGATGGTCTTGCTCCACGACTGTTCGCCTTGGCGCGAGGTCACCTCAATGTTTCTGATGGCTTGCGACCCACGGTTCTTGATGCACATCAGGCAGTCGCCAGCCTCGTCGGTGGACACCACGCCGTCATGTGTGATCAGGGTCACGGTGGGCAGGAAGTTGAAGGTGCCCTTCGAGTCGCGAATGGTGAGCAGGATGGGTAGGATACCTATTTCGTTCATGTCCACCCAGTGCGGTTTGCCCTCGGCATCCAGGTCGCCCTCCACCCACAGGTAGCAACTGTTCGGCGTGTAGTGGGGATAGAGGTTGGGGATGGCATATTCGTCCTTCTTGATGTTGGTGGTGAAGCCCACCACCAGTTGCTCCACATCCTCGGGAATCTCGTATGCCTTCATGGTCATGTTCGTCCAACCGGGCGTGCTGGCCTGGTAGCTGTAGCTCACTGTGGCCTTGCCCGTGGAGAGGTCTTCGCCGTTGAAGGTGTTCCGGACAAATCCCTCATAGATGCCCGAGCGCTGCGAGGTGCACCATCCTACGCGCATGCCCACGATGGTGCCTCCCACGTAGGGTTCCAGCATGTCGCGGGTGAGCAGTATGGCACATCCCACCTTGGCGTCGTGGTCCAGGTAGATGCCGTCGTATTCCCAAATCTGGTCGTCGTACTTGGCGTACCCCAGATAGGTACGTCCGGAGGTGTTCTGTGCTCCTGCCAGGCAGGGCATCATCACCAGTGCAATCAGTAAGGAGTAGATTTTTTTCATAAGCCCAATAATTTAAGGATTAATAATGTTTCTGTCGCAAAAATAGGATAATTCTTCCAAACCACCAAATTTCTGTCCTAATTTATTATATATGCGCGCGCGAAGAATAAACACATCCTGGGCTGAGGAATAGGGAACCTCGTGGCAGATTCCCGTATGTTTCGCACTGTGCCATTGATGGCACGCCTCTGTGCCACCAATGGCACAAGGCGCAGCAATTAACCGTTTCGTCCCATGCGATAGAGAAAATGAATCCCCCAAAACCTTTGCGGTCCTGGGGGAATTCGTTTTCAGGGTCTTCGGGTTCTATAATGGGAACCCCCTGTTTGCTTACTTCTTGCACTCGGTGGCCTTCTGCTCGATGGGGAGGCCGGCCTTGTAGTTCTGGATGTAGCGGTTGAATCCGGCCACGTCCTCGGCAGTGGGCTTCACCTCCACACCCGTGTTGCCGGCGAAGACAACCTGGTCGAGATAGTCGGCAAGGCTCAGCTTGTCGGTGTTGTTCACCACATAGGCAGCCAGCAGGGCGATGCCCCATGCACCACCTTCGCCAGCGGTCTCCATGACGCTGATGGGCGAGTTGAGGGCGGCGGCCAACATGCGCTGACCCACCTGAGGCGTGGTGAAGTAGCCACCGTGACCCATGATGCGATCCACGCGGATGTGCTCCTCGTTGAACAGGATATCGTTACCCAGCTTCAGCACGCCGATGGCACCGTAGAGGTGGGCACGCATGAAGTTGGCCAGGTTGAACTTGTCGGTGGCAGAGCGTACGAAGAGGGGACGGCCATCCATGAGTCCGGCAACGGGTTCGCCAGAGAAGTAGTTGTACGACATGATACCACCGCAGTCGGGATCACCCTGAGCTGCGATGTTGAAGAGTGTTCCGTACAGGTCCTTGGTTTCCTGCTTAACACCCAGCAACTGCTGGTACTCCTTGAAGATGTTCACCCATGCGTTGATGTCAGAAGTACAATTGTTGCAGTGTACCATAGCCACCAGACTGCCGTCGGGAGTAGTTACGAGGTCGATGGGCTCATAGGGCTTCGACAGAGGCTTCTCCAGCACAATCATAGAGAATGAGCTAGTACCGGCACTGACATTACCAGTGCGCTGACGAACAGCATTTGTGGCAACCATACCTGTTCCTGCGTCGCCTTCGGGAGGACAAACAGGGATACCGGGCTTCAGGTGGCCGCTGACGTCGAGCTTCAATGCGCCTTCGGGAGTGAGGAAACCTGCATTCTCACCAGCGTTCAAAGACTTGGGCAGAATGTCGAGTAACTTCCAAGAGAAACCCTTGGGAGCAATCAGCTCGTCGAACTTGCGAACCATCTCTGCGTCGTAGGTCTTCGTGGCGGGATCAACGGGAATCATACCCGATGCATCGCCCACGCCCAGCACGAACTGCCCCGTCACCTGCCAGTGGACGTAACCTGCCAGGGTGGTCAGGTACTTGATGGCGGGCACGTGCTCCTCATTGTCCAGGATGGCTTCGTAGAGGTGCGAGATGCTCCAGCGCAGAGGGATGTTGTAGTTGAATAGTTTGCTCAGTTCTGCAGCAGCCTTGCCAGTGTTGGTGTTACGCCAAGTGCGGAAAGGCACCAGAATTTCCTGCTTCTCGTTGAAGGCCATATAGCCGTGCATCATAGCGCTGAAACCAATGGCACCCAGCATCTCGATTTCGCAGTCATATTCCTTCAGCACATTCTTGCGGAGGTCGGCATAGCAGTCTTGCAGGCCGTACCAGATTGCTTCGGTGGAGTAGGTCCAGAGGCCGTCCACAAGTTGGTTCTCCCACGTGTGGCTACCTTGTGCGATGGGTTTGTTCTCCTGGTCGATGAGAACTGCCTTGATGCGGGTTGATCCAAATTCGATGCCGAGAATGGCCTTGCCCGCTTCGATGGTTTGTTTTGCAGTCATAGTAATAAGATTTTAGTTAAAGTTGATACTATATTCAGACAAAGTAACGCAAATGTATTCATTTTTTTCGAATTCCGCAAGCTTTTTGCTCTCGAAGTGACAAAAATATTACGGGCCATTATGAAGAATCAAGGGCAGCAAGCCACTCCGACTTGCTGCCCTTGGATGATGGTTTTATTCGCTGACACTTGGAAGAGAATGTGTAAAAAAGGAGCATCCCACGTCAGAGAGAGGGATGCTCCTTTATTTAAACGATGTAGGCTAACTTACTGCAGTGCCTTGTTCAGCATGTAGTAAACCTCGTTGTTGCGCAGGGTCTGCTGGAAGTCGGCGATGTTGGTTTCCTTGTTGATGCGGACGTACTCGATGCCGGTCATCTCAGCGAAGTCGGCCCAATACTCCTCGGTGATGTCGTAGGAGAAGGCGCTGTGGTGTGTGCCACCGGCCAGAATCCATGCACCGGCACCTACCTCGAAGGAAGGCTGGGGTACCCACAGGGCGCTGGCAACGGGCAGGTTGGGCATGGGCTTCGGCTCGATGCACTCAACCTCCTGAGAGATGAGGCGGAAGCGGTTGCTGAGGTCAACGACGGTGGCCTTGATGCCACGGCCCGTCTTAGAGGTGAACACGAGGCTAGCGGTCTGCTGCTTGCGGATGCCGATGCCCAGGAAGTGAACCTCCAACTTGGGTTTGTCGACAGCGATGAGGGGGCAAACCTCCAGCATGTGGCTCTGCAGACAGCTGCTGCGGTCGCCGGAGAAGTTGAGGGTGTAGTCCTCGAGGAAAGAGCA
>DGUV01000080.1 GCA_002395775.1 Prevotellaceae bacterium UBA4301
CCTGCCAATTTGGCAAGACGCTCCTGCAGCTTCTCCTTGTCGTAGTCGCTGGTGGTGTTGGCGATTTCGTTCTTAATCTGGTTGATGCGGTCCTTGATGAGTTCGCTCTGGCCATGGCCGTTCACGATGGTGGTGTTGTCCTTGGTGATGGTCACTTTGTCACTCGAGCCCAGCATGTCGATGGTAGCCTGCTCCAGTTTCAGACCCGTGTCCTCGCTGATTACCAGTCCGCCTGTCAGTGTGGCGATATCCTGCAACATGGCCTTTCTGCGGTCGCCGAAGCCAGGAGCCTTGACGGCACAGATCTTCAGCTGTGTGCGCAGACGGTTGACTACCAGTGTGGTCAGAGCCTCGCTCTCCACGTCCTCGGCAATCACCAAGAGGGGGCGACCAGTCTGTACGGCAGGTTCCAGGATGGGCAGGAAGTCCTTCAGGTTAGAGATCTTCTTGTCATAGATGAGGATGTAGGGGTTCTCCATCACGCACTCCATCTTCTCCGTGTCGGTAACGAAGTAGGGAGACAGGTAACCGCGGTCGAACTGCATACCCTCGACAACGCCGATGGTAGTGTCACGTCCTTTGGCCTCCTCGATGGTGATGACGCCGTCCTTGCTCACCTTGCCCATGGCGTCGGCCAGCAGCTTACCGATTTCGGGGTCGTTGTTGGCGCTCACGGTGGCCACTTGCTCTATCTTCTGATAGTCGCTGCCCACCTGCTCAGACATGTCCTTGATGTTAGCCACAACAGCGGCAACAGCCTTGTCGATACCACGCTTCAGGTCCATGGGGTTGGCACCAGCAGCCACGTTGCGCAGACCTTCGCGAACGATGGCCTGAGCCAGTACGGTAGCGGTTGTCGTTCCGTCGCCAGCGTCGTCGCCAGTCTTCGAAGCCACGCTCTTGACGAGCTGTGCACCGGCGTTCTGGAAGGCGTCGGCCAGTTCCACTTCCTTGGCCACGGTCACTCCGTCCTTGGTAATCTGGGGAGCACCGAACTTCTTCTCTATAATCACGTTGCGGCCCTTCGGGCCCAGGGTCACCTTCACTGCATTTGCCAACTGGTCCACGCCCTGCTTCATCTGGTCGCGGGCCTCAAGATTGAATTTAATATCTTTTGCCATAATACTTTTTGAATTAAAAATTAAAAATTAAAAATGTAGAGGACCTTTCCCTCTCCCCTTGGGGAGAGCCGGAGAGGGGCCTTTGTCACGACAAAATCGCTACCACATCGCTCTGGCGCATGATCAGGTACTTCTTGCCCTCCAGCTCCAGTTCTGTGCCAGCATACTTGCCGTAGAGCACCTGGTCGCCCACCTTCAGCACCATTTCTTCGTCCTTGGTGCCTTGGCCAACGGCTACGATTTCGCCCTTCAGGGGCTTTTCCTTAGCGGTATCGGGGATGATGATGCCGCCCACTGTCTTTGTCTCTGCAGGTGCGGGCTCAATGAGCACGCGGTCTGCCAATGGTTTAATGTTCATGACTTTGATTTAATTATTTAGTTATTTAACGTTGTTTTTATTCTTTCGCCGTGAGCTTTACTCACATTCTACGTACTACAAAGTACGTGCCAATTCAGGGTTCGGGTGAATAAATATATTGTTTTGCTTGACGTACAATCGGGTGTCAAGGGCGACCTCGTGAGGTTACGACCTTTTCCCTATTTTTCTTTAGGCAAATCGATATGTATTTCAGATTTATTTCTTAACTTTGTCATACTAAAGTCTAATATCATACTTGTCATCATACCTATTTAATATATTATGGAATATCGTAAACTGGGAAATACGGGACTTGAGGTCTCAGCCCTGAGTTTCGGCGCATCGTCGCTTGGGGGTGTCTTCCACGATATCGACGAAGGTCGTGCCGTAGATACGGTGGCCGTAGCCCTCGACGGAGGGATGAACCTGATAGACGTGTCGCCATACTACGGCCACTACAAGGCCGAGACGGTGCTGGGAAAGGCTCTGCGACAGATTCCGCGCGACAAGTACATCCTCTCCACCAAGGTGGGTCGCTATGGCAAGGATGGCGTGAACACGTGGGACTACAGCGGCCGCCGGGCGCAGGAGAGCGTGGGCGAGAGCATGGAGCGACTGGGTGTGGAGCATATCGACCTGATACACGTCCACGACATCGAGTTCCAGGCCTCTCTGCCCGGAGGACTGCAGAAGGTGGCAGAGGAGACCCTGCCCGCACTGGTGGAACTGAAAGAACGGGGACTGGTGAGCCACGTGGGTATCACGGACTTGCAGATCGACAACCTGCGTTGGGTCATAGACCACACGCCCGAGGGAATGGTGGAGACGGTGCTCAATTTCTGTCACTATTGCCTGTGCGATGAGGCGCTGGCCGACCATCTCGACTACTTCGAACAGCACGGCATAGGACTCATCAATGCCTCGCCCCTCAGCATGGGACTGCTCTCGAATCGTGGCGCTCCAGCTTGGCATCCTGCCCCGCAGCCCCTGGTTGAGGCATGTCGGCGTGCCACGGATTATTGTGCCCAGAAGGGCTACCCGATAGAGAAACTGGCCATGCAGTACGCCGTGAGCAACGAACGCATCCCTACGACGCTCTTCTCCTCGGCCAATCCCGACAACGTGCGCCGCAACCTGGAATACATCAGCGAACCCATCGACTGGGAGCTGGTGCGGGAGGTGCAGGACATCATCGGTCCCGCCATGCGGTTGACGTGGGGGAATACCTAAGGGGAGACTCTCCCCCCGCCCTCCCTGTTAAGGAGGGAGCGGATAGGTGACAAGAATGGTGTAAAACAAATGAGGAAGTCCTGTACGATACCGAGAATGTAATATCTCAAATAGAATCATACTTTAGATGAAAACATCCAGTCATAACCATTCTGCTCCCTCCCTAGCAGGGAGGGCGGGGGGTGAGTCTTCCATAATCGACTCCCACTCCCACTTATGGCTTCGGCAGGACACTACGGTCAACGGTTCGCCAATCCGCACGCTCCGGCCAAACGGAAGCCGAAGTGAGTTCTTCGGCGAGGAGAGGCAGATGCTGCCCCCCTTCATGATTGACGGGCACAATACGGCCGAGGTGTTCCTCAGCAATATGGACTATGCCCAGGTGGCCGCGGCCGTGGTGGTGCAGGAGGTCATCGACGGCAACCAGAATGCCTATCTCACGGAAGTGCAAAGGCTGTATCCCGACCGCTTCTTCTGCATGGGTATGGCGTGGAACCTCAGCGAGGCGCAGGCCGTGGCCGATGCTGGGCTGAAGGGCATCGCCTTCCCGGGGCATAGGATGCAGGAGTCGCTCCTGACCCTCATGCCTGTGTTCAAGATGATGGAGGAGAGGGGGATGGTGGTCTCCATGTGTCTGGCCGACGGAGAGAGGCAGACTGGCGAGCTTCGTGAGGTCATCGAGGAATGCCCGCGCCTAAAGGTGGCCATCGGACATCTCGGAATGGCCGACCCGCCGCAGTCGCCACCCTGGGAGAACGAATGTTGGAGGCAGGAAATCATGCTGGCGCGACACGAGAACGTGATGGTGGAGTCGGGAGGCATCACTTGGCTCTACAACAGCGAGTTCTATCCCTTCCCCTCGGCCATCCGCGCCATCCGTGAAGCCGCCGACCTCGTGGGATGGGACAAACTGATGTGGGGTAGCGACTATCCGCGCACTATCACAGCCATCACCTATCGCATGTCATACGACTTCGTCGTGAAATCACCGGAACTGACCGAGCAACAGAAGGCCTTGTTCCTTGGCGAGAATGCCCGTCGCTTCTATGGTTTCACCAATCTCATGGAATTACCGTACATTAAAAATATGTCAGAATAAGATGAAAGCAATAAAGATTACGGCAGAAAGACGGCTGGAGGTCGTCGATGTCGAGGACCAGGAACCTGGCTTCGGCGAAGTGAAACTGCGCTTGAAATATGTAGGATTCTGCGGTTCGGACCTCAGCACCTATCTGGGCAAGAACCCCATGGTGAGGATGCCTGTCATTCCGGGCCACGAGGTGGGCGCCGTGATAGAACGGGTGGGCGAAGGGGTGCCCTGTACCTTGCAGCCAGGCATGGTGGTGACGGTGAATCCCTACACCAATTGCGGGCGATGTGCTTCGTGCCGCAATGGGCGGGCTAATGCTTGCCAGCATAACGAAACCCTTGGGGTGCAGCGCAACGGCGCCATGCGCGAGACCATCTGCCTGCCTTGGAACAAGGTGATTCCGGCGCTGGACTTGTCGCCAGAGGAGTGTGCACTGGTGGAACCCATGAGCGTGGGTTTCCATGCCGTCAACCGTGGGCAGGTGACCGACAGCGACATCGTTATGGTCATCGGTTGTGGTATGGTGGGCATTGGGGCCATCGTCCGTTCGTCGTTGCGCGGTGCCACAGTGGTGGCGGCCGACATTGATGACGAGAAACTGGCTCTGGCCCGCGAGATGGGAGCCTCGCATGTGATAAACACTCGCACCGAAGACGTGCATGCTCGTCTGCTGGAACTGACAGAGGGGTTCGGGCCGGATGTGGTGATAGAGGCTGTGGGTAGCGTACCCACTTATCAGATGGCCATTGACGAGGTTGACTTTACGGGCCGAGTGGTTTGCATCGGATATGCCAAGAGCGAAGTGTCGTTTGCCACAAAACTGTTTGTGCAAAAGGAACTTGACATCCGCGGCTCACGCAATGCTGTGCCTGGCGACTTCCGTGCCGTCATCCGTTACATGGAGCGCGGGACATGTCCGACCGACAAACTCGTCAGTCGTGTCGTACCGCCTGAAGGCGCAGCAGAAGCCATGCAGGCGTGGAGCGAACAACCCGGTCGCGTGTTCCGGATCCTGGTAAACTTCAATCGTTAATCGTACAAACCTAACTAATATCTCTATGAAAAACTATCCGAAAATTGGAATTCGTCCAACCATCGACGGACGTCAGGGTGGCGTGCGTGAAAGTCTGGAAGAGAAGACAATGGCCTTAGCTAAAGCTGTAGCCGAGTTGATATCTTCAAATCTCTGTAATGGCGACGGAAGTCCCGTGGAGTGCGTGATAGCCGACGGAACTATCGGTCGTGTGGCCGAGAGCGCCGCGTGTGCCGAGAAGTTCGAGCGTGAAGGGGTGGGAAGTACCATCACGGTCACCTCATGCTGGTGCTACGGTTCTGAGACGATGGACATGAATCCCCACTATCCCAAGGCTGTATGGGGTTTCAATGGCACAGAACGTCCTGGAGCCGTCTATCTGGCCGCAGTGCTGGCCGCACATGCTCAGAAGGGATTGCCTGCCTTCGGCATCTATGGCCACGATGTGCAAGACCTCGACGACAATACCATTCCCGAAGATGTGGCAGAAAAGATTCTGCGCTTTGCTCGTGCAGCACAGGCTGTGGCTACGATGAAGGGCAAGAGCTATCTCTCGATGGGCAACACCTGCATGGGTATTGCAGGCAGTATCGTCGATGCCGACATGTTGCAGCACTACCTCGGAATGCGTACGGAATATGTCTCGTTGGTAGAAATCTTGCGTCGTGTGGACTTTGGCATTTACGACAAGGAAGAGTTCCAGAAGGCCATGCAGTGGGTAGAGAAGTATTGCAAGACCAATGAGGGTCACGACTACAACGAGGACCGTCCGCTCTTCTCAGGTACACCCATGACCACTTTCAACGGAAAGGGTAAGGGTAAGAACCGCGAGGAGAAGGACCAGGATTGGGAGTTCACCGTGAAGACGATGATGATTATCCGCGACCTCATGCACGGCAATCCTCGCCTGCTGGAGATGGGCTACAAGGAGGAGGCTCTGGGGCACAATGCCATCTTTGGTGGCGTGCAAGGCCAGCGTCAGTGGACCGACTACAAGCCTAACTTTGACTTCCCGGAATCGATGCTTTGCACCTCGTTTGACTGGAACGGTCCACGCGAAGCCGATGTCCTTGCCACAGAGAATGACTTTCTGAACGGAATGTCGATGCTCTTCGGTCACTTGATTACCAATCGAGGTGTGATGTTCTCGGACATTCGCACCTACTGGAGTCCTGATGCAGTGGAACGTGTAACAGGCAAGCGTCCGCAGGGACTGGCTGCAGGCGGTTTCATTCATTTGATTAATTCAGGTGCCACCACACTCGATGCCACTGGAGCAATGACTGATGCCGAAGGCAATCCCACCATGAAGCCCCATTGGGAACTGACCGATGCCGATCAGGAAGCCTGTCTGAAGGCAACAAGTTGGATGCCCGCCGACCGCGATTACTTCCGTGGAGGAGGTTATTCGTCGCACTTCCTCTCGAAGGGCGGAATGCCTATGACCATGATGCGCATCAATATGGTGAAGGGACTTGGTCCTGTGCTGCAGTTGGCAGAAGGATGGACCGTTGAACTCGATCCGGAAGTGAATGACATCCTCGACAAGCGAACCGACCCCACATGGCCCACCACTTGGTTTGTGCCTCGTCTGGACGCAAGCAAGGATTGCTTCAAGGACGTCTATTCCGTCATGAATTGCTGGGGTGCCAATCATGGTGCCATTGCCTACGGACACATTGGTGCCGACATCATCACGCTGTGTTCCATCCTTCGAATCCCCGTGTCGATGCACAACATCAAGGACGAGGACATCTTCCGTCCGTCGGCATGGAATGCTTTCGGAATGGACAAGGAAGGTGCCGACTACAGAGCTTGCCAGAACTTTGGACCGATGTATAAGTAAGACCCTCCCCCGTCTCTTGTAGGGCGGGGGCGGTTACTTTGGAAGACTGAAACTTTATACCTTATTTTACTATTATTATGAATACATCAATGAACGATACATCTGTTCAAGTACAAACTACTCCCTCCCAAACAGAGAGATCGAGGGGAGGGTCCCCCCTTGTAGAACGGAAATACCTCCTCACTTTCATCCTCATTACTTCGTTGTTTGCCTTGTGGGGCTTCGCAAACGACATTACAAACCCCATGGTGGCGGCATTCCAGACACTGATGGAAATCTCTGCTGCCAAGGCTTCGATGGTGCAGTTTGCCTTCTATGGCGGCTATGCTACGATGGCTGTTCCTGCAGCCCTGTTCATCCGCAAGTACTCCTATAAAGTGGGTGTGCTCATCGGCCTCGGACTCTATGCCGTAGGAGCCTTCCTCTTCATCCCTGCAGCTCAGTTCCAGCAGTTTACGTTCTTCTGTGTGTCGCTCTACATCCTCACGTTCGGATTGGCCTTCCTCGAGACCAGTGCCAACCCCTTCATTCTCTCTCTGGGAGCAAAGGAAAACAGCACACGTCGACTCAATCTGGCTCAGGCCTTCAATCCTGTGGGTTCGCTCTCAGGAATGGCTGTGGCTTCGTTCATCGTACTTCCCAACCTCATCAGCGACCGTCGTGATGCTGCAGGACAGATACTCTTTCACGGCTTGAGCGAAGCCGAGAAGGCCAACATCCGCGTCCACGACCTTGCCATCATTCGTGATCCCTATGTGGCTATCGGATTGGTGGTGCTCGTGATGTTCGTCATCATCGCCCTTACCAAGATGCCAAACCTCAAGGGCGAGGGAGAGCAGTCGAAAGCAAGTCAGACGCTTTCTCGTCTTTGGCACAATCGCATCTATCGGAATGGTGTCTTGGCTCAAGTGCTGTATGTGGCCGCACAGATCATGTGCTGGACCTTCATCATTCAGTATGCCGACCACTTGGGTATCGATAAGGCAACGGCACAGCGTTACAACATACTGGCGATGTCGCTCTCGCTTACGGGTCGTTTCGTGGGAACCTACATCATGAAGTACATCAACCAGCGTCGTCTGCTTGCCATCTTTGGTGTGGGTGCTACCATCTGCACAATTGGATCCATCTGCATCGAAGGAATGATGGGTCTCTATAGCCTTGTGTGCATCAGTCTGTTCATGTCCATCATGTTCCCCAGCATCTACGGAATTGCTTTGGAGAACGTGAGTGCCGAAGACACCTCTCTTGGTGCTGCCTTCCTGGTTATGGCTATCGTAGGTGGAGCGTTGATGCCTCCTCTGCAGGGTCTCATCATCGACCAGAAGGAGATTCTGGGTTGGCCTGCTGTCAATGTATCCTTCATCCTGCCGCTCATCAGTTTCATTCTGATTACGGTTTATGGCTATCAGACATATAAAAAGGGGACTCTCCCCCTTACCCCTCCCTGTTAAGGAGGGGGGCGGTTGCATAAAAACTGAGAACCATCTACACAATACAATTTAATAATATATGAATACATCCACTCAATCACATACTGCTCCCTCCCTAAAAGGGAGGGCGGGGGGTGAGTCCGGTTTTGTTCAGAAGCACTATCAAGTGCCCGTGAAGCGTTATTGCCAGACGATGGACCTGAAGGACAATCCCGAACTGATTGCCGAATATCGCCGTCGTCATAGCAAGGAATCGGCATGGCCTGAAATACTTGACGGCATTCGTGAGGTAGGCATACTAGAGATGGAGATATACATCTTGGGCACGCGTCTGTTTATGATTGTGGAAACGCCACTCGACTTCGACTGGGATTCGGCAATGGCCCGTTTGGCCACCTTGCCTCGCCAACAGGAGTGGGAGGACTATATGGCCATCTTCCAGCAGTGTGCCGAAGGGGCTACCAGCGACGAGAAGTGGCAGATGATGGAACGTATGTTCCACCTCTACGACTAATCCATCTTTTCCATGGCTTGCTGGAGGTCGGCGATGATGTCATCGACCGACTCAATGCCTATGGACAAACGGACAAGGTCGGGTGCAACACCGGCTTCGCGCAATTGCTCGTCCGAGAGTTGGCGATGGGTGTGACTGGCGGGATGCAGCACACAGGTGCGGGCATCGGCCACATGGGTGACGATGGAGATGAAATCGAGGTTGTCCATAAACTTGATGGCGTCCTCGCGTGTGCCCTTCAGACCGAAGGCTATCACGCCACAGGTGCCCTGAGGCATGTACTTTTGCGCCAGGGTATGGTATTTGTTGGAGGGCAGACCTGCGTAGTTGACCCATGAGACGCGCGGATGCTGCTCCAGCCATTCGGCTACGCGTTGGGCGTTCTCGCAATGGCGTTGCATGCGCAGGTGCAGGGTCTCAAGTCCCAGATTCAGCAGGAAGGCGTTCTGAGGCGAAGCCATCGAACCGAGGTCTCGCATCAGTTGAGCCACCAGCTTGGTGGTGTAAGCCCCTTTCCCGAAAGCCTTTGTGTAGGTGAGTCCGTGGTAGCTCTCGTCGGGAGTGGTCAGTCCGGGGAACTTGTCTTGGTGTGCATCCCAGTCGAAATTGCCGCTATCGACCACAGCACCGCCCACCTGGGTGGCGTGGCCGTCCATATACTTGGTGGTGGAGTGGGTGACAATGTCAGCTCCCCACTCAATGGGGCGACAGTTGATGGGGGTGGCAAAGGTGTTGTCCACGATGAGGGGCACGCCGTGGCGATGGGCCATGCGGGCAAAGCGCTCGATGTCGAACACGTTGCCGCCGGGGTTGGAAATGGTCTCGCCGAAGAAGCATTTTGTGTTGGGGCGGAATTCCTGTTCGATGCGCTCGTCCGTCCAGTCGGGGTCAACGAAGGTGCATTCGATGCCCAGTTTCTTCATGGTCACGCCAAAGAGGTTGAACGTCCCGCCATAGATGTTGTTCGAAGTGATGAAGTGGTCGCCTGCCTCGCAAATGTTGAATACGGCATAGAAGTTGGCCGCCTGACCGCTTGAGGTCAGCACACAACCCACACCGCCTTCCAGCGCAGCAATTTTTCGGGCCACGGCGTCAACCGTAGGGTTGGCCAGGCGGGTGTAGAAATATCCGTCGTCTTTCAGGTCAAACAGACGGGCCATCTGTTCGCTGGTTTCGTACTTGAATGTGGTGCTCTGGTAGATGGGCAGCTGCTGAGGCTCGCCCTTGGTGGGTTTCCATCCGCCGTGGATGCAGATGGTGTCGAGGTTCTTCTTCATAGGAGTTCTGATGTTTCGTAACTGATTTCGGCCGACAAAGTTACGAATTAATTTTTACAATCACGCCATTCACCCGTTTCGAAGTTTATTTCAAATTGGTCGCGATAGTAGAATTCGCACTCCGTACCCTTAAATGAAATGGGGAAGATGATGGTCTTCGACTCAGGCAGGGTGGGGTCCATCCAGCGGTCGCCCACATAGAGATAGGTGGTCTGCTTCGTGCCCTTTATCTCCAGCACTGCGGCGGCTTGGGTGCGATAGGCCACTTCGTCGCCCACGTTCTTCAGTTGCGACCATCCGTCGTGCAGGTTGTCGCTGTAGGCATACTTGCACTGGTTGGGTGCCCATCCCGTGCAGGCACTGCTGAGCATGAAGTAGCGGTCGCCCACATGTACGATGACGGGAGCCTCTCTCCGCTGGTGGGGGAAGAGTTGCGTGTGGTGGATGATGCTCAGGTAGTCGTCGGCCAACGTGAACAGTCCCAGATGCTGGTTCTCCTCGGTGGTTGATACGAAATAGGCTTGCCCGTCGGTGTCCTGAAAGATGTTGCAGTCGCGGCTCTTGATGTCCAGCGGACGTCCGCTCCATATCAGGCGATAGGCTTCGTTCACCGAGTCGCTTTCGAAGCAGGCGGCCTCAGACGCTCCGTAGTTGCGCGACTCCCAGTGGCACCATACCACATACTTGCCTGTGCGGGGATTGTGCATCAGCTTGGCCCGCTCAATCATGCGACTGCGGCCCAGTCGTGGGTCGGTCACACGGTTTTCTATAATCTTCCGTTCAAACTTCCAGTTTTGCAGGTCGGTGGAGGAGTAGAGATTGACGTCGGGGTTCCATGCATGGCTGCGGTCCTCGCCCACCATGTACCAGCGTCCGTTCTCATAGATAAAGCCTGGGGCGTGGGCTTGCACGCTCTCGCCTTCCTCCGTCATCCACAATTGCCCGTTGCGTATGGTTGTCCACTCGCCCTTACGGGCACTCACGGCCATTGTCATGCACAGCATGAGAGCCTGCATGACGATACTTTTCGTCTTCATAGTCCTAATTTTTACATTTATTTACATATAAGACCATATGAAATGGGATTAGGTTTAAATAATGCTAAAACATTAGGCCATGTGGAACGAATTCGTTATATTTGTGCGACAAATATATGAAACTTAATAAAACTACGGACTATGACTATCAGAGAACTGAACCCGAAGGCAGTGTGGGAGAACTTCTACCTGCTGACACAGGTGCCCCGTCCAAGCGGTCACCTTGAGAAAGTACAAGAGTTTTTGCTCCAGTGGGCAAAGGAACGTGGCATTGAGGCCTTTAAGGACAACGCCGAAAACATCGTTATGCGCAAGCCTGCCACACCAGGTATGGAAAACCGGAAGATGGCTACCCTGCAGGCCCACATGGACATGGTGCCCCAGAAGGTGGACGAGAGCCAGCACAACTTCGAGACCGACCCCATCGAGACCTATATCGACGGCGAATGGGTGAAAGCCAAGGGTACCACCCTGGGTAGCGACGACGGTATGGGCGTGGCTGCCATCATGGGCATCTTCGAGAGTAAGGACCTGAAGCACGGGCCGCTGGAGGCCCTGATTACCGCCGACGAAGAGACCTGCATGTACGGCGTCAACCATCTCTCGGCTGATACGCTGAAGGGCGACATCCTGCTGAACATCGACAATGAGACGCTGGGTGAGTTCGTCATCGGCAGCGCTGGCGGTGTGAACATCAATTGTACGCTCGGCTACAAGGAAGTGGCTCCCGAGGAGGGTGACGTGGCCGTGAAGATAACACTGAAGAACCTGCGTGGCGGACACTCGGGCCTGGAGATTAACGAGGGTCGTGCCAATGCCAACAAACTGATGGCTCGTCTGGTTCGCCAGGCCATCATCGACGACGATGCTCAGCTCTCATCGTGGCAGGGCGGAAACATGCGTAATGCCATTCCCCGTACGGCTGAGGTTGTGTTGACCATTCCTCGCGAGAATCTCGATGACCTGCGCGAACTTGTTGACTATTGTTGTGAAACCTTTACACAGGAATATCGGGGTGTGGAAGAGAATTTGACCCTTTTCATCGAAGAAGTTGCCCTTCCCGCAGGCGTCGTTCCTCAAGAGATTCAGGACAATGTCATTGATGCTCTCGTGGCTTGTCATGACGGTGTGCTGAGGAACATCCCCTCCATACCCTCTGTGGTGGAGACCAGTTCGAACCTGGGCATCGTGAAGATTGCCGACGGCGAGGTCAGCATCCTCATCCTGGCCCGCTCGAGCAGCGAGACCATGATGGAATACATCCAGGAGATGCAAGAATCGTGCTTCTCGATGGCTGGCATGAAGGTGACCTACAGCGGCCAGTATGGCGCATGGCAACCCAACTTCGACAGCCCCATCACGGCCAAGATGGTTGAGGTGTACAACCGTATGTACCCCGATACGCCTGCCCGTGTGGAGGTTTGCCACGCAGGCCTGGAGTGCAGCATCATCGGTGGTGTCTATCCCCACATGGACCTCGTTTCGTTCGGTCCCACGCTGCGTTCGCCTCACACACCTGACGAGCGTTGTCTGATTCCGAGCGTCGAGAAGTTCTGGGACTTCCTCGTGAAGTTGCTGGAGGAGATTTAAGAAAAAAGGAGAGAAAGAAACCTCCCCCAACCCCTCCAAGGAGGGGGTATGAGCCACTTTGAGAAAAACGGAGTGTTTAATAAGATTGTAAATCGCATTCATAAGTAATAATTATTGTAGGTACATGGAAAGTATAAGTCGGAAAGTGGTTCATGCCCCCTCCTTGGGAGGGGGTAGGGGGAGGTTCCTCCTTGTGCTGTTGTTGTTCGCCCTTCCTTCCTTGGCCAAGAACCAGGGTAAGGAACTCTCGGGGTTGTTGCTTTCCTATATGCAACTGGAGGAAGTGCATCCCGACAGTCTGGAACGCAACATCGACAACCTGAAGCAGCGGCGACTGCAATCGGCCGACCCCGCCGAACGGGCTGTGTATGCCGCAGCCATTGCTCGGCTCTATGGCGAGCGAATGTACTGGCGCAGCGTAGGCACGAACATGCGTGACTCGATGCTTGTGTGGTATGGTATTTCGTTGAGTGACAAACAGACCCTTGCGCAGACGAAGGCTCGGAAGTGGAAACCTTTCGTGGTTGTCGGCAAGGATGAAGGTTACTTCGGTGGCGATATGCTGAACGTCGTTTGGCGTAGCATGGTAGGGCAGGTGGACAAACGATTCCGCGATACCTGCCAAGTATTTCCGAAATTCGATGAATTGGTCGTTTTTTATCGTTCCATTGGTCGTCGAGAAGGAGCTTTCCTTTTGGCTCTCGACTCGTTGTACGACAGCGGAAGGGAAGTGAAGGAGGCCGACTTGCTGAAGATTCGTGACGAGTATGCCGACCTGCCACTTTGTGCCGAAATCTATCTGCGTTTGGGAACCGAAGGCGACAAGACACCCTTCCAGCGTCGCGATTGGCTGCAACAGGGCTTGGCAAAATATCCCAAGTACAAGCGTAAAGCAGCTTTGCAGAATGCCCTTACGCGGCTGTCCGACCCATTTCTTGAGAGGGACATCCCGATGTGCGTATCCCCTGGCAAGCAGTATTGGTGGCGTTTCAAGGGGCGCAATGTGCAGTCGGTCGTCATCGACGGCAAGGAGCATGTCTTTCCGGAACATGACCCCGTAGATACGTTTACTGACTCCATTCTGTGGACGTCCCCCAAGGTAGGCCGATACAAGTACACACTTGTCCCGCGCACCAAAGCCAAACTGACTGAGAAGATT
The DNA here is from genome assembly GCA_002395775.1 of Prevotellaceae bacterium UBA4301. Taxonomy (GTDB): domain Bacteria; phylum Bacteroidota; class Bacteroidia; order Bacteroidales; family Bacteroidaceae; genus Physcousia. The sequence continues at coordinate 13,689 of DGUV01000080.1, forward strand.
AAGCCGGTGGACCACTGGGTGAATGTAACCACCCTGCAGGATATCTTCCAAGTGATGCCCGATAGTTCGTTCCGAATCGTGGTGGTGGATCCAGAGACAGGTAAACCACAGCCCAACGTAACGCTAACGGCCTACAAGCCGACGGGTGACTTCAAAGACACCGTTTCCTATTTTGTCGGACAGACCGGTCAGGACGGAAAGATTCGAGTGCCTAAGTATGAGGTTGACGGGAGGAATCAACGATGGCGCAACCAGTTGACATATAAAATCTGCAGTCCCGACACGGCAGACTGGATTCTCGCCAATCATTATTTCTATGGTATTGGCCGATGGACAGGCAAACCAACAAAGTCCGACCTGCATACCGAACTCTTTACCGACAGAGCCATCTACCGACCCGGTCAGACGGTACACGTGTGCGGACTCGCCTACACACAACTCGACTGGGATGCCGAGACCGCGGGCGAATGCAAGCATACGCTGAAGTTTTATGATTCGAACCATAAGCTGGTGGAGGAACGCATCGTGGAAGCTAATGAAATGGGCGTGTTCAGTGCAGACTTCGAGATACCCATAGGACGGAGGAACGGCAGTTTTTCCATTGAGGCCGATAGTCGCGAACGCATCTATTTCCGTGTAGAGGAATACAAGCGTCCCACCTTTGAGGTGGTGCTCGACGATAGCCTTTATGTCAACGGCGATAGTTGCGAGGTTCGTGGTACTGCCAAGAACTATGACGGCAGTCCCCTGCGTGGGGCTCGCGTGACGGGAACCTACCATTGGCGTACGCCGTGGTTCCGCTATGGCAAACGTCTTCCCCAGAGCGAAGCCATGCCGCTCGACACGATTGAGACGGACGATAAGGGACGATTCGCATATAAATTCAAAATTCAAAATTCAAATATAGAACCACGCAGGTCGCTTTCGGTTAACGTGGATGTGCTGAGCCAGCAGGGCGAAACGCACAACGTGCAGCATTGGTATTGGCGCGTGGCCGAACCCAAACCGCAGCCCGAACCCGTCAGGGTTGATTCCACATTCCTTGTACGTTGCGTGGCCGATACGTTCGCGCTTGGCAGGTCTGGCCGCATCGAGGTCACTACCAAACTTCACGACGTCTATCTCTTCTATACCCTCTCGGCAGCCGGAAAGGTATGGAAGGACGAGATGGTGCGCCTGAGCAACGAAACTTTTGCGCTCGACATCCCCTATCGTGAGGAATATGACCAAAGTCTGACGGCCTCGTTCTGCTTTGTGAAAGAGGGGAGAATCTATAAAGACACCAAGACCATCTATCTCATGCGGCCCGACAATCGTCTTCAGGTGCATTGGGACACCTTCCGTGACCTCGCCCAGCCCGGACAGCAGGAGAAGTGGCGACTGACGCTTCGTCGTCCCGATGGTAAACCGGCCGATGCCAACTTGATGGTAGCGATGTATGACGCCTCGCTCAACTATTTTGCCCGCCATCAGTGGCACTTCAATATCGGTCGTGGTCATCGCACCTTTGGTGTTCCTTTCGATGCAAGTCCGCGCCTCAGTCTTGGCTCGTTGGGCTTAGGTGAATGGTACAATCAGAAGACACGGAAGGAACGCCCCATCAGTCTGACAGACATCAATCCAGAACTCTTCCAGGTAGGGGCCTATACGCGTGCCATGGGGCGTGGCCCCATCATGTACAAGGCCGTTGCCAACACCATGATGGTGGCTTCGGCTGCGCCCAAGGCCGCTATGGTAGAGGAAAGTGCTATGGCTGATGCCGCACCGATGAATGCTTCCGTAATGCGCGAGACCGTAGTGCAGACAGATGCCGATGAAGGTGCGGAGGCCGAGACGGCCGAAACCATCAGCGTGCCGATGCGCGAGAATTTCAACGAGACGGCTTTCTTCTATCCCCAACTGCGAACAGACGACAAGGGGCAAGTGAGCATCGCCTTCACCCTGCCCGAGAGCCTGACGCGTTGGAACTTGATGGGTGTGGCACATACCTCCGATATGATGTACACCAACCTGAGCAAGCAGATAGAGGCACGCAAGGACTTGATGGCCCAACTCTACTTGCCGCGCTTCCTGCGTCCCGGCGATGAGGCTGTGCTGACCGCCTCTGTCCGTAACGTCAGCGACCAGCGTCAGCAGGGCAAGGGTCTCATGCAGATACTGGATGCACGTACCGAGAAAGTGCTGAAGACCTGGAAGGCCAACATCGCACTGAATGCCCAGAAAGATACCGTCCTGCATTTCCCATACGAAGCCACCGAAGGCGACTTAATAGTCCGTTGGGCCGTGGAGGGAACTACCTGCAGTGATGGCGAACAGCGTCTGTTGCCTGTGCTTTCACCAACCGAACATGTGACCAACACGATTGCGATTACCGCCTTCGATCCCTCGGTACAGAACATCGACCTTTCGAATTTGTTCCCAGAGGGCGTGACAAACCGACGTCTTACCCTTGAATACACCACTCACCCCGAACAGTACGCCCTGCAGGCTCTTCCTGCTTTGGCTCGTGCCAAACGTAACGATGTGCTCTCTCTGGCAGCGGCTTATTATGCAGGGGAGTTGGGAAAGACCTTGGGCGTGGAAATGCCTGACAGCACGGAGTCTTATCTGGAGAAGATGAAAGCGTTGCAGGACGGTAATGGCGGTTTCCGTTGGTATCCCGAGATGCCAACCAGTCCGTATCTTACTCGCGAGGTGTCGTTCCTGCTGACACGTCTCTACATGCTTACCGGGAAGAAAGTTGCCGAGCAGGTGAACACTAAGGCGATTCATTATTTGCTTGACCAACGCATAGATTCCACATACCTCTCTGCTGCCGACCTCCGAAACCTGTATGTGGCGTTGTACAGCGGAGTCCGACTCTCGAAGGAAGAGCAAAAGAAGGTGGACTTCCTGCTGAAACTTGCCAAGCGTGAGGATGTGGAGGAGGACAGCTACGAGCGTCAAGCTCTGCTGGCCATCGTACTGAAGCAGGCTGGTGCTGACCGAAAGGCGCGCAAATGTGTCAATGCCTTCCGCAAGTATATTGTATCGAGTCCCAATCGTGGTTCGTATATTGAGTTTCCTAAGGGCTCGTTTGCCAGCGTCGACCGAAAACTGCATATTCATGTCCAGTTGATGGAGGCTCTCGTGCGGATGAATCCTGCCGATACCCTGCTTCGGGGCATGCGTCGCTACCTACTCCAGCAGAAGCGCACTCAGGAGTGGTCCACCCCCGTCAATTCGGCCAATGCAGTCTTCGCTTTGCTCAGTAATTCAAAAAAGGAAATTCAGAATTCAAAGTTGAAGGACTTGCTTACTCTGACTCGCAAGGGCGTGACGGTTCAGAACTTTACAGCTCAGGATGACACATTGGGTTATCTGCGCGATTCCCTTGAGATTGAGGATGGGAAACTGCCTGTCCGTCTGCGTCTGCAGAAGTTCTCGAAAGGCGAGAGTTGGGGCGGTGTGTTTGCTGACTTTGACCAACGTTTTGACCAAGTGGAGGCACATAGCGAAGGACTTTCTGTTCGTCAGGAATACCCCACAGAGGCGAAGACGGGCAACCGATACACCGTACGCTATTACATTTCTGCCGATCGTGATTACGAATATGTCACACTCGTTTGTCCCCGTCCAGCCTTCACTGAACCCGTCAATCAGCGTTCGGGCTACGGATGGAGTGGACGTTCCACGATAGGTTGGGCTGGCGGACTTGGCTATTATCGTCAGGTTCACGACGCGACCACGGAATTCAGTTTCTGCCAGATTCCGCGTGGCGATTACCTTATCGAGGAGACGCTTTACGTGGAGCGTGACGGACGCTATCACTCGGGCATTGCCGTCATTCGTTGCGAGTATGCCGAAGAGTTCCAAGGACATAGTGGGGACAACGTGGTTGAGGTGAAATAAAGCCCCATCCCCAACCCCTCCCGAGGGAGGGGAGTGGTCACTCTCGAAGATGAATCATAAAACATGGGATATTCTAAATATATAAGATGCAATATTAAAAGGTATATATTCCCCTCCCTTGTGACCGCTTTGGGGGTGGGACTTCTGTTCGCTGCTTGTCAGGATTCCTCACCTCGTTTGCCCGATGCCAAGGGCACCCCGTCGGAGTTGCTGGTGGTTGTTCCGGGAGCATTGGTCGATACCGATCTGGCAGACACCCTGCAGACCATCACCGACTGTGATGCCCCGGGATTGGGTTCTTCGGAGCGCATCTTCCGCACCATGACCATAGGCCAGCGGGGATATGAGAAGATGTACCGTTTGATGCATAGCCAGTTGCATGTAGAACTCGACCCCTCCCAGCGTCAACCCGTACTGGGCGTAGCTCGGGACGTCAATGCTCGTCCGCAGTTGCAGTTGGTGGTAAGGGCAGCGACATCGGCCGACCTGCGAAATTTCTTGAGTAGCAACCGCGAGCGCATTCAGCATCTTATCCTCGATTTCCAGCTTGACCGCCAGGCCATGATGCTACAGCATAAGCACAGCATGAAGGTGGACAAGGAACTGCGCCGACTGGGTTACATAGTTTCGATGCCCGTGGACATGCAATCGACGAAACGAGGCCGCGACTTCCTGTGGGGCTCGTCGAACCGCGGTGGCGACAAGGACATCAACTTCCTTTTCTACACCCTGCCCTGGACAGGTCAGGACATCCGCAACGTGGAGAACTACGTCCAGTGGCGCGACTCTGTGTTGCGGCGGAACGTCCCTGGCGCCCAAGAGGGCCAATGGATGCAGACCACGAGGGCTGACGATGGTAATCCCGTGGTGTGGCCTATGCTGAGGCGAACCGACGAGGGCGACCTTGTGGAAGTGCGCGGCCTGTGGGACATGCACGGCGGATTCATGGGCGGTCCCTTCGTGGCCCGTGTGCACATAGACACGACTGAACGAAAGATTGTTGTCGGCGAAGGCTTCGTATTTTCCCCCAACACCCCCAAGCGCGACCTCCTGCGCAGCCTGGAGGCAGGATTGCGCACGCTTCGCAAAACCTCTTTGCAAGGCTCGTAAGGAAAAGTTCCGCCATCGACGGTGGTGGAACTTTTCCTCGCGGGCCTTGCATTTTCGTATACTTTCGCGGACAAAAACGTGTGGCAGGCCTTTGTCAATAGATATCCTTGAAATCCTCCTCGGGAACGATGTCGAAGTTGTGGGTCTGCCTGACCTTCAGCCACATGCGTGGTATGGCAAGGCGAGGGGCGTCGGCCGGATAGAGTTCCAGGATGTGGATGCCCTTGGGCGATTGCCCCATCAGGATTTCGCAAGTTCCACGTCGGTTTCCGCGGTCATAGAGGCGGTAGTGCATTAGGTTGACGTACCAGCCGTCCTGCATGAAGCGCTCGAAGGGTACCCACGTAGTGAAGAATAAGCCTTGGCGAGGTTCTTCTGTGGCCAATTGTTTCATGCGGTTGATGAAATCCGTAGCCAAACGGATGCGCTGTTCTTCCTTAGCCGGGATGAAATAGTGGGTGCCTGCGACCGAGGACGCTGCCAGCGAATCGGTTCCAATAAACTTCGTGCGGAACAGCTCATTGGTGCCGTCGGTTTCTTCCATGCTCACACCCTGATCCCACTCGTACTTAACTGGGTATTCCTTGACACCCTTCTGCTCAGCCAGGAAACGCTTGAGAAAGGACTGTACGGACTGGATGTCGCCTGGTAGTCGCATGTGCTTGACAGGTTTCAGAAGTATGTGGCTGAAGGTGAACATCTCCATTCTTTCTTTGGTCTTCCAGCGGTACATCTGCAGGAGTTCCTGGGGTTCCTTTCCCAGAGTGATGCTGTAGTTGACGCTGTCGCCCGATGTGTAGCGATAACTTTCATTAGCCTTCTGGCAAAGGTTCTCCAGCAGTTGGGTGGATTTCCCGACAAGGAACTGATGGCGCTCTATTTCTCTCTGCTCGGCGTTATGCTGTCTGGCACTGGTGACAATGTGCTCCTCGTACAGTATGTCCCTGTCGCATCGGAGGGTGTATTGGGCACTGATGCCTCGGTTGGCAATGCTGTCGAAAAATTCGCTGACGGACTCCATCTGGTGCTGCTCGCGAGCAACATGTTGTCTGCAAGCGGCAAGGGCGATGGTCAGGAGGACGACGAAAGTGATGTTTGAAGTTTTCATGTCTCTTTATTCTATGTTTGTACTTCTATGTGCATTGACGTAGGCGGTAAGGCGCTCTCCCCGTTCCCGAATCTCCTGCTGGCGCTGGATGTATTGCTCCATCGTCGTCCATTCGTCCTCGTATTGCGGGGTCCTCATCTCTGCAGCGCAACTCGTTCCCTGCGAACCGGATACGGGATTCTCCGTCTGTGGATTGTGCAGGATTATTAGCAACAGTATGCTGGCGGCAACGGCGATGGCCGGATAGAGCCATGCGTGGCGATACTTCGCCTTTTGTTCTTGCCGATCGAGGCGCTGCATGAGTCGCTCATTCAAGTCGGTGGGCAGTGTGGGTTGCTTCTGCTCGCGTTGCCGTACGGCCCAGCGCAGGTTGTCATCGCGGTTCAGTATTTGTTCGATATTGTTCATTGCTGCAGGGTTTTAATCAAGCGATACAATTTTTTACGTATGCGGAAGAGTTGTGAACCGATGGTTGAGGGTTTGGTGCCTGTGACATAGGCGATGTCGGCCAGGCTCATGCCGTCGTAGTAGAACATGCTGATGACGGCCTGCTCGTTGGGTCGGAGCCGTTCCAGCGCCTGCTCCAGGAGTTGGACGGTATGTTCGTCGAAATCCGCCTCCTGCGTATCTTCCACGTCCTCCAGTTCCGTTGGGCGTTCGTCGATGTACACGATGTCCGCCTTCGTGCGCCGGACAAAGTTGAGCGACTCGTTGTAGGCGATTCGGCACAGCCATGTGGAGAGCGAAGCCTGACGTTCGTCGAAGGTCTCAATCTTTCGTAAGGCCTTGACAAACACGTCCTGATACATCTCCTCTGCTTCCTCCTGCTGCGTGACGATTCTCGCTATTTGGCGGAAGACCATCTGTCCGTACTGCGCCAGCAGGCGTTGCTGCGCCGTGCGTTCGCCATTGCGGAGGTCGTTGATGAGTATGTGTGTCTCTCTTTCCATTCAGTTGGGCCTTCTACACTTATATACACGCCAATCGGCAAATTATTGCGCTGCCATAGGACTTTTTTTCAAAATAAATTTGGCATTCGATTCGCTTATTCGTATCTTTGCACTATGATGAGACGAATATATACCTTATTGTTAATGGCTTTGGCTGCGCAGTCAGCCTTTTCCCAGCCGCAGTTCGTGACTGAGACACCCCACAAAAAGGTGGGCGAGATGATATTTCAGACTCCCAAAACCGTGACTTTTGCTTTCCGGAACGGGGGCACCGAGCCGCTGGTCATTACTGAGGTGCACCCATCGTGCGGATGCATCAGTGTGAAGTGGCCCGAGCATGCTATTGCCGCTGGACAAAGCGGAACCATCGAGGCCACCTACGATGCTGGGCAGATGGGGACGTTCCACAGGGAGTTGGCAGTTTATACTAACGAAGGGGAGGCTCCCACGTACCTTACCTTTGAGGGACGCGTGGTGGAGCGCCTGCTCGACTATGACGGCGACTTTCCCATTGACCTGGGCAGTGTAAGGTTGAGTTCGAACTATGTGGAGTTTGACGACGTGAACAAGGGTGACCACCCCGTGGCCGAGTTGCTCGTAGCCAACCTGGAACATGGGGCTTACGAACCGCAGTTGATGCATCTGCCCAGTTACCTCTCGGCCGAATACCTGCCCACGGTGGTGCAGGGCGGCAGGGTGGGGCGCATACGCCTGACGCTGGACAGCGAGCGACTGATGATGGACGGACTGAACCAGACTTCTATCTATCTGGCCCGATACATGGGTGATAAGATTTCGGAGAAGAACGAGATAGTGGTGTCGGCCATCCTGTTGCCTGCCTTCCGCGACCTGACGAAGGAGGGGCTGGAAAGGGCTCCGCACATCGTCATGATGGACGGGCAGGATATGGTGGAGGACCAGCTTTCGCTGCCCATGAACGGAAAGAAGAAGGTGACGAAAGTCTTTAATGTCACGAACATTGGTGAGGAAACGCTGAGCGTGAGTGCCGTGCAGGTGTTCAACAGGGCCCTGACGGTGAGCCTTTCGGACCGCAACATCGAGCCTCATGCAACGGCAAAACTGAAGATAACTGTGGATGCCAAGCAACTGGCCAAAGCTAAGAACGGGCCGCGCGTGCTCATTATCAGCAACGACCCGCGGCATGCCAAGACGTTGCTCGACATCAATGTGGAATAGAAATAGATATGGAACATCCCGAAAACAGTGAGGAATACAAGGGACTGACCGTAAACAGCGGCGTGGGCCCCGTGTCGATAGTAAATCCCTACTTGCAGCGTGGACGCTTTGCACGGCGCCGACTGACTGCAACCGACTATGTGGAGGGCATACTTAAAGGAGACTCTGCCATGTTGGGTCAGGCTGTGACTCTGGTGGAGAGCACCAATCCTCAGCATCAGCAGGTGGCGCAGGAGGTTATCGAGAAATGTCTGCCATACAGCGGAAAGAGTGTACGCATAGGTATCAGTGGTGTGCCAGGGGCTGGTAAGAGCACCAGCATCGACGAGTTTGGCATCCATGTCTTGGAACGCTGCGGCGGCAAGTTGGCTGTGCTGGCCATCGACCCCAGCTCGGAACGCACGAAGGGTAGCATCTTGGGCGACAAGACACGCATGGAGAAACTCTCCGTCCATCCCGACTCGTTCATCCGCCCCAGTCCCTCGGCAGGTTCGTTGGGCGGCGTGGCCCGTAAGACCCGCGAGACCATCATCCTCTGCGAGGCCGCGGGATACGACAAGATATTTGTGGAGACCGTGGGCGTGGGCCAGAGCGAAACGGCCTGTGCGTCGATGGTTGACTTCTTCCTGCTCATCCAGTTGGCCGGAACGGGCGACGAACTTCAGGGCATCAAGCGCGGTATCATGGAGATGGCCGACGGCATTGTCATCAACAAGTGCGACGGCAACAACGTCGAAAAGTGCCATCTGGCAGCCAATCACTTCCGCAACGCCCTACACTTGTTTCCCCCTACGGAGAGCGGATGGATGCCCAAGGTGCTCTGCTACTCGGGCTTCTATGGAATCGGAATAAAGGAGGTGTGGGATATGGTCTTCGAGTACATCGACTTTGCCAAGGGCAACGGCTACTTTGACTACCGGCGCAACGAGCAGGCAAAATACTGGATGTATGAGACCATTAACGAACAGTTGCGGAACAACTTCTACCAGAATCCCACTATCGAGGACATGCTTCGGCTGTCGGAAGAGAGTGTGCTGGCCGGTGAGAAGACGTCATTCGTCGCTGCCAAGCAACTGCTCGACACGTACTTTGCACTGCTCCATTAGCCACTTGGGGGTGCTGGTGGCACCACAGATACCAATGGACTGACAATTGCGTAGCCAACGGGGTTCTATCTCGTTGGCTGCGTCTATCATGTAGCTTTGGGGGTTCACGCTGCGACATTCGTCGAAAAGGACACGGCCGTTGCTCGATTTCTTTCCGCACACAAAGAGCACCACATCGTGGCGCGAGGCAAACTCGCGGATGTGAGGCATGCGGTTGGCCACCTGGCGGCAGATGGTGTCGTAGAACTTGAACGTGGCCGTGGGGGAGATGTGGTGGCGGATGTATTCTGCAATTCTGCGGAACTCTTCCAGAGGTTTCGTGGTCTGGCTGTAGAGATAGATGTCACGGTTGAAATCGAGGTTCACCACATCCTCGGGTTTCTCGATGACGATGGCGGTGCCTTCCGTCTGTCCCACCAGTCCCAAGACCTCGGCGTGGCCGGGTTTACCGAAGATGACGATTTGTCCGCGGTGGTCGGGGTCATTGTCATATTCCCGTTTGATGCGTTCCTGAAGGTGGAGCACCACGGGACAAGTGGCATCAATGATTTCGATGTGATTCTCCTTCGCACGGTGATAGGTTTCGGGCGGTTCGCCATGGGCACGAAGCAGGACGGTGGCATCCCGAAGTTGGTTGTACTCTTCGTGCCCGATGGTCTTCAGACCCATGCGCCCCAGGCGGTCGCACTCCATGGAGTTATGGACAATGTCGCCCAGGCAGTACAGGGCCTGGCTGCTGTCGGCCAGCACTTCTTCGGCCTTGCCTATGGCACGTGTCACGCCAAAGCAGAAGCCACTGCCGTTGTCAATCTCAACTTTCATTCCCCGACTGTTTTGTGGAAGATGTCGAGCAGCCACTGCTTCTGATCCTCTATGGTGAGATGACTGTTGTCCAGGATGATGGCGTCCTCGGCTTGGCGCAGGGGGCTGATGTCGCGGTGGGTGTCGATGTAGTCGCGCTCCTCGACGTTGCGCAGGATTTCTGCCATGTCACACGGTTCGCCCTTGGCGGTCAGTTCGTCATAGCGTCGCTGGGCACGGATTTCGGCACTGGCCGTGACAAAAATCTTCAGTTCTGCCTTCGGAAATACCGTAGTGCCTATGTCGCGCCCGTCCATGATGATGCCGCCCTCCTGGCCCATGCGCTGTTGCTGGCGCACCATCTCTTCGCGCACAAAACCCAGTGCGGCGATGGGGCTCACATGACTGCTCACCTCCAACGTGCGTATGCGGTCTTCCACGCGCACGCCATTAAGATAGGTATCTGGGCGCCCGCGTTCGGGATTGAAGCGGAAGGCGATTTCAATGTTCTGCATCTCCTGCCGCAGTCGTTCTTCATCAATCTTGTCGCCGTCGATGATGCCATGCTCCAGGGCAAAGAGGGTGACGGCGCGGTACATGGCTCCGCTGTCTACATAGACGTAGCCAATCTCCCGAGCCAGGTCCTTGGCCATTGTGCTTTTTCCGCATGACGAGAATCCGTCGATGGCAATGGTAATCTTTTTCATCTTGTATTTCTTTTGTTATAGATGGGCTTGTCTTTCAAGCCTGTCTATATATTCCAGTTCTTCTATTTATTTATAGACTGTATCCTACGCTGAGCGCCAGGGTGTGGGCGCTGACGTGATATTTTGCATAGGCCAGTCCCAACTTCAGTTTCTTGATGTTGATGCCCGCACCAGCAGAGAGGCCGGCGGCATGGCTGCTGCCTGCTGCCTTCATCTCATAGGCGCGGCGGAAACTGTAGCCCAAGGCGATGTAGAGTTGGTCGATGGGGGTGATGTCGATGCCCACGTTGAAGTGATTCATCAGTATGCTCCCGCCCTTGGGCTTTTTGTTGACATGATAAAAGTATTTCGAGCTCCAGCGGGTGAGGTCGGAGAGGGTCACACTGAAACGGATGGGGGCATGGCCCAGACTCTTGGTGAAACCCATCTGCAGGTTGAAGGGCAGACGCTCGTGGTCGTCGCCAAAGGCCTTCACCTGTCCGCCCAGGTTGGCGGCTACGGCCGAAAACGAAAAGTCGTTCTCTTCATTATAGTAATTGATACCCAAGTCAACAGCCAGTCCCACGGAGGTGAAGTCGGCATACTTTGAATAGATGAGTCTACCCGTGGCGCCGCCCACCCAGCGCTCGCTCAGGATGTAGCTGTACATGCCGTTGAATGCCATATCCACGGCTCCCATGTCGCCGATAATCTCGCCCGTCTCCAAGGTCTCCTTCATCTTGCCGTAGCCAACGAACTGAATGCCTGCTCCCCAGGTTCCGTGCTGGCCTGCCTCGCGCACAAAAGCTGCACTGCCAGTCTTCGAACCGCGCATGTAGGTCATGAAGTTCAAGTTCATGGAGTTGTTGCTCACGCTGGCCATCAAGGCTGGATTCTGGAAGATGAGCGAAGCGTCGTCCGCGATGAGCGAGATGTTCTTGCCGCCATGTGCAACGGCGTGGGCCGATGTGGGCAGGCCCAGGAAACTGAAGACGCTGTTGCTCTCTTGTCCCCATGCAAAGGTGGAGAAAATAAGCCCAAGAGACAAGAATGACTGTCTTAGTGTCATGTGTTTATGTGATTTTGCCTCCAAAGGTACGTTTTTTTTAATTATCTACCTTATCTTTAACGCCAAAAGTAATGGAAAAGTTGTATTGAAACATTAAAAAAGTATTAAATCAAAAAAAAATGCCCCAAAGAGCGAACGTAAATAAAAAAAATGTGTTACATTTGTTCCCGAAGTAAGTAAAATTAACATAAATCGATATGGAAAACGTAGAGAACAGAACCGTCAATGATGAACTGAAGGGCCAGTCTTGGACCAGCATGTTGATTGGTTATGTGCTTGTCTTGGCTGCTATTTTCGTAGCCTTCGAGTGGACACAGCGCGAAATCAAGATTGATGAAAGTAACGAGCCTATCTATGATATGGCCGTTGAAGAGGACATGATTCCTATTACCAAACAGGAACAGCCCATGCAAGCTCCCCCTCCACAGGCAGCTCCCATGACTCCCGAGGTCTTGGATGTGGTGGACAACAAGGAAGAGCTTGTCGAGGAAGAAATCCAGACCACTGAGGAAGTCAACCAGAGCATTGTTTCGACTCCCGGTACTGGTGCCCCCACTGCTGTGGTGGCTGGTCCTCCCGCTCCCGTGGTTGAGGAGGTCGATGACGACCGCATCCTTGACGTGCCCGAGGAGAGTGCCGAATTTCCCGGTGACGTTTATGCTTGGCTTCAGAAGAACATCAAGTATCCTCCCATCTGCCAGGAGCAGAACATCCAGGGCCGCGTGAGCGTGCAGTTCGTTATCAACAAGGACGGCTCCATCGTGGATGTGAAGGTTCTCCGTTCGCCCGATGATCACCTGTCAAAGGAGGCCGAGCGCGTGGTTAAGGCCATGCCCAAGTGGAAGCCTGCTCGTCAGGGTAACAAGCCCGTGCGTATGCGCTATGTGCTTCCCGTTATGTTCCGCTTAAGTTAAAGTGTTTCATAAGTAGCTTTGTTGGGGGGCTGTCAGTTTCGGCTGGCAGTCCCTTTTTAGTAAACCTCATATACTATTATATAATAATATGTACGCAAGCAAGCAAATTCTGGAAATGGTGGAACAGGCCTTGGCCTCTTTGCCATATGACCGCAAACCAGAGGGACTCTATGACCCTGTCCGTTATGTCTTGTCGCTGGGAGGGAAACGCATTCGCCCAGTATTGATGCTCATGGGCTACAATCTCTATCGCGACGATGTGGAAAGCATCATCATGCCGGCACTTGGACTTGAAACCTATCACAACTACACCCTCTTGCATGACGACCTGATGGATCGAGCTGATGTCCGTCGCGGTCATCCCACCGTTCATCGCAAATGGAACGAAAATGCTGCCATCCTGAGCGGCGACTCCATGTTGGTGCTTGCCTACCAACGCATGGCGCAGTGCGATCCCGCTCTCCTGCCACAGGTGATGGAACTCTTCACCGAGACCGCCTTGGAGATTGGCGAGGGGCAGCAGTATGACATCGAATTTGAGACGCGCAATGATGTGACTGAGGACGAATATATAGAAATGATCCGTCTGAAGACTTCCGTTCTCCTTGCCTGTGCCCTGAAGTTAGGCGCAATTCTGGCAGGTGCGCCTGCCAAGGATGCCGATGTGCTGTATGAGTTCGGTGAGCAGATTGGACTTGCTTTCCAGCTCCAGGACGACTATCTTGACGTCTATGGCGATTTCAAGACCTTCGGCAAGCGCATCGGCGGTGACATCCTTTGCAATAAGAAGACCTATATGCTCATCAATGCTCAGTTATTGGCCGACGATGCGCAGCGCGCTGAACTGGAAAGCTGGCTGGCAGCCACCGACTATGTCGAGGAAGAGAAAATCAAGGCCATAACCCACCTCTATGACGAGATAGGAATCCCCCAGGTGGCTCGGCAGAAGATAGAATACTACTATTCGCTGGCCGAGAAGAGCCTGGCAAAGGTTTCGCTCCCTACCGAAAAGAAACAACTGCTCTGGGAATATGCCCAGAAGATGCTCAATCGCCAAAGCTGATGATTGACACACATAGCCACATCTATTCCTCGGAGTTTGATGCCGACCGCGACCAGGTGGTGAACCGTGCCCGGGAGGCTGGGGTGGAGGCCATCCTGCTTCCCAACATCAATGCCGACTCCGTGGAGCCCATGCTGGCATTGTGTCGGCAGTGTCCCGACTTCTGCTTCCCCATGATGGGACTGCATCCGGAGGATGTGGGCGAGGACTATCGTAACGTGCTCGATGGGATGTGGAATCGCCTTGCCCAGCCTCGTCATCCCTACATTGCCATTGGCGAGGTGGGTCTCGACTTCTACTGGGACGAAACGTATCGTCAGCAACAGCTCGAAGCCTTTGAGATACAGGTCGGGTGGGCGGCACGTTTGTCACTTCCTCTGGTCATCCACAGTCGTAAGGCCCACCGGGAACTGGTGGACGTGATGGAGCGTCATCGCTCTCAAGGTCTCCGAGGCATCTTCCATTGCTTCGGCGGCTCGGCTCAGGAGGCAGAGGAACTGCTTTCTTTCCCAGGATTCGTCTTAGGCATAGGTGGAGTGCTGACCTATAAGAAGTCAACCTTGCCGGAAGTGCTTCGCTCCGTGCCCCTTGAGAGGGTGGTGGTTGAAACCGATGCCCCCTATCTGGCTCCAGTTCCATACCGCGGCAAACGAAATGAAAGTGCTTATGTCAGTCAAACTTTGCAGCGATTGGCCGAGGTCTATGAAATACCCCTCTCGGAAGCCGATAAAATCACTTCCAATACGGCAAAAGCCCTCTTTGGTCCCCATTTGAGGGCAAATAATGATGCAAAATCTTAAAAATTTGTGTAATTTTATGCTTGAAAGCGTGTTTAGTTCACATTTTTTTCGTAACTTGCACACCAAATAACGGCATAGAGGGCAGAATGTGCCCGCAAATGCCTTATGGAGAGATGCTCGAGTGGCTGAAGAGGCACGCCTGGAAAGCGTGTATACGTCAAAAGCGTATCCGGGGTTCGAATCCCCGTCTCTCCGCAGGAGAAAAGGGGTTCAAAGCCCCTCAGGAAAAAACGTCGGGGTTCGAATCCCCGTCTCTCCGCAAGAAAACAATATAGAAAACAATATTAATAATTAACTTTAAAATCAAAAAAACAATGAAAAAGTTATTTGCAATTGTTGCACTGGTTGCTGCATGCTCTTTTGCTGCAACTTCGAACGTGATGGCACAGGAAGAGGCTGAGGCCGCTGCTACCGAGCAGGTTGACACTGCTGCTGTTGACACCGCTGCCGTTGACACCACCGTTGCTGAGGTTCCCGAGACTCCCGTGGTTGAGGAAGAAAGTGAAAGCCTCCACAAGGTTCTGAAGACAAAGTTTATCGAAGGTGATGCAGGCTTCATGTCTCTGGTTGCCCTGGCTCTGGTTCTGGGTCTGGCATTCTGCATCGAGCGTGTGATTTATCTGACTCTCGCTCAGGTTAATACTCGCAAGTTCATGGGCGAGCTGGCCGACCTGGTTGCTAAGGATAAGGTTGAGGATGCCATCGAACTGTGTAACAGCACCCGCGGCCCCGTTGCACGCGTTTCCAGCAAGGCTCTGGCTTGCTTGAACAGCAAGGAGCAGAACGACATTGCTTCCATCGAACGTGCCATCAACACTGAGGCTGAGATTCAGGGTTCTTACCTTGAGGAGCACTGCTCTTGGATTACCTTCTTCATCGCTTCCGCTCCCTCTCTCGGATTCCTTGGTACTGTGATCGGTATGGTTATGGCCTTCGATACGATTGAGAAGGCTGGTGATATTTCTCCTACCGTTGTGGCTGGTGGTATGAAGGTGGCCCTGATTACTACTATCTTCGGTATCATCGTTGCCCTGATTCTGCAGTTGTTCTACAACTTCATCCTGGGCAGCATCGAAGGTCTGACTGCCAACATGGAAGAGTCTGCTCAGGAACTGCTCACCATGTGTGTGAAGTCGCCTAAGTGCCAGAAGTAATCAATCCACACCATTTCCATTTTTAATTAAAGGAGAGTTATCATGAAATTAGAGAAAATATCAAACAACGTCCTCTACGCAGTTTGTGCTATCATCGTGCTTTGCTTCCTGGCGTTCATGTTCATTGGATATGACAACTATGACGAGGCTGGCCGTGTGGCTCCCAAACTGACGGGTATGCTGCTCTTCTTGCAGTACGCTTTAGGTATTGTGACGTTCATCCTGATGATTTGGAGTGTCATCAAGGGTGCCAAGAACTCAGGTGGTAGTGATGAAAACACCACGAAGGGCGTTCCCGGTAAGAAGATTATTCTGTTCACCGCAGTTGTTACAATCCTCTCTTTTGTGCTGGGCTATGTCTTCAACATGGGCGAAGAAGCTTTCACCACCAGCAGTGGTGTGACCACCTCGGGTGGCATGGTTACTGTGGTTGATGCCTTCATCTGGTCCATCTACATCATGTTCTTCGTTGCAGTTTGCGCAGTTGTCCTTTCTGCAACAGGTCTCATGACTAAGTTCACAAAGAAGTAAAAAACAAAAAACTCAAGCGAGATATGGCAAAGAAAAAAAGGAAAGTACCAGGTCTGAACGCCAGTTCTACTGCGGACATCTCCTTCATCCTGCTTATCTTCTTCCTGATTACCACCTCAATGGATACGGATATGGGTCTGGCCCGTCGTCTGCCCCAGCCGCCCGAAGATGAGGAAATCAAGCAAGAGTTAAAGATTAAGGAGCGCAATGTGATGGAAGTCCGCATCAACGCACAAGGTTTCCTGTGGGTTAAGGATGGCACGGCCTCAGGTTATTCTGATATCCGTGAGTTGAAAGCTCGTGCAAAGCAGTTTATCCAGAACGAGAATAATCTGAGCATCCTGCCCGAGAAGCACCCCATCAACATTCCTTTGCTGGGCATGTGCGCTCTCACTGACAAGCACGTTATCTCTGTGCAGACCGACCGTGGCACGCCCTACAACATGTACTTCCAGGTACAGAACGAGTTGGTGGCTGCCTACAACGAATTGCGTAACGAGCTGTCGAAGCAGAAGTTCGGTCGCATCTACGATGCACTGAGCGATGAGCAGAAGGTAGCTATCCGCACCTATTATCCTCAGAAGATTTCCGAGGCTGAACCTAAAAATTATGGAGGAAACTAATTATGGCAAAGAAAAAAGGTAGTCGCGAAATGCCTGAGATGAACACCTCATCTCTGCCTGACTTGATCTTCACCATCCTGTTCTTCTTCATGATTGTAACCACCATGCGTGAGGTTACGTTGAAGGTTAAGTTTGTAGTACCTGCTGGTACTGAACTCGAGAAGCTCGAAAAGAAGTCTGCTGTATCGTTCATCTATGTTGGTCCCCCAACCGACCAGCTGCGCGCCCAGTTCGGTAGCTCAACCCGTATTCAGTTGAACGACCGCTATGCCGAGCCCAGCGAGGTGATGGACTTCATTTATCAGGAGCGTCAGTCCATGTCTGACCAGACTGCTCAGGTAGTGTCCATTAAGGCCGACCAGAGGACCCAGATGGGTTACATCACCGACATTAAGGAGGTGCTGCGCCGCTCTTGGGCCTTGAAGGTGAATTATTCGGCAACGCATCGCAATTAAGCAGAGCGTTTGCTCAAACTCTCATAGGGAGCCTGGCATTCATGTCAGGCTCCCTTTCTTTGTGCCCGACAGTGCTTTTGCTTTCATTTTATAATCTTTCATATCATGCAAAAAATGCTTTAACAGAGAAATAATTGTAAGTTCATGGCCCTTATTCCCTAAAAAATTATTACCTTTGCGGACAAAACATTAAAAAGTATGATTATGATTGATGATTTGGATAAGAAAATTCTTAATCTTATCTCCAACGATGCACGCATCCCCTTCCTTGAGGTCGCTCGCAAGTGTAATGTTTCTGGAGCTGCCATCCACCAGCGTATGCAGAAACTCCAGCAGTTAGGGATTATCAAAGGTTCGCAGTATCTGTTCGATCCCGAAAAGGTTGGCAATGGCACATGTGCTTTCATTGGCATCCTTCTGCGCGACCCTTCGGACAGTGAGCGTGTGCTGAATGAACTTCGCAACATCCCAGAAATCGTTGAATGCCATCTTACCACGGGCAACTACGATATGTTTATTAAACTTTATACCCACGACAATGCCCATTTGCTGCGCGTCATCCACGAGAAGTTGCAGCCCATAGGCATACAGCGCAGCGAGACGATGGTCTCGTTCAATGAGCCCATTCATCGCCAGATGCCCATCTATCTCGAGCGATGATAAACATTATTGCCGCCGTTGCCCGCAATCGAGCCATCGGTCTCGACAACAAACTCCTTTATTGGCTCCCCAACGACCTTCGTCGCTTCAAGAGTCTCACCACCGGCCATACCATCATCATGGGCCGGCGCACCTTCGAGTCGTTGCCCAAGGGTGCCTTGCCCAATCGGCGCAACATTGTGCTCACGCGCAGTCAGCAGCAGTTTCCCGGAGCAGAAGCCTTTCCCACGCTCGCAGCAGCCCTTGACGCCTGTGCGCACGACGAGGAAGTCTATGTGATAGGTGGAGCCAGTGTCTATCGTCAGGCATTGCCCTTGGCCGACCGCCTTTGCCTGACGGAGATTGATGATACGCCCAAGGAGGCCGATGCTTTCTTCCCCGACTATTCCGACTGGGTGGTGGAGAAGGCCGAGGAGCACGAACCCGACGAACGGCATGCTTTTCACTATCGCTTTGTCGATTATATCCGACCATGAAACAATATCTCGACCTCTTACAACGCATCCTTGACGAAGGAGTGGTGAAGGGAGACCGTACAGGCACGGGCACCATCAGCATCTTCGGCCATCAGATGCGTTTCGACCTTGAGCAAGGTTTCCCCCTGCTCACCACCAAGAAGGTACATCTCAAGAGCATCATCTACGAACTGCTCTGGTTCCTTCAGGGCGACACCAATGTCCACTATCTGCAGGAACATGGCGTGCGCATCTGGAACGAATGGGCCGACCCTGTCACTGGCGACCTTGGCCACATCTATGGCTATCAGTGGCGTTCGTGGCCCGACTACAACGGAGGCTTCATCGACCAAATTCAGCAGGCCGTCGATGCAATCAAGCGTAATCCCAATTCCCGCCGCATCATTGTCTCAGCGTGGAATGTTGCCGACATTGACAACATGAACCTGCCTCCCTGCCATGCTTTCTTCCAGTTCTATGTGGCAGACGGGCGTTTGTCGCTGCAACTCTATCAGCGCAGTGCCGACTGCTTCCTGGGTGTTCCCTTCAACATCGCTTCTTATGCCTTGCTTTGCATGATGATGGCTCAGGTGTGCGGCCTTCGTCCGGGTGAGTTCATCCACACCACTGGCGACACACATATCTATCAGAACCATCTCGAGCAAGTCCACTTGCAGCTTAGTCGCGAGCCTCGTGCCTTGCCTCGCATGATTATTAATCCAGAGGTTAAGGACATCTTCAGTTTCCAATACGAGGATTTCCGTCTCGAAGGTTACGATCCTTGGCCAGCCATAAAAGGTGAGGTGTCGGTGTAGAAGGGGAGTTATAGAGGAGTTAAGCGCCTATGGCGCAGGAGTTATAGGGGAGTTAAGCCACTTCGTGGCAGGAGTTAAAGGGGAGTTGTTGCTCCGGCAAGCTACGCAAGCGTCACTGCTTCGCAGATGCCGAGCGAAAAGGAAGTTAAGGGAATATGGTATTACCAGAAGATTTCATATCCTTGATGCGTTCCCATTTGGGTGACGAACAGGCTGAGGCGTTGTTTGATGGGCTTCAGCAGGAAGCCACTGTCGCAGTGCGTATCAATCCCTTCAAGGCCCGCCACCTGCAAGTCAATCCCCAGTTGCTGGCCGACCCCGTACCCTGGTGCCCTGGGGCTTACTATCTCGATGGGCACAAGGCTTTCACCTTCGACCCCCTGTTCCATGCCGGAGCCTATTACGTGCAGGATGCCTCGTCGATGTTCCTGGCCGAGGTGCTGAGGAAATATGAAACAAGCGTCACCCCCCTTGCAGCCCTCGACCTTTGTGCTGCCCCCGGGGGTAAGAGCACTTTGCTGACCAGTCATCTGCCCGAGGGCTCATTGCTCATCAGCAACGAACCCATCCGCAAACGTGCTCAGGTGCTTGCCGAGAATATGCAGAAGTGGGACTATCCTGGCAGTATCGTAACGCAGAATTATCCCGATGAATTCGGCCATTTTCGTTCCACCTTTGACTTGATACTAACCGACGTTCCTTGTTCTGGTGAGGGAATGTTTCGTAAGGACCCTGTAGCTATTCAGGAGTGGAGTCTCGAAAATGTTCACCAATGTGCTCAACGCCAGCGTGAGATACTTCGAGCCATTGTTCCTACACTCAAACCAGGAGGTCTGCTTGTCTATAGTACTTGCACCTTCAATCGCTTCGAGGATGAAGAGCAAGTCGAATGGCTCCAGCAGGAATACGGCTTCCAATTGCTCGAGGAAAGTCACTTCTTGCCAGGTCGCGATAGGGGAGAGGGGCTCTATATCGCCGCCTTCCACCTCCCCCAGCCCCTCCCAAGGAGGGGAGAAGACTCGGAAGGGTCAACCGACATCTCTGCTCTTCGAAACAAGATTTCCCGTACGATGCATGTAATGGAGTTTACCCCTCCTTTGGAAGGGCAAGGGGAGGTAGATTTGTCCTACGACGATGCCATTCGATACTTGCGTCACGAGGCTTTGCACATCAGTGCACCACGGGGCTTGGTCGTTGTAACCTATCGAGGTTTGCCATTGGGTTTAGCCAAGAGTGTGGGTACACGCCTCAACAATCTCTATCCTGCCGAATGGCGCATTCGCACCACCTATAATCCCAGCGAGCCCCTTCCCCACATCTTCCTCGAATAAGCCTTAGGGCTTCCACGATAACCCCTAGGCCTTCCGCGATAACCCCTAGGCCTTCCGTAATAACCCCTAAGGCCTTTCGTCATCGAACCTAAGGTCCTCTGTCATCGCACCTAAGGTCTTATTTCATCGAGCCTAAGGTACAAATGCAAAGGCTTTATGCCTTTTTTTCGCCTTCCTTTTGTCAATTTTGTCATTTTATTTGTATATTTGTAGCGAAAAAGATAATTGTCTTGCCGATGAAAGTGTGTATAGCTGACACATAAGATAGCCAAGAACTTCAAACACATTATTGTGCTGGAGTCTTGGTTTTTGGTTTTATGCAGTCAAGCCTAATGCCTATAGACCTGAAAACAAAACGAATAAAACTTAAAAACAAAAGCATATGAAGACACTTCGTTTACTCCTTTCCGTTCTCCTGCTAATAGTTGGAGGCATGAGCTCTACTTTGTTAGCGCAAAGCTATTATAATGGGCAACCCGATTTTATTGTTAATGGGGTTGGGTATTGTAAGTGCCAAACTCGTGATTTTACGGGTGATGGTGTGACGATAGTATCCATTCCAAGTGGAGTATCTGACTTCACGGTCCCCAGTGAAATTACTTTCGATGAAGAGCGTACGGTTAATGGTTACACCTACACCGTAACTACGAGATACCGCGTATATGGTATGGGCTTTTTTGCCCAGCTTGTAGGAGATGGTCCGGGGAGTTACCAATATGTATGGGAGGAAGTTAATATTTCCAGTCAAGACCTTCGGACTTTAAGGATTAATCATTTAATGAATGGTGGTTTTTACTTAAACAAGACTTCCTTGCCCCATCTGCAAAACGTCTATTTTGCATCAGGAACTCTCCCCCCAACAAACGAAGCCCTCAGCTATAAGTGGTACACTACGCACGTATATAACGCTTTGGAACCCAATATCGCTGCCTGGCGTGAAAAGGAAGCAGACCTAGTCTTGGAGTTAAATGAGGACAACTCATATACAGTAGATGATGTAACTTACTATATGGATAACGATAATCGGAGTGCTTATGTCTACAGCATAGGCGGAAATAGCGAGTCGATATCGATTCCTAATAGTATTCAGGGACAGAATCAGGGATATTATCGTGTAGTGGCCCTGGGAGTTCCGGGTTTCAAGATGAAAAGCACGAATGCCAATTTGAAGACGTTGTCATTGGTGAGTGATATTGCACTAAACGAATGTGAATTTGCCAACCCGCTCAAGGATCTCTATTTCAGAGGCGACTTGCCATATACACCAACTGTCTTCTTCAATGGTCAGCAGAGTAATCTCACACTTCATGCAGGTCCGGATGATCATAGAATTTATGCATGGCAGGATGCTGTGCATGAGGTAAAGATTGATTACACGTTCGATGAAAATGGTGTGGGATATGCCGGAAGTCATATTATGGCATTTGAGGGGACAAAGACTTCAATCACTATTCCCGGTGCGGCAACCGTGGGTTCGGCATATCTTCCTACAACCTTTACGGATAATACACTCAAGGAACTGACATTTGAGAGTTCTGCTCAGTTGAAGAATGCCAATTTCGGAGGATGCAGTAAGTTGGAGAAACTGACATTCAATGACAACGTGTCCTTCGAAGGAAACACTTCTTTTACTAATTGTAATTCACTCCGAGAGATTTACTTCGGTGCAGGGGTAACAGGTCTGTCTGGCAAGTTTGCTAGCGTTCCTCTTTCTAAAATCGTCTTCCAAGGTAACATTCCTTCTCTTTCGGGTTCAGGTTCCGATTACGCTTCAGCTCCCGAAAACGTGGATGTCTTTGTAAATGCCGATGAGACGTTTATTGCCCAACTTCGCACTCAGTCTCCCTGGAGTGACTTTAAGAGCGTACAACCATGGAACAATGGACGTCTGACATTGTCTCTGACATTGAAGGGAGAGAAGGTGACCTATACAGGTGAGGATGAAACGCCGGTAACGCTTGAAAGCACAACTAGCCAAGTGCAACAGAATATATTGTTGCAGAAGTATGCCGACTTCTCGTTCTCGGTTTATGACCGCTTTGGCAGTTTCGTACGTGAGCGTGTTATGGTTAATGGACGCGATATCACAGACGACACGAGTTTCTATGTTCAGGGCGATGGCTTCCGCACCTACACAATCACTTATGTCAAGGAAAACACGTATATCGACGTTGCAGGTCTATATCCTTGGATGTCTCTTGCCTTCCACAGCACCCAGGCTGGCACCTTTGCCCAAACGGTGGCAAACTTCTCCGAGAGTCAGAAAAGGCAATTGCGTGGTTTGGTAATCAGTGGCGAGATTAATTCCACCGACTTGCGTGAGATACGCAATCTGTGTGGTGTACCGTTCACTTGGCCCGCTACAACTACGCCTCCTTCCACAGGCTACAATGTCAGCTATCTCGACCTCTCCAAGGCAACATTCGTGGCAGGAGGTCAGCCCTTCATGCGTTCGGTTTACAGTGATAATGCGACTCATGATTACTACGCCCCCGAAGCGGCATTCACATACCTCACGCAGGTTGATACCCTGTGGGTTCCCACCTCGCTCAGCGGCTTCAGCATGTGGCAATTCACGGATTCGAACCCCAACATGGTTGTTTATACGCTTCGCAACGAAACCAACTTCCTGACCACTATGGAGCAAACCAGCAGTCAGCAAACCCTGGTTGTTCCTAAGGGACGCACAGAATACTATAGCGGTAAGGGCTTTGGCACGGTGGTTGACGGAGGATATGACGGCGTTGGAACCATTACACCAGCAAAGCCTGACTTTGTGACGCTTAACATTTGTCGAGGCAATGGGGATGCAAATGTTGTCCTAAAGTATAATAAGAAGATTGATGGTGAAGTGCAGGAGCATGTAGAAACCATCCCCGTGGGCTCATCCTCTATCCAGATTTCTCACGAAGACCTTTATCAGGCTTGGGATGGTTCGGATTACTATCCCACGCTTGAACTTGGCATCACCTGTCCCAGGAATCGTAGTGTCAGGGTGTTCTGCAACGGTACAGAACTTACGGACGCGAATCCCGATGCCATTGACGACGAGCATACCTATTATTATTATAGTTTCATCTCGTTCGACTTTGAACACTATTATGTAAACAACACATCCTTCGAACGGAACATTGACATTCAGTTTGGCGATGCCATAGTATCGGAAGTTCGTACTATGCGTTTCCGCAGCAACTCTGTCAATCAGGATGTTGCCGTCTATATGTACGATAAGGATTCGGAGGGCAACGCCATTACCGATTCTGCAGAACCTTTGGCAAAGGATGTCTTCCATTCTGTACCTGTGACCAAAATTGTACAGATGCTGTTCCCCGTAAGCAGTGGCAATCCTTCTGAAACGGGAGTTCTTATGCTTAATGGCGTGCCGGTAGAGGGCGCAAATTACAGTTGGGAAGGACATAATTGGCAGTATGAGGTGAATGACCTGACAACGAAAGAGGTATGGGATTTCCTGCTCGATGTTCGGTATGCCGGTGAGCCTGATCCTAACAAGGTGACCCACCACGTTCTGCTTGCCGACGACAGCGGTATGTCTACAGTTACCTTCAACTATACCGATGAAGCAGGCAATGTTTACACCAATCAAGTAAAGCAGGGAACAAACACCTTTGAGATGGATAAGGTGACGATGAACGAGAACACCTATGTTGATCTTACCATCAAGGTGCCTGCTGAATATCAACTTAGTCTTTATAATAGTATTGTCCCGCAACAAGTAGAACAGGAGGGAGAACCATCTACCGAGAATGGTGTAGAGTTTATCACCTACCGCTGGCACAAGACAGACTACGAGTTCCGTATGGTCAACCAGTCGCTGTCTATCGTTGTGAGTGCTTCTGGCCCAACCATGAATATGGATGTGATGTTGCTTGGTAATGCTATGGCAGTTTTCAAGCCTAAGACAGGAAACGGAACCGACCTTGAGCCTCAATATGTCAATGAGAGCGGCTCTGTCCAATTAAATGGAAAGACGCAGCAATTGGAACTCATTGTTGGCGTAAAAGAGCAAGTCGGCGATGAGTTTTGGACAAATAATCAGTTGGTGGTAAAGGCTGACGGACAAGATGTTAGTTCCCTCTTCACGACAACACCCGAATGGCATGGTAACAACCAGGGATTCGTCACCACGACTCCCATTTCTGGTGAACTACTGAAAGCCAAGAACTGGGTTGTTGGTTTCAAGGATCAGAATAGCAATATCGTAACACATCGGGCAACAATCACTGGTGAAAAAGGCAATAACGTTGTGCTCATTCAGTGGAAGTCGGCACAAGGCATTCTCGATGAATATCAGGTCGATGCAAATACCCCGACTGTGACTTCTACCTCGAACGCAAGCCCGACAGAGTGCCGCCCGTGTGTTACGCTTGCTGATGGCTACACGTTCAAGGCATACTTCAACGGACAGCTAATGACAGGCTTCACTAAGGATGGAACTGTTTGGGTGGCAACGTTTAGCGAACCAGCAACAACCGATGGTTCTTGGGTATTCGAATTTGCAAAGAAACCTGCTGAAATCATACAGTTTGCCGATGCCAACGTGAAGGCCATCTGCGTGGCTAACTGGGATACTGACCACGATGGTGAACTCTCGAAGGATGAGGCTGCGGCTGTGACGACGCTGAAGGTTGGTGACAATTCTGTATTCAGGGACAATGCCACTATTACTTCGTTCGATGAGTTCCAGTACTTCACAGGGCTTACAAGTGTTGAGGACCATGCGTTCTCCTCTTGTACTAATCTGACATCAGTGGTTGTTCCCAAGGACGTAACCACTATTGAGAATGCAGCATTTAGTGGTTGCAGCAATTTGTCAATTGTGTTGCCTGAGGGATTAACAAGCATTGGTAATGATGGTTTCCGAAACTGTGTTTATATGAAGGAAATCAGCTTACCAGAGAGTCTGACAAAGATTGGGTCGAGTGCCTTAGCTGGTTGCATTACGCTGAAAACTCTTTATATTCCCAAGAATCTAACTTCCATTGGGTACCAAGCTCTTGCCAACCTTAAGGGTCTTTTGTCTATAGCTGTTGACCCGGCAAACCCCAAATACGACTCTCGCAATGGGTGCAATGCAGTCATAACAACGGCATCAAATGCAATGGTTATAGGTTGCCAAAACACAAACCTGCCAGAAGGAGTAAAGGTTATAAGTGGAATGTTCAATCAGAATCACTTGCAATCTTTTGTCATACCAAGCAGTGCAACTTCAGTTGCTGCGAATGCTTTCTATAATTGTAGTCAATTGAAGACAGTTGTGGCAAAGGGAGTTACTCCACCCACCCTGGGCAACGATGCGTTTAAGGGCATTCATGCCGATTGCGTGCTTTGGGTTCCTTATGGTAAGACCCAGGCATATCGTGCAGCCGGTTGGGGCGATGGTCAGGACGGTAGTGCGTCTGTCTTCAAGGAAATCAAGGAACTGCCTTCGAAGTATGATGTGAACGAAGACGGCACTGTCTCCATTTCCGACGTAACGAAGTTGGTAAATGTGATACTTGGCAAGGAATAAGGCCCCTCTCCCCGCTCCCCCCGTGGGGGGGGGGAGGGCTTGCTTTTCCCTTTGTGTGAGGGCTTGCTTTTCCCTTTCGTGCAGCACCCGCAGGACTTAGAGCCTGCGGGTGCTTGCCTTCTGCCCCGGGAGCCATATTCTTTTGCCCCAGACACATGGGGCTAAGGCTCAAATCGCTTAGGAGTCATCATGGAAATGCTTAGGTCTTCCTTTTGTAAGACTTAAGTCTTCTGCCTGCAAGACTTAAGTCTTTCATATCATCTTCCTAAGCGTTTCTGCCAAAGGCCTTAGGCGTTTCGCCGTGAGCCTACAGGTGTTTCCGTGTCAGTCCTTAGGCGTTTCGGCCTCAAGGTCGGTGGTTGTTGCAAGTTTGTTCGGGGCAAGTTTGCCTGAATGAAAAGAAAGTGCTATCTTTGTGCGCGAAAAAGAAAAACTCAATAAAATTTGACGAATATGGATTGGTTGATTAATCTCTTCACCGACACCGACTCCATTGCCCACATCGTGCTGCTCTATGCGCTGGTCATCAGCGTAGGCATCGGCCTGGGACGCATCAAGGTGTTCGGCATCTCACTGGGTGTCACGTTTGTGCTCTTTGCCGGCATTCTGGCCGGGCATCTCCACTTTACGGGCACAACGAACATTCTCACTTACATTCAGGACTTCGGTCTCATCTTGTTTGTCTATTGCATAGGCTTGCAGGTGGGTCCGGGCTTTTTCGAGAGCCTCCGCGACTCAGGCATACGGCTCAACATGATGGCCGTCTCCATCATCCTGCTCAATGTGGCCTGTGCCGTGGGTCTCTTCTTCCTGGTGTTCTACGAGGGAGGTCCCATCAAGGGCACCAATGCCCACAACCTGGCCATGATGGTGGGTGTGCTCTGCGGAGCCATCACCAACACGCCCGGACTTGGTGCGGCCAACGAGGCCTGTTCCACGGTGTTCGGGTCCGACGCTCCCCCCATTGCCAACGGCTATGCCTGTGCCTATCCGTTAGGTGTGGTGGGCATCATCCTGGCCACGATAGCCATCCGTTGGATTTGTAAGGTGCGCCTGCAACGCGAGCAGGAGCAGATAGAACAGGAGCGTGCCGAGAATCCCCATGCCAAGCCCCACAAGATGACGCTGGAGGTGAAGAACCACGCCATCGACGGCCGCACGCTGTTGCAGGTGAGCCAGTTCCTGGGACGCGACTTTGTGGTGTCGCGCATTCTGCACGAGGGCCATGTCTCCATCCCCAACCGCAATACCGTCCTGTGCTACAACGACCGCATGTTCATCGTCTGTGCCGAGGACGACGCCGAAGCCATCATGGCCTTCATCGGCGAGCCCGTGGAGGTGAAGTGGGAGGAGCAGGACGTGCCCTTGGTGAGCCGTGAGATTCTGGTCACTCAGCCTAAGATGAACGGTAAGACGTTTGGCTCGCTGCATTTCAGCAGTGTCTATGGTGTGAACGTGACCCGCATCCGCCGCAACGGCACGAACCTCTATGCCGACCGTAACTTGCACATGCAGGTGGGCGACAAGATTGTGTGCGTAGGTCCCGAGGATGCTGTGGACCGTGTGGCATCGATGATGGGCAACTCCGTCAAGAGCCTCGACGCACCCAACCTGGCCACCATCTTCGTGGGCATCATGGTGGGCATCATCTTCGGCATGATGCCAATCGCCATCCCCGGCATTCCCACTCCCGTGAAGCTGGGTCTGGCAGGCGGTCCGCTCATCGTGGCCATCTTGGTAGGACGTTTCGGCTATCGCGCCAAGTTGGTGGCCTACACCACGACGAGTGCCAACCTGATGCTGAGAGAGATAGGTCTCGTGCTGTTCTTGGCCAGTGTGGGCATCAAGGCCGGTGCCTCGTTCTGGGACACAGTGGTGGAGGGCGACGGACTCACCTACGTTTGGTGTGGCTTCCTCATCACCGTGCTGCCCATCCTCATCGTGGGCATCATTGCCCGCTGGCGCTATAAGGTAAACTATTTCACACTGATGGGTCTCATCGCCGGTTCTACCACCGACCCGCCAGCCCTGGCCTATGCCACGCAGACGTCGGGCAACGATGCCCCAGCCGTAGGCTACTCCACGGTCTATCCCCTGAGCATGTTCCTGCGCATACTTACTGCCCAACTCATCATCCTGCTGTTTTGCGCCGCATAGTTCCCTTTCCTAATCTCCCCAAGGGGAAGAACTACCGAACTTATGAGAAGAAGCGTCCTTTTATTGTTGATAGCGTTTTGTGCCACGAATCTCGTGGCACAAACAAATTATTATGCCAACATAGAAGGACTGACGAAGGTGGAACTGAAGCGGGCGCTGCATGACATGATGCAGCCCGAAAGGGTACTGGATTATGGAGGAAACAGTCAGAACCGGACGTGGAAAGGTTTCTACCAGACCGACTATATGGAAGGCGGACAGGTACGTGACCGCTATAGCAACGAGACGTATCATTTCAACGAAGAAGATACTGTTGCCTCGGTGCAGGGAATGAACATTGAGCACATCTGGGCCAACAGTTGGTGGGGGCACGAGAAAAACAATGCTTACAAGGACCTCTTTAACCTTTATCCAGCCGATGGTCCGGCCAATCAGCGCAAGAGCAATAATCCCATCGGTGTGGTAAGCGATGCTACGTATGATAATGGTGTAATCAAGGTGGGTAAGTCGGCAAGCTATCGTCCCGATTCGCTCATTACTGCGTGGGAACCTGCCGACCAGTGGAAGGGCGACTTTGCTCGTACCTACTTCTACATGGCGACTTGCTACACCCAATTGCGGGATATCTGGCAAACCAAGGAAGGCTGGCTTACGGCAGACATGTCGGAGTGGCCAACCCTGCAGCCTTGGGTCTATAACCTCATGCTTCAATGGGCACGGCAGGACCCGATAGACGAGATAGAGATACAGCGCAACGATGTCATCTACTGCATTCAGGGCAACCGTAATCCCTTCATAGACCTGCCCCAGCTTGAGGAATACATCTGGGGGACGATGATGGACAGTGCCTTCTATGCGGATAACGAGGTCATTATCGACCCCATCGTCATCCCTGTCGATACCGTAGAAACGGAGATTGCAGACTTCTTCGAGGACTTTGAGACGGGAAGCAAGGGCGGTTATGCTATAGCAGATGTGGCCTGCACAGCTTCGACTTGGACCATGGCAGATGCCTTGATGGGTTCGCTCGACAACGATCATCGCTATGGCGCCAAGAGCGTCCGTATCCGTAATGGTTACATCGAGATGACGGAGGATTATGTTGATGGTTGCGATTCTCTTTCGTTCTATGCAGGCATGTACGGAAGCACAACTTCGGGAGCCAACTTGTCGGTGTATTATTCAACGGATGAGGGCGAATCATGGACTGCACTTGTTGAGTCGGAGCCAATGGGAAGTTGGAAAAAGTATGCTTATGACATGGACGTGAAGGACATCATTCGTCTGCGTTTTGTCTGTGATGGCGGAGGTGAAGGTGGTACATATCGCATCAACATCGACAACATCTGTATGAAGCATTACGTTGAGCCCATCCTCATCGGCGACGTGAATGACGATGGCACCATCTCCATAGCTGACGTGACGATGCTCGTGAACATCATCCTGGGCAAGACTACGGAAGGCTATGAAGAGAAGGTGGCCGATGTGAACGGCGATGGAGCAATCTCTATTGCCGACGTGACGGCCTTGGTGAATAAGATTCTGGGCAAATGAGCAGGTATTTCATGCAACTGAGTTACGACGGGACGGCCTATCATGGTTGGCAGGTGCAGCCCAATGGCGAGAGTATCCAGGGCACCTTGCAACGCGCCTTGTCGACCTTGCTCCGTGAGGACACCGAGGTGGTGGGCGCAGGGCGCACCGATGCCGGAGTGCATGCCAGCATGATGGTGGCGCACTTCGACACTCCCGTGGACTTGGATGCCGACCAACTCGTGTATAAGCTCAACAAATTCCTGCCGAGGGACATGGCCGTGCAGCGCCTCTGGCCTGTGGCCGACGACATGCACGCCCGCTTCTCGGCCACTTCGCGAACTTATCACTATTATATACATACCCGTAAATCGCCCTTTCTGCGACATTATAGTTGGTTGGTTACCTTCCCTCTCGACTTCGATAAGATGAATGAGGCTGCCAGCCATTTGCTCCGCTATGAGGACTTCACCAGCTTCTCGAAAGTGAATACCGACACGAAGACCAACTTCTGCCATGTGACCAAGGCCGTGTGGGAGAGGACAGATTCCGGCCAATGGCGTTTCACCATATCGGCCAACCGCTTCCTCCGCAACATGGTCAGGGCCATTGTCGGAACGCTCGTCGAGGTGGGCCGGGGACGCATGAGTGTGGAAGAATTTTGTCAGGTCATTGAGCGGAAGGACCGTTGTTCGGCTGGTGAGAGTGTGCCGGGCAATGCCCTTTTCCTGACTGATGTCAGCTATGACCTTGATGAATCAACTAAGGAGGACCGCCCATGACTTGGCTTCTGCTTGCCTTCCTCAGTGCCGCTTTGCTTGGCCTCTACGATGTCTGCAAGAAACAGGCGTTGAAGGAGAATGCCGTCATTCCCGTGCTGTTCCTCAACACCTTGTTCTGCTCGCTCATCTTCCTGCCTCTGGCCCTCCAGCCCGATGTGCCCTTCGGCGGATGGGCCGTGCAGCGCTACATTGTGCTCAAGAGTCTGATAGTGCTGGCCTCGTGGCTTTGCGGATATTTCGGCATGAAGCATCTGCCCCTGACCCTGGTGGGGCCCATCAATGCCACCCGCCCCGTGATGGTGCTGCTGGGTGCCCTGCTGTTCTTTGGCGAAAGGCTTAACCTCTTTCAGTGGGTGGGTGTCCTGTTGGCCATACTCAGCTTCTACATGCTCAGCCGGAGCGGTAAGCGTGAGGGCATCGACTTCCGCCACAATCGGTGGATCCTGCTCACCGTCATGGCTGCCGTGTTCGGAGCCGTGAGCGGATTGTACGACAAGTTTCTGATGGCTGCGCCCGAAGCGGGTGGGGTGGGGCTCAACCGCATGACGGTGCAGTGCTACTACAACTTCTATCAGTGCCTGATCATGGGCGCTATGGTGATGCTCCTGTGGTGGCCCAAGCACGAACGCACGACGCCCTTCCGTTGGGACTGGGCCATCCCGCTGATCAGCCTCTTCCTCAGTGCGGCCGACTTTGCTTATTTCTATTCCCTCAGCCTCGACGGGGCTTTGGTGAGCGTGGTGAGCATGGTCCGACGCAGCAGTGTGATAGTCAGTTTCCTCGTGGGGGCCATCGTTTTCCGCGAGAAGAATCTGCGCTCGAAGGCCATCGATCTGGCTCTGGTCATTATTGGTATGATATTCCTTTATCTCGGAACAAAATGAAAAAGTTACTGACACTGATTGTCCTGGCGATTCTCCATTGCCCATCGTCCATTGTCCATAGTGAGAACATTTCCGATGTCTTCACTTCCATGCCCGACAGCATATTGCCTCTGCTGACGGAGAAGAATCGCCATGACATGCTGGACTTCTATCAGAACAAGATGGAGGCCAAGGTGCGCAACCGACTGGGCGACTACGTCCTGCTGGACACACTGACGGAGTCGTATCTCCGCCTGCAGTTGTCCCGCTCGGCCACGGCAGAGTTGCGAATGCTCGAGACCGACGACAGCGTGTCGCTGATTGCTCTGGTACAGACCGTGGGAGGGCCTGTCCGCGACAGCAGCGTCCGGTTCTATGATACCAACTGGATGAGGCTCCATTGGTTGGAACTTCCCGTGCCCGAGACGGCCGACTTCTTTTCGGAACTCACTGATGCAGAGCCTGACAGCATCGTGAGGGAGGACGATGAGGCCCCTCGCATAGGGCTGGCCGAGGTGCAGCGCTCGGTGGATGACCTGCGGCTGGTGGAGGTAAGGGCCGATGCCGACGAACCCGTCTTCACGTTGCTGTTGTCCATTGACGAACTGGCTCGTGACGAAAAGCGGCTGGCTCGCCGAAGCGTGCATCCTTTGCGCTATCGCTGGACGGGAAGAGATTTTGTGCGCGAATAATTTGTCTAATCCGCAGATTTTCATTAATATTGTGTCGAAAAACGTAAACACATAAATCAGACAGACTATGTATGACAAGGAACATGGGCTCTATGTGGCCCACTGCGAGAACGGCCCACTGAGCATCGTGGGCAAGATGGCCAACCGCCACGGACTGGTGGCAGGTGCCACAGGTACGGGAAAGACCGTCACCCTGCAGGTGATTGCCGAGAGCTTTTGTCAGGCTGGCGTGCCCTGTTTCATGGCCGACA
>DGUV01000051.1:0-1714 GCA_002395775.1 Prevotellaceae bacterium UBA4301
CTAATCAACCTCCCTTCCCTTTGGGAGGGGTCGGGGGTGGGCTTCCCCTCAAATGGCTTTGCACCAGTCCTGACCCCGTAAAAGACCAGACGGACTTCCTGGCACAAATCTACAACTGGCAACTGCAGAAAGCGCTGTTCCCCATCGGTCACATGATGAAGGACGAGGTGCGCCAGATAGCAGAAAAAGAACACCTTGCCCCTGCCCATCGTCACGACTCACAAGGCATCTGTTTCTTGGGGAAGATTAACTACAACGACTACCTGCGACGCTATCTCGGAGAACAGCAGGGTGACGTGGTAGAACTGGAGACGGGCAAGCGCATCGGCAAGCATAAAGGTCACTGGTTTCACACCATCGGCCAGCGCAAAGGCATGGGGTTGGGTGGCGGTCCGTGGTTTGTCGTCAAGAAGGATGTAGCACAGAATATCATCTATGTCTCTCACGGCTACGACCCCTCAACAGCATATCAGCAAGATTTCCCCATCCACGACTTCCACAGCATCAACGGACAATTGCCGCCGCTGTCGGTAACACTGAAGATTCGTCATACACCGGAGTTCCTGCCTGCCACCTTGGAGGCGACGGGAGACGGCTCCTATCTGGTACATGCACAACAGCCTATTCACGGCGTAGCACCCGGTCAGTTCTGTGTCATCTACGACGAACAGCATCACCGCTGCTACGGATCAGGAGAAATAACAACATAACAAACCCCAAATTATTAACTAAAACTACAACAACATGAAAAAGATTTTGATGATGATGGCCGTAGCAGCCATCGCTATTGGAGCCTCTGCACAGGGCGAGTATTCTATCAACAAGCGCGACGCTTACATCAAGGGCGGCAAGAGCATCAAGGAGGTAAAGAACTTAGAAGTGACCTTCGACGAAAGCATCAGCGACTGGAAACTGGGCGGTTCACAGAATGACGAGTGTACTGTTGCAGGCGTTGACCTGACGGGAAAGTACATCACCAGTGCAGGCACGAATGGCGCTCCCGTTATCTTTACTGCCAAGAAGGCTGGTAAGCTGACCATCTTCCTCGGAGGTGCAGTGGCTACCACCAAGAAAGTCTTCATGAAGGAAGGCAACAACAAGATTAACGGCACAGTTCTCTCTACCGGTGCTGAGGTAGAATGTGGCCAGCACCCCTCTGCCGACATCAAGGCTTGGGATGCATTGGTCTATGACATCGAGGCCGACAAGGCTTACACTTTCTACATCTCGGGTGCCAAGTGGCGTCTGGCAGGCTTCAAGTTCGAATAAGCCGTGCTGATGCTATCAAACAAAAAGTGGGCGAAACCAATCGCGTTTCGCCCACTTTCTTTATGTCTATCCTTTAGCACGGACGTTTCTTCGGCAGTTTGAAGACGTCCTGCACTTCCTTCATCTGTGCAGCGGTCATGCCGTCGGGCTCTGAACCCATGGAGCGCGCACACATATAGATGTTGGCAGCCTTGCAGAGCACGTCTGTCTGGTCGAAGGCATCCATAATATCCTGACCGACAGCCACCGTACCGTGTTTTTCCCACATCACCACATCGTGGGTCTTGATTTGCTCCAAGGTAGCCTCAGCCAAATCTACTGACGACGGCAAAGCATAAGGTACGATACCGATACCTAACGGAGCGAAAGCCAAGGTCTCTGGAATCATCGACCACAGCACGCGCGTCATCTCGTCACCCTTCAGGAAACGCTGGATATGACTCAT
>DGUV01000051.1:1768-2028 GCA_002395775.1 Prevotellaceae bacterium UBA4301
GCCACCAGCTCGATGGGGTGTGTATGCAGCGTAGCCTTATAGCAAGAGCCTGTTTCCAACAGATAGTTCTGTAGGGCGAGGTGCGTAGGCAGCTCGCTGGTAGGCACCACGTTGACATCGGCAATGACCACGTAGCTGGCACAGTCGTCGCAGATGCGGATAATCGAACCGTTCTGCATCGGTT
The DNA here is from genome assembly GCA_002395775.1 of Prevotellaceae bacterium UBA4301. Taxonomy (GTDB): domain Bacteria; phylum Bacteroidota; class Bacteroidia; order Bacteroidales; family Bacteroidaceae; genus Physcousia. The sequence goes on from DGUV01000051.1 coordinate 1,953, forward strand.
CCTTTGCCAGGTCGCGCATACGCTTGCCGGTTCCTTTACAATAGAAATACTTGCCTTTCAACTGCGGCAGCGTCAG
>DGUV01000051.1:2082-3269 GCA_002395775.1 Prevotellaceae bacterium UBA4301
ACTGCGGCAGCGTCAGACCAATCTGTTTCACTTCCGAAATGGCAGGCAGTGCCTTACACTCATCGTCCATAAACTCGGTGACATTAACGGTAATGTTTCCACCGTTACGCTCTGCCCACCCTTTCTGCCAGAGGTAACCAGTAACCTCTGCAATCTGATCAATCACGGCCTTCAATCCTTCGCGGCCTTCTAATATACTTTTCATTATTGTATTGTTTTTATTTCGTTTTTTTTCGACATTTCGACATATCGACATATCGACATATCGAAACATTAATACTCCTCGCCATACCGCTCCTTGGTAATATCCTCCAGCGAGCGGCCACGGGTCTTCGGTGCTCCAAGGATACCAACGATGAGCGAGACTGCTAGCAGGGCAATCATGCAGTAGGCAGCAAGGGTAAAGCCCTCGCCCTGCTCGCCGTAGATATAGGTAAAGAGCAGTCCCCAAACCGCAGACAGACCACGGACGATGAAGAACATCAAGCCCTGGGCTCCGGCACGGAACTTGGCGGGGAACAGTTCTGACCCCCAGAGGGCATAGAAGATTTGCACGGAAGTACCTCCCTGCACACCCCAAAGGATAGCGAATGCCCACAGTCCTACCGGTCCGTTGACACCAATCGTGACAATGATGAGCCAGGCGCTGATAGCCACCACCAAGCCAAAGACATAGATAAGCTTGTGGCTGGTACGGTCGATGAGCTTCGAGGTAATCAGCGTAACACCTACGATAATAGCCCATTGTATGCAGTTCATCCAGTTTGCCTGCTCGTTGGTAACGCCACCTGCCGTCTCATAGATATGCGGCTGGAAGAATCCCATCACCGAAGCGACGAGGTTCCAGGTCAGATAGATACCTGCCAGGAAACAAACGGTCTTCACTGCCACTTGGTTCGTAAACAGCAACTGGATATTCTCTATCAGGCCGTTTTTCTTCTCCTGTGCCTTCTGTGCCGTAAACTCTGCACTCTCCTGCAACTTACGCTGCAGATTCCAGGCAATGAAAGCCACCACAAACAAGGAGAAGAATACCAAACGCGAGGAGAACACATTGACAGCATACTCGGCAGCATCAGCACCCAGGCAGCTATGCGCCAACGACTCCACCCAGTCGAACAGATAGCCGCCTGGAGCAAAGAACATACCTAACAGGAGGATGACCATCGGACCAACACCCCATGACA